>CAXTER010000073.1:0-23426 GCA_964243345.1 uncultured Armatimonadales bacterium
AGCGCGGCGAGGGTGGGCGCGGCCCATGCCGCAAGGTCCACGCTTCCCACGTTGTTTCCGAGGTCCTGAAAGTGGCGGCGCAGCACAAAAAGGCCGGGGAAGTCCGTGGGGCTGTCGTAAATGACGTAGTACGTCATCACATGGGGCGGCGGCCTTCTCTTCATCGGGTATGGTCCCTACGGCTGCCCAGGCCGTGCTTCTCGACCTGATAATCGAACACCTGGCACGCCTCTTTGTAGCGCCCCGGATGCACCCAGTCCATCCAGTTCAGCAGCCCGCTCGCCGACTCGGTTTGTTCGACGGTCAACGCCGTCGCCATGCGGGCGAAGGCGGGATCGCTTTGCTGGGCGCGGAGGCGGAAGGACGCTTCGCACATGGCGTCGGCCAAAAGGCTGGTGACGACCTGCACCGGCGTGAAGTCAGCCGAGCGCACTTTAGATTCAATTTTGGTTTCGTCGTTCATCCCAGCTCCCCCGCGTCCGGCAAGTCCACCCCCTGAAGCACCGCAATCGCGTGCCGCAGCTTCTCCGACCCCCGGCAGTGCTGCGCTCCGTCCGGCCCTTCCTGCCAGGCCGCCTTCTGCGCCGCGTAGCGGGTGTCCTCGCACAAGAGCAGGTCCGACAGTTCCGCCGCCGCCCCCGCAAGGACGGCGCGAACGGCATCCAGACGGCAGCGCCGCTTGTACCGGCTAAAGAGGCGGCTCACGGTGCATCCCCTTCCCCGCAATAGTCCCCTTCCCTCTTGACACGCCTGCCTGCACGCGCTATAATCATGTCGTTCCTTGTTTCAGAAAACTTGCCCCTCTCTAGGTTGCTGCTTAGAGAAGGGCCTTTTTTGTTTTCAAATTGCCTGCGCGTACTCGCCGGCTTTGACCTCAGTTTGGCCGGGCCTTCGCGCCCGCCACAGCCCCAGACGGTAAAGCCGCCCCAGTATCTCCCGCGCCGCGTCCTCGTATTTCTTGGCGTACAGGCTGATGCGTCCGTCCACCTCCGTCAGCACGTCGCCAGTCGCCGTTACCAGTACCCGCCGGCGGTGCGAGGCGGCGGCATAAGTCGTGCGCCCGTCGATGATCGCCTCAATGACTTCTCCGCTAAAACGCTCGTAGCTCGTGAAGACCAGCGCCACTTCCCCGCCTTCTGCAAAGATGGACGCGAAATACCGCTCTGCACCGCCGTCCTTTGCCCGAACCGTCACGTCCTTGTCTAAATCCAGGTGCGAGAGGGACTTGCCCTTATGCGTGAGTGCGTCCAGCCGGGCGATGACCCTGGCGCTAGCGGCGGCTTCCGCCTGAGTGTGCTCCCAGCGGGTGTTGCGAATTGTTCGCGATGTTGCCTGCATGACCGTCTCCTTAGTAGTGATTACTGAGGAGATGATACTTCTAATAATGGCTATTTGTCAATATAAATAATTCTACTTAGCCACTATTATTCAAATAGCAGGCAGCAAATTTAGGAAACGCCCGCAGGTCGTTTGTCTTCGACTAAGCTTTCCACAGATGTTTTGAAGTATCGAGCGAGGCTCAATGCCATTGCGAGACTTGCTCCGCGCTTGCAACCAATAAGCTGCGAGAGGAAGCTCTGATCTATGCCTAACTTCTCTGCGACATAGTTGATCTTTCGTCCTTCCATGTGCTTTGCAAGGCCAGGCAAATAGGTTGTCAGGTTTGTTCGCGCCACTGGTTTTACCTCCCACCCTATTATCCCATGCGTTCTGGCTAAATGTCAAGAAATACCTGGTTAAATTGCATATTGCGCGTTTGGCTAAATGTCATTAAAATATGGCTAGTATGCAACCTGCCTGCTATTTGCCGTGTCTTAGTAAACATGGCACTATTTATAAGATGAGGGTAATTGTTCATGGCTCGCACAGCGATTACCGATTTTGACAAGATGACGCCTTTTGCCCAATGGCTGACACGGCGAATTGGAGAGACCGGAAAAAATGTAAATCAAGTTGCGGTTCATGTTGGGATGAGTCCAAGTCAACTTCATAAAATCATCAAATCGTATAAGCCTCATTACGCCCAGTACCAGCGGCCCGGCTACGAAAAAACAAAGGCCATTGGTATTTACCTCGGCGATGTTGCAGGCGCTCTCGCGACGGCCAACTACGAGGACGAAGTTGAAACTGCTGCCAACAGCCCGGCAGTCACTCTTGTTCGCGAGATTGCTGCCCGATTTGGCAATGGTCGCACTCTTGAAAATGAGTGGATACAAGAAATCAGCGAAGAATTGGAAGACATGGCCCACGTCCGGGTTGAGCGAGTCATGCGTCAGTTTCAATCTCAGTCTCAAACTGGCAGCGGGAAGCAAACGCAGCGGCAGAAACAGGAGAAAGCAGCGGCGTGATCTAGGAATGCGACCAGTGCAGCAAGGCCCTTCCGCTTGGCGTGACCGCCTGCCCAAGCTACGGGAGACGTTTGAGGAGGCTGTGCCAGCGGATGCAGAAGTGCCGAAACGCGGGTCACAGCCAAGTCGGACGCGATGTTGACAGACGGACTTTCTGCCACACTGAATGCCCCGGATGAACCGATGGCGAACGCTTCAAAGTCTTCTCGATTAACTTCACTTGACCATCTAAGATAGGGCTACCGATTAAGATAGGGCTACCGATTTTTGCGACGTTTCGGAGGAAATAATCCCGGAGAAAGCGAGTATTATGCGGGCGACTGCCATACTAGGTCTGGTTCAGCGGCTGCTGGCACATGAAAGCAATGAAGGTCAGGTTCAGGCATCTCATAGATTAGAACCTCATAGATTAGAACCTCGCAGTCCAAATCAGGCAACCATTCTGGATCAATCAGAAATGGTAGAAGCTGCGGAGCGCGTTTTGGACAAGTTACAGGTACGCCTGTCAAAGGTGATTGGACAAGAAGGGTTTCGAACGCTTATGGCCCGTGCGTTGACTTTGACAACGTCTCAGTTCCCGCATCTAGGCAGCGTGCGAGTGGGAGCAAACGGTTCTTTGGCCGGGCTGCAGGAAGCCGCAGGTACGGAGCTGCAAGAAACAGGGAACAGTGTAGCACAACAAGACGCCAATGCAGGAGCTGCGGCTCTTGTGGCCCAGCTCCTCGGACTGCTGGTAACGTTCATTGGCGAAGACCTCATGCTGCGTATCCTTAGCAAGGCGTGGCCGGAGTTCGCTCTGCCAGAACTTGAATTGCCGGAAATTGAATTGCCGGAAATTGCTCCGAGCATTACAATAGGTAAGGAGAACGAGATACTTGGGAGAAGTGAGACGCGATGAACGATCAAGATGAACCCGTTCTTAACGAGGAAAACAACCTCAATGGGGAAAACATTTTCAAGAATAGGAAAGCGGACCTGAATACGCTGTCCACGGGCGTACCCGACCTGGACGCGATTCTCGGCGGCGGCTTGCCGGAATACTCCTTCAATATGATCGCTGGTGCCCCTGGTACCGGCAAGACGACCCTCGCCCACCAGATCATGTTCGCCAATGCCTCCTCAGAGCGGCCGGCCCTCTACTTCACTGTCCTCGGCGAACCCACCCTGAAGATGCTCCGCTACCAGCAGCAGTTCTCTTTCTTCGACACGGCCAAGGTCGAGGACGCAGTCCGCTTCATCAATCTGAGCGATACCGTGCTGGAAAGTGACCTCAGCGCTGTCCTCGACCGCATCAAGACCGAAGTGGAAGCCGCTTCTCCCAGCCTGGTCTTCGTGGACTCGTTCCGCACGCTCGTCCGCAAGACGCAATCGGCCCCCGCCAGCGAAATGGAATTGCAGGGCTTCGTGCAGCGCCTCGCCCTGTACCTGACGAGCTGGCAGGCAACTACGTTCCTTCTTGGGGAATACAGCGAAGGGGAAATCCGGGACAACCCGGTCTTCACTGTGGCAGACGGCCTTCTTTGGCTCTTCCAGAGCGTCGAGCGCAACTCCGTGGTCCGCAAGCTCCAGGTCATGAAGCTGCGCGGGCAGGCCTCCATGCCGGGGCTGCACACGTTCCGCATCACGGACCGGGGCCTTCAGGTCTTCCCGCGCACCTACGGCCTGACTGGGAAAGAGCGGAAGCTGCTGGCGGCCCGGCGCCAGTCTACGGGAGTGGCCGGGCTGGACAAGATGATGGGAGGGGGCATCCCGCTGGGAGACTCGGTGCTTGTGGCCGGTCCCTCTGGCTCGGGCAAGTCTGCGCTGGCGACCCAGTTCCTGGCTGAAGGGGTAAAGCAGGGCGAGCCGGGCGTGATCGCGATCTTCGAGGAACGTCCGGTAGACTATATTAGCCGAGCGGATCACCTGGGCCTGGGTTTAGACGAAAGCATCGCGAACGGGAAACTTAAAGTTCTGTACCTGCGTCCCTTGGACCTGTCCGTGGACGAGGCCCTGCGCGAGTTACTAGACGCTGTTAAGGAAGTAGGAGCGCAGCGGGTTGTCATCGACTCGATGACAGGCTTTGAGCTGGCACTGGCACCAGCGTTCCGTCAGGACTTCCGCGAGTCGCTGTACCGCCTGGTGGTGGCGCTGACGGGGGCAGGGGTAACGGTGCTGACAACGGTGGAGACAATCTCGTCATTCACGGATCTGCGGTTCAGCCCGCACGCGATCTCTTTTTTGAGCGACGACATCATCTTGCAGCGCTATGTGGAGATTGAGGGACAGCTGCGGCGGATTATGCTGGTAGTGAAGATGCGCGGGGGCGGCCACAGCAAAGACATCCGGGAATATGAGGTCACGTCGGAAGGTCTTGTTGTAGGAGAGCGCCTGACCCAGTATCGCGGCCTAATCAGCGGTCTGCCGGATCGGGTGGGTTGATGACTTGTTTTTAGAATTAAGTCACTTTTTTAGAATTAAGTCACTAGGTGCTTACTTTAGGGAGCAGAAGGAGGCCACCCGTGGCCAGCGACACACAGCAGAGCACCGAAACGCAGCAGACCGCCGAGATACGCGCCGTCAATGAGCGCCTTGTTATCACCAGCATCCGGCAGCAAGAGCACGCAGAGAAGGCCCAACAACAGGCAGAAAGATCCCAGCAAGCAGAGCTGAAGTCGGAAGAGAACCTGACGCATTTACTAGAAGCTCACGATGGACTCCGTGCTACCCACAAACATCTCAAGGACATGCACACCGAGATCCAAACTGCTTACGAAGCGCTTCAGGCCGCCTATGAGCGGGAACATCGTATTGCCCTGGCGCTCCAGCGACCGCTGACGCTGGAAGTTCCCGAAGATGCCTTCTCCGGATTGTCTGTTGCGACCCTGTATTCGGCGGCATGGGAAGAAGCGGAAGTCGGCGGTGACTTCTACGACGCCATTCCACTGATGGATGGACGAGTAGCCTTTGTCGTAGGAGACGCTTCAGGCAAAGGCATCACGGCAGCCGCCCGTGCAATCGAGGCTAAAAATGTTCTGCGAGCCTACATGCACTTGTACCCGTTCTACGCCGCGCTAATGCTCACGCGCCTAAGTGACTACCTTTGCGACACGCAGAGTCGGGAGGAGCAAGCGGATGGCCAGTTCGTCGCTTTGTCCCTGATAGTCGTCAGCGTGCAAACCTCCGAGGCTACCTTTGCATGGGCAGGCATCGAACCGCCGGCTCTGGTGCGGGCAGGCGGCCCGGTCGAGCGAATGGCAGGCCATAGCTTACCTTTGGGCGTCATCTGGGGGAGCCACTACGCAGAAACCACTATAAAGTTCGGGCCAGGCGATATAATCCTGCTGAGCACCGATGGACTCAGCGAGGCGAGGCGTGGAAAAGAGTTATTGGGGGAGGAAGGCGTGGATCATTTAGTGCAGCAGTCACTGGCGGAGCCGACACTTCGGGACGTCGGAGCGGCAATCCTCACGGGCGCACGCGAGTATGCGGGTGGAAAGCTGATGGACGACGCCTGCCTGGTCTTAGTGCGCTGCCATTGATAGAGTGCGCTGCCATTGATAAAAGGCACGAACCATAAAAGCCTCGAATGCACAAAAGACACGAAGTTCTGTAGCAACTTCATAAAGCGTGGAAAAGCTGTAAAACATGGAAAGGCTGTCACGTTCTTCGGAATTAAGAAAGCGAGAAGCACTTGCCAGATTCTCAGGAAGAAACCTGCAAACTGCGGGAAGAGGCAACACGTCTTGAGGCGCGGGTGAAGACGCTTGAAAGCGAGTGCGCTCATCACCAAGTGATGTTAGCGCTGCTTCTCCAAGCGGCGTGTAACTACCGCAGCGCACACGCAGCCATGCAGCAGGATTTGCGGGTAATCTCCCCTAAGCAGTCAATTGCGTCTGGACAATCCCGGTTGGGCCATAGTTTAGATCAAGTCGGCGTCAAGTCGCGACTACAAGCAACGTATTTCGCCCAAACAGGCTTGTTCGCTGCTATAGACACGGTACAAGAAGAAGCGAGTCAGGCGTCAAAAAGAGGCGATCTTCCGCCAAAGTAGCAAAGACAACATCCTGGCCCTACTATCGCCGATCACTGTTCAGCTTTACTGTCACCGGAAACCGTCCTGAGGGCCTCTTTAGGCTTGCTCGCCTGTAACTCTGAAGCGCGGCAACAAAAAAGACCCTGCCTTTCGGCGGGTCTCAAAAACGCGGGGTGTGAGTGCAGTTAAACAAGGAGGGAGGGCAGGAGCAGGGTAAAGAAAAAGACGTAGCCCCCCGGCGAGCGTCTTTTTCTTTAGGATGTCTCTTTCTCAGAGGTAAAGACACGCCTTCTGGCGCTCTCCTTCGCGCAAACTGCTTTGTTTGCCGTCCTGGACGTGGTACAGGAAGAAGCGAGTTCATGAACGCTTGACAGACGGCGGGCTTTTTACTGACGGCGGGCGAGCAGTAGGCATACATCATCACGCAAGCCCCCCCCCGCGAAGTCCCGTGCGCCATTGTAGATAGCTTGACTCAGCGTTTGGAGTGAGGCGCGTGAACCAGCCTTCTCCGCGATCTGCATAATCCCTTCTGTTCCCAGGAACGCATGGCCGCGCCGCGCTTCGGTGACACCATCCGTCGTCATCAGCACTGTCTCCCCGGAGGCCAGCCGTGCCGTCCTCGCTGTGTAGTCCACGCCCGCCTGGATACCGAGGGGCTGACCGATAATCCCCACCGGCTGCACCACGCCGTCCATCCGCAGGATCAAGGTCGGCTCCGCCCCCGCCGAGGAAAAAACAGCGTCCCCGGTGTTGGTATCCACAACGGCCAGAGCCAAAACAATGAATACTTCCTTATTCTCTGTATCCAAGCGGTAAGTCTCGCAGATGAAATCGTTGAGATGAGCCAGGGCGATTTCCGGCGACTGGTAGGCATGGAGAAAGGCACGCAGTGCATACTTCACTTCTGCCGTTCGTCCCGCCGCGACGAGTCCCTTGCCCGACACATCTCCCACGACGAGAGCGACCTTCTCCCCACCAAACGCGAAAACATCGAAGAAGTCGCCGCCTACCTCCGCTTCGTTCATCGCCGCCTGGTAAAGTGTCTCTACCAGAAGACCGGGAAACTTGCCTGCCGGGGAGGCTTGGAGCATGGAGCGCTGCAACGTTTCCGCAATGCGTTCATTTCTGGCAGCGGCGGCGGCAAGCTCAGCGGCGATGTGCTTGCGCTCGGTGATGTCCCGGATGTTGCACTGGATCACCGTATGCCCGTTCTCGCGGTAGAGATTGCTAACAGACTCGACCTCACGCCGCTGACCGTGCTGGTCTTCAAGCGGCAGATTTTCATAGCGGATGTAATGCTCCTGCTTCAACTGCTGAAACGCCGCCTGTCCGGCCTCCTTGTCCCGCAGCAGCCCAATCTCCCACAGTTCTTTACCCATCAGTTCCTCATATGAGTAGCCCAGAAGTTCGGTCATGTAAGGGTTTGCGTCGGTGATCCGCCCGTGGTCGCTGTCCAGGATCAGCATGCCGTCGCGGGCCGTCTCGAACAGACGCCGGTAGCGCAGTTCCGAAGTCTTCAAGGCATCCGCAAGGCTTTCCGCCGAGGCTTGTGCGGCTTGTGCAGCTTGCAAGGCAGGAGAGAGTGCATCAAAGTCAGGAGCGGGAGTAACAGGAGTGGGCATGAATGAGGTTTCTGCTTTCCGGGGCTTACTTTTTTCCGGGGCTTACTTTACAACGGTCAAGGTTTATTTTACGGCGATTTGCTACAGCCTATTCTTCATCCCTAGCGGCCTGCCCTTCGGCTTCTCTCCGCCCGGCCTCGTTCTCAGTTTATAGATGTCCAGATCGGCGCGGCTGACGAGCTTGCGGCCATATTTCTCAATATAAGGCAGGCGGTTTTCCTTCAAGGCAATATGCACGGAACTAACTGTGATTGCTAGTTCGGCTGCTGCCTCTGGAACCGTCAAGAAATCTTCATCAACCATACTTTAATTATACCCAAACAAGTCTGAGAATAGTTAGACTATTTTCATAAAGTCTGAATAAATTAAGGCTTTTAGTGGTATAATTACTGTGTCAGCAACAAAGAGACGGCCCCGGAAGAAGTTCGTACCTCCTTCCAGGACCTAGCTGAACATTCTCTGAAACTCTTGAAAATAAATCTCCCTCGCCCTCTCCAAACAATCCTTTCCAAATAATCTGTCAAACCCCTTGACACCGCTTGCTTGTCCATGCTATGATGCGACTAACCCGCGACATAACACTGTGAATAGGTCACAGGATAGCCGGACACAGAGAATAACGGGAACAAGAGGAGGACCTGCTTTGGATTACCTCGCGCATTTCGGTTTGAGTGCCGAGCCGTTTTCGACGACTCCAGACCCGCAGTTTGGGTTTCAGTCGAAAGAACACATGCTGGCCATTGCGAAAGTCGCTTACGCCGTTCAGTCGCGCAAGGGACTGTTTCTCTTGATGGGCCAGCCGGGGACGGGCAAGACGACCATCTCGCAGCTTGCCAAGAACAGCTGGCAGAGCGAGCCGGACAAGTATTCGGTCGCTTACCTAGACGACCCTTCCCCGCGCACGGCCGCCGCGTTTCTGCGGCTGGTGCTGGCCGCCTTCGGGCAGCCGATCACCCGCAACCTCCAGGACCTCAAGGCTCGCCTCAGAAGCTTCCTGGTCTCCGAGTATGAAGCCGGCCGCACGGTGGTCCTGATGCTGGATGAAGCCCAGACGCTTTCGCACGACAATCTGGAGACGATCCATCAGCTCTTCAACCTCCAGACTCAAAAGGTCAAGCTGATCCAAGTGATCCTCCTTGCCCAGCCGAACTTCCAGAACAAGCTGACCCACAAGCCGGAGCTGCGGTCTCGCATCGTCAGCGCCACGACCTTGAACTCCCTGACCCTGGAAGATGCCATCAATCTGCTTCGGCACCGCATGACGGTGGCCGGCGGCGACTTTGACAGCGTGTTCCTGGCTAAGCTCCATACGGTGATCTACGACGTCACACGCGGCATTCCGCGCGACCTGTGCGCCCTTTGCGACGCCGCCCTGCTGAACGCTCGCGTGTTGCAAAAAAAGACCGTAGAAGAGGATAGTCTGAGCCGTGCGATCCAGGACCTGGAGCCGCGCTGGAACAAGAAGTAAAGCATCAAGTAAGATGTCGTGAGTGATGACCCAAAATTATGAGCAATACAGTTAAGCCGAAAACAGCCGCTTTGACGATGCCGTCCGACCCGCTCTCCATTCTCTCCATGCAAAACCTGGACAGGCACTTTGCAGCTTCCCCCAGCACAGAGCCGGAACCGGAAGGAGCCATCTTGACATCAATCAATCAAGATGACAAGCCAGCAAGCCAGCAAGACATCTTGACAGACAGCCATCAAGATGACAATCAAGCCACACAGCAAGATGTAAAGTCAGACATCTTGCCACCTGTACAGCAAGCCAGCAAGACAGACCGCAAGCAAGCAGGACAGACTTCCGGCAAGGCGGTTCGGAAGCCGGCGTCAGCGCTGGAAGCGGCAAGCGATCCGGCCGTGGACCCGCTGGACCGGGCGCTGCTTCAGAAGCTGGCGCGAGCGTATCCCGATCTCGTGCGGGAGAAAGCGACTCTGGTTTCGTCGCGGCTGCCGGACGACGTCGTGGAGCGGCTCGGCTATGCGGCAGACCTGGTCAAAAAGCACCGCAAAAGCAAGCAGGACGTCATCACACGCGGTCTGCTGCTGGCTTTTGAGGAACTGGTGAAAAGCGACGGCGCCGTGGAGTGGTACGAAAAATAAGGATTTTACATCCTGTAGAGAGGCTTCGCCGACATGAGCAAACCCCGCATCACCTCAAATCCTCGCGTCACCTCAACTGCCGCCGCTCAGTTCGTGTATGACGATCCCCGCGCTGCGATCACGCGCCCAGACCAGTTTGCGTCGTTGTCCCACTACTTTATCGCTAACTGGCTGCCGAGCATCACGCCGAACGGCCTGAAGATTCTCATGCGTTTGCGGTCGCTGGGTTACTACCAGCCGAAGACCGGAGTACAGCGGGGCGAGATCGACATCGATCAGTCCCAGCTCGCCCAGCAGTGCGGCATGGGCCTGCGGACCTTGCAGCGCATCTTCGCCGACGATCCTGTTTTCGCGAAGTACGTCCAGCGGGAGTTCCGGGTCGAGCGCGACAAGCATCAGCGCATCATCCGCGAACACTACATTTACATGGTCAAGATGGACGATGTTTTGACTCCCGAAGACGAAGCGCATCTTGAGCGCGGAGCGGACAAAAGTCGGCAAGAGGGCGCTGAAGCGCCGATACGTCAAAATGGCGTGCCGGACGAAATGCCGATGCGCCAGAATGGCATATCGGACTGCCAAAATGGCGTGCCGATGCGCCAAAATGACATGCCTACACGCCAAAATGGCGCATCTTATAAAGAGTCTCTTACTCTTCTTACTGAAGAAAATACTTCCCTTACGCCTGCGGCGGCCCCGGAGTCTTCGCTTTCGCTTTTTGAGAAGAAGAGTAATAAGGAGAAGACGGAGCCGGCCAAAGTCCCTGCGCTGTCCGGCACCGAGTGCAACCACCTCACGTCCTGGCCGTCACTCCTAGAGGCCGAGCAGCAGCCCTGGCTGGACCAGGCCCGGCGCGAGCTTTTGCTGATCCACGCTGGCAGCGGCATTACCCCGAAGCCCAAGCTGGTGGAGGTGCGGGCGAGGAACCTGTACGAATCTTCGCTGAAAGAGGAGGCGATATGAGCGGCTACAATGTTGATACAGGCATCTTTGAGCTAACGCCGTCCAAGATAAGATCGTGGCTCCGGCGACCTACTTTGCCAGAAGGGTTTCAACAACAAGAGACTTACACGGAAGGAATTGCCGAGATATTCCGATGCTATAATATCGAAGTCGTCAAGATCAGTGTCGGCGGTGGATGGATGCACGTTCGGGCGACGCCGGAGCAGGTATGGGAAGCTCTTTCTGATCAGCCTAGTAGCCCTGAAAGGGCAAGTTATTACTACCACAATTCCATTCCACAATCCGAGCCGCCGATGATTTATCAGTGCAGCAGCTTGAAATGTCAGCAAAGATTTGCCGTTGATGAAGACAATCGCGAAGACGCTGTGCATTTCCATGAAGGAATGCGGTGTCCTTGTTGCCCGCGCGGGAAGCTAAAACTCGTCCCAGCATGACACCAGTTTGAATGTAAAGAAGCCCCGTTCCGCAGCTTGCGGATCAGGGCTTCTTCACTCGATTGTTTTGGCTTTCAATCCGGCGAACTGGTCGTCCTTCTTGTCTCGCAGCGGGACGACCAGAATGTCAAAGCTGTCCCAATCGATGGTGTCTTTGTCCACGATGCCATGTCCTGTGCTGAGGCTCACCGGACCGTGTGCAGTGTCGATAAAGCTCTCGTAATGAATAAGAGCTTGGAAAGCCTTCTCCTCACTTTCTGCCTTTACCTCGGCAATCTTGATGCCTTCCATTGTGATTTCATAAATTCGCATTTCTTCCTCCTGCACTAGCCCCTCAGCGAGCGCTTTCGCGTCCCGCCGGTCCGCCGATCTCCTGCTCGCAGTCTGCCAGCAGCATCTCAATCATCTGCGCTTCACCGTCCGTACCGATCTTCTCCCCGTACCGCTCCCGGTCCACTTCCAAAGCGGCCTCCCAGGCTTCCCTGAGCTTCTCGGCCTTGCGCCGGTTGGCGCGTGTGTCCATCAGTTCCAGAGGCACCGTGAAGCGCGTGGAGACGGCAGTGCTGGGACGCTCCGCGCCGGCCTGGGTCAGCCGGGTCTCCAGCTGCGCGGCGAGGCTCATCAGCTCCTCCAGCCGCAGCGCCTGGTCATGGCCGACCGTTCGCATGGCCTGACTTCCCGCCTGCTTGATTTTAACGGCCAGTGTGCGAAGGCTGTCAAGTTCTGTCTGCGGAATGTTCATGATTTCCTCTTGGCGTTGCGGTAGATGGTCGCGGGGTTTGACCCGTCATCGTTGGCACACAGATGGCCTGGACCTGGAGCAATCAGGCCATCCGCCACTAACTGGTCAAACGTCACCAGCTTGATCTGGGCGGGGTGAATGCCTTTAGTGGGGTTTGCTTCGGCAGTGTAGACTCGAATGCATCCCTGCCAGTCATGCTCGCAGGCGATGGTGCAGCTCGGATCTCTAGCCATCAGTGCACGCATCGCCATTAATGTCAAATAATGTGTCATTTCTGCTTGTCCCCTGGAACGTGTTCTAAGATGTCGCCGACCGCGCAGCCTAGATAGGTGCAAAGCGTGTCCAGCGTGTCCATTCGGATGCCATCTGCACCGCTACCAAAATCCTGAGCGTTGAGCCGGACTAGAACACCTTTGGAAAGACCAGTCTCTCTCACAACGAGATCATAGGTCACTTTCCGGTTCTCTGCGTGGCCTTTCTCGGCAAGCAGTATTGCAAGCCTGCTCTTGATCATATCTTCATCCTTACTCTGCTCTCCCTTGTGCCTGCCGCCATTGTACCTGTTGATGTGCCTTACGTCAAGCCTATTATACCCATGTTGATAAAAAAAGTTTCTGTATACGGTGATAAAAGGCTTGACAATGTTTCTTTGGTCGGGTAAAATAGTAGCATAGACAGAACCGAAGGGAACGCAAACGATGACAAACTACACTTCCAACCCCACCGCCCTGAACAACGACGAACTGACCGAAATAATTAAGGGCGACCGCTACGCCCGCACCCTCGCCAACATCGCCCGCCGCGCCGAAACCCTCTGGGAAGACGGCTACAAAGCCGAGAAGTTCGCCACCGACTTCTACCATGTGTTCTCCCCGAAGGGCGACATTTACAGCGTGCTGCTGAACGAAGGCACGCTCGATGCCTGCGACTGCCCGGCTTGGAAGAAATTCGGAGAGTGCAAACATCGGCTGGCCGTTGAGCAGCTAGCCCGTAAGGAAGCGGAGGCCGACGCCTTTGACGCCATGATGGAGAACGCGGAAAGCGCCTACGGATGCGACCCCGACATTCACTTTTGACAATCGGGGGGCGGGACGAACTGAAGTTCCGGTGCGGAACGCCCCCACTTTTCCCGTTTTCCGCTACCTTTGAGGAGACAGCTTGATGAACGAGATCCTAGAAACCAACGCCGCTGTGCAGAGCGTCCGGCATGCGTATGACAGCCCGACGCCGGACGGCCAGCCGAAGCCCGAATGGACGCGCGGCACTTGCCCGGCCTGCGGCGATCAGCTTGTCGCCAATGCCTACTACGTCGGCGGGCGCGGCTACTTGTGTGTTTGGGAGTGCTGGCAATCGCTCGGCGCAGCTCCCACCTGCGCTTACCGCCGCGTACTTTAAGGAGACCCTCATGCCCGCTCAAGAACAAATTCTGTATCCCGGCCTGACCTCCGGCGTGTGCGACTTCTGCGCGATGGTCCAAGCCGAAGTCGGCCCGCCGCAAACAACGCTGGTCTACCAGGACCCCGATACCAAGTGCCTGTATTGCCTCGCCTGCCTTGCCGAAGCCGTCGACCCGGCCAATCAGCTGGAAGAAGGTCCCGAAGACCCAGCCATTAACGAGATGGCCCGCGAAATTATCGCTGACCTCAGAAAGAAGAACAACCATGCAAGAAATTGAAACAACTGAACTGACCGCCGAGGAAGCCGCCGCCCTGACTGCCGATGCACCCTCCCCGGATGGGAGAGGGGAGTTCATTCCCACCGACGCTGCCGGCGTGGATTGGGTGCTGGGGAAGATGGCCGACGCCCGGAGCCGCGCCCAGCGCATCCGGGAGAACGCCGAGCGGATGGCCCGCGCCGAGGAGCGGAATGCCGAGCATCTGGAATGGAAATTCGGGGCCGCGCTGCAAGCCTATGTCCGCGCCGAGCTGGAAGGCGGCAAGAAGAAGTCAATCCGCCTTTACAACGGCCAGATCGGGTTTCGCACGAAGCCCGCCGGTGTGTGCCTGACGAACCCCGCTGCTGCACTTGCCTGGGCTAAAGAGCATCTGCCCGCCGCCGTGGCCGAGAAGCTGGACAAGGCGGCGCTGGCCGAGAGGCTGCTGACGGATGGGGAGTCGGTGGACTTCGCCCAGCTTGTTCCCGCCGAAGACGTCTTCTATATCAAGTCCTAGTTCTATATCAAGTCCTAGAGGGCCAGGGGCCGCGCATCTGACCAACACGCGGAAATCCAAACGAAGGAAGAAGCAAACCATGACAGTCGGTGAGATGAAGGAAGAGCTGGACGGCTACGGCGACCACTTGACCGTGAAGGTCGTCAAAGATGGCCGCGACCGAGACACGTTCTTTACGCCGGTGCAGCTGGGGCTGACCGAGACGCCGGACGGCGAGAGCGTCGTGCAGATCGAGATTGACCAGGCGGATTAACAGTGACCGGGCGGACTAAGCTGCCTGAGATGCGACAAGGCGGAGCTGGCGCTGTCAACACCAGCTCCGCAAGGAGAAACCAATGCCCGATACGAACCCAAACATTGCCCCAAGCAATATACCCACCTTGTCGATCCCGCCCTACGGGGTGGAGACGTTCACGGACACCGAGCGCCAGATGTCGTTCACGACGCTGCACTTCCGGCACGGCGGGGGCGACCAGGCCGCCGTCCTGACCTGGATCGGCAATGTCCTGAAGGAGCTGGCGGGGGCGGACCTGCCGGCGAGCGGCCCCTGCGATATTACGCTGACGCCCGACGTCGCCCGAAGCACGAAGACCCGCGTCAAGTGGCGCTGTCACCTCAAAGTGCCGGTGGAACCCAAAGTGCCGGTCGAGATGAAGGAATGACGCCGGCGCGGTTTCACTTTCTTGTCACCCGGCTGCGCCGGTTCTACCTCTACAATCCGTGGGCGGTAGATCGGTGGCTGGAGGAGCTGGCGGTGGAGGCGGACGACGAACAATGGGCGCGAGCGGGGCGTCTGCTCCCATTGCTTCTGTGAAGTAGAGACCCGTAGCACAGAATTGTGCTACGGGTCTTCTTTGTCACTGGTAAGCGCTGAACCGAAGACGCTCCGACTCGCTCTGAATTGCTGTATAGGGGTGGTATCATAAAGAAAGCAACTTGCCAAGAAGACGAAAGGATTAAGCCATGTCAGGCTCAGGAACCCGTTATGAACACAGAATTGATCGAGTCGAGTTTGAGGTCTTGGCCGCACTATGAGATTCCAGACGACAGTCGGTTGGACATCGAGGAGCGCGACGACGGGGCTTTTCGTGTCACGGAGGTTCGGCCGGATATGTCTGTGGGCAAGAGATTCACTGGGTTTATACACCAGGTTGTTGGCAAGCCAGGAGCATCAGCACTATCGCATTCGCAAGATCCCGACTTGTCGCTGGCCCAACTGGCCGTATACGAGCCGATCCTGCGCGACTTCCAGTCAGCCCTTCTGCAAGCCCGCCAAGGCGACCAGTCGAGATTCCGGCTTGTCAAAGACGGCCAATATCCGGACCTGTTCATGCCTCTTAGTACCGCTGACGCCAACATTCACGGCAATGCTCGCCCAGAGATGCTGCCGGTGTTGCACGCTTTGGAAGATTGGCTCAAGCTGGAAGGTTACAAGATCGTCAAGAGTCGATCCGGCGCCGACCCGTGGGAGATTTGGGCGACGGTGTACAAGCCCATGCGCTTCTAACGCTCTGCTGTGGCTTTTCCATCACTGGCCTTTGGTCTGCTCCAGCCGTCCGTCGAGCAGGTCGCCGAGCATCTTGGTCGCCTTGCTGCCGCGCTTCTTGCGGTTGTCGTCGTACCGGGCCAGCGTCCGCTGGTCTACATGGTCGGACAGCCCCTGCGCTTCGAGCATGTCGCCGCCGCTCTCGTCCAGGTGGATGGTGATCGCCGAGTGCCGGATCTTGTGCGGCGTCAGGTGGGTCAGCCCGATCTTGCGCCCCCAGTAGCCGACCACTTCATACAGGCCCCGCGTCGTCATCCGCTGGCCGGCGACCGCCGGGTCCCGGTGACAGTTCCGAAACAACGCGCCATCCGTGTGGCCCGCCGCTGCAAGGTAGACCGCGATGGCCGCGCAGGTCCCCGGCTCCAGCGGCTTCCACTTGCGCTCGCCGTGGCCTTTTCCGAGGACGGCCATGCGGCTGCCGGCGGGGTCGAAGTGTTCCACGTCCAGCGAGCAGACCCCGGCGCGGCGGGTGGCGATGGTGAACATCATGCGGAGGATGGCCGTGTCCCGCTTGCCTTTAAGCGTATCCGTGCCGGGCGCAGCGATCAGCTTCTGGATGTTGTCGAGGTCGGTGCCGGCGGTGTCGCGGTAGCCGAGGACCTTTTCGCTTTTGATGAGGAAGCGGGAGTCGAAGGCGCAGAACGAGTACTTCTTGCCGGTGTTGATGAGCGCTCGCACGGCGGACAGGCGGGAGTTGATGGTCGCTGCCGGCACGCCTTGGTTGCGCTGGGCCGCCTGGTAGGCGCTCATCACGAGGGCGACTTCGGTGACGCTCTGGCTGAGGAAGTCGAGCTGCTGCTGGAGGGTGAACTCGCCGCCGAAGAAGTGCTTGAGTCCGGTGCGGTAGGTCTTGCGGGTGGCCTCGCTGCGGGCGTCTTGCATGAGCAGCTCGACGGGGTTGAGGTGAGACTGAAGGCCGGCCTTGTGCCAGGCCGGCGCTTTGGTCAGGGCGCTGCTGGTCGGCACGACTTCCAGCGGCTTACGTGTAGCAGCTTTTGGAACGGGTGATTTTGCGGGAACAAGCTCGGTCATGGTCGTGGTGGATAATTTCTGTTTCGCCGTGCAGAAGATACCAAAAATATCGGTTTTTGTATCGCGCGACCTGTATAATTTTACCGGGGAATTATAGTGACGATAATAACGGTTTTGGACAGTATAAAGTTCCAAGTAACAATACGGGGAGCAGGAGCAGTTGATTCGTTTTTAGCGGAGCATTTAAGCAGGATAATGACAACTTCTTACGGAATGTCTATTATTGAGTTAAACTGCTGATCCCGGAGGCTTATAATGATCCCTGCCATTGATTGGAACACGAAAAATCCTCATAAAGATACAGCGGCATTGAGCTGGGCTTTCATTGAGGGACGAGCACGAAGGTATGGCTTCACGCTGATCGAGCTACTGATTGTTCTTGGCATCGTAGCCTTGCTGCTGGCAATACTGATCCCTGTTTTCCTTAATGTCCGCCAGCGAGGGCAGCTAGCAACCTGTACGTCCAACCTGCACCAACTTGCCCTCGCCGCCGACCTTTACAGTCAGGACAACGACGGTAATCTGCCGGCTGGCTCCTCGGATGGCTCGCCAGCCTGGGATGTAGTGACGCAAACCTACGTCAAGGACAAGAGCGTGTACGACTGTCCTTCAGGCGCTGTTCTATACAGCTATCGGCCCGACCAACTGTCAGGCCTTCTGGGGCACCGGGTTTCGCTGCCACGCGTTCCGAACCTGGTTCTGCTCGTCTGTACCAACCATGTTGACAGCCCGGTCCTGCCGAAGACAGGGAACTGGGTGTTCGTCCGGGAAGACGGCTCTGCCAGTCATGTCCCCCCCGGTCAGGCTGCGTTGTGGTGGTATGTGCAGGGGAAGTGGTATGCGCCAGGGTCAGCTCATTCCGACGATAGTTCAGGCAATGCAGGTGGATTCTATGTCTTTCCGGGAGAGCCGTGGCCTCCTCAGCTACAGTAGCCACTCGCCACTTCAATTAGTTCTTTGCTCCGGTTAATGTTTACTTAGTGGAGCATCTAAGCAATAGATGAATAGTATCACCCAAGAAAACCATGGGTTGTTGCCCAAGCCTCCGCAGTCTGCGTAAAGAGCTTTGCCACTGGGCTGCTTGCCTCCCAGGAGCGAACGCCAAGTCCCACCCGAAAAGGCATTGCGGGAGATAAGGGCAAGGTCAGTAGCCCGTCTAAATCGTCAGGAAGCGTCGTGCGCGGCATCAGCGTCACACCGAGGCCATCCCGAACCATGAGAAAGATCGTCCGCAGGTCGCTCACGGTATACTTAAAACAAAGCTCAGTCGTATCCTGTCCCATCTCCCGTAGCGCTTCCGTCACTAGAGCATGACCCGAACGTGGCACGATCAGCGGCTCGCTCAGTAGCCTTTCAGCATCCACCCGCGCTGAACTTCGCAGCCGGTGGTCTGCCGGGAAAACCATGCAGATTTCGTCTTCCACCAGCAGGCGGCTTTCGATGTTCGGAGTTGGATGGCGCACAATGCCGACATCCACAATGCTCCCCGCGACCCATTCCTCGACTTCCTGCCCTGTTCCCTCGAACAAAACGAGATCAATTTCTGGATATTGACGCTGGAAATCACCCAAAATTCCAGCGAGCAGGCGAGCAGACACCGGATAAGCCGTCCCAAACCGCATTCGGCCCACGGGAACTCCGCGTGCGGCGGCGGCAGTCTGCCGAATGGCTTCTATTGCGGCCAGCGCCGCGCGGGCATGTGTCAGCACGTCCTGCCCCGCGCCTGTCAGCGATAACCCCCGCCGGCTCCGCGCCACAAGCGTGACTCTAATCTCGGACTCCAGCTTGGCAAGGCTGTGACTGACTGCCGACTGGGTAAGCCCTACGCGATCCCCGGCGTCAGAGAAGCTGCCGGTTTCAACTAGTGCCACGAGAAGTTCGAGCTGACCGACATTCATACTGCTTCCTTTGGATATATTTCGAGTGAATATATTTCATAGACCTATGCCAAAAATGATTTGACTTAATAGTACCCAACAAGACATAATTTCGTTCGCAGGAAACCGTAAGGAGTACGATATGACTAATTTCAACCATGAAGCAGACGGCGGCGCGACTTCCCGCCGCACCTTTTTATCCCGCATCGCCGCTGCCGGCCTGGGCGCTGCCGCGCTGGGGCTAGCCGCTTCTGTTCAAGGCGCGACCAAGCCAGAACAGCCGCAGGCCGAGACCGGCCACAACTATCCGATGGCGAAGCCGCATGCCATGACCGCGAAGCAATTCTATATGGGCGTCATAGGACCCGCAACGCTGTCGAAGATCACCAGCGAAATCGCCGTGGACAAAGCGACCAATGCCCACGCGAAGGAATTTGCGAACTTCGAGCTGCGGGAAGCGATTGCGGTCACAACTGTGCTGATGGAGATGGGAATTCCAACGCCTCCGATGAATGCAACCGGCAAAGCTATCCTCGCAAAGCTGAAGTCGTCAGACGGTGCGGCGTTTGACAAAGCGTACATCATGGCCCAGCTTTCGAACCATGAGTTTCTCCGTGATCATGCCGCGACCTACTTGGCAAACTCCAATGGGCATCGGAGCATGGAAGAAATACATGGACGTCATCTGGCGCTGCTGACATTGAACGAGTTCAAGGAGCATGTTGTCATAACCAAGAACATTTCCGCTGAACTTCAGGGGTAGGCCAGCCTCATTATGTACCGGCCTCACAAGAGCCCTAAAGTTTCCATGCCGCCCTGCCTATAATGAACACTGAACCACCCGCCTTCTGCTTGAAAGTCAATAGAGGGCGGGTTCTCTATTTCTTTTTCTCTGTTTCTTTTTCTTAGTCTTCCGACGGCTGTCCGTATAGAGCCGTTGTTAGCTACACAGGCAGCGCCTAGCTCATGCTGGCTTTGAAGTCTTCTATCTTCAAGCCGCGTGCGGGCGCTGTTTTTTTGAGTCCGTTGTCAACATTAGCCGCTCAACATCGCCGCCTCCAAAATCAATTTGATGATTCGGGCGGTTTTTTGTTGACTCCTTTTTTGAACGAGGTTTTTATGCACGCAGCCACCGCGCCCAATTCCCACCGGCCTGTAATGACCCTAGCCCAGCGCATCGCCTTCCCGTCGCCATCCGCCGCACAAGCCCGTGCTGATCTGCGGCGCCATAACCAAATTCGCCGCGCTCGGTCTGAGATGCGAAAGCGGCAGGAGCGGCTGGCCGCGCTGCTGGCGAGCAAGTCCGAGCGGCAGCAGCTGACGGAGATTGCCGAGCAAGCCGCGCCGATCATGATTGATGAGGCCGCCTGGCCGACCGACTTTTCCGAGCTGTCGGGCAAGATGGACCGCGAGGCCTGCGGCGACCTGCGTCCCTTCGAAGAGCCAGTCCGGGACCGCGACCGCCAAATGCTCAAAAAGGGCCTGCCGCCCGGCATCGAAGCCGAGATGGACGACCCTTTCCCTTTTCCCTGGAAATCGCTCCGGTAATGGTCAAGATGAATTGCACTCGAAGGTCGGACATCCCCCGCCGCAAAACCTATGGCACCGCCTTCTGGGAGAGCCTGGTGCGCCTCGGCATCCAGCCGGTTGAGATCGCGCCGACGCTTCTGCATTACTCGGAGAGTGAAATCGCTGAGGAAATGAAGAAGGCCCGGCTCCGGGTGGACGAAGAGCAACGCGAGCAGCGCCTTCAGGCCCGCCTCCTCGCCCAGAACCCGGACGTCCCGCTGCATCTGCGTGGTCGCAGCACTGCGTACATTCCCAGGGCAAGGCCAGGCAGCAAATGAAACCCGTCGAGCTTTCCCCGGAGCAGCAAGGCCGCATTTGGGAAGTGTATGCGCGGCTCGGCCTTCGGCCCGAGCAAGCGGTCCATTTGCTGCGCCGCATGGGCGTTTCCATCACGCCGGTGCAGGCGAGTCAAGAGCTGGCCTTAGCCCGCCGGCGCAACACTCTGTGCCTCGTCTCCGCCGCGTCTTTGTCACTCAAAATCTCGATGTCGCGCAACAACCTCCGGCGCGGCTCTTGCCACGGACGGCAGGACCTCACCCCTGGTCACTCGCCCTTTGAGTGACCAGGCGGCTCTTTGACAGGTTTGTGATCTCAAGAAAACCCAGCATGGAACCAAGCACCGCCCTGAAAGTCCTCCGCGCTTTCCTCCTGTTCGCGTTTCTGCTGCTGGCCGGTTTTGTCATCTTCTGCCTGGCGCTGTCGGCCCAAGCTGCGCCTGCAAAGAACGCGGTTCACGCTGCATCGAAGGCTTTGCCCGCCGCCTGCCAAAAGCTGCCGGTCGTCAGGATCGGCAAGCCGTACCGTGCGGAGCGGACATCCCCGAATAAGTCTTCGCAGCGGCGGCGCAAAGTCGTGGGCCTCAGCCTTACCATTCACTGCCATGCGGACTGCAATCTGCCGGGCGAAGACGCCAACTTTCAGTATTTAGCGTGGCGCAACTCCGTCCAGTTTGACCGCCTGCGTGCCAAATGAACACGATACTTGACACCAATCCGACACTCCTGGAAACAAATGCGGCCGTTGAGTCCGTCCGACAAGCCTACGACCCCTCGGCAGACCGGAGCGAGGTGAACGGCACGAGTGACCGGCCCAAGCCGGAATGGGTGCGCGGTGTGTGTCCTCAGTGCGGCGACGATCTCGTGTCAAACTGGTACTACATCGGTAGCCGAGGGTACATCGTGTGCTGGGAATGCTGGAGCAGCCTCGGCAAGTACCCATCGTGTAGCTACCGTAAAATCGTCTAACAGTGGTAAAATGAGAGTAATGAAGGCGATTATCCCCCAACACTTGCCTGCCCGTCCATTCCATCGCCGCGGCGACTGCTCGCCGCTCGCCCAGCGCAGCAACTTTGCCACGGAAACGCTGCACCGGCTGGCGATTCTGGCCGGCCTGCGCTGCCCAAATTGCGGCACCGGCCTCGTCTTTGACGGAAGCCGCCTGCGCTGCGACAACGGCGTGGACTGCGCGTATGCTTGGCGCGACGCCGACAGCGCTGAGAGCGACATCTACTTTGGCCTTACATAGCTTCTTTTAGTCTCACCTAATTTCGTAATTTTGTAAACCCAATTTTCTTCTGTCCCGGCCTGGTCGATGTTCGACCAGGCCTTTTCGCTGACACTTACCAGAAAGGCTTCCCGTAGGCGATTGCCTCAGTGAAGATTTGCACGACCCTTGTATGACATTCGAGTCGGCGATTGCCGCTTTCTCACTGACCACTTTCAGCTCTTTCCAGGTGATTGCTTTGAGACGATGCACCGGCTGCCGGACGGCTGCATTGACCTTGTGGTCACAGACCCCCCGTTTGCGACCACGAACCTAGCCTTTGACAAAGCAGCCCGCAAGAACAAAATTGATTGGGAAGCCTGGTGGACCGAAGTTCACCGTGTGGCAAAGCCGACCGCCGTCATCTGCTGCTTTGCGGCCCAGCCGTTCACGACCGACCTGATCAACAGTAATCGAAAGTTCTTTCGCTATGACCAGGTGTGGCAAAAGACAACGCCGGTCGGTTTCCTCAGCGCCAACGTGAGGCCTCTGCGCTCTCATGAGACCATCCTCGTGTTCTGCCGGCAGTTCGGCCCGCGCCGCGTGAAACAGGGTGAGCATCTGGTGCGCGTGCTGCAGAGCGTCTACAATCCGCAGTTCACGCATGGACACGCGCCTTACCTGCATCACTATAAAGAGTCGCCGGCTTCGCACTATTCGGCGACGAAGGCGCTTCCCAGCCGCCAAAACGACGGGCGGCGTCATCCCACGTCGGTGCTGACCTACGGGCGAGATGTGCCTTCCACGCACCCAACCGCGAAGCCTCATCAGCTGCTCACCTGGCTGCTCAGAACGTACTCCCATCCCGGTCAGGTTGTGCTGGACCCGTTCATGGGCGGCGGCTCGGCAGGAGTGGCTTGCGCGGCAGAAGGCCGGCAATTTGTCGGCATCGAGAAGGACCCCACCTATTTTGAGACCGCCCGCACCCGAATTGAAGCCGCATACGAGCGAAGAGGCTTGTGACTTGCCTACGAGCGAAGAGGCTTTTAATCCGTTCAGTCTTCCGGTCGTCACCCAGCCCATGCGCCTGAATGACCTTCCGGCGCTGCTGGCTCCTTATGCCGTCCACGCCCCGGTCTTCGTCTACCTTCAGGCGTCGGGCAATCTGACGGCTTGCCGGATGCGCCGGTGCGACAAAGAACTCGGCGAAGAAGACCTGATCCTCGTGCTGAGGCCACGCCTCCTCGCTTCCTGAAGGCTTCCATGAAACACCTGACACGCCCGTTTCCGCCGGAAGAGTTCGAGGAGCCGGGCCGGGACCTGTTCGCCCCTTCCCCGGAGCTGATGGGCTGGGTGAGGACGGTCTATCTCGCGGAAGACGGCCCGCTCTATAACCCCGATCACCGGCATCTGGCCCGCGCCCGGATCGGCTTCCTGTGGACCAATGTTTCCTGCAGAAAGCAGGGGAAGTCCGTCGCCGGCACCGCCGAGATCCCCGGCGGCCAGGGCAGCGTCTGGTCGA
>CAXTER010000074.1:0-23356 GCA_964243345.1 uncultured Armatimonadales bacterium
CGCGGGCATTGGATCCTGCACGGGCATGGGATCCTGCACGGGCATGGGATCCTGCGCGGGCATTGGATGGGCTTTGTCTTCGCCCGCGCAGGCGGGAGATTGCTCCTTTAAAGCCCTGCCGTTCAGGGCAGGGAGGCTTTCTGCACAGTTTCTAAGCCGGCTGCCCTTCCGCCTGCGGCTGATCTGCTTTCGGCTGGGCCAGCGGCTGATTTTCGGGCGCGTGGTCGTCCGCAGGATGGCGGCGCTTGGCGGGCTGGGACTTCGGCGCGTCTTCGTCCTCATCTTCTTCAATCGGCTTCGGCTGGTTCTTGCGAAGGATGCTGTACGAGATGGGAACGATGAACAGCGTCGTCAAAGTCGCCACCAGCAGGCCGCCGATGACGGCCCGGCCCAGAGGCGCGTTTTGTTCGCCGCCTTCGCCCAAAGCCAGCGCCATCGGGATCATGCCGACAATCATGGCAAGGGCAGTCATCAGAACCGGACGCAGACGGGTATACCCGGCCTCAATGGCCGCGTCTATTGCGCTCATGCCTTCCAGACGCCTTTCATTGGCGAACGTCACCACCAAAACGCTGTTCGCGGTCGAGACGCCAATCGTCATAATCGCGCCCGTCAGCGACGGCACGTTCAGCGTCGTCTGCGTAATGAACAGCATCCACAGAATGCCCGCAAACGCGCCCGGTGCGCCGGAAACGACCACCAGCGGGTCAAGCCACGACTGGAAGTTGACCGCCAGCAGCAGATACACCAGCACAACCGCGCCGATGAGGCCGAGCGAGAGGCCGGTAAACGAGGCGTTCATGGACTGCACCTGACCGCGCACGGTGATTGTGCTGCCCTTCGGCAGTCCTTTTGCAGCTCCGGCAATGACTTTGCTGATCCCATTAGAAACGCCGCCCAAATCACGTCCCTGCGTGCTGGCGTAGATGTCATACGTCGGCTGGATGTTGTAATGGGTGATAACCAAAGGCGACGTGCCGTGAGTGATTGTCGCCACCGACGACAGCAGTGCCGGCTCAGTTAGCCCTGACGCCGTCAGCGGCGTACCCAGCAAAGCATCCAGTGAGTCTAGTCTGTATTGCGGCGTCTGCGTGACAACGGAGTAAACAACTCCGTTTTGCTGGTTCAAGAAGTAGCTGGGCGAGGAAAGCGCCGTGCCGGCAAGAGACACCAAAAGGCTTTGGGAGACTTGCTGCTGGGTCAAGCCAATCTGCTGCGCCCGTGTCCGGTCCACCGCAATGTTCAGCGTTGGACCATCCACAATCTGCTGCAAATGGACATCCGCCGCACCGGGAACCGCCGCCATTTTAGTTGCCAGCAGCCGGGCCGTTGCCAGGTCGCCGTCGGCATTGCGGTTCGGACCGGAAACTTGAACGTCAATCGGCGCAGGCAAACCAAAGTTGAGAATCTGGTTCACAATATCGGCAGGCTGGAAGAAGAACGTCTCTTGTGGGAACTCCTTCGGCAATTCCTGGCGCAATGCTTCCACATACTGCTCGGTTGGATGATGCTTCGGGTTCAGCGACACCAAAATCTCGCCGTCGGACGGCCCGACAGTCGCGCTGTCGCCATAAGCCAGGTTGACGAAAATCGGCTCGCCGATGTTGTCAAGTGTCAGCGCCGTTTCCGACTGCGGAACTGTCTTATGGATTTGGGCTTCCACCTGACTGAAAATCTTGGCCGTTTCTTCCAGGCGCGTAGATGGCGGAACACGCACATGGAGGCGGAACTGCCCGGCGTCTACCTGCGGGAAGAAGTCGCGTCCAATAAAGGGGAACAAGCAGAACGACAGGCCGCAGAAGACGACAAAAACAATCGTCACTGCTAACCGGTGGTCCAGCACCCAGGTCAAACGCTCTTTGTAAGCTTCCCGCATCTTTTCGAAGTGCTTATTAAACGCACTATGGATGCGCCAGACAACCCCTTTTTTCTGCTTCTCAGTGGCCTTTTGGGCGTCGGTCTGCTCTTTGCTGCCTGCGCCGTTTCCATTGCTGCCGCTGTGGTAGCCGTTTCCGTTGTGGTGAGAGCCATTAATAGGAACACCGTTTTTGCCGCTGCTATGTGTGCCATTGCCGTTCTTGCCATTGCCGTTCTTGCCGTTGCCGTTCTTGCCGTTGCCGTTCTTAGCGGTTCCGTTGGAGCCATTCTGGCTGTGGCTTTGTTCTTCGTGGCCTTCTTCGGCGAACAATCCAACTTCTTTGGGAAGCAGGTACATAGCGAAAGTCGGCGTCACGGTTCGGGACAGCAGGTAAGAGGCCAGCATGGCGAATATGACGGCTTCAGCCAGCGGCAGGAACAGGTAACGAGCGACGCCCGACAAGAGTGCCATCGGCAGGAAGACAATACAAATAGACAGCGTCGAGACAAGCGCGGGCAGGGCGATCTCGGCAGAGCCTTCAATAATTGACTTACGCAGCCCATGCCCCATGCCCAAGTAACGGTTGATGTTTTCAATCGTGACCGTTGTGTCGTCAACGAGAATGCCGACTGCCAGCGCGAGGCCGCCAAGCGTCGTTGTGTTTAGAGACTCGCCGAGGGCATGAAGAACAGCGATGGAAGCCAGAATGGACAGCGGGATCGAGACCGCGACAATAGCCGTCGAGCGCAGGCTGCCTAAAAACAGCAGGATCATCAGCGCCGTCAGACACGCCGCAATCGTCGCTTCCCGCACGACGCCCTGCACACTGGCTTTGACAAAGATGGACTGGTCGGCGATCAGGTCAATTTTAAGGGCCGACGGCAGCGTGGACATGATGCGCGGCAAGGCGGCACGGACGCGGTTAACAACGTCCAATGTAGACGCACTGCCGCTTTTATTGATTTGAAGCAGGACCGCCCGCTTGCCGTTTTGATCTACGATATTCTGCTGGATCGAGTAACCGTCACGCACTTGCGCCACGTCCCGGACATAGACTACCGAGCCGTTGACTACTTTGATCGGCAGGTCATTCAGCGCATCCACCGTGCTGGGACTGCCGTTGATCTGGACATTATAGTCCCGCATTCCAATTTTCGCATCACCCGTCGGCAGCACTAGGTTTTGTGCACTGACGGCGCTGGAAACATCATACGGTGACAGGCCGTGCGCGTAGAGTGCTTGAGGGTTAATATCGACGTTGATGACGCGCCCGCGTCCGCCGTAAGGCAGCGTGACCTGTGCGCCCTGAACTGTGGCGAACTGCGTGCGGACAAAGTTTGTGGCGTAGTCCGAAAGCTGCTGCTCGTTGAGCGTGTCGCTGTGAATGGCCGCCTGGATAACCGGCACGTCGGAAGCGTCGTAGCGCAGAATGTACGGAGGCTGAGTTCCCGGCGGCAGGATGCGCTGGATTGTCTGCGAGGTCGCCGTCACCTGCGAAATGCCCTGTGCGATGTTTGCGCCCGGCTGGAAGTAAATCCGTATAACGCCGACGCCGGAAACCGACTGCGACTCAATATGCTCGATGTCGTTGACCGACGTGGTATAAGCCCGCTCACTTTGGGTGACGAAGCGCTTTTCCATGTCGTTCGGCGTAAAGCCGGGGTACGACCAGATAACGGTCACAACGGGAATGTCAATCGCGGGAAAAACGTCCGTCGGCATGGACAAAATGCTGCCGACGCCCGCCAGCAGAATCAGCAGCGCGAGAACTGCAAACGTGTAAGGTTTGTTGAGGGCTAATTTGACAATCCACATAAAAGTTCTTCCTAAATTCGATCAACCCAACCAGGAAGCCACGGAATAAATTCCGAGGCTAGAGAAGTGCCCAGCGCCTTCCATGTCTGCCCTCCGGGTCGCCAGTGCTGACCAGTGAAGTCAAGGCGACACGAGAAATTATATCCAACGAAGTTGGGCTTCCGCCGCTTCTTGATGAACTGTCCCTACCGTCCGCCTAAAGAACGAACAAGCTGGGCCAGCGAAACTTGATAAAAGAACTCGGCGCTCGACAAGTTGTTGCGGGTCGCCGCAAGCTGGGCCAGCGCATTTAGAATGTCTAAGAATGTGCCAAGGCCGCCCTGATAGCGCAGGTACGCCAGCCGTACCGCTTCTTCGGCCTGAGCCACGCCGGTCTGCGCCGCTCCGACCTGCGCCTGTCCGTTGCGAATATTAAGAACGGCCTGACGCACTTCCAGCGAGACGTTGGATTGCAGCTCCGCCAGCGTGATCTGCTGGGTTTGGACATCCAGCCGCGCCGAACGCACACGGGAGCGGGTCGCGCCGCCGTCATCGAGCGGCAGGGAAATCTGGGCGGTTACGGTAGCAAACGATTTCGGCGACGTGATAGATGCCACCGTTGTCTGGTCCCCGGACGCGACCAAGCTGACTGTCGGCAGCAGGGTAGACCCTGCCAGCCGGACCAGCCGCCGGGACTCCTCAATGTTGGAATTGGCCTGCCGGATTTCAGGCCGGCGGGTCAGCGCTGTTTGCGTGCTTTGCCGCAGGTCTACTGTTTGCGTCAGCGGCGGCAGCGGCGGCGTTACCAGCGCGAGCGGCACATCGGGGTTGGTGCCGAGCAGGTAGCTTAAATCCGCTTGGGCTAAGTCGCGGCTGTCCTGAGCCGAAATCAAGAGCTGCTGGGCGGTAGAAAGCGCGGCTTCCGCAGTCAGCACGTCAAAGCGCGAAACAATGCCCTGCCGCAGACGGTCTTGAGTAATCCGCACGTTTTCCTGGGCAAAGCGGACTTGCTCTTCCTCAGTGGCTTCTTGACTTTGGGTGAGAAGCAGGTTGAAAAACAAGTTTTTCGCCGCCAGTGCCGTCTCGTTCTGCAGGCGCTGGATGTCAAACGTATAAAAATCGCGGACATCGTTTTGTGCGCCCCGCGCCGCCGACAGCAGGCCGAACAAGTCTAAATACTGGGCGACACTGACCCGCGCGGCAGCCGTGTTGACCTTGCCGCCTGCAACGGCGCTCGTCCCAACTGCTGTTCCTGTGCTTCCCATGCCGGTGGCTGTTCCCGTTCCTGTACCGGTATCACGCGGCCTTACGTCTGCTGCTTCGCGGCTTCCGTCTGTGGCTTCCGCTGCGTCAGCATGAAGAACCGGCGGCGCTGGGGGCGAAACTGCTGCTGCGGCAGGCAAAGGCGCAGCGATATAACCCGCCAAGATCGCCGGCAGGGCAGGGTCTAAAATCGCCGATGAGCCGGTCGCCGCCGGGGCTGCTGCGCCGGGCGCGGCAGTTCCAGGTGCCGCCCCAGGCGCGGTAGTTGCAGGAGCCGCCGGTGCGGCAGGGGCCGCAGGCGCAGCCGGAGCCGTAACGCCCGGCGATGCTGGGGCTGCGGGAGCCGTGACGCCCGGCGACGCCGGCGCGGCAGGTGAGGCTGGAGCCGCGCCGCCCGGCGAAACTGGAGACTGCGTACCAAGCGAGCCGGGCGCGTTTGCGCCGGGCGTGGTGACGCCGCCGGGGGTAACAGTGCTGGGGCTGGCGCTGGAAGAGGGGGACGCGCTTAAACCGACGGAAGACGAAGCGCCGGTGCTGGGAGCGTTGCCGCCGCCTCCTCCGCCGATAAACGCAGTCGAGAACCCGGTTCCGGAATCAACCACCTGCGGAATCTGCCCGCCCCCTGGCAGAACGGGATTCGTCAGCACCGGGTTTGTCAATGTCGGGGGGAACGCGCGGTAGGAAGAATACACGTCCACAGCATCTGCGCTGAACTGAGGCCGGCCCTGGGCATTGACTTGAACAATCAGCTCCCGCGCCTGCTGAAGCCGCTGCTGGGCCAGCACCAAGCCGGAGTTGCTGCCGACCGCGATATTAACGACGTCGCTGAGGCTCAGTGGCCGGTTCGGCACCGGCCGAGGGATGCCGCTGGAAACGCCGGGCGCTGGGGCGGCGCTGCCCGGCGCATTGGCACCGGGGCCTGACGCCGCCGGAGCGCCTGCGCCGACCGCCGGTGCCTGCGCGAAAGCACTGGACACGGGCAAAAAAAAGAAGACAAGAGCGGCAGCAGACGGCAGTGAGCGGCAGCGAGAGTGTATCAGGTGTGAAAATTTCTTAGTCATTCGGCTGCTTGGATGTCCTTGAATTCGGCAATCGGCGGGCAAGACGGCATCTACGCTGTCAGCAATGTAACATTCCTGTAACACGAACTCGCCAGCATTGTTCCCGCTGAAACTACGGAGTGAAACTTCGGATTGTTCCCGTGCGTTTGTCACATGCAGGCCAGCGGGTAAACCCAGGACAGAAAGCGAGACTTCACTGTGGAACTAACCAAAGACACGCCGACAACGGAAAATACGCCGTCTCACGACCCGCAGAAGACCGGCAGCGGAAGCCCGGAAGCAATGGGCGGCAAGGACGCGCCGGAGCAGACGGCCTACGATTCGTCTCAAAGCGGCGAAGGCTACCCTGGCCCGGCTAAAGGCGGTGAGGCCGACAAAACCACGCCTCAGCCCGGAGATTAATTTCTATGATGCCGGACGAAGATAAATATGTAGAAACCGCTGATGGGGAGATTCCCAACACAACTACCGGAGATACGACTACTGCCGGCGACGAGCTGCCAATGGGCGATGTGGACCCGGATGCAACCCGCTCCGCCGACGAAACTGGGCAAGGCGGCGACCCGGTCGAGCCTGCCAAAAATAAAGCGCATCCCTGGAACGGCTAACCTGAGGCTTTGCTGGCCGGGTATAATGGACGTATGATTCAGACACTTTCCGGCAAGCCGTATTTAGGCGCAACGCCTGACCCAGCGGCGGCGACATGCGAGGCGATGACAGTTGCCAAAGAAGGTGTGCTGCCGCTGGTGGAGATCTTCTATTCTTTGCAGGGGGAAGGTTTGCGCTCTGGGCAGGCGACAGTGTTTGTGCGCCTTGCCGGCTGCAACCTGGCCTGCGATTTCTGCGACACGGACTTTCGCGTCAAGGAAACCTACACTGCCGAAGCATTAGCCGTAGAAATCGAGCGTCTTGGCGGCGGCTGCCGCTGGGTCTGCTTCACCGGCGGTGAGCCGACTCTGCACCCTCTGCTTCCGGTCTGCCGCCTGCTTCACACAAAAGGCTACCGGCTGCAAATCGAAACCAACGGAACACGCCCGCAGCCGGAGTGGGGGATTGACCACATTACGGTTTCGCCGAAGCAGCCGCAGGGGGGACGCCTGCACCCCTGGTACGAAACCCACGCTGATGAGTTCAAGTACGTGGTCGACGATGCCGCCGATTTGTCTCGCGCACTCGATGGGGTGCATTCGCATGGGCGCAAAACGCTGATTCAGCCTAACGCCTTAAACCCGGCCTCAGTTGCGCTTTGCGTTGAGGCTGTCAAGCAGCACCCCGCGCTGCTGAGTTTATCCCTGCAAACCCACAAATTTCTGCAAATTCGGTGACCTACCCCGTCTCGTTCCTCGCCACCCCTCCCTAAGAAGGAAGGGTAAGAGCTTCAGAAGGAAGGGTAAGAGACCAGGAAACAAGCCCACTGCGTTTTTCCTAACCCTTCCTTCTTAGGGAGGGGTGGCGAGGAACGAGACGGGGTAGGTTCTTACGACTGCAAGTAGTCGCGCAGGCGCTTTTTGCGGGCTGCCGAGCGCAGCTTTCGCAGGGCTTGGGACTCGATCTGGCGAACACGCTCGCGGGAAATATGCAGCTCGTCGCCGATTTGCTGCAAAACTGATTTATCGTCCTCGTCAAAGCCGAACCGCTTCCGCATGATGATTTTTTCGCGCTCATCCAGCGTGTTCAAGATCGCTTCAATCTCGCCGCGCATCTCCTGGGCAATCAGCTCGTCCTGCGGATTAGGGGAATTGCGGTCCAGCACTAAGCTGCCGAGCGAAGTGCTGTCGTCATCGCCGACCGTCATGTCCAAAGAAACCGGCTCTTGCGTCGTTTGAAGCAGGCTGTTCATTTTTTTCAGCGACAGGCCCGTGTACGCGGCGATTTGCTCTACGGTCGGCTCGTGTCCTAAAGAACGCTGAAGCTCGGCTTTGGACTTATCGATTTTGCGAAGCGACTCGGAGATGTGTGCGGGCAGGCGGATGGCTTTGGCTTTGTTGTCAATGGCGCGTCCAATGCTCTGGCGAATCCACTGGGTGGCGTAGGTGCTGAAGCGGTAGCCCATACGCGGGTCGAAGCGCTCCGTCGCCGTCATCAGGCCAATGGCCCCTTCTTGAATCAAGTCCTCTAACGGAATGCCGCTGGCAAGGTAATTCTTGGCGATGGAAACCACGAGGCGCATATTTGCCTCGATCAAACGCTCTTTCGCAATCAGGTCGCCGTAACGCGCCCGGCGCGACAGCGACTTTTCCTCGGTCGCTGTCAGCAGCCGGGTTCGGGTCAGGCGGTTGATATAGGAAGCGAGGTCGTCGGCAAACGACCCGCCTGAAAGCGTCTCCGTGGGGCCGGAGCGGCCTAATGCCTCACGCGAATCGTCGTCGGGTACGCCGCTGAAAAACTGATTGGCTGTCGTGGTCATGCGTTGCTTGATCCCGCCAGGTAAGACTTCACAGGTAAGACTTCTAAGGTGCAGTTCGGACGCGAGCGCTTCGGTGCGTTCTGGATAGTAAGTGATTGTAGTAAGTTATTCGGCAGGAAGGAGCGCAGTTCCTTCTGCAATCGGGAGAAATGTTTTCTGCTGCTGGAAAAGATGTTTTGGACTGATGCCGCTGTCTAATGTACCCGATTTCTGCTATAATTGAAAATCCATGCCCGATGGCCGAAGAGAATTTTGCGATGACGCGCCGGCTTGAAGCCCAAAAAATTCAGGTGCAGTATGATTTGGAAGCATCTCCAGCGCTGAGTCAGATCACGCTTGCGCTTGTCCCCGGCACTTTTACGGGGATTGTTGGACCGAACGGCTCCGGAAAATCCTCTCTAATTCGGGCGCTTTCCCGGACACTGAAGCCATCAGACGGCGCAGTTCTGCTGGACGAGCTGGACCTTTACGCCGCGCATTCAGCCCGTGCGTCTGCTCAGGCAATCGGTGTCGTGCCGCAGGACACGACCGTTTCACTGGATTTTTCCGTGCGCGAAATGGTCCGCATGGGCCGCGCTCCGCACCTGCCGGCGCGTCCTTTCGCGACTGAAAGCGCCGCCGATGAGCAGGTTGTGACTCAGGCGCTGCGGGACGCGCGGGTGGAGGATTTGGCTGATCGGCCTGTCACCACGCTATCTGGCGGTGAGCGGCAGCGCGTCCTTTTGGCCCGCGCCCTGGCCCAGCAGCCGGATGTTCTGCTTCTAGATGAGCCGACGGCAAGCCTAGACCTGCGTCACCAATCCGAAACCTTGACTCTTGCCCGGCATTTGGCCCATTCCGGCGGCAGGGCAGTGCTGGCTGTCCTGCACGATGTCAACTTGGCGGCGGCCTACTGTGACACGCTGGTTTTGCTGAACCGCGGGCGCATCGCCGCGTCGGGAACGCCTGAAGAAGTGCTGACCACTGAAAACGTGCAGGCGGTTTACAATGCGCGGGTATGGGTCCGGCCTCACCCTGCTACGGGGCGGCCTCTTGTTCTGCCGCTCCCGGAAGCGCCTTATGCCTCGGCATCGCCTCGCGCTAGAACAAGCCGTCCCCGCGTTCATATTATCTGCGGCGGTGGAACCGGCGCGGGCCTTTTAGTCGCGCTGCACGATTTGGAGTTCCCGCTGTCAGCCGCCTGCCTTCATGCCGGAGATACGGATGCCGACGCAGCCGAAAGGCTGGCGGTTCCTTTTGCACGGGAGCCTGCGTTTTCGCTGCTGTCTTACGCGGCTTTGGAGCAGGCTGCGCTTTTGGCCCAGTCGGCAGACGTTGTTCTGCTCACATCTGTACCGATTGGGCGGGTCAACCTCGCCAATTTAGAAGCGGCGCTGTCCCTGCGGCGGGCTGGCAAGCCTGTCTTGTGCCTGAGTCCTGAAGATTTCGCGGCACGGGACTTCACCGGCGGCGCAGCCAAAAAGCTTTGGGCGGCTCTCGTTGCGGAAGGCGCGATTTTGCTGCCGACCCTGGCCTCAGTGTTAGGGCATCTGGAAAATTGGAACCGGAGCGAAGTCATTAAAACGGCAGGCCAGACCGCTGGCGAACACGAAAAAGACAGCGGCTTGGGTGACTTGGCACACTTTTTGCATGAGAGTTCCAGCATAGCCCAAGCCGGCACTGGCCTGAGCGCAATTGACGTTCTCAAAAAGTAGGCCAGACTTGCCGGACGAGACTGCAAACAGCACATGAAACGTGTAAAATGACCAGGAATCAGCCTGCCAAAGTCTTCACGCGCCTGCATCTCGATTTCCTGGACGGTCTGCGGGGGCTGGCCGCACTCTATGTCGTGCTTTCTCATGCTGCGCTGTTGCTGTCACAGGGGACAAGGCAAGTTTCACATTGGGCTGGCCTGTTTCTGAAACCGCTGGCCTTTGGGCATTACGCCGTGGCCGTGTTCATTGTTTTGTCCGGCTTCTGCCTTATGCTTCCGGTCGCGCAGTCTGCCGATCAGCATCTGCGGGGTGGATGGCGCGGGTATCTGCTCCGGCGAAGCCGCCGGATACTGCCCCCTTATTATGCGGCCTTTCTTTTGTCGGCCCTGACGCTGCCTTTGGTGACGCTAGCAAAACACCGGGCAGGGGTTCTTTCGACCGATGCTGACCGCCTGACGTTTGGAGATGTAATCTCGCATTTGCTGCTGGTGCATAACTGGAACAGCGTCTACTTTCAGAGTATTGACGGGCCGTTGTGGAGCGTTGCAACCGAGTGGCAAATTTACTTTTTTTTGCCGTTCGTCTTGCTCCCCTTGTGGCGGCGCGGTGGACTAGCCTTGACCACCATTGCTTCGCTTGTGATTGGCTATGCGCCGCATTTCCTGTGGTCAGCCGGGCACAACCTGGATTGGGCCTGTCCATGGTATCTTATCTTGTTCGCCCTCGGCATGGCCGGTGCGGTCATCAGCACCGGGCGCGATCCACGGCTGCGCCTGCTGTTTGAGAGTATGCCCTGGGGCTTTGCGACTGCCGTGCTTGCTGTCATCACTGCCGTCTGGCATTTGCTTACGCCGAAGTCTGAGGCTGTAGCTGAAAGCGGCTCTTCGCAATGGTACATGGACATTTTGTGTGGCTTGTTCAGCGCGTCCCTCCTGGTATTGTGTACCCGCCGCGCTCAGGGCGGGAAGTTTTGGCTGACACAGGTTCTGCAGTCGCCGCCGGCAATGGCGCTGGGAGCCATGTCCTATAGTTTGTATCTGATCCATGACCCACTAGAGCAGAGCGCCATCTGGCTGCTTTGCTCGCGCCACTATCCGTTCGGTTCTCTGCTGCTGGTGACGTTTCTACTGGTTGTCCCGGCTGTCATCGGCTTATGTTACTTGTTTCATTTAGCATTTGAGCGGCCTTTCATGCCAGGCAGGCCGCGCACCGAGCAATCCGCCGAAAAGGCCGCCCTGCTGTCTCCGGCACCATAAACCGAAACAATTATTATGCGTATCGCGTTTATCAGTTATGAATATCCGCCGGACACGGCCTACGGCGGCATCGCAACCTATGTCAAGCAGGCGGCATCCGTGCTTTCTATCCGGGGCCATCAAGTGGAAGTGTTCACAGCCAGTAAAATCCGCTCCGGTACAGAGAACGAAAACGGGATTCTCGTCCATCGAATTCAGGACGCGGGCGCAGAAGGCGACGGCACGAGTGACTTCGCTGCGCGGATCGCGCCGGTCTTTGCCCAAAGGCATGACGCCGTTGCGTTTGACGTGCTGGAAGGGCTGGAATACCGGGCGGAAGCCCGGGCGGCAATTCAGCTCGTGCCGGATATTCCGCTGGTGGTAAAGCTGCACACGCCGAGCTATCTGCTGCGCTCCATGAATACCGCTCTGTATGGGCCGGTCCGGCGTACCTTGTCCGCCGCCAAATCCGTTCTGCGGCGCGAGCGGCCTTTTTACGACTACAAGCCCGGCGAAGACATTGAACGCCTGCATTGCCTGGATGCCGACGAAGTCGCCGCACCGTCCCAGTCTATTGGTGAGATCGTCGCAAAAGATTGGTGTCTGGACACGCACAAAGTGTCCGTCTTTCCGCTCTTTTATGTGCCGGAAGAACGCCTTCTTCAGGTTCCGATAGAAACGCAGACTGACACCGTCAATTATTACGGACGTTTAGAGATGCGAAAAGGCGTGGTAGACCTCGCGGACGCAATCCCGCTTATCTTGGATCGCTGCCCGCAAACGCGCTTTCGCTTTGTCGGAAAGTCGCTGCCGTCCCCGAAGATGGGCGTGGACATGAAGGATTTCCTCGCGCAGAAGCTGGCGCACCACAAAAAGTCGGTGGAGATCAGGGACCCTGTCGCGCCCGAAGAAATTCCGGCGCTGCTGTCGGAAACCGACGTTTGCGTCTTCCCCAGCCTATGGGAAAGCTTCGGATATACCTGCCTGGAATCCATGTCGGCCGGACGCGGCGTTGTCGCGACTGAGCCAAGCGGGATGGCGGAAATGCTGCGGGACGGGAGCGCGGAGTTTGGCCGGCTTGTGCCGCCGCAGTCGCCGGAAGCGATTGCTCAGGCGGTCATGAGTCTGCTGCAAGACCCCGGAGCAGCGAATGCGTCTAGGCGACGCCGCGCGTCAGCGGGTGCTGGATCATTACGGCCTGAGCCGGGTCGGTGCACTCCAGGAAGCCAGTTATCTTCGTGCGATCCAGCGCAGAAAAGCCGCCGGCCCGCGCCCGGCATACAGTCAAACTAAACATAGAACTAGGCCAAATATAGAACTAGGCCAATTACGAGCTAAAGAGGTACAATTCCGCGTGGAAAATGTGTTAGCGCTGGTCCAAATCGGGATTACCACAAAGAATCGATGGGATGATCTCAAAGTGACACTGGAAAAGATCAGGGACTTTGGATTGGGACGCCTTCGCATCATCATTTTCGATGACTGCTCCGATGTGCCTTGTCCTTACGATGTCCGTGCAATCTGCCCTGATGCGGAGTACCGGCGGTTTGACACCTCACGCGGCTTGATTGTCCGTCGCAACGAAATCGCGCAGGCAATGGACGCAAAGTATTACCTCAGTTTGGACGACGACTCGTTTCCAATTGCCGGGTCGCTGGAAGCGGCGGTCGCTTACGCTGAGTCGCTTTCCGACAACTTCTGCCTCGGATTTCCGATCTGGAATGGCGAACGGCCGCTCAAGGAGTCCGTCTCGGAGGCGCCGCATCAAGTGCGCTCTTTCATCGGTTGCGCCCATTTGCTCGACCGTCAGCGGTTTTTAGACCTCGGCGGATACCGGGGCGAGCTGATTCACCAGGGCGAGGAAAACGAGATCGCCGTTCGGGCCTTCCAGAAGGAGCTGCTCTGCCGCCGCTTTCCTGGGTTTCAGATCGCCCACATGGCAACAAATGCCGGGCGCAGTTTTTACCGCATGGATTTTTACGGCGGGCGCAACAGCTTGCTTTGGAATGACTGGTATGTGCCGCCGCCGCAGAAAACGGCGCGGCTGGGCCGCGTTTTCGCCAGCCGCTTGTATTTCTTCGCGGCAACAAAGCGTTCCGGCTACCTTCAAGGTGGTCTGGCCGGCCTAAAGGACATCCGCCGGTACAAAAGCTACCGCCGTCCGCTCAGCTCAAGCCAGTACCGCGAGTGGCGGAGCCTGCCGCCATATTAATGCCGGATGCACTTAAACAATTATGGCCCTTTTAGAAACGCAAAACAGCGCTTACGCTCCCGCAGTCCTGCCAAAGGCTGTCGTGACTCATGCCGGACGCCGGGACAGCTATCAGCTTGCCCTGGCTCTCAGCGAAGGCGACCTGCTGGATTCACTAATCACCGATTTTTACTGGAATCCGATGGTATATTCCGCGCTGAAAACGGTTCTGCCGCACCGAGGCGTCCCAGAGCGGATTTGCTTGGGCCTTGATTCTCGCCATGTCCACCTCGCGCCGAAAGCGGTGCTTGCAGATGTCGCAAAGAAGCTGACCCGCCGCACCAGAGACTGGGATGTGTACAAAGACGCCGCGCTCGGCGATGCGGCGCGGCGGCGGGCCATTGAAACAAACTCCGCGCTTTTTTCCTACAGTTATTACGCCCATTCGGCCTTTCGCCGGGCGGACGCCGAGCTGGCTTACCGTTTCCTGTTTCAGCTTCATCCGCATCCACAGTCGGTTCAGGAAATGCTCACGGAAGAAATGGAGCGCACCCCGATTGCACGGGCCAGCCTGCTGATGGAAGCGGAGATGAGCCTGCCTCAAGAAGTCTTTGCGCGGATGGCTGAAGAAGCCCATCTTGCCAACGGCTGGGTCGCCGCCAGCCGCTACACGGCGCAGACGCTCGCCGCCCACGGCGTTCCCATCGAAAAGGTGCATGTGGTTCCCTATGGTGTCAGCTTGGCAGATTTTCCGCCGCGCCGCTGGCCTCCCGCTCCCGAAGAGCCGTTCACAATTATCTATCTCGGCAGCCTGATTCAGCGCAAGGGACTGTCGTACCTACTAGATGCCATGCGCGTCTTGAAATCGGAAGGCTATTCCAAAAATGTTCGGCTGCTGCTGCGCGGGCGGGGCGGGGTCGACCGAGACCTGCTGAAGCATTATGACGATGTGGATTTTGACTTGAAGCTGGGGCTGCCTTTGCCGGAGCTGGTACAGGATTTGCAGCGCAGCGATGTTTTTGTCCTGCCGTCGCTAACGGAAGGCTTCGCCCAGGTCATCTTGGAAGCCATGGCCTGCGGCGTGCCGGTCATCACCACCGCCAACACCTGCGCCCCGGACGTAATGACCGAAGGCGTCCACGGCTTTATTCTGCCGATCCGTGACAGCGGCGCGATTGCCGAAAAAATTGTTTGGGGCCTGGAACACCGGGACGCACTGGCGGCGATGGGGCAGGAGGCTGCCCGGCAGGCCGCCGGATTTACGCTGGAGCGCTTCCGGGCAGGAGTTCGCAGCGCCTACCGCGCCATGATTGAAAACTGCTTGGATAACTAAAATATGAACGAAGCTCAAACAGCACTAACAATCGATTTAGTTGTTGTAATCCTTTGCACCTTTTTTCTGTTTAGGCTGGGCCGGCTCTCTGCCATGCACCCCGCAGTAATCTACTTGTTTTTTCATGTCTGGGTCGTGACAAAGCGCTTGACCGAGCTGTCTTTAGGCAGCCCTTTGTTCAGTGCGTTCCCTCACCAGCCGATCACGATCGCGGAGATTACGCGGGCCAGCCTGATGTTTGATGTAGTTCTGGTGGTCATGACCCTTGCTTGGACTATTAACTCGGTTGTTGATCTGAAGCGCAATGGGCCGCTGCCGGCTCCGGGACAGGAAAAAGCTCCTAATCTTTCCAAGACGTACATGGTCGGCTTCGTCCGGCTGATGATCCCTCTGGCGCTGCTGGGTACATTGTCTGCTCACGGCTCCTCATCAACAGGAGCGGAGGGTGCGGCTTCCACCCTTCTTGGAACCTTTAATCTTTGGCTGCCTCTGTGCCTGATGCCGCTTTTCTATTGGTATGGCCCGCGACCCGGTCTGATTGCTGCGGCCCTTGCCGTCGACCTGTTCATTGAGACCCACATGGGCGACACGCGGTGGCTGATGCTGCTGCCGACGGTCTTTTTCTGCTTTGCTTATCTTTCGCGGTCCGGCCTAAAGTGGCCGCCGCGCAAAGTTGTTGGCGTTCTTTTAGTTGCCGGGGTGCTTTGGCTTCCCGGCAAGCAGATCAGCCACATAGTTGCACAGGGCGGCGGCATGAGCGACATTGGACAAGCGGTTGTCGAGGTTTGGACCACTTCCTCGACACAGAGCAATCATCCGGACACATCATTTCTGGACATGGCGGCAATGACTGTCAGCTTAGTGGATGAAAAGGGAGAGTTCTTTTACGGCGGGACAGTCTGGCCAGCCTTTTACAACATTGTTCCTCGCGCAATTTGGCCGGATAAGCCGCAGGCCGCACAGTGGGAAATGGACATTTCGACAGTGGACCGGCCTATGCATACCTATGGCATGACGGCGTCCCTCATGGGTGCAGCTTATGTTGACTTCGGCTATGCCGGCATTGTTATCATTCCATTCCTGTTTGCGCTATTCCTCGGCTGGGCTTACTTTCAGGCGTTCCGGTGCAGCCATTACTCGGTCGGGCGGTTTGCGTATCTTGTCATGGCCTGCGTCTTGTTCCAGCCTTACCGGGACGGCTTATACTCATTCTTTATCTTCAATTACTTGTGCATGATGCCCATGTACATGATTGTTTTGCTGCATCTCATTCTGCCGACCCGGTCTGTCGGCCAAAGGCCGAGGTACCCTCGGTTTGTTCGGCTCAGTCCTGCCAAACTCAACGGCGGTTTAGGTGTTTCCGGCCCTGCTCGCAAGGTCACCGGCGAGATGCCCGCAGCGAGACAGTAAAAGCAAGTGAGCAGAGTAATGTCTAAAACAGTGATCGGAACCTGGCTTCATGCAGAAACTAAAGGCGCAGAAAGCCTTTATCCGCAGGTCGGCGGCGCTTCGTCTTCTTCGTCTTTTCAAGACATCTATTGGCGGTGCGTGACCCTCTTTTTCGCGTCCAGCGTCCGGCACAATCCCGAAGCGGCGCACAGGCTGTTCACGACGGTCGCAAGCGTTCCTGATATCGGCAATTTTTCGACCAGCCAGTTCCTGAAGCGCCTGAATGTGGAAGTCGTCCAAGTGCCGTTCAGTTACCTGCCGCCGCCCGGCTACTACGGCGCGTGGCGCAACCAGTTCTACATTTTAGACATTATCAAGTATTTGGATCATAACGGTTTCCCGGACGAGCAGTATGTCATTCTCGACTCGGACTGCATTTTTACGGACTCAATCGAGTCCCTGGGCCGGGACCTCAGCCGCCGTGGCCTGCTGGCCCTGGACTTGAACCTGCCGCTAGACGAAAACATCAACGGCCTCACCCAGCGGGACATGAAACAGGTCTTTGAAGAGCTGGGCCAGCCTTGTCCTGCCGAGGCAGCCAAATATTATGGCGGGGAGTTTTTTGCTGCGACTTCCGAAGTCATCCATCAGCTTGCTGGGGAAGTAGAGCCGCTTTGGGAGATCAGCCTCGCTCGGTTTCAAGAAGGAAAGCTGAAATTCAACGAGGAAGCGCATTTTCTCAGCTATTTATATGCAAAGCTTGGCTATACCGATGGCTTGGCAAACTCTTACATCGGACGCATCTGGACCGGCTTCAAGTACCGCAACACCACGCCGGAAGATTTCAACCTCACAATCTGGCATGTCCCCGCAGAAAAGAAGCATGGAATCAAGCGGCTTTTTCCGCAGATCATCCGGTCCGATTCTCCATTTTGGACTGTCGCGCCCGGCCCTGAGTTCGCCCGCTATGTTGCCGGTTACTTAGGCATTCCCAGCAGCAGTCTCCTGAAAAAGTCGCGCGATGCATTTGACACTCTGGTCTGGCGGGTTGGGGACAAAATGGCGCAGAAAAAGAAAGACTTGGCATCTTGACATGATTTCTGTCATTGTTCCGGTTTATAATGCTGCCGCTTACATTGCGGAAACGCTGCAAAGCGTCCAGTCGCAAACCTTTACCGACTGGGAAATTGTTGTCGTCGATGATGGCTCCAAAGACAACTCGCTTGCAATTGCTGAGGAATTTGGGCGGCAAGACAGACGTATTTCCGTGCATTCGCAGCCGAACTCCGGTGTTTCAACCGCCCGGAACCTGGGTCTGGCGAAATCTCGAAGCGATTTTCCGTATGCGCTGTTTCTGGACAGCGATGATCTGCTGACCCCGACAGCGCTTCTGACGCTTCTGACGCTGCTCGAAGCCCATCCGGAAGCTTCCGCTGCCTGCGGCTTCTTGCAGGATATTGACGCACAAGGTCAGGCCACTGCTGACTATGAGCGCTTAGAGTCGCTGACCAACCGGCGCGGCCTGGATGGTCTGCGCTTAGTTCAGCGGAAGCTGAATGCGCCGGTTGTCTTTAGTGATCTGTGCTTTCACAACCATATCATTACGCCGGGGCAAGTGCTGGTACGCAAAACAGCGCTGGCGAAAGTGGGCGCGTTTGATACGGGGCTGGCCTATGTGGAAGATTATGACCTCTGGTGGCGGCTGACAATGCAGGTCGGCCCGATTGCAACGACGCCGGAAAAGGTGCTGCTGTACCGGCATCACGGCACAAGCATTTCTGGAAACTCCGCTGTCCGCAGGCGCGGCGCGGCGGACTTCCGCTGGCGGCTGCTCACCTATTCGGGCATGACTGCCGAGCAGCGCAAGATCGCCCGGCGGGGCTACGCTTACCACTGTGTTGCCAATCTTGGGTTTGGGGTGTATTACCTGCGGCGCGGCGAAGTCAAGCATGGACTGAAGCACGCTGCACTAGGGGTGCGGGACATGCTGTATTATCTCCGTGACCTTGTTCGCCTGCAAAGGCAGCCTGCACCTACTCAGCCTGCCCCGCGCTAGATTTTCTTGAATCCCTTTGTTGCCTTGAATCCCTTTGTTATTATGCGCGTAGTTTTTTGGCAGAACATTCTTTCTTTTTACCAGGTGCCGCATATCACCGCGCTGGCCGCGCAGCCGGATACGGAAGTGGTCTGGGTAGTCCGGCAGACGATCAGCCCGGACCGGGTCGCGCAGGGCTGGAAGGTGCCGGAAGTCAGCGGGGTTCAGGTTGTTGTGGCCCCGGATGAGGCGGAAGTTGCCCAGCTGGTAAGCGACTGCCCGAAAAATAGCGTCCACATCTTTTCCGGCATTCATCAAGAGCCGATGGCCCGAAAAGCGTTCTATCTGAGCCTTAAAACGCCCGCACAGATCGGACTGTTAAACGAGCCGCCATTTCCGGGTCGTCTGCGCGATTTAGTGTCGCCCGTGCTGCACGGTGTCCATCGCCTTGTCTATGGGAAGCGCATCTCGTTTATTCTGGCGATGGGGCATATGGCCGTTGACTTCTACCACTCGGTCGGCTACTCTAGTTCAGTCGTGTTCCCGTATGGCTATTTCCCCGATGCGACGCAGGAAACCGCTGCTGTCTCTAAAGCAGGGCCGGTGCAGATTCTGTATCTCGGCCAGCTTATTGAACGCAAGGGTGTGGACATCCTGATTCGGGCGCTTGGAGCGCTTGCGGATTTGGACTGGGCGCTGACGGTAATCGGCAGCGGCGATCAAGAGGACGCGCTGAAGGCGCTTGCCGCAGGCCGGGGGATGGAAGGCCGCGTGACGTTCCTGCCGCCCCAAGAAAATGAGGCCGCCATGCAGAAGATGGCGCAAAGCGACGTGTTCGTGCTGCCGAGCCGGCATGACGGCTGGGGCGTCGTTGTCAACGAAGCCCTGCTGCGGGGTGTTCCGGTGATATGCAGCGACCACTGCGGCGCTTCGGACCTGCTGCAAGACCCGTGGCGCGGTGAAACATTTAAAGCCGGCTCCGTGTCCGATCTGGAAACGGTTTTGCGCCGCTGGGTAATGCAGGGCAAACGGACTCCGGAAGAAGCGCAGCGCATCCAAGATTGGTCCGGGTGCATCACTGGCCGCTCTGCCGCCGCTTATCTCCGCCAAGTAGTTGAGTGGACACGGAAGCCGGGACAAAAGTCGCAGGAGCCGCGTCCATTGCCGCCCTGGCGCAAGGAAGGCCGACGAGAAGCTGAGGGGAGCAAGCGTTGAAGATTTGCTTTGTGGCGGACGGACGCAGCGTGATCGCCAAAAACTGGATACGCTACTTCGTGGACAAAGGACATGACGTTCACCTAATTTCGACGTTTCCATGCGATCCAACCAACCCGCCTGTGGCTTCGCTGCATATCGCGCCGCTGGACTTTTCCGCCCGTGCGCGGGCTGCCGGTGGCGGGGGCGGACTGACCACGCACGGCAACCCGTTCTTCGCCCGCCTGCGCGGCAGCCTGCTGTGGAAAGCGCTGGCGAAGCTGCGTGACTTGCTGAACCCGCTGGCAATTGCCCTTCAGCAGCGCAAAGTCAAACAGATTGTTCGGCAGATCAACCCCGACATTGTCCATGCCATGCGGATTCCGTTTGAAGGCATTCTCGCGGCACGCGCACTAGAAGGGGAGCCATTTCCCCTGTTGGTCTCAGTCTGGGGCAATGACTTTACGCTGTTCGCCAAAGACTCCCCGGAGATCGCCCGCCTGACCCGCCGCGCGATGGGCCGGACAGACGCGCTGCACCCGGACTGTGTGCGGGACCTGCACCTCGCCCGCAAGTATGGCCTGGACCCTGAGAAGCCGTTTGCGGTGCTGCCCGGCAACGGCGGCGTGCGGACGGACGTGTTTCGGCCCGGCCTGTTAGACCCGGACCTGCGACGCCGCTGGAGTATTCCGCCGGACGCGCCGGTGGTCATCAACCCGCGCGGCGTCAAGCCTTACATCCGCACCGATACGTTTTTTCAGGCCATTCCGCTCATCTTGGCGGAGCGGCCCGATGTCTTCTTCTTGGGCGCGATGATGGAAGGCAACTCAGTCGCGGAGAACTGGATCAGCCGCCTGCAAATCGAGAAATCAATTACCTGCCTGCCGTTTGTCTCGCACGATGAAATGGCCCAGTTGTTTCGCCTGGCAACTGTCACGGTCTCTCCGGCGGACCATGACGGCACGCCGAACACGCTGCTGGAAGCGATGTCCTGCGGGACATTTCCCGTTGCCGGCAACATCGAATCCGTGCGTGAATGGATTAAGAGCGGCGAGAACGGCCTGCTGTTTGACCAGTCGGACCCCGCCGCGCTTGCCCAGGCCGTGCTTCATGCCCTCGGCGACGCGCCTCTTCGCAACTGCGCCGTGCCGCTGAACCAGACGCTCATTCACGAGCGGGCCGACTACGCAGTGTCTATGCAAAAGGCCGACGAGTTTTATCATCAGTTAATTGATCGCAACAAAAAGCAAAGCCATGAAGAACGAGACGCTGCCGCCCGCTGACCCGGTCATTTCAGAAGAATTGACCGTTGATTTGTCAAGCTATCGCAATCCGCCCTGGCACGACAAAGGCCGGGGCATCGTTGTCCGCAGCGTCTGGCACTTTGTCAACGCTCTATTCTTCGAGAACTCCCTGAACCCGTCGTCCCGGCTCAAGATCGCCCTGCTGCGGCTGTTCGGCGCAAAAGTCGGACGCGGCGTGATCATCAAGCCCGGCGTCAACATCAAGCATCCGTGGTTCCTGACTCTGGGAGATCATACCTGGATTGGGGAACGAGCTTGGCTGGACAACACGTTTGCGCCTATCACGCTTGGCGACCATGTGTGCGTTTCGCAGGGCGTTTATCTCTGCACGGGAAACCACGACTGGACTGACCCGGCCTTTGGCCTTTTAGAGCGCCCGCTGACCATTGAGTCCGGCGCATGGATTGGGGCGGGCGCGAAGGTTTTGCCCGGCGCTCAGGTTGCCAGTCACTGCATTGTCGCCGGCGGCGCAGTCTTGTCCAAGCCGACCGAGCCGTACATGATTTACGCGGGCAATCCGGCTGTGGCAGTTAAAAAGCGGGTGATCAAAGAAGGAGAGAGAAGACCCTCCATCTCCCAATAATGGGAGAGCAGGAGGTCTCACCCGGAAACAAGAACCTCACCCGGAAACAAGTTTCCACCCTCTCCTTGTCAAGGAGAGGGTCGCTGAGGAACGAAGCGGGGTGAGGTCTTCCCTATTGTTGGGGAACAGCAAAAAAGCCCACGCCAAACGGCGCGGGCTTTTTCTGTTGAACGTATCTTGTCTGTTTACTTCAGTGCATTCACACCATATGCCGCCGAGCCGACGCCGCTTAACACGCCGATGACCTGATCGAACGAAAGCGGCCGCTTCTTATCTGGAATGTAAAGCGCATCGCCGGGCTGAATCAGCGGGTTACCAGTAGGATCGCCATGCAGCACGAACTTGTTGAAGTCAACGCGCACCATCTGCGGGCCATGAATTTTGTCCGTGCGAATGACGTTGATTTTGCCGAGGTCTGCTTGCTGTGTCGGACCATTGACGCCGCTGAGGGCGTCCGAAATGCGGAAGCCGGGCTTCCAAATAAACGCACCGGGCCGGGCCACATCGCCAAAAACCACGGTGCGATAGCCAATCTCCGGGATTGAGATCTGGTCGCCGGGAGCTAGGGTGAGGTTGGCATGCATGTCGCCTTTTCGCAGCATTGGATCTAGATTGATCGGCGATGTTATCCCGTTGTGCGTAATTTTTGCATTCTCCAAGTCTGATGAGCCGTCAATGAAGCCGCCGGAGTCAGAAATCGCATCAAACACAGTCAAGTTTTCGCGGTAAGGAATGACGCCGGGATCTTTGACCTGACCGACGACATTGATTTTGCCGAGCTGCTGCGGGACAATAATGATGTCACCCGGCTCCAGCGCGATGTCGGAGGAAGTGCCGGCAAGCGCGTCCAGATGGGTCAGGTTCAGCACCTCTTTTGTGTTGTCGGCATGAGTCACCGTGACATGGCTGGGGTCGGCGATTGTTGTCAGCGATCCTGGCCCGGTCGAGCTGCCGGCACCGGTTCCTGTGACCACAAAACCGCCAATTTCCGCAAGCGCTTCCACGAGATGCAGCCCAGGCCGGTATTCCAGTGTGCCGGGCCGGGTGACGGAGCCGCTGAATGTCACGAACTGCGGATGCTTTTGGATTAAAGAGACTGTCACAGACGGGTCAATGATGTACTTCTTCCACTTCGCAGTTACCAGATTTGTTGCCTGGTCAATGGTCAGCCCGGCGACAGGTACCCGGTGGACCAGCGGCATGGAAACAGTGCCATCCGACGCGACAGTTCCTTGCGTGCTGTTGTTGGGCCAGTCTGCGATATTGATGCCGATCACGTCGCCGGGGGCAATCCGGTAATCAGGCGTGACTGAGATGGGCGTCGTATCTGCGGGCGTCACGGTTAAGGGGGCAGCGGGCGCGGAAGCCGCCGGCAGTCCGGTTTGCGTCGGCAGTCCTGTTTGGGCCAGTGCAGGCAGGGTTCCAAAGCCGGCCAAAAGCATGATGCTTGCGGCTCGGCACGTTTTAATTGTTTTTGTGATTTGGGTCATGGCAGCATTTCCTTCCAAGAGTTTCAAGATGGGAACAAGCCCAGCAAGCCGGGCCGGTGAAGCAGGCAGTCCGGCGATATGTCACCTAAACTGCAAATTTCATGCCAAGAGGCACTTTTTACCTGTATCCGCCTATACTGTTTTAGTCGCAACGAGAGTTCCTTTTGTTCCAAACAGCGACGAGCGCAAAAAACCTGAAGAACTTTTTGCGATTTTTTCTGGAATGACGCATTATTTCCCGGCTTGGCATGATTTCTGCACAGTGAGAATACTGGAAACTCACACGCCCGTACACTGCTCGCAATCCGTGTGCCGAGGAAAATCATGAGCGTCTCAAATTTAACAACTCGTAATGCAGATTTCCCGCCGGTAGATTTGCCGTCGGAAGCCATAGCGTCCCCGTCTGTTCGTTCCCAGCCCTCGCTGGCCGACGCATTTATGCGCCGCATCTTAGACTTATTTATCTCCGTCCTGGCCCTCTTGCTGCTCTTGGTCCCGATGCTCCTCATCGCCCTCCTCATCCGC
>CAXTER010000075.1:0-23147 GCA_964243345.1 uncultured Armatimonadales bacterium
CTTCCGCTTGAACGAAGCGGCAATGGCTGATTTGCTGGATTCGCTGGTTTTCAAGCGCATTGAGATTGAGTCTTACGCGGCGTCGGCGGCGTAGAAACCCGCGTCCGAAACCCCTTCCGTCTCGCTAAGGCTCGCCACCCTCCCCTGTTGTTAGGGGAGGGCTTGTTTATAACCTTAGTCCCTAGCCTTTTGACAAAAGGCACAGGCCAGCATAGCTAGAAATGCCCTTCCCTAACAGGGGAGGGGTCCTAAATATTACTATGACCGAACCTACACACTATAAACTAGGCAAGAAGTCCGGCCTCTGGGCTGCATTTACATTGGTTCAGGACGGCCTGCGTCCTACCTGGCAGATGGCTGTCTCGGCACGAAACCGGGGCGGCGTTAAAATTGTCGCGCCTTTGCTGGAAACAACCGTTTTGCGGCCTTTGGCGACCGTGCGGGTCAAAAACGAGGCGTACCCGCTGACGATTGACTGGCATGACGCGGGCCGGGGCGGGCAGATTTGCCTCGGCGGGGCCAGAAAGCTCGGCGCGGGCGGCGCGGAGCTGGAATGGGAAATGCGCTGGCTGCCGGTGCCGAAGCTGGACGGCGCATTTCAAGTGGAAATGCGCCTGCGGACAACGCCGCGCTGCACCGGCTCACTCAAAATCGAGCTGGCGTCCGCGCTGCATCAGCCCGACCTGTGGCCCCTGCTTCCGGCTGCCGTCCGGGGCCACGCGGCGCTGTGCGCCGCCTCGGCGTACCACGGCTATGCCCTGGGACTGGCGGCGCTGCAGGGAGAAATAGAATGGACGGACGCCGGCGGCTTCGCGCTGGACATTCCGTCGTTTTCGCTTGGCGGCGGCAGGCTGATTTCGTTCTGCCTGCGGCTGAGTCCGGCCAAAAACAGTGGGGAGGCCCGCGCGGCGCTGGTGACTCAGTACGCGGCATTTGCCGAGACTGCTCTGCATCCGCTGGAAAGTGTCAAGGCGCTGAACCCGGCGCAGACAGTCGCACGGCTCACGGCCCCGGAAGCCTATCAGCTCAAGGGCATGGAGCGCCTGTACCTGAAAGCGCCTTCCGGCAGCCCTTCGGACGAAGCCGCCTGCTGCGGCGGCGGGCCGCATGAGCCGGCGGGGGCGCTGGCGGCGCTGTGGAGCTGGAACAGCGTCCACGCAACGGCAGGCATCCCGCGCCTGGTCCGGTTCGGCGGGCATGGGCTGTGTGCAGACTTTCAGGTCATGGGCCGGGACGGAGAGCCGGAGCCGAACAAAGGGGCGTTCTGGGACACGCTTCGAGAGGAAAAACTTTCGGATTTCGCAGGGGGGGCGACATTTGGCCTGCGGACGAACGCCCGCCTGGCCCGGTCCCTGTTCCGGCTATTTGCCGTCACCGGCGAGCCATTATTAAAGCAGTCGGCCCTCAACACCTGCCACTGGCTGCTGCTGAAGCAGAATGCAGACGGCTTTTATGACGGAGCGCGGGTCCACGCGACGCGCGGCCTGGCAGATGACGGCAAGCTGCTGCCGATGCCCTGCGCTTTAGACGGCGCGGAAGCGATTCGAGCTTTCACCGCGGCGTATGGCGCGACCGGAAATGAAGTGTGGATTAAGGCAAGCTGGCGCATCGCCGAGACCCTGCTGCAAGGGCGTTTGCGGGAGTTCGATGCCCAGTCGCCGGCGGCGATCGCCGGAGTAATTTTGTCTCTGCTGGCGCTCGACGCCGAGTCGCCGAACTCGCGCCTGCGGGCGGCGGCAGCCGAATGGGGCGCGTGGCTGCTGGCCCAGCCGCTGACGCCGGATACGACGCCGTCGCTTTCCCCCGACGGCCTGCATTCCGGGCTGTTTGACTGCGCCGAAACAGGCTTTCGCTTGTTTGATCTGCTCCGCCATCCTGCCACTCTGCGCTATGCATTCGCCGCACTGTCCGCCGTGCCGGAAGCCTCGCGCCTGGCGTCGTGGCGTTCGGTTGCTGCCGGGCAGTCGGCCCTTTTGTCTCTGGCCTGCCTGCTGCCGGAAGCATCGGTGAATTTTGACGCGCCAAGCGTCACGCTCGGCTCCCGCGTCTTTACGCCCGACCCTGCCGCCGCCCCGTTTCTGCGCCTCACGGCGGCAGGCGGCACAGACACGCCCATAGACTGGCTGCCGCTGGTCTGCCGCGCTACGGATCAGTTGCTGCTGTTGGTGCTTGCCCCGCCGTCCGTGGACGCCGTCACGGTCTGGAAGAACAGCAAGCGCCCGCTGCTGCGTCATCTGCGAACCGGCACCGTAGACACCGACGCCCCACTGTCCCCTGTGTCAAGCAAAGAACGCTGGGCCTCCGTCGGCTTGTTCACCGTAGACCCTTAGTTTAAGTCGTCAAGCTCCTTTCAGTACAGAAGGCGTAAACAGGATGTTAAGAACAGATGGCGGGGGGTGGAGCGGAACGCCATCTGCTTCTGCTCCCCGCCCCGTTTCAACAGCCGTGGGGCTGGGAATGGGCTGAAAGCTTTCTAGACAGTTTCTTCGGGTACGACTGTCACCGGCGGAGTCACCGGCGGAGGTGGCGTAATATGTACAACGTCTATGCTTATCTCCTGGTCGTCAGGCAGAATGAGAAGCACGACAATGGCAACCGCGAGGCTGATGAACAGTGTTTTTTCAAGTCTTGTCAAAACGGTGGTTTCTCCTTTACTTGCTGTGATAGTTTGTTCCGCGATTTCTCTAGTCTCGTAAGATGCTGGGTTTCTCCTTTGCCTCTGCTTGCTGTGATAATCTACCGCGAAAGTTCGGCATAATTTCGCAGAACGAAACTGACAATCTGTGCTGTGTCCATCTGGTATCCCTGGGACCAGAATGTTTGGAACTGTTCTTCTCCGAGCGCCGCCCGGCTGTTTTCCAGAGTCGCCTGGTACTGGCGAATCTCTTCAAATGCCGTGATGCCGCCGGCTTGCAAAATATGCTCTGCCGCTCCCCACAGGAGGCAGACACGGGCGTCATCCCCTTCCACGCCTGCGGTCTCGGCCAGATGCGTGAGTGTGGACGCGATTTTCTGCTTGTTGCCGAGCGCCCGCTGTGCCAGAAGGCTCTCACGGAAGTAGGGTTTAGCGCGGTCGTACAATTTTTGCTTGAGGAAAAGCTCTCCCAGGTTATGCAGAACATCGGCGCTTCCGTCAGCGTCGCCAATGGCCCGATGAACCGACAATGCTTCTCGATATAAGTTCTCCGCCTTGAGATAATCCTGCTGATGGGTTGCAATGCCGCCAAGACTGTTCAGCATCCGGACACTGCCTACTTCATCCCTCAAACTGCGGTACTCGGCAAGGCTTTCCTGTCCATAAGCCTCAGCCGCCTTCCATTGCTTTTGACGTAAGAAGACAACGCACAAGTTGCCGAGAGCGCGGGCGATGCCGCGCACATCTTCTAATTCGCGCCGCAGGGCCAGGTCGCGCTCGTGGAAGGCGCGGGACTTGCTGTAATCCCCGCAGCACCAGGAGAGCATTCCCGCGCCGTTTAAAACTTTGCCCAGCACCAGACCATCCATGTCCGTCGCCTCGGCCAAAGCCTCTGTCAGCCAGCCCATGCCCTCGGACAAGTAACTGTGCCCGTACCAGAAGTGCGACAAGGCTCCGGCCAGGCGCGGCAGGGAAAGGTCGCGCTCCGAACGCGCGAACGACAGCGCGGCCCGCAGGTTTTCTAGGTCGCCTTCCAGGCGGTTCAGCCATAAGACTTGGTTTGCGCCTGCCAGCTCCGGCTCCGCTTCTTCGGCGAAGGCCAAGAAAAAATCACGGTGCCGTTGAGCCAGCGCCTCGCCCGGCGCTTGGGCCAGACGCTCGCGGGCATAAGACCGGACGCTTTCAAGCAGGCGGTAGCGCACCTGTCCGGCTTCCGGCGGCTCGACGACTACCAGTGACTTCGCAGCCAGGTGCGAAAGCAGTTCCAGTATCTCCCGGTCTTCCACGTCCCTGCCCGGCTCGGCGCTGCTGCCGGCGCAGACGGTTTCGGCAGCCCCTAAAGACCAGCCGCCGGCAAAGACCGACAGGCGGCACAGAAGTGTCTGTTCGGCAGGGGTCAGCAGGTCATACGACCAGTCCACTAAAGCACGCAGGGTCTGCTGGCGCGGCAGGGCGGTCCGGCTGCCGCCCGACAGCAGCCGGAAACGGTCGTCCAAACGCCCGTCAATCTGCTCCGGAGTCAGCACCTTCACCCGCGCCGCTGCCAGTTCCAGCGCCAGCGGAATGCCGTCCAGCCGGGCGCAGACCGACGCCACGGCGGCGGCGTTGCCCGCGCTGAAACGGAACGTCGGCAGCGCCGCCGTCGCCCGCTCCACAAAAAAGCGCACCGCCTCGCACTCCGCCAGCGCTTCGGGAGTCGCGGCGGCTGTTCCCAGGGCCGGCATGGATAAGGGCGGCAGCGGCAGCACGGCCTCGCCGCCGATGCCCAGCGCTTCCCGGCTGGTAGCAAGAACAGAGAGCTTGGGACAGGACTTCAGCAGAGCATCCACCAGCCGCGCTGCTGCGTCCACCACATGCTCGCAGTTGTCCAAAATCAGCAGCGCCGCCTGCGGGCGCAGCGTGTCCCGAAGCGTTTGAAGCAACTTCTTTTCGGCCTCCTCGCGCACGCCCAGTACCCCAGCCACTTCCTGGACCACTAGCTCGGGATCGGACAGCGCCGCAAGCTCCACAAGCCAGACGCCGTCCGGGTAGTCCTCCAGAGCATCGGCGGCGGCTTGCAGCGCCAGCCGGGTTTTGCCGCTGCCGCCCATGCCGGTCACGGTCAAGAGGCGCGAGGAAGCAAGCTGGGTCCGTGCCGCCGCCATTTCGGCGTCGCGCCCGATAAAGCTGGTAAGCTGGGCGGGCAGGTTGTTTGGGAAAAACTCTAAAGAGCGCAGCGCCGGGAAAACAGACGGCAGGTTCGGCGCGAGGAGCTCCAAGACTTCCTGGGCCTGGGCTAAGTCTTTGAACCGGTGCCGGCCCAAAGAGCGCAGGCGCACATCCGGCGGCAGAATTCCCGACAGATGCACCGCCGACACCTCGGAAAGAAGCGTCTGCCCGCCGTGGCCTGCCGCGAGAAGCCGGGCTGTCCGGCTGAGGACCGCGCCGAAGTAGTCGCCGTCCCGCCGCTCGGCCTGCCCGGTGTGCAGGGCCATTCGTACTCGAATGGTCCGGCCTTCCGCCAGCGGCCAATCCTCGGCGTGAAGCGCCGCCTGAGCGGTCCATGCGGCAGACAGCGCCGCTTCCGGCCGGTTAAACACGGCATGGAAGCTGTCGCCGACCGTCTTAAAGACAAAGCCGCCTGCCGCGTCAATCGCTTCCTGCATCAGCGCATCGTGCCGGGCCAGCGCCGCCGACATCGCCGCCGGCTGCTCTTCCCACAGCCGGGTGCTGCCTTCAACGTCTGAAAACAGGAACGTGACGATACCGGACGGCCTTTGAGGGCCGTTCAGCGTCGCTGCGCCGTCTTCTGCGGCGGTGGAACTCGGAATAGGTGACAGCATGAGATGTATTTCCGAAAGATGAGTTTTGCGCCGTAGGGGCAGACAAAGACAGAAGGCAGACACGGGGGTCTGCCCCTACGGGTACGACTGGAAGCAGTTATTTGTTTGGCAGCGGCGGCAGGCCGGCGCGGCCCAGGCACCAGTCCAGCACCCAGGGCCACGCGCCGTAGCCGTAGTAGGGAGAGATGTGGCCGCCGCCGGGCAGCTTCTGGATTTCTAAGCCTAATCCGGCAGCATACGCCGACGACTGATCAAAGGTCGCGTAATCGTCGGTGTCGGACGCCACAAGTATCGTCTCGCGGGCGACTGCCGCAAGGCCTGTTTTGGAGAGCGGCGGCGGGAAAAAGTCGGCGGCTCCGGGCGGGGCGTCAAGCGGCGGGATTTCCCGGACAACATACGGCGGCGCGGCCAGGAGAACCCGGCCTGCCACCGGGCCGGGCCGGTCAAACCCAGGCGCTTCGGCCATCGCCGCGTGGTGCATCCAGTTGATTGCGCCCAGCGAGTGCGCCAGCACCGTCAGCTCGGCGCCTGCGGGGATGCCGCGCAGGGCCGCGTGCAGGGCGTCCATCCAGGCGCTTGGACTGGGGGCCATCGGCTCCGGCATCTTCGGGGCATGGACCGACGCCCCTTCCGCCCGCAGCGCTTGGGCGAGATGCTCCTGCCAGTGATCCGGCTTGTTGCCGCCCCAGCCGTGCAGTATTAAAAAGTCGCTCATGGTTTTCCCGCCAGTTCTTTTTCCAATGGTTCGCTGCCTCATTCTGACAGTTCGCGGGCAATTTGTCAAGAAAATGCAGCGAAAGAGCAGGCCGCAAGTGTGACTTTTCTCACACTGTACTTATGATTTATCGCAGCGGCGGCTCCGGCGCAAACAGTCATACTTCTCTTCAAAATCCCCGTGTGTGAAGGAAACATCCATGACGCCTATCGTGAGAACTCTGATACTGCGAGCCGATGCTGCGCCGACGGCGCGGGAACGCACTTTGCTGCGCCGCCTTGTGCTGGGGCACAGCCTGGAAGATGCCGCAAGTGCCGTTGGTCTTTCTGTCTCTGAGGCAAATGCAGTGCTGCGAGAGCTGCAAAACCGCTCCGGCGCGTCCTGCCGCTCGCGCCTGCTGGCACTTGCCATTCTTCGGTTGTGGGTGTGATGGGCTTCGGCCCTCAAGATTGCCCGTAATTTCACCGATACCATAAGAGTATCGGTGAGATTATTTTAGAGGGTCCCCATGAACATTTCTTTTCATAGACACGCTTGTTTCTCTTTACGCCGCGCCCTGCCGCTGGCGGCAGCCGCTGTTATGCTGGCTGCTTTTGTGCTGGGTGCCGTGCTGTGGCCCGGCGCTGCCTCGGCGGACGCGCCGACCTCGGCGGCGGTAACAACGCTGTACAGCTTTGGTGTACCCGACATCAATGCCCCCGGCTGGCCGATTGGGTCGAGTCCGTTTGGACTGGCTGCCGTGCCAGGAGGAGGCGTAGTCGCGCTGACTCAGGCCGGCGGAGTAAACGGCGTTGGAACTATTGCCCAGTTCGGGTCCGGCGGAACAAACCCGTCCGCTTTGTACACCTTCACCAGCAGCCCCAGCGCGGACAGCAGCCTGCTGGCGGGCGCGGGCGGCACTGTGTACCAGACAGACCCGACCGGCGGCGCAAACTCAAGCGGCGCGTTGAATAGCGTTGCGCCGGGCGGCAGCCAGGAAACGGCACTTTATTCTTTCAGTGCAGTTGATGGCAGCGGCAACAACGCCGGCGGCAGCTACCCGGTTGGCACCCTGCTGCAAGGAACAGGCGGCACGCTGTATGGCGAAACCCAGCAGGGCGGCCCAAACAACGCCGGCGTCGTCTACAAAATCAACCCCGACGGCACCGGCTTTACGGTGCTGCACGCCTTTGGCAGCGGCACCGACGGCGTTTACCCAAGCGGCGGCCTTATTCTCGGCCCGGACGGCTTCTTGTACGGTGTGACTGCGGACGGTGGCAGCGCAGACTCAGGCACCGTGTTCAAAGTCAGCACAAACGGCAGCGTCTACACGCTGCTCTATCAGTTCAGCGCGGACCCGACACTTGCGGCGAATGTCGACGGCGCGGACCCGACTGCCGCGCTGACGCTCGGCAGCGACGGCCTGCTGTACGGCGTCACGCCATACGGCGGCGCGGGCGGCAGCGGAGTTGTCTTCCAGCTCACCGCCGACGGCTCCAATTTCTCGGTCGTTTATGCCTTCAGCGCCACCGGCAGCGACCCCGGCAATCCCAATGCCAACCTCGACGGCGCGACCCCGAACGCCGCGCTGGTAAAAGACTCTGAAGGCAGCTTCTATGGAACGACCGTTTCCGGCGGAGAAGCCGGGCAGGGGACTGTGTTCCTGATCACCGCCGGCGGCGTGCTGTTCAACACGCTGTACACGTTCACGCCCGGCAGCGGTGAAAGCCCGGTGCTGACGATGGGCAGCGACGGTGTCCTTTACGGCCTGACAACCGGCGGCGGCGCGAACGGCTACGGCTCTTTGTTCCAGGTCAGCCTGCACCGCCCGGCAACCCATGTTCTGTGGGACAACGCGAGCGGCGCAGCGGCGATCTGGACATACAGCGCTCTTAGTGGGACGTTCAGCGAAGACGACTACGGTCCGTACCCCGGCTGGACCGCTCAGGCGCTTGCCGACGGCCCCGACAGCCTGACCCGCGTTTTGTGGACTAACACGAACGGCAGCGCTTCGATTTGGAGCCTGAACACCTTGACCGGCGGGTTCACCGACTACACCTTCGGCCCCTACGCAGGATGGACCGCCAAAGCCCTCAGCGTCGGCGCTGACAACACCACCCATGTGCTTTGGACCAACACGAACGGCACCGCAGCGCTTTGGAACTACAGCACCGCCGACGGCACGTTCACCCAGAACCAGTATGGCCCGTATTCCAACTGGACCGCCTCGGCCGTCGCCGACGGCCCCGATGACATGACCCGCGTTCTATGGACCAGCACCACCGGCGCAGCCTCGGTCTGGAGCCTAGACAATCTGGCCGGCACGTTCACCCAGCTCACCTATGGCCCGTATCCGGGCTGGAGCGCCGGCGCACTGACTGTAAACGTCGACAACACCACCCAGGTTCTGTGGAACAACTCAAACGGCACCCTGGCCTGCTGGAACTACAGCACGGATACCGGCTTCCTCGGCCAAAACGACTTCGGCCCCTATTCCGGCTGGACCGCCAAAGCCGTCGCCGACGGCTCCGATGCCCTGGGCCGCATTTTGTGGACCAACACAAATGGCGCGGCGTCCCTTTGGAGCCTGAACACCCTCACGGGTGGGTTCACCCAAAACACCTACGGCCCTTACGCAGGATGGACCGCCAAGTCGCTCAGCGCCGGTCAATAGTTCTCTGCCGCGCAACAAAAAAACCGCCCGGCCTCAATTGAGGCCGGGCGGTTCTGTTTGCAATGCTTCTGCACGTCACCGAAGCACTGCCAGCCGCTCCTTCGCCGCCGCCGCCGTCCGGTCATCCCCTAGTTCCACCGCTTTTTTGTAGGCTGCTTTTTGTTCGGGGATATGGGATGGGAACGCTTCCCCCATGTAATAGTACGTCACTGCCGAGTCCGGGTACAGCTTGACAGCCTCCTTCATGTGGGCCATGGCTTCCTTGAAGCTGCCAAACCCCATCTCTTCATGGGCCAGCACCGTGTCTGCCAGCGCTTGCAGACGTTCGGGCGTGTACGGCACTTGATCCGGGCGTGCGTCGCCTGTCACGGCCTCTGGGAACAGCACTTTCAGAGTAGGATTGCCGCCGTGGTACTGGCTATCCTCATAATCCAGCAAATGAGCGGCGCGGTTGTAGACGGATATCGCTTCAGCCACTTGCCCCGTCTTGTTGAGCAGAAGCGCAAACTGCATGAGCTTCTCGGCGTCGTTCTCACGAAAGCCTTCTAGCGCAGAGCCGTGGTGGTAGACCGCCAGGCGGCTATAAGCCAAGCCTTGCGTTGTATCTCCTGTCATACGGCAGCAGGCAATCAGTCCGTAAAGTGACAGTTGGTAACCCAGTCCATACGCCGGTGACACTTCCAAAGCCTCTTGATAATTCTTCTCTGCAACAGTCCAGTCGCTAACTTTAGCCGCCTCATCCCCTAACTTGACGAGGGCGTAAGCTTCATCTTCTAGCCTTTGCTCGTTCTGCAATTGCGCTTTTTCTGCCGGCGACAAAAGAGGAGACGAAAGCAGAGGGCCTGATGTCTCTGCCATCACAGTTTTCGCGGAGACTGATGCTGCCAGAGATGCTTTGGCCGACGGTGGCACGACGGGAGACGAATATGCCTGCATCGCACTCGCATAAGACATCAAAACGATGATGCTCAACAAAGAAAGTTTTTGCGTTTGCATTTGATTGCCTTCCTAAGATGTTTCTATTAGAACATTGGATAAAGTACGCTTGAGCCGGGCTACATCTGGGCGCGTTTGGCGAGGACGGCGGGCTTGCAGATGATCCAGCGGCCGGTGGGCTTGTCCCAGGCGAGGGTGCCGGACGCGCGGAAGGCGGTCAAGGCGCGGGAAACGCGCTCGCGGGTCGCCCCGACGAGGGCGGCGATGTCGCTTTGGGTCAGGGAAACATCGACGCGGATGCTGCCGTCCGGCTGGGGCGCTCCCTGGGTCTTGGCAAGCCGCAGCATCTCGCCCGCTACCCGGCCGGCGACGTCGCGGGTCATCAGCATTTCTGACCGCTCGTTTTGGTCTCGCAGCCGCTGGGAGAGGATTTTCAGCAGAGTCCAGGCGATAGACGGCTGCTCGTGAATGATCTCGCGCAGGGCATCGCCTTCTAAAAGCAGCAGCTCCGACGGCTCCAGCGTGCTGATGTCGGCGGAGCGCGGCTGGCCGTCCAAAAGGCTCATTTCCCCGAAAAACTCGCCCGCTCCCAGTATGTTGAGGATAACGTCGTCGCCGCCTGCCGTGGCTTGATGGACTTTGACCCGGCCCGACGCGATGAGATACATAGCCCCGGATGGGTCGCCTTTATAGACCACCGGCGTACCCGGCGGCATCCGCCGCCGCCGCAGCCGCCCGGCAAGCGCCGCCAGCGTTTCCGCCGGCATCTCCGCAAACAGCGGCACACGCTGAAGAATATCCTTTTCTTTGCTCATTTTTTCTCCCGTTTAGGAAAGCTCCGTGACTTCCACCGATAGGAACTTGGTTTCGCCGTAGCCGTAGAATGTGGCCCAGGCGCAGTCGGCGGCGTCGCGCCCGACCGCAATCTGCACCAGCGCCGGGCGCGGCTGCCGCTCAGTGGCGTCAAACGACACCCAGCGGCCGTCCAAATACGCTTGGAAGTAGGCGTGGAAGTCGGGCGGCGTGAGGCCGAGGCAGTAGCCGGAAACATAGCGGGCGGGGATGTTCAAAGCCCGGCAAAAGGCGATGCCGAGGTGGGCAAAGTCCCGGCAAACTCCAATCCGCTGGGTCGCCGTGTCGTAGGCCGACGTTCCGGCGTCCGACGTGCCGTACTGGTAAGTGACATGGTCGCTGATCCAGTTGCAGACGGTCTGGACGCGGGCAAACCCCGGCGCGACTTCGCCAAACATGTCGCTTGCCATCGCCGTCAGCTTGTCCGACTGGCAGTAGCGCGACGGCAGCGTGTACAAAAGCGTGTCGGTCGGCAGGTGCAGGGCATCGGCCTCGTAGGGTTTCAGCAGCGGAAACCGCGTGTCCGGCTGCGTCACCGTCGCCGTGTATTCCACCCGGACATCGCCGCTTGGCATCAAAAGCCGCCGGCAGGGGTTTTGGTAAAAGTCCAGAAACGGCTCCGCTTCGGCGAAGGGCATAATTGTCAGCGTGGCTTCTTCCACCGCCTGCGTGTCGCCGAGATGCGCCGCTTCAATCTGCATCGTCGTCGGCGTCGCTTCCGGCAGCGCCAAATCCGCCACAACGTGTATGTTCAGTCTCATTTCTCGCTATTGTACCCTGCCGCAAGCAGCCATGAGCGACGGCTATTCTCTTGACAAGTTCTTGTTTCCATGTTACAATCGGCTGCAACAGCTTACCCAACCGTTTGGGTAACTCGCAGAATTATGAACACAACACTTACTGCCCTCGCTGCCGTAGCCTGTACGGCTTGCTTGCCTCAGCTCGCACACGCGCAGACTTTTACCGACAACGCGGCCAATCCCCAGTATGCCAAAGGCTATGCAGGGCGGGGCGGCGACACGCCCGGCTTCGGCGCGTTCAGAGTCGTTACCGCCGGCAGCCCTGCCGGGACATTTGTGGCCTCCGCGTCGGAAGCGGAAGCGGGCCGAGGCAAACCCGGCGCGATTGACAGCCGCGGCAAAGCATTTGGAACCTACGCGCAAGCCCGCGCCGCCGTCGCCACTGTCACGCGCTCCTTCCGCACTCCCGGCAGGACGGCAGGGCTGAAGCCCGGTGATACTTTCTCTTTGGACTTTGTCACAGGCTACAACGACGGCGCAAACGGAGGAGGAAGCGTTGGGGTTGCGCTCCTTTCCGCCGCCGGTCCCGTGGGCGATTTTCACTATCAGTCCGGGGACCATTATTACTTTGCGGGGAAAGTCATACCGGGCCAGCACTATACAACCGGCCCGCTGCATTTGGTCTATACTCTGACCTCGGCGACTGTGTTTGCGCTCAAAATCACCGGGGCAGTCAAGTATTCCGGCACCGGCAGGATCACCCGCCCGATTACGGGCTTCCAAGTGCAGCAACAAAACGCCGGGGGAAAAGACCCCGCGCATAACACTTACTTCAACAATTTGAAGCTGATCTGCCCCTGAAACCTTAATCTGCCCGCGCAAAAACGCCGCTTTCCCAAAAACCGGCAAATTTACGGGCAATCCCTCATTTGCTGTGTCTGCCGCGCGAAAATGCAAGGCACGCTGGCGCTTTTGCACAGTCAATCAGCCTTTCAAGTTACATTTCGGCAGCCCTACGTCTTACACTCAGTGCAGCGCTTGTTTTTGAGAAGAGCGCACAACTTGCGGCGATCCGAAAAAACAAGCATTGACAGGTGATTGTCCCTATGATACAATCGCTTATCAAACATCCCCCAAGCGATTGGGGAAGTTTATTTTAGGCCTCTGCCTGCACTGATTAAAAGGACACCCAATGAACACCAAACTCTTTTCCGCCGCCGCTCTTCTCGCTTTCCTGCCGCTGACGGCACACGCCCAAACCACGCTTGCCCGAACCACGCTTGCTCAAGACAATGCGTCTTCCGCCGCTTATGTCACTTCCGGCGGCGGCAGCAGCTACGCCGGTCAAAACGGCGGCACCGGCTTTGGCGCGTTCAATGTCATGTCCACCGGCGCTGCCGGCACGTTTGAGTATACTGCAAGCGAATCCGAGGGCGGCAACGGCACGCCGGCCCCCGGATCCATTGACTCCCCCGCCACGGCAACGTCCGGCTCGCCGCTGTCGTTCGGCGTCTACGCCCAAACTTTGGGTTCCTCGACAACTATCACGCGCTCATTCACCGCGCCGGCAGTCCTGCCCGGCGAGACCTTCGCGCTGGACTTCGTGACGGGCTACAATGATGGCGTTGACGCCAACAACAATGCCGGTGGCGGCACGTCCGGTGTTTCGCTGCTCACCGCCGCCGGGACCGTCGGCACCTTTGACTACCAATCCAATGACCAGTATCTTTTCAACGGAGCGCTGGTCACGAAGGCAGACGGCACCAAGCAGGACTACACCACCGGCGCGTTCCACCTGCTGTATACCCTGACCTCGGCCACAACCTACTCGCTCCAAGTGTCAGGTCCCTTCCAGTTCACCGGCACCGGAACGCTGACCGGCCCGGTGACAGGCTTTGAAGTCGCGCAAACAAACTCCGGCGTCGCGGACTCGGCCCACAACGCTTACTTTAACAACCTGTCCCTGACAGCCCCCGCGGCGGTTCCCGAAGCGTCGTCCTCTCTTGGTTTCGGCGTCCTGCTGGCCCTCGGCGGTCTGGGTGTCGCCGCCGCCCGCGCCCGCAAGCGCAGCGTCCAAGCGTAATTGCTTCAAGCGCCACAGCCTCCTGCCGAAAAGGCAGGAGGCTGTTTTTGTTTCAGCCGCACAACTTTTCTTTGTAACTTCTCTGCTCTTGCCTCCGAAACAAACAAGAAGTCCGCCAAAAAACCGAGAATAATACGGGTAAAGAAAATGTTCGCCCGTCTGCTAAATCCGTATTTTTCGTGTTACACTACATCTGGCGTTCAAGAAAGATCCTCGGATGCCTGCCTGCACTCTCACCTTTCTCACTTTCTACATCACACCAGTTTAGGAGTTCTCATGCGTTATCTTTATGCTTCTTTGGCTGCCGCAGCGCTTGCGGCGGCCTCCCTCCCTGCCGCCGCCGGCACGCTGCTGGTCCCGCAGCAGTTTCCTACGATCCAAGCGGCGCTGAATGCCGCCAAGCCCTATGACACGGTCTTAGTTTCCGCGAAACCCAAAGGCGGCGTTTACAGCGAAGCCGTGGCAATCACCACGCCCCATGTCACTTTGCAGGGCCGTGGCAACCCAATCATTGACGGCAGCGGATACACGGCGATAAGCGTCCCGATTCCGGGCTCTTACTATTCCAACATGGTTTATCCCAACGCCATCGACATTCGGGCAAACTCCGTTACGGTCTCCGGCTTGACCATCCAGAACGTGCCCGGCTCGTATTCCAGCACCGGCGGCGCCGGAATTAACGCCGGCTACACGTCCGCAGACTACTCGACTACTTACGGCTTCAGCGGCATTTGCCTCAGCGGCATCATCCTCAGCAGCGACTACAATGGCATTACTGTTCAGGGCGAAAGCTTTTCTGCAATTAACGGCGTGTACACCTCCGCTTCCGCACAAAACTTCAGCCTCCTCGGCAGCACCGTCACCGGCTGCACCAACTACGCGGCAAGCATCAGCAGCACGAACGACCTGCTGATTTCCAGCAACAAGTTCGTCGGCAACACCGAAACAGGACTGAGCATCGGCAACGGGTTTTCGCTGCCGACCGCGAACGTGCTTGTTGCCGGGAACCTGTTCAAGAACAACGGCGGCGACGGCATGGACGCCTACGGCACGGGCATCACGGTGACCGCCAACGAGTCGGCTTCCAATGGGGACTATGGGATTTTAGTGGACACCACGCCGCTGTTCGGAGCCGTCCCGGCCAGCCCCAGCCCAACCTCCGTCGCTTTCAACTCGGTCCATGATAACAGCGTGTATGGCCTCTATATTGAGGGAGCGCAGACCGTTTCCGCCAATTCCATTGCCAAAAACGGCGGCGCGGGCATTATTCTGGAAGGCGCGGACGGCTCCACGATTTCCGGGAATCTGATTAGCGGCACGGCCCTGGCGACTGGCGACTATGGCGACGGCGCGGGCATCTTTGCCGACTTCCCCACCGCTTCCTACGGCGCGGACAGCAAGCTGAAGCTGTCGTTTAATCAGATCAGCGGCAATACCGGAGACGGCATTTACATCAACGAGTATGCAGGCGGCGTGATTTCTTCTAACAGCGTCGTCAAAAACCAGGGCATCGGCATTCACCTGTCGGACATCACGTACTACTATTCGTACTACGGTTACCCTGCCGCCCCTACCACCGTGACCCAGAATGTCGCGGTGCATAACGGGGTCTTTGATGCCCGTGACGACGCTTCGGCAGGACCGGGTGACAGCGCGGATGGGGTCGCAGGCTACATCCAGGACAGCAACGGCCAGTACTACTACGGCGATAGTGCTACGACAATTAATGTCTGGACCAAGAACCTCTTTGGCACGACCGATCCGATCGGCCTGAGCAAGTAAGCGGCGCGTCCCAGAGCGAAAAAAGCAGCCTCCCGATAGTTTTATCAGGAGGCTGTTCTGTTTCGGTGGTAAGGCATTCACGGCGAGGTATCATCAGCGGATGGACACAACAAACCGCAGGCTGCTTGGCATCGCCCGGCGGCTGGCAAAGACCTGCGCCGCCGCTGAGACCGTGCAAGCCGTCGCCGTCGCCGGGTCTGTGGCGGCGGGGACCGCCGACAACGCTTCCGACATCGACCTCCTTGTCCTGCATTCATTTCTGCCGCCGGCTGCCGTGCTGAATTCTGTCCGCGAGGCAGCAAACGGCTCGCAAAGGCTGTATTCTTCAGCGGCGCAGGACCCCGCACGGTTCAAGGAAGGATACTTCGTGGAGGGGGTCCGGTGCGATCTCAGCCACTTGACGCTTGCGGCTTTAAAAGAAGACCTAGCCTTGGTGCTGGACGCACACAGCACGGACGCACACGCTCAGTCACGGGTAAGCGGCATTCAGCGCTGCCTGCCGCTTCACGGCGACAGCCTCCTGAACGAGTTCCAAAAAGCCGCGCAGTACCCGGCTGAACTCAGGCAAAAAACGGTCGAAGCGCATCTTCGCTTCCCGCCGTTCTTGGTGCTGACCGAAATGGGTGCCCGGCGCGGCGATTTGCTGTTTTTGTACGAGGCGCTGGTAGACGCCGAAAAAGCCATTCTCAGCGTCCTGTGCGGCCTGAACTCGGTGTACCTTCCTGGCGACTTCAAGCACACCGCGCGTCTTGCGGCACAGTTTCCTGTCGCCCCGGAGAACCTCGCTGCCCGCCTCGCGGCGGTCTTCCAGCATCCCCCGGAGGCCGCTGCCAGCGAACTCGGCGCACTTGTCCGGGAGACGTTCGCGCTTGTGGAACAGCAGATGCCGGATGTAGACACCGCCTGGGCGCGACATTGGTTTGAGCTGCCACAGACGGGCTAGGAAGACTGGCGTAATAAACCCCAGCACTTCCAGTGCCGGAGTCTTCTACTTCCCTGGCCGCAGCACCGTGTCGTGACGCTCGCTGTCCAGTGTTTGCGGGTAATCGGTGGTATAGTGCAGGCCGCGCGACTCTTTGCGGGCCTGAGCGCACCGGATAATCAGCACCGCGACTTCAATCATGTTGCGAAGCTCCAGCACGTCGTCGGCGAGAACAAAGTCATCAAACAAAGAGGCGCTTTCAGCCCGAAGCGCATCCACGGCGGCGGCGGCTTTGGCGAGGCGCGAGTCTGAGCGGACAATGCCGACATACTTCTGCATCGTGCGCTGCAAGCGGTTCCGCAAAGCTTCCACTTGCGCGTGGTCCAAAGCGCCGACCCGGCGGGACGCGCCGGGGAAATCAGGAACACTTTCGCAGGCGGCAGGCAGGTCCGCCCGTTCCAGCGCATCGTGCGCGGCCCGCTTGCCGTACACGAGGGCTTCTAAAAGAGAGTTTGAGGCCAAGCGATTCGCGCCGTGAACACCCGTAGACGCCACTTCGCCGCAGGCATACAGGCCGTCAATGGAAGTCCGGCCTTGAAGATCAGTCACGACCCCGCCGCAGGAATAATGGGCGGCGGGAACCACAGGGATTTGATCCGTGGTGATGTCAATGCCGAACGACAAGCACCGGGCATAAATAGTCGGAAAGTGTGCCTTGATCTCTTCAGCGGGCAGATGCGTCACGTCCAGGTAGACACACTCATCACCGGTCTTTTTGATTTCGCTGTCAATCGCGCGGGCAACAATGTCGCGCGGGGCCAAGTCTTTGCGCTCCGGGTCATATTCTGCCATGAACGCCGTGCCGTCCTTGCGCCGCAGGATGCCGCCCTCGCCCCGGACGGCTTCGGAAATTAAAAAGCTTTTCGCGTCTGGGTGAAACAGCGACGTCGGGTGGAACTGAATAAACTCCATGTCCGCGATTTCGGCCCCCGCCCGCCAGGCCATCGCGACCCCATCACCCGTCGCAATCGGCGGGTTGGTCGTAAACTGGTACACCTGCCCCGCGCCGCCGGTTGCCAGCAGGGTGGCGGGCGCGACATACGCTTCCACCTCGCCGCCCGTTTCATCCAGCACATACGCCCCGCAGCAGCGGCCTTCCTGCGTAATTAAATCAATCGCGTAGTGATGCTCTAAAACTGTAATGTTCGGGTGCGTGCGGGCCGCTTCCACCAGTGTCCGCTCTACTTCTTTGCCCGTCAAATCTGCCGTGTGAATAATGCGCCGGCGCGAATGCCCGCCTTCCCGGCCCAGCGACAGCTCGCCGTTCTTTTCCCGGTTGAAGTTCGCCCCGAACTCCATCAGCTCGCGGATCCGGTCCGGCCCCTCAGTAACCAGCACCCGCACGGCGTCCTCATGGCACAGGCCCGCCCCGGCAATCAGTGTGTCCTGGACATGCAGCTCCGGGTCGTCGTCCGCGCCCATGACCCCGGCGATCCCGCCCTGTGCCCAGTTGGTATTGCTGTCCGTCCGGTCTTTTTTGGTGATCAGCGCCACGCGCCCCTTGTGGGACACTTCCAGCGCAAACGACAGTCCGGCGCTGCCGCTCCCCAGAACCAGAAAATCATACGTCTGCATTGTCCGCGTTTCCGTTTCTAAAATCCAGCTAAAAGAGAACCCGTATTAAGCCTGAAACCCATGATTCGCCGCCCTTGTTCCCCATCAAGGCTTTGGCCCCGCCTGCGGCCCAATTGTAATCTTAGGAGTGGCAGCGGCGGTGTTTGACTGCAAGTACAGCTTCTTGCCGGGGAAGTCGATCAGGACGCGGTAGCCCGAAAGGATGTCCATGCCCAGAATTGGCGGTTCGTTGAGATGGGACTAACAACCACGTCCTCGCCCAATAGCCGTGTCCTTTAGGACATGGTTCCCGTACATGGTTTCCTCTGTATCTTACTCGGCCTGTGCCAGCATCTCCGTCGCTCCCTGCGCCCGCAGCGCGTCGGCGACATCATGGCCCAGCCATTCACTGCTGCCGTAAAACTTCCGGTCTGTGTGCCGCAGTATTGTCGCCCCGTCGGGAGAAGCAACCATACCCGTAAGTGTCAGCCATTGAGGCTTTGAGGTCTGCTCCACGGCGGCGAATGCGCCGACCGGCGTTTTGCAGCTTCCGCCGACATGGCGCAGAAATGAGCGTTCCGCCAGAACCGCGTACCAGGTTGGCCCGTGATTAAGGCCGATGGTCAGGTCACGCAGGCGCTGGTCGCCGTCGCGTATCTCAATCGCCAATGCGCCCTGGCCGGGGTCGGGGGTGAACCAGTCGGGGTCTAAAATCTCGGCGATGTTGTCTTGCAGGCCCAAGCGGTTGAGGCCGGCGACGGCCAAACAAATGGCATCATACTGGCCTTCGCGCAGCTTACGCAGGCGCGTGTCTACGTTGCCGCGTATTTCCAGTAACTGCAAATCAGGGCGGCGGGACAGCAGCAGGGCGCGGCGGCGGACACTTCCCGTGCCGACTCTTGCGCCGAGAGGCAGGGTGTCCAAAGTCGAGCCGACAAGGGCGTCGCGGGGGTCTTCGCGTTCGGGGACGGCGGCGATCACTAAGCCTTCAGGGAGCGTATGCTCTAAATCTTTCATGGAGTGGACGGCCAAATCAATTTCGCCGGCCAGCAGTGCGGACTCTAGCTCTTTGGCAAAGATGCCCTTTTCACCGAACGACGCCAGCGGGACATTGGCGGCTTGCGTTGCATCGCCGCGCGTTTGGATAATTTGGATGTCAACGTCTAAATCGGGATGCGTTCGGCGCAGGGCGTCGGCGACCCAGTTCGATTGGGCTAAAGCGAGTTTGGAGCCGCGTGTGCCGAGGATCATTGTAGGCATAGGTGTCTTCTTTGAAGTTTCGGGTATTATACCTGCCGTGCAGAACGTATGCAGGACTTCATGGGAACGCCGGGGTTGTAGAAAACCCCGGCAGGAAATGTCCTGCGGACAAAGACTTTAGAAGCAGAGAAGCCTTCTGTCTTCCTCTTCATCCGAAGGATGCTTCTTTGCCGGGGTTTTCTACAACCCCGACATTCTGCGGTTATTCAAGTTAGGAGAACGCCCCATGGCCTTAGATGACACACGCCTCGCCGAACTTCCGCCGCTGGTTCCGCGCAAGGTTTTGTTCGGCAACCCGGAAAAGGCCGGGCCGCAGATTTCGCCCGACGGCAGATTTTTGGCCTATCTCGCGCCCAGAGACGGCGTCTTAAACGTGTGGGTGCGGACACTGGGGCAGGACGATGACCGGGCCGTGACAAGCGACACGCTGCGCGGCGTCCGCCAGTTCTTCTGGCAGGGCGACAGCGCCCACCTGCTGTATTTGCAGGATACCGGCGGCGATGAAAACTTCCATCTGTACCAAACTGAAACTGCTTCGGGCAAAACGCGGGACTTGACGCCGTTTCCCGGCGCACGCGCCCTGCCGCTGGCGCTGAACCCAAGCCTGCCCGATGAGATGCTGGTGTCGGTCAACCATCGCAACCCAAGCGTCTTTGACGTGTACCGCTTGGACTTCTTGACGGGGACACTCGCGTTAGATACGGAGAACCCCGGCGATGTGTCCGGGTTCTCCGCCGACAATGCTTTGCAAGTTCGGACGGCGCAGACGCAGCTTCCCGACGGCAGCACGGAGCTTCGGGTACGGGACGGCGCAGGCTGGCGCGTCTTTCTCACCTGGGGCGCGGACGAAACCAGCGGCGGCGTCGCTGGCTTCTCGCCGGACAATTCCCAAATGTGGCTGATTAACAGTGTGGACGCCAATGCGTCCCGCCTGCTGCAAGTGGATTTAGAAACCGGGGCAAGCACTGTCGCTGCCGAAGACCCGGAATACGATGTCAGCAGCCTGCTGCGCCACCCGAAAACCCGCGCCCTGGAAGCCGTCTCCTTTACCCGCGCCCGCACCGAATGGACCGCGCTTGACCCTGCTATGCAGGCGGACTTTGAGGCTCTCAGCCGCGCGGCTGACGGCGATTGGGACATTGTCAGCCGGGACCTCGCGGATAAAACCTGGATTGTGTCGTATTTGCGGGACAACGGCCCGGTCAGCTACTATGCCTATGACCGCGCGGCCAAAACTGCCTCGTTCCTGTTTACTTCCAAGCCCGATTTAGACACTTACGCGCTGGCGAAGATGGAGCCGGTGACGTTCTCCGCCCGCGACGGCCTCACGCTCCATGGCTATTTGACCCTGCCGGTCGGGTTAGAGCCGACCAATTTACCGCTGATCTTGTTCGTGCATGGCGGCCCGTGGGCAAGAGACTTCTGGGGCTACAGCGGCTTCGTGCAGTGGCTGGCGAACCGGGGCTACGGGGTGCTGCAAATCAATTTTCGGGGTTCCACCGGTTACGGCAAAGCGTTCCTGAACGCGGGCGACCGGGAATGGGGCGCGAAAATGCACACCGATTTGCTGGACGGCAAAGCGTGGGCAATTGCTGAAGGGTACGCCGACCCCGCAAAAGTCGCCATTATGGGCGGCTCCTACGGCGGCTATGCGACTTTGGCGGGGCTTGCGTTCACGCCCGAAGAGTTTATCTGCGGCGTGGACATTGTCGGCCCGTCCAATTTGCTGACTCTCCTGCAAACCATCCCGCCCTACTGGTCTACACTGGTTGCCACTTTTTACAAGCGCATGGGACGCCTCGACGAAATAGACTTCCTTCAGGAGCGCTCGCCGCTGTTCTCGGCGGATAAAATCACAAAGCCGCTGTTAATCGCGCAGGGCGCAAACGACCCGCGTGTCAAGCAGGCGGAAAGCGACCAGATTGTGGACGCAATGCGGGCCGGCGGCCTGCCCGTCGAGTATTTGGTCTTCCCGGACGAAGGCCACGGCTTCGCCCGGCCTGAAAACAATCTCAAGTTCACCGCCGCCGCCGAGAGCTTTTTGGCCCGGTATCTTGGAGGCCGGGCCGAGCCGGCGTCTCCCGAAGAAAGCAGCGAGGAGCTGCGGCGGTAGCACAAGAAATACCTCACCCTGCCATCAGAATGGCAGATACGCAGTAATGCGTAGCATACCCTCTCCTTAACAGGGAGAGGGTGGAAAATTGTTTCCGGGTGAGGTTTCTACTCATCACATCACTAGAAAGCAAACACCCATGCCCGAAGAAATCACCACTGAAACTGTAACACTGAACGTCTCCGACGGAACTTCCATGCCGGCCTATGTCGCCCGGCCCACATCGCCTGGCCCGCACCCCGGCATCCTTGTGATGCAGGAAGCGTTCGGCGTCAACGCCCATATCAAAGATGTCACCGAGCGGTTTGCCCGCGAAGGCTACACGGCCATTGCGCCCGCGCTGTTTCACCGCACCGACGGCCATTTTGAGGGAGAATACACGAACTTCGGGGCGGCCATGCCCCACATGCAGGCACTGACCGATGACGGCCAGACTGCCGACATCCAGGCGGCTTACCAGTGGATCACCACGGACGGCGGCGCGTCCGCAGTGGCGTCGACAGGCTACTGCATGGGAGGCCGGGCGTCGTTTCTGGCCGGCATCCTGCTGCCGCTGAAAGCTTCGGTGTCCCACTACGGCGGCGGAATTGCTCCCAGTCCAGAAGGCGGCTTTTTCCCGGAGCTTTTGAGCAAGGCCTCCGGCCTCCAAGCACCCATTCTTTTGTTCTGGGGCGGCAAAGACGAGCATATCGGCACTGCGGCAGTGCGGGCCGTCGAAGATGCGCTCATTGCTGCTAAGAAGCCTTACGCCCAGATGGTCTTTTCTGAGGCCGACCACGGCTTCTTTTGCGACGCCCGCGCGTCGTACAACCCCGAAGCCGCCCGGCAGGCGTGGGCGCTGACTTTAGAGTTCCTGAAAACGTATGTGTAGGAACCTACCCCGTCTCGTTCCTCGCCACCCCTCCCTAAGAAGGAAGGGTCGGAGCAAGACGCAGAAGGGATGTTCTTAAACTCTTGTTCTTAAATCCTCACCCTGCCTTCTTAGGGAGGGGTGGCGAGGAACGAGACGGGGTAGGTTCTTACTTGCGCCGAAACAAGTCCGTCTTGACATTGACGACCCGGTCCAAGAACAGCACCCCGTCCAAGTGGTCAATCTCATGCTGCAAGACAACCGCCTCAAAGCCTTCGGCGTCCAGCGTGATTTGCTCGCCGTCCAAGCTGAGTGCGCTGACAGTAATATGGGCATAGCGCTTGATGTTCGCCGTGTAGTCCGGCAAGCTGAGGCAGCCTTCCCGAAACAGCTGCTCGCCGTGAGAGGCCGTCACCTGCGGGTTCACCAGAACCAAGAGGCCATGCCCGCCGGGGTACTTTGGGTTGCGGGACGTATCCACAATCGCCACGCGGGATAGAATGCCGATCTGCGGCGCGGCGATCCCGACTGTGCGCGGCGGGCAGGCATCCATCGTTTCCAGCAAGTCGGAAGCCGCCGCGCGAAGCGCGTCATCCACTGCCAGCACCGGCGCACAGACAGCTTTCAGGCGCGGGTCGGGGTACAAAACGACCGGACGAACAGGCATCGGTTACAGCGCCTCCGAGTCCAGTGTCTGGGCCGAGATTTCCACGCCGAGCGTCGCCGCAAGCAAAGTGGTCGCCGCTGCGAGGTTCACGTCCCCCACAACCGCTTCCAGCAGCATCAAATACACCGGCGCGTCGGGCGCTCCCGTCAGCCGCGTGTCCATGTCCGTGATATTGACCCCAAGCGCCGCCAGCGCCGCCGTGACCCGGTAAACAATGCCCGGCTTATCGGCCCCGTAAACCGTCAGCAGCGTATCCGGCGGCGACTCGGCGTGCGCGTCTGCGACAGACTGCACCGTCACCGTCAGTCCCATTTCCTTCGCCAATGGCGTGAGCGCACTTCGCGTGTCGTCTTCCGAGACGCCTTCCGGCAGCCGCGCCGCCACCATCGCCGCAAACGCCCCATGCAGCCGCGTCATCGAGGCGTCATCCAAATTGCCGCCCAGCTCAAAGACGACTTTCGCCAGCGCCGCAATAATCCCCGGTCCATCCCGCCCCACCGCCG
>CAXTER010000076.1:0-23115 GCA_964243345.1 uncultured Armatimonadales bacterium
ACACGGAAAGTGTCAGTGCAAACGAGTCGTTGACGGTGATCGTCGGCGGAGTTAAAGCCGTCACGAGGCCCCGGACGCGCAGGCTTCCGGGAACATGGCTTGTGGTGGTTGTCGTTCCCGTGGGCGCTGTCGTCGTGGTGGTTGTGGTCGTGCTGGTAGAAGACGCCGTGTTTATGTGGTCGTCGGCGATGCTCGACACTTGCAAAGACAGCGGGACGCCGGAGACTTCCAGCGTGTCGCCGAGGGCGATGGACGAGGCGCTGATGGTTTCATGGCCCGCCAGAACCGTTGCGGTTGTCAGCGCAATGGTTGTTGCCGTGCCACTTGTGGGCGCGACGGTGATTGTCCCGGCGGTTGTGTCAATCGCCGTGATTGTTCCGGTGATGACTGTGCCGTGAGCGCCGCCGCGCCCCCCGCCGTTCGGTCCGCCTGGTCCACCAGGGCCGCAGCCGCCAGGGCCGGTCGTGGTCCCGGTGCCGGTTGTGGTCCCGGTGCCGGTTGTGGTCGTTCCCGTGGTCGTCGTGGTGGTCCCAGTTGTGGTGGTCGCACTTGGCGCACGGCGAGCAAGACTGCCGGACGGCGCGGCGAAGGCGCTTCCGGCAAGAAAAAGGATGCAGGCGGACGATGCCTGCACTAACATTCGGACGTGTAACTTCTGGACGTGCATAAGTTTCTTCTCCTTGAGTGAAAGGGTTTGGTGCTGCGGACAGGTACACTTTAAGCCCCGAACATGAAACGAAGATGAAAAATTGGCAGGGCTAAACATTTTCATAGAAGTTTCTTGTGAGGCGCGGAAACTTGTGAGGCGCGGAAGAGGGTAATTGAAGGAGGCGCAAAACCCAGCGATTTTTCACCTGCGTTTCATCTTGCGGGGATATACTCAGAAGCATGAAGATTTTAGTCGTGGAAGATGACCCGGCGATTGCCCGGATGCTAAAGCGGGGGTTGACCCAGGCGGAGTATCAGGTGGACTGGGCGGAAGACGGGGCGCAAGGGCTGACGCTCGCGCAGGAGTCGCTGTACGCACTGGTCATTCTGGATGTCATGTTGCCGAAGCGGGACGGCTGGCAGGTCTGCGAGGAACTGCGGGGAAGCGGAAGCCGAGTTCCCATCCTGATGCTGACCGCCCGCGACGGCTTTGGAGACCGCATCCGGGGTCTTGATCTTGGTGCCGACGATTACCTGCCAAAGCCATTTGACTTCGGTGAGCTTCTGGCACGGGTCCGCGCCTTGCTCCGGCGCGACCGGGTGCATCGGAGCCGCCTCATCCGTGTCAGCGACCTTTTGATTGACACGGCCCAGCATAAAGTCACCCGCGCCGGGCAGGAGATCGGCCTGAGCCAGCGCGAGTTCGACCTGCTGGAAGCGCTGGCGTCCAACGAGTCGCGTGTTTTGTCCCGGCAGACGATCCAGGAACGTATCTGGCAGGACGAAGACAGCTTCTCGAACACGGTGGACGTGTATATCGGGATGCTGCGGCGTAAAATTGACGACCCGTTCCCCGTGAAGCTGATCCAAACCGTGCGCGGGGCGGGCTACACGCTCCGTGTCCCAGACACGCAGATCAGGCAGGAAAAGACCGAGGAGCCATCTTGATCCGCTTTCGCTCGCTGCGCCTGCAACTGGTTTTATGGAACGCGCTGACCTTGACGGCTCTGCTGGCCGTGCTGGGGTTCGTGACCCGTTTTGCCGCAGGCGAAGCGATTTTAAGTTCGGTGGATTCAGCAACTTGCGGCGCGAACCCAGCCGCCACACGAGCAGGGACCCGGCGGCTCACCCGGACCCGGCGGTCCGCCCGGTCAGGGCGAGTCGCCAAGTCGTCCCCCAGCATCAAGAGACAACCGATTCCACGGCAGTCCACCCCCACCCGGCGAGCCGCCACCGGGACCGGACGGCGGGCTGGAAATGCGCTTTTTCAATGCCCAGGGACACCCGCGTGGGCCGGGCGAACGCCGAGCAGCGTGGGACCCAGCGGCGCTGAACTCCGCCAAGCGCGGCGAAAGGGTTTTCACAACCGTCACCGTAGGCGGCGTCATGCTGCGCGTCCTGACCCATCCCGCCCCGCCGGACGGTTTCGTGCAGGCGGCATACCCACTTACGGAAGTGAACCGAGCCATTGCAGGGCTTGACCGTGCATTGCTACTGCTTATTCCTGTGGCGCTTCTGGGGGCGGGTCTGGGCGGCGCGGCTCTGACGGCGCGTGTCCTGCGGCCTGTTAAGCAGATCACGCGGGCGGCGGCGGCGATGGGAAATACCCCCGAAGCGCGTCTTCCGGCTCAGGGCGAGGACGAGTTCGCGCTGATGGCGACAACATTCAACAGCCTGCTGGAACGCTTGAATGCAAGTTTTCAGCGTCAAGCGCAGATTTTGGAGCAGCAGCGGCGCTTTACTGCCGATGCGTCCCATGAGCTAAAGTCGCCGCTGACCGTCATTCAGGGGACCGCAAACCAGCTCTCCTACGGCGGCTTCTCCGAGGCGGAAATCCAGCAGGCCGCCAGTGAGATCGCGGGCGCGGCGACCGGCATGGCCCGTTTAGTGCAGGACCTACTGCTGCTGGCCCGCGCCGATGAAGGCCGATTGGGCCAAAACCAGATCACCGTGCTGGTACGCGAAGTTTTGGAGCAAGCCATCGCCCGCACAGCCCGCACCGGCTCCCCGATCTGCCTGCAAATGGCAGAAGAAAGCCTTGCGTTTTGTGGCAATGAAGACGAATTGACTCGCTTGTTTGCAAACTTGCTGCAAAACGCAGCCCAAGCCACACCGCCAGCCGGGAAAGTTACGGTGTCTGCCCGACGCGACGGCGACAAAATTGTTGTCACCGTAACAGATACCGGCAGCGGCATTGCGCCCGAACATTTACTCCATTTGGGTGAGCGCTTCTATCGGCCTGATTCTGCCCGCACTCGCCAAGCTGGCGGCACAGGTCTCGGACTTGCCATTTGCCGAGGGATTGCCGAAGCGCATGGCGGTACGCTCACCTTCAAGAGTCAAGTCGGGCGCGGAACAACAGCAACTATCTTGCTTTGATGAAAGCAACAGTGGCCTCTTTGAGTTTTAGTCCAAGCAATTCCTCCACACCTTCTCTTTCCAGAAATAGGTTCCACTCTCTGCACACAGGGAATTTGTCAAAGGTTACACAGTTGTCATCTCTTACCGTTGCCTAACACGCTTAAGTGGATTCGGCCTCATCCCTGCTCGATCTTGTTTGCCTTCAAGACTGAGGAAATCAAGTAGGATTACAGGAAATCAAAACGGGGCAAATTAAGTTGGTGTCGGAGGAAAGTGTAATATGGAGCAGAAAACAGCGCTGATCATTGGAGCATCAAGAGGTCTCGGCTTCGCTCTCGTCCAAGAGTATTTAGCCCAGGGCTGGCACGTCGTTGCGACGGTTCGCCAAAATAGCGGAACCGCGCTGCATGAACTCGCCGAAGGTTCTTCCAGCCATTTGGAAGTCGAAACGCTTGATATTACCGATACCGATCAAATTGCGGCTCTTAAGGCCCGGCTTCAAGACAGAAAGTTTGACCTGCTGTTTGTCAACGCCGGAGTTTCCAGTGATCGCCCGGAACCTATCGGCGAAGTTGCGACGGAAGAGTTCATCCGAGTGATGGTCACGAACACTTTGTCTCCAATGCGGATCGTCGAGGACTTTGACAGGAATGTTACCGCGAATGGAACCATCGGGGTGATGTCTTCCGGTCAAGGGAGCGTCACCAACAACGAAGGTGGGGGCTTTGAGGTGTACCGCGCAAGCAAGGCAGCCTTGAACATGCTGATGCGAAGCTACGCGGCACGGCATTCCCAAGATACCCGGTCTCTACTTCTAATTGCTCCGGGCTGGATAAGAACTGACATGGGTGGATCGGACGCTCGTTATTCTATTGAGGAATCTATTCCGCGTATAGTAGAGACCATCAATGCTCAGGCAAACAAAAGCGGCCTTCAATACCTCGATCAGTTCGGCAAAGTAGTACGTTGGTAGAACCCTCGTGCGTTGCACGGCGGAAAGGCTCGGCCCTCTGGCGAGTAGTCGGGCTTTGCTACGTTGGGGGGCTTAGTCGTGTTCATCCTCTGGCGGCGCTGCAAGTTGCGGCATGACGTAGGGCTTTGGCAGGATGGGCGTAGCCCCTCCGGTGGACTGGCGCTAGTCACTCGAACGGCAACCAAAAATCCACAAGCGGTTTTGACAACTTCATTGGTAAGTATGGTTGTAGGAAACTTCACTCATCTTGCGGGAAATCATGCACTTGGGATTATCGCAGAATTACTGCGTGTTGGTCTCGTGACCTGAAAATCGGGAAACTGGATAGGTGGGTAGTTCACAACAACGAGGCGACCCGCTCTCGTTTAAGACTCAGTTTGGCATATTGCCGCATCCTTGATTTGCTGCATTCCAGGCGCTCGCAGAAGCTGGCTAACAAAGACAATGCCGCTACAGTTATTAGCACCAAATGAGTTCGCCGCTCTTTTTTCGACCCATCAAAGAGTCATCACGATAAATGGCCGCTCAGGGCTTTGTTCCTAAGCGGCTATCTATTGTGCGCTACCCGCCGCGCGGACCCTGGCATCCAAAGTGAATGCTACGATCACAACCGAACACCCCTGGACATAAACGCAGTTCCTCCCGGTTGTGAAAGGAGTCATGGCTGATTAAGCAAAGAATGTCGTGTCGACGCTGCAGTGCCTCCAGTCTTCCCTCGCCGCGCCAATAACTGTAAGCACTCATTCACGCCCCGCCCAGGCCCAGGCGCATGAACACCCCGCCAAGAAATCCCTCCTGCTGAGGGGTGTTTTTTAGTTGCCCCCGCCGGTTGCAAGAGCTCCGTCGGATGTTCCGGCCAATGCGAGTTGGTCACGCACCCCGCACAGGTCGAAGCCGGAGGATCCCTTCGGCCTGAAAAGTTTCGGATGGTTGCTGATGTCGCGGAGCAACACGCTGATAACATAGGCTGACGACATAAGTAGAGGGTCACGGTAAGGTTCGTGCCTATGAAAAAGTGCGATACTCGCGCTCTTGTATAACAACTTTGAGTACCTAGCGCACCTGGAAAGATTTGGCGATAGACGGAGTGGTTCACCTGGCAATCGCAGGCACTGACACAGCTTGCACGGACAAGCCAGAGTGCCGAAAGTGTCGGTTTAGTCTACCGGCTTGCGCCCCCCCACCCGTTCGTGCCGGTTGGGGTTTCTAGTTTTAAGGAGGAAACAAAAATGAACGACACAATCAACAAACTCAAAATCCAAGAGTTGCTCCGGGGCTGTACCCCGGCACCCACCGCCGAAAAAATCGCAGAATGGGCAATGAAAAATCGCCACTTGTTTGCCATGGATCAGATCAAGATCGACGGCAGCCCGGAGCGGCTGGCTGTGGGGAAGTTTTGGCACCTCCTCACAGTGAATTGCTTGGTGGATAAGGCCGCCGCCGGCGAAGCTATCCTGGCCGACTACTGCCGGGTTCATGGAACCGGCTACCTGGGCACATCCGAAAACGCCGACTTCGGCCTCGACTTCCTGGCGCGGAAGTTCAACTACGCCGACCGCGCTTCCCTCAAACAACACCAGCCCGACCTGTACGACACGCTCTCCTCCGCGCTGGCACGTCACCCTTGGCGCAACTACAACTACGTTCGCTCCATGCTGGATGCCAAGGATCGTGACTTTGCTCTGAACACGTTCTGGTCGGCTTGGGTGAAGATAGCCGAACCACGGTGGACCGACCTCTTGAAAGAGCGCGAGAGCGCCTCCTGCACCAATGCTTACATGGAGTATGGCCGGGAAGACTTGTTTGCAGGCGTGATGGCGTTTATGCAGGCGAGCAAAGACGCCGAACACACCTACAACGAGGTCGCCAAAGCGCTCAAAGTCCACCCCAAAAACATCCCCCTGATCATGAGCGTTAAGGACACCCTGAACCGCTTGGCTGATCCCGCGCAGACGATTTACAATGACGTGGCGAAGTACAAGACTCTGCGCGGCAAACGCACGGCCGAGGTGTTCCGGTGGTGTCCGGCCCGGCGCAAGCTAGATGCGGCCATCCCGAGCAAGCGTGATGAAGTCATAGCCGGTGAAATCATGGCATACCTTACCACGACGCCTTACAAAAGCGTACGGGCAATCCAGGCGCACTGCCGAGACGCCTTCGGCAAGATTGACAATAGCAAGGTGATCGCTCGGCTGCACTCGATGACAGAGGGCGGTATTCTGCTGACCGAAGACGGCCCCCGGGGTGCCAAGCTGCACTATCCAGCACCCCCAAAGAGCCCTTCAAAGAGCCTGTCAAACAGCGCGGCAAAGCAGCTAAGTGCGACCCATTTTTCAACCCAACTCGACCGTTCTGGCAGTGCTCTGGCAGCGTTCTGACTTTTTCGGTTCGACCGTTCTGGTCTGCGTCTGGTCGACCGTTCTGGCACAAATGGCTTCGACCGTCCAGAACGGTCGTTCAGAACGGTCAAAGGAGTGCTCTGGGAGTGTTCTGGCCCATCACGGTTGGCGTTTTGGGCTGTTTCCCTCTGTAGTTATAACAAGTAACATCTTTATTACACCTAGAACGTGTCCCTGCGGGCCACTGAATATGTTGATCAAGGATCTCAATCTTTAATAGCTTCTGGCTCGCGGGGGGCTTCGCCGCCCCGCCGCCAGGACCCACCTATTGGCATAGCCAACTGAACACCAAGAGCGCACTGCGTGCAAACACCAAGGCAGGAACGCCCCTGCGGGGCTAAGACGGTGCGGACGTACAAGTTCCTGTTCCTCCCAAGATGAGCAACCGGAAAGCAGAGGGAGACTCCCCTAGGTTCCTGCGCCTGATTCCTGGGTGCTCTTTCCCTGAAGAACCGGAGCAGGACGAAGCCCAGCACCCAGCAGGGGCGGGGCGGGCCAAAGAACCCACGGGGCGGCAGGGCCTAAGGCGATAGGCACCCCAAGAACAGGCTGGGTGGGGCGTTGTGGGTTTGAAGTGTGCGTCGTGTTGAACGAGCGTGGGAAGGGGCCCGAAGACTGAGATTTGGGGTATGTGGGTTTTGGAGAATTTTAGCACCAGACCCTGGACATGTTCACGGCCCCATCATTATTCGCATCAAAATACACATCATTAAGCGGACACACCATACCAAGAAACATCCGCCATCGACATGCCGATTTGACTGAAGCTGAACTCGGATGGTACATTCCAACTTAGACAAAACCACTTCGAGCGACAAAGCGCCTGACATCACCGAGGACATAGCATCCTGATTGCTTTTGTCATAGGCACACGGCCGCATTCGCCAATTACGTGCAACGGACGGCCTGGTTGCTTCGTCATCATCCGACAGACTTTCTCGGAGCCATGATCCCGTAGAGCAGTGCGGGTTCTGGCGTGTTTTCACCGTCGTGGCAGAGACCTAGCACTTAGGAGTAAAAGTCAACAAACCGCGCGTCAATAATTTTGGGTCTTGTGCTGAACCATCGCCGAAGAAAATGAAGCGGCGGCGATCCTTTGTTCCCTAGCCTTTCTATGCGTCTTTTGGGGGACAGCTAAGCGCTGTTGAACCAGAGGGCCGAGCGCGAACCATTCGTTTCGCTGGCCGAGACTTAATTTCAAACTGACGTGCGGCGAAGCGCAGAGATGATTTTACTGCTGAAAGCAGTCAATAATTGGATAGTGTCGGTTGAATGGCATCACCAGTTTCCCTTTTCAGAGCGTCATACCGAGTATCTCAGCAAACACCAGTGTCTCAGCAAACAGTTGTAGGCAAGGAGCAAAAAATGATCGAGTTACAAACAACTAAGCCCCGATTGTCCGTCAGGGTTTACCCTGAGCGAGAAATCGTCAAGATTAACCCACCGGACGAGCGGTTTGTGGTGGTGTCTATCGCCAATCCCGGAACCGTGCCGGCGAACCTATCAAACCTTGGTATGGTTCCCGTGATCAGGCTGAACTTCTCGATTGATGCACCAGGGCAGGGGCTGACAAGAGCGCAGGCGACAGGGTTCTGGCAATTCATCCAAAGTCACCTGACCGGGCTGGAGACGGTACTTCTGCACTGCTCAGCGGGGATGATGCGAAGCCCAGCACTGGCTTTAGCCATTTCTCATGCTTTTCTGGGCGGCGAGTTCCCGGTGGATGCCGACATTGAGCCGAGCATGAAAACGTACCTCGCAGCAGTGGCGGCCTACCCAAAAATCTTCGGGCGGCCGTTCCCGGAGGTCCGCCTAAATGAACTTGAAGAGCACCGAGGAAAATCATCTGAGGCTACAGGAGCGGGCGAGGAGTGGAAAGCGGGAAAGACATGACCACAAAAATACGCTTTGCGCCACGCCCATGATTCGATGCCAGCCTTTTTGCACCCGCATCTTCAACAGGTCGCCAAGCCCAAATTGAGCATGATCCCTGCATCTAACCGAAAATGTTTCGGCTCTTGATTCAGCATTGTTTCCGCTGGATAATGCTTTAGCCGATCGCATTCCACAAACGCCTGCTGGGCTGCCCATTTTGGGGAAGAAACTGCTAGTTCACATTCGGTTACTGCCCTCCTTTCTCTTTGCCGCTGTAGCGTGCGTCGTAGCAGTATTGAGACTTCGGATCCACATGGCTGGCCGAGTATCTATCTATGGCTGCCGCGCTCGGCCAGCCGCGTCCGACCCTGGCCCGCACTACCGAGTTCGCGATCTGAACTAGCACTTTGCGTGAGCGCGTCTGCCACTCTATCGTGTACCGAATACCCTTCTGAATCCAGGAGATCGCCCCTTTGTCGTGCCGATGGTGAGGCGTCGTGTTGAGCAAATAGTATCCCATACGCCCTTCCGTGAGCCGCACAGGGACGCCAGGTGAATATCCTTTCCTCTCGCGCTCCGTATAAGCCGTGATCTTCTCGGCATCAAAAAATCCAATGTCGGCAGGGTCATCCTCCGGACCAACGTCAAGGTGAGAGGCAAAATAGATCGGCCAGGCGTTCCGTTCATCGTCTCCCACTTCGATGTAGTACCCGCCAGGCCAGGCTGGCAGATAAGCCGGCAGAAGCACCGGCACCTCGGTGTCGCGAATGACTTTCGCGAGTACGCCCCGAAAAGCAATGTTGGGAACGGCTGCCATGTGCTGTTTACCAGCCCGTACCAGAACCACCGAGTTTGCCATGCGGACGACATCTGCTCGGTCACCACAGTATTCGAGCACGGCGTACTCAACTCCCCCTTGAACCCAGGATACGACAGCGTCTCCCGGCCTTGCGCCTGCATTCTCTTCCTCGGACTCGTAGCAGCCGATCCGTCCACCGGAAAGGCGCACCGGCGTACCAGGATAGAAGCGCTTCCCATTCACGATCCGGTACGCCTGAATGTAGTGCCAGTCATGCGGCCTGTTCAACCGGTATTCAAGTTCATCCGGGAGGAACACGGCATACGAATCCACCTCTGCCTGCGCCGAAGCCCACCGACCGGATGACCCGGCCGGCAGCCAGGCTGGCAGCAAGATTGGGATCGACGTGTGACCGACGATGTCGTGTAGAACAGGCCGGAACGCCGGGGCCGGCACTCCCGCAGGGGCCGCCCTATTTGGCACGGGTGCGGCCAGAAGAACCAGCACCGAGGCGCAGAAAACGTATTGGAGCGCTCTTTTGGTTGCTTTCATCAAGTGTTCCGGAAATCAGTCTCTGTGTGACCAGGAGATGCGCCGCCGACTACTGGTGAGAAGAAGATCGTAGCAATGCTGATTTCTTGGCCGGAGTGCGCCATGCTCTTCAGACTAGCAAGCAGGGTGTTGTCATTCCGATTGTCAATAATACTGGTGGACATCGAAGGCTCGGTTCAAACAGGTCGGAAATTATGATGATCGCTGGAGCAGAGGAGCAGTTGCAGCGTTTCAGCCAGGTGTGTTTCCGTAAGAAAATGGCTCGCGAATATATACCACGCCAAGCAGTCATATTCCTTCCAATAATTGCTGACGGAAACGCAAAGCGGCCCGGCGGAAAGATCTTTCCGCCGGGCCATCATTATTGCATCACTTCTTAGTCAGCGGGTCATGTCCCCGGCAGACAATAAGACTTGGTCACTCTTGATATAATCTTCTACTGCTTCCGCAAAGCACTCTCGAAGCGAGAGACAAAGACTTCCAAAGTGATGCCGGTTGCTTCACAAACCTGACGCAGTTCAATTAAGTCTAGCCGCCGCTCTCCCCGTTCATAGTCACTGATTAAAGATTGAGGCTCGGAAAGCCGCTCGCCGAGTTCTGTTTGAGTCAACCCAGCCTCTTTTCTCACCTCGCGGAGTAGTCTCTGTAACTGGTGCTGTCTGTGAGAATGGATTGCTTTTTCCACAATCCATTTTAGGAATGACTTGACAAATATAGAAAAAGTCTATAAAATAGCGCTATGAACTTTTGTGGGAATTGTGGTGCGCCTCTTCGTGATCAAGCGCGTTTTTGCAATAAGTGTGGAGCGGTTGTCCCTATACCAGCCGAAGATGCAGCCTTCCGCCAGCCTAGCGCAGCCCCTCAGCCCGGCGCAACCTCTCAGGCTGGCGCGATCAGGCCGGTTCCGTCTTCATCGTCCGAGAGGCGCGTACCCTTCGGATTGACGCGAGGCAACTTTATCTTCTTCTCCGCTTTGGCTGGTGCTTTGTTTCTCGCATCTGTCAGCGGGCTTTTAGCCTACTTCACTGCCCTTCCCGGTGCATCAATGCACGACGAGATGAATCCCGCCGGTATCGCGTTTAGCGCAGCCTGCGGCCCAGCCTATGGAGGAGCGGCTTTTGGGCTCGTGACTGGTGCGGGACTCGGCTGGCTGCTGACGCTCAGAGGAGCAAGAAGTTGAACTCTATCATGGCTGACAACAGTACCACGGGAATGGCTTGCTCTCAGTGCGCTGCCGCCGTCATGGCGGACGACCAATTCTGCCCGCACTGCGGCCACGGACTGGCCGCAATGCTGCCGGCCAAGCACGCGGGCTTGTCGGCATCGCTTGTAGCCGACATTTGCCGGCGATGCTCGGTGCCCAAACAAAATGGGGACGACTTTTGCAGCAATTGCGGCCAGCAGTATGCTTCCGATGCCGTACCAAAGTTGGTCCCTTCACAGGTGATGCCGGTTGCCGTCCCTGCGGTACGGTCTCCGCAAACTTCAAGGCCCGTTCTTGCAGTTTCGACGCCTGCTGTCAGGCCAGTGTCATCGCCGCCGAAAGCGGTAGACACACTCAAAAGCAAGCCATTTGTCGTTGTTGCCGCAGGCGCTCTTCTATTTATCGTTTTCATTGGCATCGTCAGCCGTACGGGTCAGGGACAGCAGTCAAACGTCACCCCGGCTTACAATACCTCTCAGTTGTCTGCCGCCCTGCCCACAGGTACACCTGCACCGGCAACAGTCCCGGCGGCACCGGGACCGCTATCGGCTGAGGATCAGCAGGCGTTTTATCAGTACAGCGCTCAGGGCCTGAGCCTAGGCAACTACCTCTGGTGCCGCCAGACGCTGCTCGCAACGGGAGAACCTTTGTCCAACGCGACGTCGTATTTGGTGTCGCTTAAGCATGCGGCAGATGCGTCAGCAGAGGATCTACACGTTGTCGCCTCAGCAGGATGTCAGATCGCGGCTGCTGATGGCAGCATTGCCCGCGCACAGCAGCAAGTAGAGGTACTGACAGAATACGAAGCCCGTTTTCCAGGAACCGGCATCTTCCAAATCGCGGAGAACGCCGCAACAGGAAAGCCTTACCAGGCTGATCTGGCAAGAACGAGAATGAGTCTGGATGGCCTGGCAGGAGATCAAACAGGGAGTCAACTTGATACTGCGTCTTTGCAGGAAACAATAGACGACATTGCCGCTGCCGGCGCGACGCGAACGGGCAGTCACCCTTAACGCTGAGGAAAAACGATCACGAATAAAGAGAATGAGTCTGATCCCGAACCAGTCCGGCAAACTGAAATGGAGGAATTGAACCCCGAGTGGTACACCTCCGGCTGCATCATTCACGAAGGCAAAGCGCATCTTGTGACAACGCACACCGCATTGTTGATTATGCAACCTCGCCTTTACGCCGAAGTGCAAGCAAATGCTCACGAGCGCGATTTGGCGACGGCCACAACAGAGTCCAATCGCCTCCTCATGGTCCGTGTTGCCCACGATTTGCGTCGGTGGGCGACTGGTGACCCAGCATTCCTGGAGTCGCCCATTTCGCTGTGGCAGTGTTCAATCTCGGTGGCCGTGCGAGCAGAACTCGGCTTTCTGAGCGTGACAAAAGAAAACTTCAGCGATTACATCGCGGAAGTCATGCAGCACGTCTTGCCGGCCCGCCGAGCGATTCCACCGACTTTTTTGCTGAACGCTGATCCCGATCAGCCCGAACTTTTTGTCATTCAGGCATCCGCACATCTGGCACAGTTTGCCGGCGGGTGGATCTATACTCAGGTGGTTTCCAATGCTGATCTTACGCGGCTTTATAACCGAGTCGCAGAAGATTTTCCGGCTGAGAAACGCCGATCTTCAGAGGAAGAGTTCAACAGAAATCTTCTCGACTCGCTTGAGTCTGGAGTGCCACATCCAAACATCAAATTCGGAGAATCACTGCCCTTACCAACTCCACGATTGAAGCGAAGCAGTCCCAAAAACCGGGGCAGTGGAAGTGGTAAGGAGAAGACATAGAGAAAAGACATAGTGGGAGGAGAAAACTCCTCCCACAGAAAATTCGGTGCTGCTCAGCAAGAATCAAGACTCATATGCTGCTCCTCTGCTGAACAGGTATGAAAGGTGCTATTCTTGCTGAGATAAGCCATCTCGCTCGCGCGCTTTTTTGCGCTTGCTCCTACCATGTTCAGCAGCAGACGAATTGTTGTGACCTCATCGCCACTGAGTCCACTCGCCGCAACCAGGTGCGGAAGCCGGAACAGAAAATCCAGAACATCTTGCAGCTGCCCGTAGATCTCGGCGGCTTCGGCCTGCTGACCAGGTCCGAGCGCCGGTTTGCCGGAAGCGTCAGCGTCGATTGGACTAGCAAGCAAGTCGAGCTGCTCCTGAAGTTGAAGGATGATACTTGCAGACTTGGTCGTTGCAGCTCTAGTCGTTGTCTCGTCAGCTCTAGTCATTGTCTCGTCAGCGAGCATCATGCCGCTCTTCCCGTGGCAACTGCTCTAGTTCCCAAGTGGCCCGACGCGCCTCCACTTCGTCGCACAGAGCCTTAAGGGAGGCCACTTCTCTCAGGTCAGCCTTAAGTGGAAACCACGCATGGGTACAGAGTAGTTCCAGGGCAATGTCACGCGCGGTCTGGTCGCACTCCTTTGGCATGACCTCCATCCGAGCCTCTGGCGCAGGCAAAATCCGGTCCAGATGGTCACCGACGGCCTCCAGGACGACGTACAGTTGTTCACGGCCGTACTGCGGATTGCCCATCAGGTCTCCCCCAGCCTTCACGTTGTGGAGCAGGTACTTCAGGCGGGGGAACAGGTAGGGATCCCACAAGCCAGGAACGCTCAGCAGGCGGAATTCGTCCCAGTCCCCGTAGCGGTTGTCCAGCACGCTGCAACGGGCCACCACGCGGGCCGGCTCGCCGGAGGCCTCTTTCAGCGCTCGCAGTAGTCGCCCCTCCGAGAACTCGTCCGCACCAAACACTTCCGGACGGAAGCGCATCAACTGGCTATACTTCTGGATGCGCTCGGCTATGTCTTCGTAGTTGTTCACATCAACTTTATCTACATCCGCGAACATTTCATCGGGTGTCATAACAAACGTCATAATAGTCCTCAATTCTTTTTATTCATTAGTGGCCTGACGGCGCGGGGAGGTTTCCCCACACGATAACCCTGCCTGCACACGCTTCTGCCTCTATGTGGAGGGCCGCGACTGGCCTCCTCAAAGGCACGTTTCAGAGGTGGTCCGCCAGGTGTGGTCAGCCCATAAATGTTCTCGACCTCAGCCACCTATTCACAGCTCCACCCACAACGTTATGCAGTTCTTCTCACCAAAAGCGTTCGGCTGAAAAGTATTTTGGGGTTGCGAATGTTTCTTTGCAGTCACCCGCCTCCGCCACACGCCTATTTTGCACAGAGCGCTTTCGTTGCATAGCGCTCCCCATAAAGAGCGGTCATATAATGCACTGTTGCCAGAAGAGCCGCATGGCAGCCGTCGCCGTCGGCGAGGTCTGGCCTGGGCAGAGCAAAAATCTCGCCGAAGGTGATCCCTGGCTGAGGCTGGTAGTTCTCGCGTTGCCCGAAGAAACACAGGTCTTTCCAAAGCTCGGGCGAAACGCGCTGGGGTGGAGTCATCCCCTGGGCGTAAAGAGTATCAAAGTCTTGACGTGCCATCAAAATGACCGTTGTGCCCACTGTTTCGCGCACGGAAGGAGCGCCTTTGATCAGGATGCCCTCCAGACCGCTTCCACCGAGGACCGGCACACCTTCGCTTAGTCGGAAGCGCTCCTCGCTCACCTCGTACCGTGCATCACGCCAGGTCGACGTCTCGTGGCCCATCAATTGCGCCTCATCAAAGATGCCGTCGCCCACCTCCGCAGTTGGACAGACCCCATACGCCATGATGCGGCTGCCGGGAAGATCAGGGATCAGGGCGTAACAAACACTGTCCTTGTAAGCGTCGCCGAGGAGAGCCGCAGCCTTTGCGAAAGCGCGACCGAGTGGCATTGCTCCCTGGATTGCGAGAACCTGCTGGCGTGTTCCCTCCATCTTCTCCGCAGCCATCTTCTCAAACTCTTCTGAAGACAGTGTCACGATTTGACGGCTGGCGAAGACACTTTTCAGCTCGGCTCGGCGTCGGTCTGTAGCGGCACGAATAAATTCGGTTTTATGACGGCGAAATTCCGCACGGGTCATCTTACACTCATCTTTTTGCGCCATTTTGTTCATCTCTCATTTCTTTTGTTAAAGATCGGCGATTGCCCAGTCAGGCATTGATTGCCGATTGAGGATTTTGCTCTTCTGCTTTGCTTGCCTCTACTTACATAATCAGTGTTCCTGCCGCGAAAAAGGCAACGCCTAAGTTTTTATTTTCACGCCCAGTCTTTTTATTTGTTGAGAGGTTCTACCTAGCCTCGACTAGCCTTCTTTCCAGTTGGTCGTCTTTGCGCCCTCAAACGCGAGTTGGGCCATTCCAAACTCAGCGTAGTCAGGATTGATCTCTTGGCCGATGAGATGCAAACTTTTCGTGCCAGCCGCGCCCAAGCGGCACACGCGGGTGCTGGCACTGCCGGCAAATGGGTCAAGCACGACGCCTAGAGGGCAACACAGCAGTAGGCACGGCAGAGTCAGTGCTTGTTCCTGCGTTGCTGGATGAATGACCACATTTCCTAGCCTTTGCTAGTTTGCGGTTGATGCCGCATGACAGTATTGCGGTTGATACCGAAGGATTAGAATACGAAGATGCGCGTCATGGCCCGCATCGAACCGCGTTCGTGATAGGTCGCCAGGACTTCAGCTTTGCGCTCTTCAGGACAAGCATTGCTGCCTTTGTTTTCACACCTGGGCATAACCACAGCCTTTACATTTGTAGCGCTGGCTACCGTTCTGGAGGCCGAAGCAAATCCGGGTAGACCGGCCACCCGGAGTGCCAATTCCAGTCGGTTGTCTCAAATTGAGGAGACAGTGTTGAATGCTCTGCTAGTACGCCTCCTTGTAGTGGCGTTTCCAGTTCCGCGGCACTGGCTCACCTGAATGCCCGCCAAAGCAAGGTTTAGCCGGATACTGGATTGAGTCATCTGATTCTGCGGCCGCCCCTGGAAAAGTAAGTCAGCCATGATCCGCCGCTCCTGGGCTTGCCGTCCGCGAGCCCAGGAGTCTAGAACGCCCAGAAGCATAGGGCTGCCAGGAACAAGGCGCGAAAGCCGTTCCAGTCAAAGTTGTCTCAGTTAAAGCCGCTCCAAGACTTCGGCAATTGAGACCTCTGCCACAAATGAGAAGCCGGCTTCCAGCTTTCTCTTGCCACGCTCTGGGACCAGGCAAAGCCGGATCAGGCCCGCCCCGCCCGGCGTAGCCACCAACCGCCCTACCCCTGGGCAGTCCCAATGTCCGCCCGCTAGGAGCGTGCGACTGAAATTAGTCCTGGGGAACGTCATAGCAAATCCTGCAGGCCCATTGTCCGTTGCGATGAGCGTGACCATATCCTCTCCAGCGCTCAGCTTGAGGCTACCGCCGCCGCGCGTGGGGACAACGATCGCGGGGGGCAAGTCCAGGCGCGGCACCCGATCCGAATAGAAGCGCCGTTCCTCCTCGGTCATCTCCCGGTTGGGATCGGCTGCCAGGCGCAGTTGGCTGAGATCAACTCCCGCCTCCCACCCCCGCCGTCCTTCAGGGCTGACCCCTGCGGCATCTGGGCTTTTCGTGGCGCCTCCATCACTGCTGCGCCGAGATTTTTGTGGCGCCTCCATCACCACCGCACCGCCGAGCGGGATACGGCACAGGTGGCAACAAACGCTCAGGCGGCCTGTCGAGCCCTCAAAGAACACGTCGCAGCCGCCGCGCGGGTGACAGGTCTGCTTCAGGAAGTCCGCCTTCTCGATGTAGCAAGACAGCGCCCCATCCCCGCAGGCGCGGCAGCGCATGTCGAACACGCCGTCCGTGACCGAAATCCGAGAGCCCGCAGCGAAATGGCAACTGAAGCCGATGCTCCGGAGAGCGCAGGGATTTCCACTGCAGACGGGGTTGTCGCAGGGCTGACAGAGACTCTGGATCATTTCCGACAGGCCGAGTGGCCGGGGGTTTTCGTCGGGCTGTCGCCAGCCTGTGCCGTAGCTTGAGAGCGTCTTGTTGTGTTTCATAGTATTTTTTATATTTCTTTTTCGGATCGTGTTCCTGTTTTGGTTGCGTTCCTGTTTTGGTTGCGCCTCTACCGTTACAATCTTCGCTTTTCGCGCGGAGGTAGGCACGTACTGCCGTTTTTTTGACCGCTTCTCTTGTCGTGCATCTAACTGATGCCCCTCGCGATCACTTTCGTGGGCGAGTGCCGGGGCGGAAAATCCTTCCGCCCCGGCGCCCGGTACTCCAAGAGAAAATTGTTCCTCTCGTTCCGCTCTCAGCGCTTCCCTCTCAGCGCTTCCCTCTCAGCGCTTGACCCCTCACTCGCCGCCAGCTTCAAAATGGTGAGCCAGCTTCAAAATGGTGAGCCAGCTTCAAAATGGTAGGAATGTTCGCACAGTGCCTCGTAAGCATCGTGCCCCTGCGACACGTCTACGAAATGTTAGACGTAGTCCTCCACGTTGCCGTTGCCGACCTGCATGATGAAGCCCAGTCCCATTGTCATTGCCCAGTCCCATTGCCCAGTCCCATTGTCATTGCCCGGCCCCCTCCCCTGTGAGCCGCCGGATCACGTCCATCGCCGAGGTCAGATCGTCGCCATGACTGGCAAGTGCGGCTTTGGCATAGGACGTCGCACGAAGGTACGTGTAGATCATCAGGAAGGCATCGGAAGGGTCACAAACCGTCACAACATTTGGCAGACGGCGCATGATCTCCGGGACCGCCTGCACCGCCTTGTCGCGAAGCGGGTCCACCAGGGGGTCGGGGGCCTGCCTTGCGCCGACCCGGAGCATGGCGACAAGTTCTTCGCGCTGCTCCGGCGTGTCTTCGGTGAGCACCAGGTGGATCGAATGGGCGTCGAACTCGTCGCCCACAAAGGACTGCAACAGCCGTGGGATACCCTCGGCGCCAGCAACCGGGTCAAGCATCCAATGTAGCGGGCGAGGAGAGCGCAAATCCGTGAGGTTGTCCCCGCCCGTGACCTGCGGATCGGCCGCCAATGCCGCGCGGTGCTCCTCCCGCAGAGCCACGAGCATCTCCCATCCCTCCTGTGCATAGGTCGTGTCCGAAACGACCCATGCGAAGCGGCTCAAACCGGCGTCGAAAGGTAGCACGTGCGGGATGCCCATGAGGAACACGGTCATATAGATCTCATGTTCGGCACCAGCCCGGTGGCTGCTGGAACGTGGGGTGGCATGGCTAGGCTGGCCTGCCTCGTGGGCGCGGCGCTCAGCGCGGCTAGTAGGGTAGTTGCGGCTAGTTGGTTGTTTCATAATGCTTCGTTGGTTCATAATATCGATTGTTCCTATTCAATCGCCGTCAGGCTCTCATTTTGCTTTCGGGCTTCCTTAAGCTTCCGGGCTTCCTTAAGTCTCATCTTTGCACTGGGTACTGGCGGGCCTTGTCCCTTCGAAACAGCATTTGATCTTCGCTGCTCTTCTCTAACATGATAATCATCAATTCTGTACAATCATCAATTTTGTGACGGAGAAAGGCACGGCCTCCCAAGTTCTTTCGGCGGCCCTTCGATACGGCGTCTGGTTTCAGATCCTGGTTTTTTGGATGCGATTTTCCGTGCGCTGCTCCAGTTACATACTCATCGTTTTTGTGTTCATAAAACGCACGGACTTGTGATTGTTTTCGGCGGCACTTGAGACAAAGATTCTGCGGTGGAAAACAGCCTGCTTATCCAGAACGGCAGGGAACAGACTGAGTGGCAAACGCCTGTGCCAAAAGAGGCTTTCCTAATTACGCGGCCAAGACGAACTGCCAACACAGACCTGCCAACAATGTACAAGGGCGGCAGAACTGATGACTTCCGTGGCGGGTCCCCAGCCAGTCTCCATCAGGTGACATCCTTGCTGGCGCGTTGGTCTGTGCTACTGGTGGCTCGTTCAGTTCGTAGAAGCATTGAGTGTCCCGCTCGCCTGGCCGTCTTCCAGGCAAACCATAGAGCCTGTATTTGACGATGTATTGGCCGGCCTGATCTGAGTTTTAGGTCTGAGTTTTAGGGTTGCAAACTGGCCTTCATGACTACCAAGGCTCCCGCCTCCACCTCCGCAGGGCATACGCCTTATTTTTCGGTTCGTCAAACTTCCCCGTCATCTTCGACCGCGATCTGTTCGAGCATCTCCTCCATCAACCGTGCATCGCGCTGGTTCTCTAGGAACCGGTGCCACGATAGGATTTGCACACGGCGCCAGATTGCCTGAGCGCGGTCCCATCCCCCGCCGGCGGAAAGCTCTCGCCGACGGGAACTCCAATCCCCGCCTGGATCTCAGTTCGGCAATTCTAGTCCGGCAGCCCCATCATGAAAGGCCAGCCGACTCTGTCATCCCAAGATGCGGACCCTTCATGTTACCAATCGTCCTCCTTGCTACAGAAAAAGGCAACGCCTACCAACTTTTTTCGGATCGCTTTGTTTCCCGGCCTCCGCACCGTCCCCACCCAGGCCCTCAGCACCTGGGCCGCGCCGAAGCCCTGGACCGCTTGCGGGGCCTGATTACTGTATTTTCAGAAGGCTAGGCGGCTCTCCAGCGCCAACGTGCCCATTTACTCCATCCAGCAAGTATCGAAGATACTCGGTCCCACGTTGCTGCCGCTCATCGCAGATGCCTTGTGGCTACAGGCAAGTTCCTCGGGCGTCAAAAACAGCTCGTGCTTGACAACCCGTCCCTGTTTACACCACGCGAAACGGTTATCTACTATCTCCTGCGTGGCTTTCTCGCGGACTAAAAGCTCATAATGGACGAACACGCTGGGAAACAAAAGCGTGGAGGCACACACTTTCTCAACAGTATAGAGCTGCGGAACGGTCAGGGCCATCAGGTCGTCGTCAGGAGCGATAAGATTGGTCTCAACCATTTTTGCGTAATCGTAGCCAACCGCACTCAGGAACTTTGGCAGCTGTCCAGCCTCCAGGCTTCCGTGGGTGCAAGACGGCCCAAAGTGGCGCAGGAAGCTAAAGAACAGAGTGAACAGGGGCTCGGGCGGCCCGTAGAGATGATAAATTGAGAGCGCCTCCTTGCCCTCGCCATACGTCTTGAGCATATCTTCATGTGTCATGTTAGTATCCTTTTCGTTTCAGTTTCTTGAGGAGCGTTCGGATCGCGCTCCCGTTCGGGACACGTTCTTGTTTTGATTGCGTTCTTGTTTTGATTGCGTTCTTGTTTGAATTGCGCCGCTATGGTTATAATCATCGCCATTTGCACAAGAATAGGCACGTCCTGCCATTTTTTGACTGCTTCTCCTGTCGTATTTTTGACTGCTTCTCCTGTCATATTTTTGACTGATGCCTTTTGCGATCGGTGCTGACTTTTGCGATCGGGCTATGCTTGTAGTGGCGCCGCCCGCGAAGGGATCAAAAACGATTTCTCCGATCAGGCAGATCCGGGTGAACCAGCCGCCCGGAATGCCGATCTCAGCCAGATGTCTCATCTTGAGGAGACAGCGTCGAATGGAAGAGTCCCTACGGAATACAGTGTCGATGCGCTTCTTCTTGTCAGGACAACAAGAGGTCGTCCAAGCTAGGTTTGGTGCGAAAGGTCGAGCCGTAATCGGGGTCAATCCCGCGAAACATGAGATGCCCGTCTTTGAAGACCGGCTGGACCCGCTGGACTGACTCAAGGTCTTTGTAGAGCATTTGGTAGGAGCGGTGCGGAACAAAGATCATCCCAGTACGCTCGCAAAGGCCCGTGCCTTCATTGCCCGTGCCTTCGAGGTCGGTACTAGCATGGATGGAAGAAATTCGAACGCGTTTTTGGGTGTCGAGTGGGCCAATAGCAGCACCTTCATGCTGCGAACTGCGGGCTGGGCAAAGCAGACCATTGGAGGCGATCGGGTATGCCGTCCGGTACACGTAGGGAATTGCTGCATCCTGGGAGGCGTCAGTCATCGTATTAAGCACCTCACTGTACCAGCATGCCCCATGCCCGTACACAGTTACGACATGGCAGACAGCGTCTGCCAAGGCTGAGATACCAAACTGGGTGCTGAACAGCTTGAGAGCGCCAGGGAGGGTCACGACTTTCCGGAGCGGGAAGCTGGGATCGGCACTAGGTGGAGCGGGGTTACGGGTACGGGCCTGACGGCGATAGATGGAGCGGTTCATAATTGTGTTTTTCATCTTTCTCTGGGCGTTGTGTGCCTCTCTCATGTTGATAATCAGTGCTATAGCACTCGAAATTGGCATGGACTTCCAAGTTTCTTCAGAGGCCATGCTCAGAAATCCATGCTTGGTAGGCCATGCTCAGAAAGTCACTTTCCGCAGAGAGCTTTCGTGGCGTACTGCTTCCCACAGAGATTTGTCATGTACTGCCCAGTTGTCAGCATGTATTGCCCAGTTGTCAGGAGGGCACTGAAGCACCCATTTGGATCAGCAAGATGGGGTCGGGGCACAGCAAGAACCTCACTCAAGTTGATCTGTCGCGGCTGATGATTTTCTTTCTGTTCGAAGAAGTATAAATCTCTCCAAAGTTGCGGTGACCCTCGCCCCATGAACTGAGACGTCTTGAAAATGCCCATGCCTGCTTGACCCATCGGACAAATGCCGTGAGCGCTGATCCGGGCACCGTGAAGATCTGGGATCGCGGCGTAGCAAGTGCCGTCATGAGAAAGGCCGTCATGAGAAAGGCCGTCATGAGAAAGGCCGTCATGAGAAAGGCCATCATGAGAAAGGCCGTCATCAAGATTGTCATCGAGCATGTCGGCGGCCTCGACGAAAGCTCCTGCGAGGGGTAGTTTGCTCTGATCCCAAAGCGCAAGCTGTCGCTTTTTCTTGATGTTCTCCTCAAGCAGCGCATGAACTTCATCCTCGGAGCAAATTGTTAGCCCGCCATCCACCATGTAGCACTCGAACCTTTCAAGGTGACGTGCGGGGGGATCGTGGGGCGAGGTCGTTTTGTGATGGCCGGACCCGGCTGTATGGCGATGGCGCTGGTGGCGTGTCATAGTTGGTACTTTCTCCATTTCGTTCTCTCAAGAGCAGTTGGTTGGGCGGCGACATTCTCTGCCGTCGCTCCCGTGCTTGGCATCTAGGTATATCATTATGCAAATTGCCAGAGAAATCTTGAAGAGCTCGCGTTTTTTTCAGAACGGCTTGAAGCAGAGAGATAACTCGTAACTGGACTTGTCCTGATCCCATTCCAGGCATGGTGCTGCCTCCAGCCATCAGCAAAGCCCGATCGCCCTGTTAAACTGCTCCCAGCAAAACTTGCTTATGCGGGTGGCGACAGGAACGCCGTATCCGTTCGCAGCGGAGCCTATTTTCAGGGCAAGTAACAGGCTACAAAAGAGCACCAGAGCATCACAAGCTGATTTGGTCAAATCAACAAGTTCGATCAAATCAACAAGAGCGACTGCAGTAGCGGAAGCTTGGTCCTGAATTTGCTACCCTGGCAGGAAATGCTCAACGCAACATAGCCCTGTGGCTGACCGAAAGGGACAGAACGGTGAAAATAGGTTTTTAAGTGGGAGTTTGCACTGTGCTTGTGCTGTAGGTACTTTAGTAGTTGCTGAGGCGGTTCATGCGGTCGCGCAAAACGAGCGCTGGGTCGGGAAGGGAGCAATACCAGCGAAGACACTAACTTGGGCTAGTTCGGCGAGGCTGACGAAGGCAGTGTCCAGTGCGAACAGATTGAGGCCGCATACTGTTGAGGCCGCATAGTGAACCATTAAGGAGATACTCCGAAGAGCGGAGAAAGATGCCCACCCGCAGCGCTGGTAGGAAAGTTCCATTCTCTTCCAAAGCGAAGACAATCGTGTTCGGCTGCGTGGACACATTCAAGGAGCGGCACGAGATGGAAGCCTGCTGCCAGCACTGCTTGATTCCGTGCATTGACATCAGTTGGGCCTGCATCAGGCTGGGGAGGAGCCGCTAATCATGGCGGGTCAGGTCATCCTGTCTTTGCCCGGCAACCTCTGCCTGTTCTGCCTGGGCTTTCTCACGAAGAAGCGGCTGGCCCAGCAAGCCGCTCTGTACGGGGCGACCAGCAGTCGCCCGCAAGTCGTCTGGCCGAATGGTATGCTGGCATCCGCGTCCGTCGGCATCGCTATCAACCTGCTGACGGACTGGTCCCGGTCTCAGCGCCGGTTTGTTTACTTGCAACATGACGGTGCCGCCGGCACCGTCATGCCGCATGTACGGGTATCATATCTTCAAAGCACGATCTGCGGTCACTATCCGGCTGATCAGGTTGGTGAACCTAGAGCAAGCAAACTTTAGATCCAATTGATCTGTCTCTTGAACGAACGTTTCGGAGACAAACAAAAGAGCCGCCCCTGGTGGAGGCGGCTCTTCTTCTTGCCAGGGTATCTCAATTGCGGTTTGATGATCAAAGCCTCATTCGGTACTCGCAACGGGCATTATTGGTATCGAATGAAGTAATAAGTTGACTCAAAGAAAATGTGTTTCAG
>CAXTER010000077.1:0-22712 GCA_964243345.1 uncultured Armatimonadales bacterium
CTGGTGAAAATAGGCTGGCAAGTTGCAGTCTAACAATGCGCTGCACCCGACGCCAGCGGCGCGATTGTCAGTTTATTTGTCGCAGGCGTTTCCATGCCGCAGTCGCGGTTGAGCTATGGCGTTAGACCGCTGGACATTGGGCCGCTCCGACCAACTCAGGAATGACGCAATACTATGCACGCCCTGCGGATTTTGGCTAAAATCTTAGCGTATTCTTTAGCAGAACTATTTTGCATGGTCGTAGGGGCTGTCGTAGGGGGGTGCATTTACCCCATGTTCTTCCCAATCTATGATGAAACGCCAGGAGACGGACTTGGGATATTGGCGTTTGCCTTTGTCGGGATGGTTCTCGCCGCGTGTGTTGGCCCAGTCTTGATCGTACTTGCTCTACGTTTTATCAGTAGGCGGCACAAGAACCGGGTTCTCAGCGCAGCACCGTTATCTAATCAAGATAGCGACGTATGGCCGCCACCGCCATCGGTCTAACAATGCGCTGCACCGGACGCCACCTGCCGCGTGTTGCTGTGCCTGGCGGTTGGCTTTGCAGGCCGGTGTCGCCGGTGAGCTATGGCGTTAGGCTGCTCGGAGCTAGGCTATTCTGAGGCAAAGCTATGAAGAAACTGAAATCTAGACGGCGGGTTTGGGTGAAGTTTCTCGTAGCACTGACTATAGTAATTGGCGCAATGGCTGTTGTCGGTCAAACTTGTCAACCCGTCATTCATGTTGGTCACGACGATTATATGCTTATGCCGATTTCGGAATGGGGCTTCGGGAGCGGTTATTGGGACGGTTTTAACGCTCACACCCGTCAAGGCACTGGCGGGCGCATCATTAGTTACGGCATCGTATGGCGTAGCACCAACGTTTATCCGTAAGCCTCTTTTATCCGTAGTCGCAAGGCGAGCAGCCTAACAACGCGCTGCACCTGACGCCACCGCTGCGATTGCCTCAGCGAGTTCATTTGGCTGTGCGAGCGGTGTCGCCGGTGAGCTTGGCCGTTAGGCCGCTTCACAAAGCCAATCATGTTAGCAGGAGCCAAAAGATGAACCTTTTCTTTCGCTGCCTCTTTACCTTCATCGCCACAGTCTGTACCACGGAATTGGTCTTTCGTCTTAGTGGGTTTAGGTACGGCGTACACTCGATTTTCGGACAACCTTTTGACTTGGTAGGCTTTACGGTCAAAATGCTCTGGTGGTTTGGGGCTTGGTTCGTCTTCTTTTGGTTCTTTGGAAGGTTCAGCGGAAAGAGTTTCAGGCGATAGCCAAGCAACGAAGCGGCCTAACAATGCGCTGCACCGGACGCCCCCTGCGCGGTTGTCTCTGCAAGGTCGGGGCGCTTTGCTTGGCAGGTGTCGCCGGTGAGCTTGTGCGTTAGGCCGCTGGGCCAAAGGCTCGCTTGTTGCGTTAGACTGAAAGAAGACCGAAGTTGAGTGAGCGTACCAAACAAGACGGCAATCCAAAAACGACGGCTCAGAAGTTTCTTTTATGGCTTTTAGGGGCGGGGATTGGACTGGTTGTTGGTACTGGCCTTGGTACGGCTTTATCCTTTCATGAGTTTCCATATGCCTCCCGCTATCCGCTCTATGCTATCTATTTCGGCGCTCTAATCGGGGCTGAACCCGGAATCATTATCGGCTTCGGCATTGGCTGGTACATAGGTTCTAAGCGAAGCAAGAAAGTATAAGACTGATGACGAAAGCCTGATCAGCCAGCGGCCTAACAATGCGTTGCAGCCGACGCCAACCGCCACCGGTTCCTGTACCTCCCCGTTCGGCTGTGCAGGCGGTTGGCGCGGCTGAGCTTTGGCGTTAGACCGCTGAACAAAAGGCTGGTTCGTTGACCATGCAAGACAGATTTGACAAGATGCTTCTGCTTGGCCATTTCCTAGCCTTTCTCCCGATTGCGATATGGGTGTTACTTGGGTTTTTGATGCATCTTCTGGGGGATCATTTTAACTACAATGATGACCTTGCCGGATATACAGGACCGGGGCAAGTTATCCACGGCGGAGAGTGGATGTTTCCGTGGTCAACGCCGGCCTGCCTTATCAGTGGTCTTGTAGCTCTCATCATCGGTTGGAAGCGCCGAAAGGCAGTTACTGTTCTGGAAGGACTTTGGTGTTTTCTGGCTGCCTTTGTCTTCTTTCAGGCTTATCCGATTTACGTGCGTTTCCTATGAGCCTACGTTGTCAGACGGCCTAACAATGCGCTGCACCTGACGCCGCCTGCCCGTTGTCCTATTCGTGGTGGGAGGCTTTGCTGTGCAGGTGTCGCCGGTGAGCTTTGGCGTTAGACCGCTGCACAATGGTGCCCCTGTCACCGCAGGCTTGATACAAAGATTTTAAGTACGGAGGCTTTATGGACAAGGGTTTTGCAGATATTCCTCCCGAAATGCACGAACCGTTGAGCATGTTCTATCAAGGCATCAAACAAATGGCCGTTGAGCTAGTGATGCAGTGCCATGACCCAGATTACGAAACCACGTTGAGTAATGTCCGCCAGTGCATCAGTAAGTTTGAGGAAGAAGCCTTTCAACTGAGGCTGTTCGAGTACGAAGGTCCTCGCACGAAAGCTGTCCAGGCAGCGGTCTAACAATGCGCTGCACCGGACGCCACCTGTGCCTTTAGCTCTGCCTCATTGTGGGGTTTGTTTACAGGTGTCGCCGGTGAGCTTTGGCGTTAGACCGCGCCGCATCGCAATTTAACCACCGTAACCTTTAGGGGAGATGACAATGGAAATTGAATACAGAATGTTCTGCTGGTTGCTTTCCATAAATGGTCTGTTTCTGGGTACTCTTATTGCGCGTCTTTCCAACAAGCAACCCATCGCAGCATTCGTTCTGAGTGTTGTTCTCTTGGCTTTCTCATTTGGGAGTGTCCCATTCACATACAATTTCGGTCAAGTTGCTCATTCGGATACGCTTGGGCGGGTTTTGGATGCTGTTGTTCACTTGGCCGCGCCTACAGGCGGTTATGGTTTGGCTACCGCTTCGGTTAGCCTTTATCAGAATTCAAAGCGCAAAGGATTGTCACCGAAGGCAAGGCAGGGCGCAGTCTAACAAGGCGCTGCAGCCGACGCCACCGCCGCCGCATGCTCAGCGTTTTCGGTTGGCTGTGCAGGCGGTGTCGCGGCTGAGCTTTGGCGTTAGATTGCAGGGCGAAAGCCGCCAGCGGCACGAAAGGTAAAAGATGGCAAGAGCAAGTGTTGAGCAACTTCGCGAGGTGAGAGTCGGAACGCCGGGTGATTGGTGTTTATGTTTTCAATGGGTTCGTTATAAATATGACGATGCTGCTCCTCCGCAGATGGGCTATAGGTTTATTTGGCGTCGGCCCAACGGAAGTTTACAGGCGGCGATGGGTCAAGCAAGGATTCCCTGCGCGTCAGATATGTATAAGTTGATTGAGAAGGCTACCGAAGTAGGTTGGTTCATCAAGGTTGAAGCAGAACGAGATGATTACGATGAGTGCCAAACAGTTTGAGGGAGCCAGAAGATATATCAATATCAACCAATCAGCCAGCAATCTAACACGGCGCTGCACCCGAACACCACCGCATTTGCTTTACGGTGTTCGAGTGGCTTATTTGGCGGCAGCGCCGGTGAGCTATGGCGTTAGGTCGCGGAGCGAAAGGGATACAGGTGGCAACATGCCAACAGGAAAAGCAACCTACGCCCAAATCTACTCTTATGTTTTGGAGCATTACCATATCAAAGTTGGCGGCAACGAAATAGCCGAGGCGAAAGAGAAGGCAGGATTGGCACTAGGGCAGGCTCACAACCGTCTTGACCCCAAGCAAAGAAGCACTCATAGTCCTCAATCGAGCATTGATGCGATTCATGCCGCGCTCAAGCACTTTGGCATGATGTGAGTAAACTGCGGCCTAAAAAGACGTTGCCCTCGACGCCGTACTGTGCTTCTATTGCCTCACAAGTTGAGCCTCGACGCGAGTGAACTAGGTCGTTAGGCGGAAGGAAAAACGCGAATATCGAAGGCAGAACTCTTTGGCAAGTCGCCGCAGGCAACGGTGACAAAAATTACACTGCCCTTTGTCTGACGCAGAATGTGCTTGTCATCGGGCCAGGCAATCATGGAGCATGGCCGGATTGCGAAAAGCCCAATATGCTCGGCAAATGGGTTTGGGGTCAATACGCAACTTTTATGCCGCTGAATGATTTCGTGCAAATTGTAGCAAAGGCTCAGGCAAAAGGTTGGTTCTGACGAAAGCGGGAGCAGTCGCGTTTGAGCCTCATACGACAGCGCAAAAGCCTATATGGTGACAAGCTCGAGACGATAGAGGTTGGGAACTTGTGCCACCCCAACCTTTTATTGTCTATCCGGTCCTTCGGGCGACTACGACCTTGCTTCCTTGTTCAATTTGTGCATAGCAAAATCTATACTCACTAAAAACGCTGCACTTCATTCAAGTCGATGCGGCGTTCAAGTCTTGTATGGGGCTGCGAATGTTGTCCTCAGCAGACTGAGGCTATGCGCCTGCCTGCATAAACAAGGCTATGAGGTTCCTGGTGGCCGCCTCCACATCCGAGGCACCTACGACCGCAGAGACGACCGCAGCCGCCTCTGCTCCTGTCTGAGAAACTTCGGCGATATTGTCCGCAGTGATCCCGCCAATGGCGACAATCGGCACATGCGGACATGCCGCCTTAATCTCGCGGACACGCTCTACCCCAATAGGATCGCCCGCGTCACCCTTGGTACGGGTGCCAAAGACAGCCCCAACCCCAAAGTACGAGGCATAAGGAGCGGCCGCTTCTGCCTCTTCCAGTGTGCCGGTTGAAACGCCAACCAGCTTGTCTGGGCCAAGCAGCCGCCGCGCGTCTTCCGGGGAGAGGTCATCCGGTCCGAGGTGAACTCCATCCGCCTCAGATGCTAGGGCTACGTCCACGCGGTCGTTGACAATGAAAAGACCTCCTGCCGCTTGAACTTGCTGTCGCAACTGCCGGGCGAGAGCGACAAGCTCTGGCATCGGCAGCATCTTGTCGCGGAGCTGAATAACCCGTGCGCCCCCCGCCAAAGCTGCCGTTACAACTTGTTCCGCACTGCGGTCCGGGCGCAGATCTGGGTCTGTCAGCACATAAACGCCGTGCAGCAAAGCCAGACGCTCTGCGTGCGTGCGATCTCGCGCCGCATCCCTATTCCGCACGGCCTCGGCAGCATCCGGGTAGCCACGCCCTTGTCCTAAGATTACGGGATGATGCAGAGCTGCCGTCACCAGCACCTTTGCGCGGCTCACCGCAAGGCCCAGTTCTTCGCCGCCGGCAAGACAGGCGGCAATGGCGGAAGACAGCAGGCAGCCGGTGCCGTGAGAGTGGTCTGTGTGAACGCGCGGGCGCTGATATTCCAGGGGGGCGCTTCCCAGGCGCAGCAGCCAGTCTTGAGGAATATCCGGCAGGTGTCCGCCCTTGACCAGAACCACCTTCGCGCCCATCGCAAGCAGCGCTTTCCCTGCCGCGTGCATCGTTTCATTGTCATGGACCGGAAACCCGGCAAGCTGCGCCGCTTCCGCGAGGTTAGGCGTGATGAGATCGCACAGCGGCATGAGTTCCGTCAGCAAAAGCTGCCGCCCTGCCGCATCCAGAAGAGGAACGCCCCCGGAAGAGGCCAGCACAGGGTCAAGAACAATGTTTGCCGGATGAAAACGGCGCAGGACATCCGCGACTGCCTTTACCTGGCTCGCCCCGCCAAGCATCCCAATTTTGACGGCATCCGGCCGGGTGTCTTCCAGCAGCGCGGAAAGCTGGGCGGCAACGACTTCTGCATCCACCGGATATACCGCCTGCACGCCCAGGCTGCTTTGGACGGTGATGGCCGTAATTACGGAAAGGCCCGCCATGCCAAACGCCGCAAAGGTACGCAGGTCGCTTTGGATGCCTGCCCCGCCGCTTGGGTCGGAGCCGGCGATTGTCAAGACTGTTAGGGGCATGGGCTGTCTCCAATCTTAGTGACATTGTCAAACCGTGCTGGGCTAAAAGCAACAGGAAGAGCGGCATCTTGAAGCAGGTGCGCGGCCATCAGCCGGCCTGTCAGCGGTGTCAGCAGGATACCATTGCGGCCATGTCCTGTGGCGATGTGGATGTTATCCCAGCCCGGAACAGCGCCCAGCATGGGCAGTCCATCGGCGCTCACGGGACGTAATCCTGCCCAAACACTGTGCTGGGGAGCCGCTGCGAGGGCGGGAACAAGAGCATTTGCCATTGCATGAATTGAGCTGACACCTGCGGCCGTCGTTTGCACGTCGAACCCGGCAAGCTCCTCAGTCGCCCCCGCGATGACACGACCATCAGCGCGGGGGACAAGATAACCACTGTTCGCGTAAAGCGTGTGCTGAAAGGGAAGGGGATGCAGCGAGCCAAGCGCCAGCATTTGCCCGCGCAAAGGGTGTACTGGAAAGTTAAAGCCCAGGGCTAGGCCGAGCGATTTGCTCCAAGCGCCCCCGGCGATGACATACGCACTGCTTGAAATGCGTGTGGTTTCTGTGCGAACCGCCTGGATGCAGCCTGCGCCCACCTCAAAATCCGTGACTTTCACTTCCGACTGAATACTGACTCCGCGTTTTAAACACGCCTGCTCCAAAGCCTGCAAAAGCAGGCGCGGCTCGATATGGCGCTCCAACGGCGAAAGAACGCCGCCGCAGATGCTGGGGCCGAGCGCCGGTTCAAGAGCATGGAGTTCGGCGGCGTTCAAACGGTGCAGGGGCAGGCCAAAGCTGCGCTGCCAAGCAAGCGCCGCGCAAAGGGCCGCATCCTCCGCCGGTGTCCGGGCGACTCGCAGCATCCCCGGCCCGGCAATGCAGAGCGCAATCTCCGTTTCCTCGCGTAGCTGATCTACGAAAGCCGGCCAAAGACGCAGGCTCTCGACAGCGAGCGGCACGAACGGCCCTTCGCGCCGGGCTTCGGCCAGCGGCGCAAGCATTCCAGCCGCCGCCGCCGAAGCTTGTCCCGGTGCGCCCGCATCCAGAACGGTAACCGACGCTTGCTCTTTTGCCAGAGCATAAGCAATGGAAAGACCAACTACGCCGCCGCCGATCACAACGACATCTGACACACCCAAGCCCCTATCCCCCGGCCATCATCTGCACGACTTCCAGCATGTCCCCGTCCCGCAGCGGCTGCTGGTCGTAGCGGTCTCGCGGCACGATTTCGCCGTTATGCTCCACGACGACCAGTTGTGACGGCAGGCGGATTGAAGCCAGAAACTCAGAGACCGTCGCCGCCTCAGTTATGCGGATTTCCCCGTTAATCGTCAGTGTCATTGTTTTTACTCCATGCTTCGTTCAATGCTGCGCGATAAGCTTGGGCCACGCCAAATGGGTTTGCCGCCCGCATGATCGGCGACAGCACGGCGACGCCTGCCGCACCTGCTTCTAAACACTGTTCCAGATTTTGCGGCGTCACGCCGCCAATAGCAAGGACGGGAAGAGACACGGCGGCGCAGACATCCCGCAGGAAGCCTAAGCCTGCAGGCATTATATTCGGGTGGCTCTGCGAGGCAAAAATAGTTCCCGCAACAAGGTAGTCCGCGCCCTCTTCCTGCGCCCGCTCTGCCGAAGCCAGCGAATGCACCGAGCCGCCGGACAGGCCGTGCATCATTCGCCGGAGTTTCTTTTCCGGCCAGTGCCGCCCCTGTCCCCGCAGTAGCGCTGGGCAACGGCTGCCGTCCACGTTCACGACGAGCAGCGCCGCAGAAGAGGTCGCCGCTTCCACGGCTCTTCTCTGCACCTCAATTTCTGTTCGGCTGGAGATGCTGTCCCGCCACTGCACAATGTTCACGCCTCCTGCCACAGCCTGCGCGACAATCTGCGGCAGGCGCGGCGACGGCTCCGTGACCAGCATCAGGCAGGGCCGGGGCAGCACCGTCAACGCACGACCCCGGAAAGAGGACTGGAAGCGCTGGCGTAATCCAGCACCGGCATCCGGCCTGCTTGGTAGGCTCTGCGGCCCGCTTCAACGCCCAGGCGCATCGCCTCGCCCATCGCCGCCGGGTCAGCGGCGCGGGCAATCGCGGTGTTGATGAGGCAGCAGTCCGCGCCAAGCTCCATCGCTGCCGCTGCCTCGGAAGGCACGCCGATCCCGGCATCTACCACCACCGGCACCCGCGCCTGCTCAATGATGATTTTGATCTGCTCCCGCGTCTTTAGCCCCTGCCCGCTGCCGATGGGAGATGCTAAAGGCATGACGGTATGCGTCCCAATCTCCTGCAAGCGCAAGGCAAGGGCCGGGTCTGCGTTGATGTAGGGCAGAACAACAAAGCCTTCGTCTACAAGAATGCGGCAGGCTTCAAACGTGCCGATGGGATCAGGCAGCAGGTACTTGGGGTCTGGGATGACCTCAACTTTGATCCAGTCGGAAAGCCCCATCGCCCGTGCGAGACGCGCCGTTCTGACCGCTTCGTCGGCGGTTCGCGCTCCCGCTGTGTTCGGCAGAATGTGGTACTTCTTCCAGTCAATTTCGTCCAAGATGCTGCGCGTCGGCGCGTCCAGGTCAATGCGCCGCAGCGCAACGGTGACGATCTCGCAGCCCGACGCTTCTAAAGCCGCGTTCATTTCTTCGCCGTTCCGGTACTTGCCGGTGCCGAGCATCAGGCGGGAACGAAAAGTCTTTCCGCCGATGGTCAGCAAGTCCTCGTATTGAGCCTGCGGAACTGCCGCAAGCGCTTCCATAATTGCCATGAGTTTTTCCTTCCACAGACAGACGCTTACTGGTAGATTTCGCTGCCTTGCTCCCGGAACTCCCGCGCTTTTTCTTCTAAACCGGCCTCGACTTCTTCTTCCTTGATGACCGTGAGGCTAGCGGCGTAATTTCGCACGTCCTGACTGATCTTCATGGAGCAGAAATGCGGGCCGCACATCGAGCAGAAGTGCGCGACTTTTGCGTTCTCCTGCGGCAAAGTCTCGTCGTGGAACTCCCGCGCCGTCTGCGGGTCGAGGGCCAAGTTGAACTGATCTTCCCAGCGGAACTCGAAGCGGGACTTGGAAATGGCATCATCCCAGGCTTGTGCGCCAGGATGCCCTTTGGCGAGGTCGGCGGCATGAGCGGCGATCTTGTAGGCGATCACACCGTCTTTCACGTCTTTTTTGTTCGGCAGGCCCAGATGCTCTTTGGGCGTCACATAGCAGAGCATGGCGCAGCCGTACCAGCCGATCATCGCCGCGCCGATGGCACTAGTGATGTGGTCGTAGCCGGGTGCGATGTCTGTTGTCAGCGGGCCAAGCGTGTAGAACGGCGCTTCCTTGCACCATTCGAGCTGCTTGTCCATGTTCTCTTTAATCATGTGCATGGGGATATGGCCGGGGCCTTCGTTCATCACTTGGACGCCATGCTCCCAGGCAATGTAGTTCAGCTCCCCCTGCGTTTTCAGCTCGGCGAACTGAGCTTCATCATTGGCATCGGCAAGAGAGCCGGGGCGCAGGCCGTCGCCCAGGCTAAACGACACGTCATACGCCTGCATGATCTCGCAAATCTCGTGAAAATGCGTATACAGGAAGCTTTCTTTGTGATGGGATAAACACCACTTTGCCATGATTGAACCGCCGCGTGAGACAATTCCGGTCATGCGCTTTGCCGTCATCGGGACATAGCGCAGCAGAACGCCGGCATGGACCGTGAAGTAGTCGACGCCCTGCTCGGCCTGCTCAATGAGCGTATCGCGGTAAATTTCCCAGGTCAGCTCTTCCGCCTTGCCGTTGACTTTTTCCAGTGCTTGGTAAAGAGGCACTGTGCCGATGGGAACCGGGGAGTTCCGCAAAATCCATTCGCGGGTTTCGTGAATGTTCTTACCGGTGGACAAGTCCATGACGGTGTCCGCGCCCCACAAGGTCGCCCAAGTCATCTTCTCGACTTCTTCTTCCACCGACGAAGTGACGGCGGAATTGCCGATATTGGCATTGATCTTGACCAGGAAGTTTCGGCCAATGATCATCGGCTCGCATTCGGGATGATTGATGTTGACGGGGATGATTGCCCGGCCTCGCGCCACTTCGTCGCGCACAAACTCCGGCGTCACCACTTCGGGAATGGCGGCATTGAAGGAATGGCCGGGATGCTGACCGACAGCCGCGGAGCGGTCCCGCCCCTGGCTTTCGCGGATGGCAATATACTCCATTTCCGGCGTGATGATGCCGGCCCGCGCCTGCTGGAACTGTGTGACCAGCCCGCTTCCCCGCAGTGCCAGGCGGCGCGGCGGCATCGGGAGGGTGGGGTCAGAGTGGCCAGGGATAGGCCGGTAGCTTGGCTGGGATTTGCCGTAATTCGCACTCTGCCGGCCTTCGATCCAGCCCTGACGCAGGGCGCTCAGGCCGGAGCGCACATCAACGGCGACATCGGGGTCTGTGTAGGGGCCGCTTGTGTCATACACACGCAGCGGCGCGTTTTCTTCAATTCGGTCGCTGTTGTGAATATGCGTGGGAGACAGGGTAATCTCCCGATGTGGGACACGCAGGCCAGGATAAAGGCGGCCCGGCGTGTAGACCTTGCGCGACGCCGGGAAGCGGTAGCCGCTGAGAACTGAGTCGGGAGAGGAAACTGAGTCGGGAGAGGAAACTGAGTCGGGAGAGGAAACTGAGTCGGTCGATGCCATGATAATGCTCCTTCTGCTGCCAAAGAACGCAAAAAGGCCGCTGCCCCGGAAAGTGGGGACAGCGGCCTTGACAGGCACAAGAAGTGCAGGCAAAACAGACTCATCCTCCGCTTTCCTACGCCGGTATGACCCGGATCAGGTTCTTGGGGTTAGTGTCATGCACCTCTCAGCCAGAAACGATTAGCGTCTCCGGCACCCCCAGCGGTTCCTTTAATTGACTTGCATTATAACTGCTTTTGCATGAGCTGTCAATATTGAGCCGAAAAATAGTTTGTCCCAGAAATAGTCTGTACTGCCGTTACTTCCACCGATGCGCGGTGTTAATTGTTCGGATGAGCTGGCCCGACACCGAGCAGGTTCAAGTCTTGTCAGGAAGGTTCCTGGGTCTATAGGAAGCAGCGACAGATGAGGAAATAACAAAGCGAATTGAGGAAATAATAAAGCGAATGCCACTGCCTGTGGAATGGATAACAATGACAGAAAAAGAGCGCGGTATCTGTGAATTGTTGTTTTCAGCAGATACCGCGCCTTCTCAGAATGCCCTCACATCTAAATATGTGTTAGTTAATTCCATGAATAGAGCGGGTCGTCTCGTTGTTGTGAACTACCCGCCCATCCAGTTTCCTGATTTCGAGGTGACGCGCATCCCCCGCAAGGCTCCAAAGCCAAGTAATCTGGGCCAAGTTCAGTAGAAGCCCCAGCCAGGCGTACATCTGCGACGAAGACGTAACTGCAGCGGGATTGCTGATGCCATCACACTCGCAAGATTCATTTCACAAAACTCATTTCAGCGGTTGCGTTCCTCAAGGAGAGCCAGCTTTTCAGTCAGCTGCATTTCCATCTTCTCTAACTCCCACACACGCTGTTTGATCTGTCTGATCTTGTCCAAGAGTAACTCTCGCTGTTCCCCTGGGTCAAGCGTGTCCCAGTCCCGAAACAGTTTTACGGTCTCGCTTAGGGTGAAGCCAGCCCTTTTAGCCTTTGAAACTCCGTGCAGGCGTTCTAGCGCCGTCGCGTTGTATTCTTTGTAGTTGTTGTTCATCCGTGCCATGTGCCGTGCATCCAGCAATCCCTTCTTCTCATAGAAGCGGATCGTAGGGGGTGTCAGTCCTGTTTGCCGCGCCAGTTCGCCAATCAACATCTTTCCTGCACCCCTTGACATTAAAGTATACTTCATAGTGTACCCTTCTTAAGTTGCATACTTTGCAAACACCTTGAAGGAGAAATAAATGCAGAAACGCACACTCGGAAACAGCACTCTCGAAGTCTCGACCCTCGGTCTCGGCTGCATGGGAATGACCGGGGCTTATGGCCCGCCCAAAGACAAGCAGGAGATGATCTCTCTTATCCATGATGCCGTGGAACGCGGCATTACTTTCTTCGACACCGCCGAAATGTATGGCCCGTTCAGCAACGAGGAGCTTGTCGGCGAGGCCCTTGCTCCCCTGCGTGGGAGCGTAGTGATTGCTACCAAGTTTGGGTTTGATGTTAGCCCTCATTCCGGCACTCCTGGAATGAATAATATGCCGGGCTTAAACAGCCGGCCTGAACATATCAAGCAGGCCGTCGAAGGCTCGCTTAGGCGGCTTAAGATCGAGACAATCGATCTGCTCTACCAGCACCGAGTTGACCCGGAAGTGCCGACTGAGGACGTAGCGGGAGCGGTCAAGGAATTGATCCGGGCGGGCAAAGTCAAGCACTTCGGCCTCTCGGAAGCGGGGGTACAGACAATCCGCCGCGCTCATGCGGTTCAGCCGGTCACTGCCCTGCAAAGTGAATACTCACTGTGGACACGAACCCCTGAGAAGGAAGTGATACCGGCCCTGGAAGAACTTGGCATCGGCTTTGTTCCTTTCAGTCCGCTTGGCAAAGGCTTCCTCACGGGAAAGATGGACGAGAACACCACGTTTGATAGCTCTGACGGTCGTACCGGTCTGCCTCGCTTCACGCCGGAGGCTCTGAAAGCGAACCAGGCTCTTATCGTTTTGCTCGGCGGCATCGCGGAACAAAAGCAGGCAACACCCGCTCAAATCGCACTCGCCTGGCTGTTAGTCCAAAAGCCGTGGATCGTGCCGATCCCTGGCACGACTAAGCTGCATCGCTTAGAGGAGAACATCGGCGCGGTCTCAGTCGAACTCACGCCGGATGATCTATGGAACATTGACAGCGCTGCCTCCCGAATTGTAGTGCAAGGAGCGCGGTATCCTGAAAAGCTGGAACAGATGAGTGGCCGTTGATGACGGAATGGTTGATGACGGAATGGTTGATGACGGAATGCCAGCGTTCGATTTTTGCGGCAAAAAGCTCTGGAACAAGCGCATCTCCATCGCCGAGCGCGACGCCCGCCGGGGAGTGTTTAGCAAGGAATAGGTAGATGAAACATATCATTGCAATGGGCGGCGGCGGGTTCTCAATGGAACCCGATGACCCGCTGGTGGACGATTTTATCCTTAGCCTCACGGGGAAGCCCACGCCGAAAGTCTGCTTTGTGCCGACTGCCAGCGGCGACTTAGAGGCTTACACGGAGCGGTTCCTGCAAGCGTTTCCTGCCGAACGTGCGGAAGCGTCATTTCTTTCCTTGTTCAAGCGGACGGAGCCGGACTTGCGGGCGTTCGTGCTGGCGCAGGATGTGATCTATGTCGGGGGCGGCAGCACGGCGAACCTGCTGGCGGTTTGGCGGGCGCATGGATTGGATGCGATCTTGCGGGAAGCGTGGGAAGCGGGCGTGGTCTTATGCGGCGTCAGCGCCGGAGCGCTGTGCTGGTTTGAGAGCGGCAGCACAGACTCGTTCGGCAGCGGCCTGTCGCCCCTGCAAAATTGTCTCGGCTTCCTGCCCGGCAGCTTCTGTCCGCACTATGATGGAGAAGCCGAGCGCCGATCTACTTATCACCGGTTTATCGCGGGCGGCCTGCCGGACGGCTACGCGGCGGACGACAGCGCTGCCCTGCACTTTGTCGGAACCGAGCTTGCCGAAGCGATTTCATCCCGCCCAGATGCGCGGGCATACCGTGTGTGGCATCAGGGAGACAGTGTGACCGAAGCGCCGCTGGCAACGCGATTTTTAGGGTAAAGGGTCAGCTTTAAGAGCCTAACACGACGATAACAAAGGCATTATATTACCGGCGAAAATAGCCGACTTCCGCGTGTGCAGGGAGCGGAACCTGATCATGGGGGAAGGGGGTACAGGGGGAATGACTAGACCAAATCCTTACGAAGACCGCTGCTGCTTCCTCACTGAGCCGCTGCTCTTTTCGGCAAACAGAACAAAAGCCGACAATCACTTTTTGTGGTTGTCGGCGTTTTGGTTCGCAACAAAGTCCTAATCGGCCTTACAAAGAGCGGGGGTGGGACTTGAACCCACGACCTTCGGGTTATGAGCCCGACGAGCTACCGGACTGCTCCACCCCGCGTCGTTACGAACAGAAGTATACCCGTCTGTGCATCCTTTGTCAAGAGGAGAGCAGAAGTTTCTGAACTGGTACACTCCGAACTGCTATAACTGGACTGTGACAACAGTCTGGTGAACTTGACTGCCGGTGTTATACAGCACGACAAGCGCGGCACTGGAGCCGCGGGGCTGCTCCGCAAGGGCCTGGTCGTACTCCTGCTTGTTCGTGACTGTTCGATGCCCGATCTTTTGGATCACCGCATCGTCCAGCGGAACGCCCATCGTGATCCCTGCTGTCTCGGCAGGGCTGCCGGAAGCAACTCCCGTGATCAGTACCCCGCGCGTTGTCGGAGCAAAGCCCAAAGCCACCCGGTCTGTCGCTGTCAAACTATGGACGGTCAAACCCAGCGCAGCAGCGGTTTTAACCGGAGTAACTGCCAGCGGTGCTAGGTCGCTGTCCCCCGGCAAGGTCCGGGCCGGGCCGAGTGTGGCGGACGCGGTGCTGGATAACCCGTCGCGAACATAGCGCATCGTCACTGTCTTGCCGGGGGGGGTAGCACTGATCGCTTCGCGCAGGCTGACCTCGCCGTGAACAGGCTTGCCGTCAAAGGCCGTCACTATGTCCCCAGCCTCAATCCCAGCCTTGCCGGCGGGACTGTCGAGCTGGACATCGCGCACCAGCGCCCCGTCCTTCTGACCGTACTGGGTTTGCAGCGCCGGTGTCAAATCTTCCGGGGCGATGCCAAGAAAGCCGCGCGTCACTTTGCCGGACGTGATCAGCGCACTCATCACCGACCGCGCGATGCCGCTGGGAATGGCGAAGCCAACTCCCGCACTGCCTTCTACGGGTGACTCAATGGCGACGTTGATCCCGACAACTTTACCGTCAATGTTGAACAGTGGCCCACCTGAATTGCCGGGATTGATCGCAGCATCGGTCTGGATCAGGTCGGGGTAATAGCGTGGAGCGGTGGAATCCCCTTCAATGCTTTGATGCCGCCCAATAGCGCTGATAACGCCTACGGTCATAGTGTTCTGCAAATCAAACGGGCTGCCAATCGCAATGGCCCACTGGCCGGGACGAACTGCGGCGTCGTCGGCAAAGCCCGCCACCGGCAGCGGAGTGGGGCCGGGATTAATCTTGACGACGGCCAAGTCACTGGTAAAGTCAGGGTAAATCTTGCCGGGAAACACGCGGCCATCAGCGAGTGTCACGGTCACAGTTCCGCCGCTGGCTTCTTCTACGACATGGTCATTGGTCAGAATATAACCGTCCGCGCGGACAATCACGCCCGATCCGGTCGCCTCCGAGCGCCGGGGCAGCCCCGTCTTTGAAGAGGAGCCGCTGCTGTCTGCACCCACGCGAAGCCGCTCCGCTTTGATGTTGACCACAGTCGGCTCGACCGTCTGGGCAATGCTGGTAAACGCATCCTGCATCTGGAGCAGCGCCGACTTCTGCTGCGGCGTCGTAGGCGCAGGCAGGTTCCCTGCCGTTTGCGGAGCCGCCCAAGCGCCGCCGGCAGTCAATGCACCGCCGGCAGTCAACGCAAGCCCAGTCAGCAGAAAAAAGCGATGAAGTGACATAAAAACTTTCAGTGGGGCCGGAACACGGCAAATTGAACCCCGCCGAATGGGGCATCGCGCGTCGTCATCCCAAGACCTGGGGCCGGCGGCGAGTCCATGCCGGTCAGTGTCAGAGCGCCCGCGGGCGAAGCGCTGGCTTCAGTCGGAGTAAAGTGCGAAAGGTCGCCGGTGGGCATTAAAGTCACCCGTTCTGGCACTCGCCCCGAAAGAAGCGTGTCCGTCGGGGCCGGCGCGTTGAATGCTGCGCCGGAGCCGAATAAGGACGACCGAGCCGCATCTCTCGCTTCCGGTCCAAATGGCAGGGCAAAGGAAAGCACGGTCATACAGGAAATCGCAAGCGCTGAGGCCAGGCGTCGTCCGCGCTGCGGCTTCGGCGGGCTGGCCGGCCGCATGACAGGAAGGACCGACAAGCTGAGGACGCGCCAGCGATACGCTTCCGTTTCTGTCTGGGTAATACGGAGCGCAACGGCATCTGAAAAATCACGCGGCGCTTTCGGCTCCCGCAGTCCCCGCAGCAGCGCTTTGACTTCCCGGATGGAGCGCCTCTCGCGCTCACAAGAGATGCAGCCGGCGAAGTGGTCCTGAAGCGCCAGCATCTCGCGGCCAGTCAGCTGCTGATCCAGATATGGAGAAATGAGTTGTCGTGCATCGTGGCAGTTCAATTCGCAGCAGCCTCCTCCAAATAAACAAGAAAAAATCTACTCAAAGATGAGCCGCCGCAGGCAGGCTTTCCGGCCCGAAAGCCGCGATCTTCGAGCGCAGCAGCTTCCGTCCCCGATGCAGCCGGGAGCGCACCGTTCCCAAAGAACAGTTCATTGCCGTGCTGATTTCCTCGTAAGAAAGCCCCTCAATGTCGGCCAAGATGACCGTCATGCGGAAATCGTTTGGAAGAGAGTTCAGCGCTCGCTGAATATGCTCGTCCAGCTCATGCGACATAACCATGCGCTCAGGGTTTGCGCCGAGGTCGGGAATCTCTAAAAACATGTCACCGCTGCCGAGGTCCAGCGGCTGGTCCAGCGACTGCAAATGCGCTTTTGGCCGGCGGCGCAGGTCGTCCACAAATAAGTTGGACATGATCTTGTACAGCCAGTTATCAAACGGCCAATCGCGCCGATAATTGCCGAAAAAACGATAAGCGCGGACAAACGCTTCCTGCGCCAAATCTTCGGCATCGGCATGATTACCGGTCATTCGATAAGCGATGTTGTAGGCCTGCTTGTGGTAGCGCTCTACAAGGCGGTCGAACTCGGCGCGGCGGCTGATCTGCTCGTGTACGGCTCCCGCCTGAGCGGCAATGCCGAGTCCCGATCCTGCTTGCCCGGCGGTGTCTGCCAATTCTGCCATGATCTGCATCCTCTCCTTGCTATACGGCAGCCGCCGGGATGATGTTCCCGTCAGGCTGCAAAACTGGTACTTGCTCTGAATCATCTCCAGCCGACGGCAGGCTGTCCAAAAACCAGCAATTTTGCTGTTGAATCGCGGCTATGAGAAGATTATAATGGCCGGGAGAGATGAAATTCCAATGAAGAATTAATTCCAATGGAAAACTGAAGATAAAGAAGCAAGAAAAACTATGAACACAGAAGAGACGCCGAACCTGCACTGGTCCACTGCGGAAGAAAATATGCTGACCCTGGCGCGTGAACTAGAATGGGCGGAAGCCTATGCCGAAGACAATCCCGGCTGCGGCATGGGAGCATTGTACCTGGACTTTCTGCGCTGGGAACTGGTTATGGCCCAGGCAGAAATTTAAAAAGCAAAAAGAGGCGGCCTTCGAGCCGCCTCTTGCTTAAGTTTAAGCCGCGCCGTCTTCTTTGGCGACACGGTACTCGGTGTTGAAGAACGTGCCGAGCGAAAGGAAAGTCGGTGCCCACAGGCCGATAAAAATGCCCGTGTCCTTTTTGCCGGTTGCGTACATGTAAATTGCCGTGATGATGGACACGATGCTCGCGCCGTAGATTAAGCCTTGTACGTCTTTATTCATTGAAAATGCCCCGTTTCTAGTCTAGTGCGCTCGGTAGTGTTCAAGCGTTAAGAGCAGTATACCAGATGCGCCGAGTTGACAAACCTCTTTGCGGCCCGCTATAATAAGCCGCGCCTGCTTTGTGTTCACTCTTTTTTGCTTCTTGTTCTTTTTCTGCTGGAGCGCAAAACCCAAATGGACAGTCATAGTCACGCCCGCGATTTTTCGGATCACTGCACGATTCATCTCACGCATGAGCCAGCCCACGCCGCGCTTCAACCGCAGCGCCGGACCGACGCTGCCCCCGGCGTCGTCCCCGCCGGCTTCTTCCGCGCCGCTTTTGGAGCCTTCGGCCCCGCAGCGGCGGCCCCTTTGGCTTGTCCTGCTTTCGGTCCTCGGCCCCGGCGTGATCGCCGCAGCGGCAGGCAATGACGCCGGCGGCATCGCAACCTATTCTCAAGCCGGCGCACAATACGGCCTGTCTCTTCTTTGGAGCATTGCCGTCGTCACCGTCGGCTTGATTGTCGTGCAGGAAATGTGCGCCCGGATGGGGGCGGTGACCGGCAAAGGGCTGGCGGCGCTGATCCGCGAGAACTTCGGCGTCAAGGTGACCGCATTTGCGATGCTGGTTCTTCTGATCGCGAATTTCGCCACGACTGTTTCCGAGTTCGCCGGCATTGCCGCGGTCGGCGAGCTGTTTCATATTAAGCGCCTCTACACAATTCCTTTGGCAATCGCTTTGGTCTGGCTGCTGGTCTCACGCGGCTCTTACCAAAAAGTCGAGCGCATTCTTCTTGTCGCGTCTTTGGTCTTTGTGACTTACATCATCACAGCGCTGAGAATAGGCGTGCCGTGGAAGCAAGTGGGCCTCAATACATTTGCGCCGCATCTGACGGCGCTGCCCTGGCACGATTCCGGCCTCATTCTTATGGTCGTCTCGCTCATTGGTACGACTATTGCCCCGTATATGCAGTTCTATCAGCAGTCGGCCGTGCGGGACAAAGGCGTCCAGATGCGCGATTACAGCCTGACCCGCTGGGATACAATTGCCGGCTGCCTGCTGTCGAACATTGTCGCGGCGTTCATTATTGTCACCTGCTACGGGACACTTTACCTGCACAATGCGCGTAATATCACCGATGCCAAAGACGCTGCGCTGGCGCTTGCGCCGCTGGCCGGCACTTTTGTCGCGTATGGCTTGTTTGCGTTCGGCCTGCTCAATGCGTCTTTAATGGCCGCAGTCATCGTGCCGCTGTCGACTGCCTACGCCGTCACGGAGTCGCTTGGCTGGGAGTCGGGATTAGGGCGTCGCATTCGGGAGCTGCCGCTGTTTTATGGCACTTACGGGGCGATGATTTTACTGAGCGGCCTGGTGATCCTGCTGTCTTCGTCTAACCTAATCGGCATCATTATTCAGGCGCAGGTCGTCAACTGCGCCCTGCTGCCGCTGGAGCTGATTTTGATGCTGATTCTTATTAACCGCCGCCGGGTGATGGGCAAGTACCGCAACACGCTTTGGGATAATGTGGTCGGCTGGGTCACGACCGTAGTTGCCGGCGGATTGGCTTTGTATTACTTCGCCGAGCAGATTTTGTCTCACTTTCACCCAGGGTAGTTAGGCAGTTACGTTTAGGAACCCAAACAGATGCCGTATAAAATACTCGTCGCGGACGATGAGCCGACAATTGTGCGGCTGATGGAGTTCATACTCGCCCGGCAGGGGCATGAGATGATTGTCGCGGTCAATGGCGAGGAAGCGCTGCAAAAGATACGCACGGAGCAGCCGGACCTTGTGCTGCTCGACATTATGATGCCGCGCATTGACGGCTACGAAGTCGCCCAACAGCTCCGGGCCGACCCGGCAACGGCGGCGCTTCCCATTATCATGCTGTCCGCCAAAGCGCAGGAAGAAGACATCCGCCGGGGCGTCGAAGTCGGCGTGGACGAGTACGTTACCAAGCCCTTCAGCCCGGAGCATCTTGTCCATGTGGTATCGGAATACCTCAAGCGCATCCAAAAACCAACTTAACAAGTTCAGAAAGTAAAACATGCAGGAAATCGTGCCGGGCGTGGCCCATCTGCCGCTGACCATTGAGAATGTCTATTTTGTCGGAGAGCCGGGCCAGCCCTGGGTATTAGTAGACACCGGAACACCCGGCATGACCGCCAGGATCTTGGCCGCCGCTACGGAACGCTACGGCGAGAACGCGCGTCCCAAAGCCATCCTGCTGACCCACGGCCATACCGACCATGCCGGCTCCGCCGCGCCGCTTGCCGAAGCGTGGAACGTCCCCGTTTACGCTCATCCATTGGAGTTTCCATATCTGACCGGCAAATCCAAATACCCGCCGAAGGATCCGACTGTGGGCGGGGCAATGGCCCTGCTGTCGCGGGTGTTTCCAATGGATGTCACCGACCTCAGCGGCCTAATGCAGCCGCTTCCCGACGGCGGCGTCGTGCCGGGCCTGCCGGGCTGGGAATGGCACTTCACACCGGGCCATGCGCCGGGCCATGTGTCCTACTTCAGCGCCGAAAAGTCCGTTGTGCTGGCCGGGGATGCGTTCGCAACCGTCAACATGGACTCATTCGCCTGCCTGCTGACCAAAAAGCCGGAGATCTCGCTGCCTCCGCCTCCGTTCACCTGCGACTGGGATGCCGCCCGAAAATCTGTTGCCCTGCTGGCGCAGCTTGGTCCCACGGTCCTCGGCTGCGGCCACGGCGTCCCGATGAGTGGGCGCTCGATCCCTGCTGACCTGCGCGAGTTCTCGCACGCCTTCACGCCCCCCGCGCATGGCCGCTACGTCGGCAGCCCGGCTGTGACCGATCTCAATGGCATCGTGTCCCTGCCGCCGCCTGCGCCCGACTTGTTCCCCGTTCAGGCCGCCGCGGTCGGCGCTGTCGCCGCCGGCGCTTACGCGCTGTCACGGACAAGATAGACCCGGCACGGCAAGCAGCACCCGGCCTTGAGCAGCACCCGGCACTGGAAGTGCTGGGCTACCCAAGTGCACAAAGTCACTCCGTGACTGAAGAATGTGTTTGCGCCACCAGCATTCAGTCCCGCAGGGACTTTCATTCGGTAATAGCCCGGCACTTTCAGTGCCGGGTGCTGCTCAAGGCCGGTTTAAACACCACTCCATTACCCTCAGTCACTTCGCCCAGCCGATACACGGTCTCACCTGACGCCCGAAGCCGCGTTAGTGTTTCTTCCGCCGCGTCCGGCGCGACGATGAGGACAAACCCAATGCCCATGTTGAAGACGCGAAACATTTCGGTCTCGGAAACATTGCCTGCGCTCTGAATGAGCCGGAACAGAGGCGGCACGGTCCAGGCACTGGTGTCAATTCGGACGCCGACGCCATCCGGCAGAACACGCGGAATGTTGTCTGTAAAACCGCCGCCGGTGAGGTGCGCCATTGCTTTGATTGGGGGAGGGGACAAATCCAGCAGCGGCAGGACCGAGGGCGCATAGCAGCGATGCGGCCACAGCAGAGCATCGGCAAGCGTCACGCCCCCAAGCTCCGCTACGGCGGCGTCCAGCGGCATCTGCGCGTCTTCCAAAAGCGCCTGACGCGCCAGCGAGTAGCCATTTGTATGCAGGCCGCCCGATGCCAGCCCAACAACAACGTCGCCCGGCCTGACATCCCTGCCGTCTATGATTTTGCTGCGCTCCACAATGCCGACAATGCAGCCCGCCAGATCATATTCACCATTGGTGTAAAGGCCCGGCATTTCCGCCGTTTCGCCGCCGATTAGGGCGCAGCCCGCTTCCCGGCAGCCGTCGGCGAGGCCGCGCACCACTTCGGCGGCGACGCCCGGTTCCAGCCGCCCGGTGCCGAAGTAATCCAAAAAGAACAAAGGCCGTGCGCCCTGCACAAGAATGTCGTTGACGCAGTGCGAAACTAAATCTTTGCCGATGGTGCCGTGCCGCCCGGTCGCAAACGCGATTTTGAGCTTGGTTCCGACTCCGTCAATGCTGGATACCAGCACCGGGTCTATCAAGCTGCCGAGCGTCGACAGCGCGAACATCCCGCCGAAGCTGCCGGTCTCGGTCAGCACCCCCGGTGTCAGCGTCGTTTTGATGTACGCCTTCATGCGCCCGACCGCATCAGTCGCTGCGTCGATGTCCACCCCCGCCCGCGCGTATGCGCTGCCTGCCGTCTTCTGCTCATCACTTTGCTCATCGCTCATGGGGCTATTATAGCATACGCGCCAGGGCAGGCAAAGAAAAACCGCCTGCGTCTCAGAAGAGGCGCAGGCGGTTTCGGGAAGAAATGCAGGATTAGTTGCAGTTCGGGTGTGTGCCTTCGGAGTCTGTGGTCCAGAGGCAGATGTTGCCGACAACCTGCTCCCAGCGCAGGGCTTTCGCGTGACCGTCCGCAAACTGGCAGTTGACCAGGCTCGTGTGGCGGGCCTGGATCGCGGCTTCCGCTGTTTGGACATTGTCAAGCGAAGCTCCCGTAGTGGCCGTGTTATAGCTGTACGTTGAGTTGCCGATGTTCTCCCAATACTGCGGATACTGTGCGCCCTGGCTGGTCATCAAAGCAGTCTCGCAGGACCCCGGCCCCGAATAGCCGGCGCAGGAGGTGGAGAAGTTTTGAGTCTGCTCAACGCCGCTGGCGTTGTTGGTGGAAACATCAGGAGCGACGCCGTAGTAGGTGGCATCGGTGATCATGATTGTGCTGGCTGGGCGGGGAATGGAAGCAAGCGTGGAGCCGACACCCGCAGGGCTAATCCAAACGTCGTTGTGGCCGTAGCTGTTTTCGCCGCCGTAGCCGACGCCGCCGCAGCCGATTGTACCCTGATTACCTGACGGGCTGTTGCCGCAGACAGAGCCGTTCGGGTCTGAACCTGTCCAGGCGTTAGGCGCATCGGGACACATAAAGACAGCGTAGCTCTTGATATAGGGTTGAAGCATCGAGATCCAGAAAGTCCGGCTTGTGGCGTTGCCGGAAACATTGGTAGCCGGGCCGCCATTGGCCGCCAGAAGCGGGTTGCAGGCACTGCCGCTCGGAACGCAGTTGATGCGATGCGGGTAGTTCGTCTCGTCGTAGTCCTGGGAATACTGGATGGACGCTAAACCGATTTGCTTGAGGTTGGACAAGCAGGCGGTGCGGCGGGCGTTTTCGCGGACTTTCTGGAACACGGGAAACAAAATGGCGGCGAGAATCGCGATAATGGCGATGACGA
>CAXTER010000078.1:0-22672 GCA_964243345.1 uncultured Armatimonadales bacterium
AAAAGCGGCGTACTTACGGACGGCAACCTGCACCGGCAGGATGCTGTCCCCGGCCTGTACATTGATCTGCGCGGTTCCTGCACCGATGCCCCGCACTGTCAGCCGCCGCCCTGCCTGGTCGTAAGACGCAGTCACAACACGGGCATCTCCACCGGAAACTGAGATTTGATCGGCTGGGGCCGCGCCGCCGATTGCTATGACCTGCGTGCTGCCGAACGGCAGCACGAACTGACGCGGCGCGGCGGCAAGGGCCGGCTCCGCCAGCAGGCGTTTTAGGCTGGCGGCCCAAAGCTGGGCCAAGTGCCGCGGCGTCTGCCGCTGCGCCCGCGCTTCCTGGGGCGTCGCCGAGAGCAGAGTTTGGCCCCGCCCTGTGACGACCCAGCCTGCATGTCCTTCGGACACTGCCGCCACTTCCCCTGCCGCCAGACCCGCCTCTGTCAAAGCCAGCAGGCGCTGCTTGACGCCGAGTGCCCGTGCCGCTGGTCCCATTCCACCAGAGGTCGTGTGCAGAGTTGCCGCCGGCTGGTCGTTGATGCTGATAAGGCCAATAACTCCCTGCGGCCCAGCAATTGTTTTCGCGCTGATTCGCGCCATAAACGGCGCGGCCTGAGCAGTGGTCCCAAGCAAGGGAGCAAAACAAAAGAATGCAAGAGTAAAAAAGAGTGCAGCGGCGCGGGATAATCGGGCAGCGGATAATTGGGTGACGTACAAAAAGAGCTTCTCCTCTCGGCCCAAAGATTATAAGCGTTTTTCGTCGTCAAAGTCAAGCAACACGCCCAAGCTATGGTATCATAAGAGCGATGTACCCTGAACTACCCCTGCCGACCGTCGGCGAGCCTCAGCCTGGAATGCTTGCCCACCGCCGAAAACGCCTGGAAGACCCGCCCCGCACCGCCGTCATCGGCAGCGGGCCGCTTGGCTTGGAGGCCGCACTTTATGCGTATCGTTTAGGCCATACAGTCTTTTTGTTTGAGCGTGAGCCGGAAGTTGCGCCTGACGTCCGCGCCTGGGCGCATGTCACTATGTTCACTCCCTGGAGCGAGAACCGCTCTTCGCTCGGCGTGCTGGCCCTGCATGAAGCCGCCGATGCCAAGCAAAGGCCGCTAGGCAAGCTGCCGACGGACAGCCTGCACCCGACCGGCGAGCGCTTTATCGGGCAGTATCTTCAGCCGCTGGCCTCCGCACTCGGCGAAGTGGTCCACTTAGAGACCCGCGTCACTGCCGTGGGCCGAACTTTCATGTTCCCGGACGAGCATCAGGACGACCCGCAAAAGCGCACTGGCCGCCGGTTCCGCGTGATGACCCGCACATCCCGCGACGAGCGAGTCTTTACGGCGGACTATGTTTTAGACGCTTCCGGCGTGACCCACACGCCGCGCTGGGCCGGGGCGGGGGGCGTACCGGCGATGGGCGAGATGGGCGGCTTCCGCCAGATTTTCCACGGTGTCCCGGACATCACAGGCCGTGACCGCATCCACTTTTTGGGCAAGCGCGTTCTCTTAATCGGCAATGGCTCTTCCGCCGCGACTTCCGCCGCCGCGCTGGCCGAACTCATCACGCTTGACCCCGCGACTTCTGTTTTGTGGGTGACGCCGTCCCGTTCTGCCCTGCCGCTCCAAATCATCGAAGACGACCCGCTGACGCGCCGGGACACGGTGCTGAAAAAAGCTAACCTGCTGGTGGAAATGAGGCACGCTGGCTTTGAGTACAGCCCGATTACTCAGGTAGACGCCTTGCAATACTCGCTGGCGACTTCCCGGTTCCAGGTGACGCTTCAAGTGAACCACGAAACCAAACGCTTGCCGATAGATGCCGTCATCGCCAATGTCGGCTACCGCCGCGACGTGACCACCTTCGACAAAGTCCTGCATCCCCAGGAGCCGAACCTTTATGCCCTCGGCGAAAAATCCCTCCCGTCCGGCGACTTTCTCCTGACGCAAGGCCGCGCCCAAATCCGGGACATCTTTCGTGAGATCACCGGCCAGCCTGAGTTGGACCTTTACGCCGATGCCGAAAAAGCGCTGGCGCTCCGGCAGGATGACGCCGAAATGTAATGCTGTTCAGACCATGCGTTTTAACGCATGGTCTCGACCACATCATTCACGCAGGTTGGGCGGCGGCCAGACACCAGGCTTCGCCAGTCCATAGTCCGGCAATACAATTCCCTGGCTCCATAAATAATCGCTGAACCTCTCTTGCAGCCATGCCTCATTATGAAAAGGAGGCCGTCCCCCAGGCGTGAACGAGTTCACAGCCGCTAATAATTCCTCGTGTTTGGCATCTTCAGAATACATTCTCATCAAAAGCAAACGGATCTCATTGACGTTCGCACGGCTTTGGTCTACTCCGGTACAAAAGTCGGTTATCAGAACGTTTAATTCTTTGCGTTCTGGAACCCTGCGCCTCCCAAAGATCAGACCAATTACCGCCGCGCTGCCGCCGCCTAACAGCAGCGCAAGCAGAGCAAAACATCCCACCAAAACCTCCAAACCGCTTTGCTCTGTGTCCAAAATTGTTTTTCCTATTTTTGCGGGGCGAATATGGGAGAGAGCATTATCGGCGAGTGCCGCCGGGGGTGCGCTGGCCGTCCTGGTGCTGATGACCCGTGCGGGCGGCTTTGGCGCGGGCGGCGCGGGCTTCGGTTTTGGCGTGCTTGCCTTGAACGGCTTCTTCGGGGCAGTAGATGTGGCAGCCGTTGTGCTTCATCACGACGCCAACAATGTCCGGGTCGGAATTAGTCGCAGGCGCCAGGTGCGAGAGGAAGTCGGCGGGATCGGCGGTGTTGGAAGCAAAGAGGCCGTAGTGCATGGGAATGACTTCGCGGGGAGCGATCTGAGACGCTAAAAGGGCGGCCTGGGCGGCGTCCATGTTGCCCCAGCGTCCGTTGATGGGGACAAGCAGAACTTCCGGGCCATATTCTTCGACGGCGGCGGCGAGGCCGTCGTTGTATTCGGTGTCGCCGGTGATATAGACCGAGACTGTGTCGGTGCTGCTGCCATCATTGGAGAACTCAAACACAAAGCCGACACTGTCTTCTGTGTGCTGGGCGGCGACGACATGCACGGCAAAGTTAGGGAACTCCAAAGACTGGCCCGGCATGGCGGTAGTAATCTGGCTCGTAGGGACGCCGAGCTTGGTCAAGTGGTGGCAGGCGGACGGCGGGCAGATGACAGGCGCGTCCGGGTTCATTTGGGCGATGACCGGCGCGGTCTGCGGGTCCAAATGATCCACATGGTCATGAGTCAAAAAGAGATAATCTAAGCGGACATCTTTCGGGCGCACGGGAATATCCACCAGGCGGGCGGCGGTGCCGTCGCTGTTGGCGCTGTCCGACAGATACGGGTCTACGGCGATCACATCGCCGCTGTGTGCCTTAAAGGCAAATCCGCCCTGGCCGAGCCACTGAATAGCGACCCGCCCTGCTTCGACTTTGGACTTGATCAAACGCTCCATTTGTGAAACCTCCGAAAAAAGTTGACTGCCGGTACTATTGGCGGCTGTGCGTCTGGACTCCTGCGCGATTTCCCGGCTTCGCATTTTGACTTTACACTTTGGACTCTTTGTGCTACAATGCAACTGTGGCTTGGGCCGGAATGACGCAGACAGGAACGGAGCAGGTGCGGGCAGCAGAAGTTCGCCGCACTCAAGAGCTGTTCGCTCTGGAAGCAGAATGGCAGCATCTCGCCTCTGTTTGCTCGGCGGCAACGGTCTTTCAGACCTGCGAATGGAATACGGCCTGGTGGAAGCACTTCGGGAGCGTGCCGGGGCGGCGTCTTCGAGTGATCACGTTTCGGGACGCAGGCGGAACGCTGGTTGGGCTGGCCCCGCTGATGACTTCATTTTGGTATGCGACGGCGCTGAGGCGCTTGTCGTTTCTTGGAACCGGCACATCCGATTATTTAGACATTCTGGCTGCGCCCGGCTGGGAACATACGGTCGCTCAAAGCCTGTATGAGTTTCTGGAATCTAGCGGCGGCTGGCAGATCGCCGACTTTCAGCAGATTCGGGAAGGCAGCCTCTTTTGCCGCTTCCTTCCGCCCGCCGGCAGCCGCTTGAAAGTTTTAGACGTGCCGGGAGAAGCCTGTCCTTACTTGCCGCTGCCTTCAAGCTGGGATGCGCTTTTGCAGGGATTAGGTAAGAAGACGCGGGCTAACGTCGGTTACTATGACCGGGCGCTCCAAAAAGTGTATGACGTTGAGATCGGGCCGGTCACGGACGAAGCTGTCCTTGACGCGCAGATGACCCGTCTGTTCGAGCTGCACGCACGGCGCTGGAACCAGCGCTGGCTGCCAGGCGTTTTTGCAGGCCGGCGCGTTCAGGCATTTCACCGGGACATTGCCCGGCGTCTGCTCCGGCGAGATTGGCTGCGCTTGTTCACGCTGCGGCTGGACGGCGAAACGCAGGCTGCTTTATACTGCTTTGGCTACGGCGACCGCCTCTGCTACTATCAGGGCGGGTTTGAGCCGACGCTGGCCCGTTTGAGCCTCGGAACCGTGCTGACTGCGCGGGCGATGCAGGCAGCGATTGCAGAAGACCGGCAGGTGTTTGATTTCCTGCGCGGCGATGAGCCGTACAAAGCCAAATGGACTCGCAAGGCGCACTGTAATCTGCGCCGGATTGTGACCCGTTCCGGGACGCCGTGGGCGCCGCTTGCCGGGCAGGCTCAGCACTGGGAAACGCAGATTGAGCAGCGCGGCAAAGCCTGGATGCGCCGCAAGAAGGGCAGCTAACACGAACTTCATTCAACCCGCAAAGAGTCTTCAGCAAGAAAGTCTTCCATGAAATCATTTAAAAACTTTTCGTTCAAGCATTCTTCCAAAATCCGCCTGACACTTGCCACTGGCGCGGCAATGGGACTGGCATTTACGAGCGCCGGATGCCAGTCCGGCCAAATCCGCAACAACGTGATGAACACCGAGCAGGAAAACGCGCTGGGCCGGGAGTATGCTTCCGATATTGATTCCCAGGCTAAGTTTGTGATGGATGGCAAAACCAACCGCCGCGTTTTAGATATTGCGACTCCTATCTTTGCCCAGGCCCAAAAAGAAGCCCCGGATGTCTCGTTTCGCATTCGTGTGATTGACAGCCCGGAAATTAATGCGTTCTCAATCCCCGGCGGCTTTGTTTATATCTATCGCGGCCTGCTGGACAAAATTGGGCCGGATGACGATGCTTTAGCCTGCATTATCGGCCATGAGTCGGCTCATGTCGTGCGCCGTCATGTGGTGAAGTCCATTTCTGACTCGGAAAACAAAGGGTTTTTAGTGGACCTGGTTTCCATTCTCAGCCGCTCCAACGCCGTCAGCCAGGTCGGCGGCACACTGTTTCAGCTGGATCAGCTCCATTACAGCCGCGAGGCGGAATATGAGGCGGACCGCTGGGGGGAACGCTTTGCCTATAACGCCGGCTATGACCCAACCGGCATGGTGCGGACATTCCGCATCTTTGAGACAATGGAAGGCCAGGAACCCAGCATTCCCAGCTATGCTGAAGACCATCCCGGCAGCGCGAACCGCATCCTGCGGGTCCAGGAGCAGCTCCGCGAGCTTCGTGCCGACCACGGCACTTATGTTTCCGAGGCGTATGACCCGAACGGCGACAAGCTCGCGGCCAAAGAGCATGACATAGACTATCACCTGCTGGTGCTGTCTACCGACGCGCCCGCCCCGCCCCCGGATACTTCCCCTAAGACGCAGGCAAGAAAGCCGACAACCATTACGGAAAACCATCAGTGAGTCGGTCGTCCGCCATTCATTCTCGCCACTTGCCCGGCTCTGCGTCCCGCAGCCCAAAGCCGCTGATGACAGTCACGGCCATTATTCCGGCGTATAACGAAGAACACAGAATCGCCGCTGTTCTGGCAACAGTCACGGCGGTGGCGGCAGTCAGCGCGGTAATTGTTGTCAATGACGGCTCGACCGACGGCACGGCCGCCGCCGCGCAGGCGGTCCCAGGTGTGGAAGTTCTCACTCTGCCCGCGAACCGGGGCAAAGGCGGCGCGATGCGGGCGGGTGCAATGCACGCTCAGGCTGATGTTCTGCTGTTCTTTGACGCGGATTTGATCGGTCTTAAGCCGCGCCATGTTCAGGACCTGCTTGCGCCGGTTTGCAGCGGGGAGGCGGCCATGTCCATGGGCATCTTTCGGGGCGGGCGGCTTTGGACCGACATGGCCCAGTTTTTTGCGCCGGCCATTACCGGGCAGAGAGCCATTCGCCGGGACGTATTTCTGCAAATCCCTAATTTGGAAACCGTCGGCTATGGAATCGAGCTGGCAATCAACGATTACGTTCACCGGCAGGGTCTCACACGCCGCAATGTCACCCTGCGCGGCGTTACCCATCCTATGAAGGAACAAAAGCTTGGCTGGGCGAGGGGAGCCGCGTCCCGAATGCAGATGTACCGGCAGATGCTGAAATTTCGGCTGTCGCTTCGAAAAGCCCCTCAGCCGAAACGTCATCCAAAAACGAAAAGACCGGGAAGCCATTAGCGGCTTCCCGGTCTTTTTGCAGGACTCAGCGGCTGAAATCAAGCGCCGGGGTCCACTTGTAGTTGCTGAGGAACGGGGGGTCTTTTTGAACCGTGCCGTTCGGCTCGTAAACGACCCGGTAGAAGCTGGCCTTGTAATGCCGTTCGCCGAGACGCTGGTAATGGTCCACCAGACGCACTTTGCGGCCCGGCGTCGCTTCCCCGAACAAAGACACGATGGCGTGAGAATGCGTCGCCTTGTAAGAGACAAAGACCGGTGCCTGTGTGTTGTTCTGGAACTTGAAATCTTTCTGGCCGAAATAGACCGTCGCGTCCCGGCCCGGATCGGCATAGGGTATTGTCCGCACATGCTGGCGGCGCTCCACGATCTTCAAATCCGCAAGCATCGCGGCGTTGAACAGAGTCGTCGCTACCTGGCACATGCCGCCGCCCTGCTGCACTTCCATCTTGCCATCCACAAACACATGCCCGGTGCCGAAGCCACGCGCCGCCGTGCGCTCGCCGACCACTTGATTGACTGAGAAAACGCCGCCCGGCGGGACCACCGTACCATCAATGATCTGAATCGCCAGCCGGACGGTCTGTGTTCGGCCTTCGTCTCCGGGGTTAAAGCGGGTTACAAAATAGCCGATGCGGGCATTGATGCCTTTGACATCCGCTGTCGTGATGCTGGCTTTTTTTGCTTTGATGGGCAGAATAATATGCACCGCGCCTGGATTGGTTGTCACCGCCTTCTGAATTTGGTCTACGGCGGCGCTGACATCCAGAACGCCCCCATCGTAGCCCGGCACGACGTGGGCCGGAACCTCGCCTGTGCCGTTGTCGTCGCCGACGTTGCCGACCACCACTTTCGCGTCTTTTGGCTGACGCTTGACATACGGCGCAATGCTGCTTAAATAACTGCGAAGCACAGCACGGTCTACTGTGAATTTGACGGCGCTGATTGGACTAGAATCGGAGCCGGATGCGTAGCGGATGCCGAGTTTTTTACGGGTGGGGTGCCATGTCTGGCGTCCATCTCCCAGCCGCATTCGAACGCTAAGGCGTCCGCCTGGCGTGGGTGCAGACGCATGATGCGCCATTCGGGCCGAGGAGCGGACAGGTGTTGCAGAAGACTGATCCGAATCTGCCGTCGGGGACGGAGCTTGGTCAGGCGTCTGAGCGTGGGCTATAGGCAGAAACACGAATAAGCCGCCGGCAAGCGCGGCGGCAGTGAGACAAAGCAAGCCTCGGTTCAGGCGAAGCATAAAATGGAGTTCCTTTCGTACCTTACCGGGCAGGCACTGACGCTATCAAGTATTGCAGATAGTTTACCCGATGGCTTGGAAAAAGGCGGCAGGCAGGCGAAGAATCATTGATTGGATTGCTGCATGGCTCAGGGCCGGCACTTTCAGTGCCGGTCCACTACCAGTGAAAGTCCCTACGGGGCCGATTTTTCCGCCAAATGCAGAACCAGCGGCTGCTTGCGAAGCGTCACCACCTGAGCAAACTGCGCTTTGGCGGCGGCATAATCCGCAGGCATAATCTCGCCGGGATGCGAGGTCACGACAAGATGCACGGTAACGACGTTGCCACTTTGCGTAACAGTTTGATCGTAGTCCCCCAGCGGCATCTTCTGATGCAGATCGTCGGGCTTGTCTTCCAGCGTGTACCCCGCAGGCAGAGTCACGATCAGGTCTTCCACCGCTTCGGCGGTTTTGTCCTGGTAGATGGGGTAGACCCGCGAGTCCCGGTCGTAGGGAGCGCTAGACATATTCTTGCCCTCAATGATCAGCAGATGGCCGGTGCGGGTCGCCCACAGCGGCGCATGGTAGGTCAAACCGATGGCAACCGGCTGGTCCCGGTCCGCAAGCGGCGACAGCGAATAGTCCAGCAGAGACGCTGTCGGGCTGAACCCGCTGACCATGTTCTGAAATCCGGGCCTAAGCTGCGATGCTTCTAAGCCCCGAAACGAGAGCCGAGCGCCGAGGCCGTCGTCGCCGCTCAGTTTCACAGATGTCTTGCACTCGGCACTGCCGTCGGCATGCAAATCCGCCGTAGTTGTGGTCGTCTCGCTGTTCTCTTCCGGCGTCCCGGTAGGAATAGTCTCAAAATTGCCCGTGCCGTCACGAATCACAAACGCATGGACGCCACGGTCCCCGCCGGGGATCGCGCCAAAGGGACACATGGCCGCTGTCGAGTCAAACCAGTACGGCTTGCCGTCAATGTCGGCTCGGACAATGGCATGGTTAAAGAACGACGGGGCAGCCAGATACTTTTCTACCGGCAGCGTGCTGTCCGCGCCAAGCAGCACCGGCCAGGCATTCTTGACGCCGGCTTCATGCAGCATTGTCAGCAGCAGGGTCGCCATGTCTTTGCAGTCGCCGTAGCGGTTGCGGCAGACATCGGCGGCGGGGTGGGGCTGGAACGCGGACAGACCTAGCTCAAGCGCCACATACCGGGTCTGGCCTTCCACCCAGTAGTAGATAGCCCGCGCCTTTTCCGTATCGGTTGTCTTGCCGGCGATCAGCGTCTTCACCGTGTCTTTGATTTCCGGCGACACGGCCATCTGCCCGGCAGCGAGGCCCTGATACCAATGCGCGATGACCTGCCAGGAAGGAATGGTTGAAATTTCGACGGACGGAATGAACGTGTAGGTCGGCGGCATCATCGGCTCCGGGATGATTGTGCCGAGATCGGTCATCTGCCACACATAGGTGATGCGCTTGCCGTCTGCCGAGGGCGTTGCTTTGGCTATCATCCCGTCCGTGTTCTGCGGCAGCGTGTTGATCTTCATGGACGCGGGCGCAGTCAGCGTCATTCTGCTCATCTTTACCGGGTCTACGCCGTCGCGGAAGGTCCATGTCTCGCTGTATTGATTTGGCAGGAAGGACTTGTGCGTGGTGCGCGTGTAGACATAGTCAATAATCGCGCCGTCTTCCACTCCCGGCATCGAAATTCCTGTGACTTTGGCGTCATCATACATCGCAAACTCGGAATAGGGAGCGCTGGTATGGATGTCGCCGCCGCCGGCGGTCAGTACCGCGCCGCCGGACTTAATGGTCCGGGCATGGACATTGGTGATCGTTTCCGTTCCGGCGTCAAATGGAATGGTGATTTCCGCTTTATCGTGCGCCCTTTGATTGAAGATCTTAAACGTCTCATGGGTGACGTCGACGCTTGTGCCGTCACTGTTGACATGAACCACGCTTTCATCGCGCAGGGTGATCGCCGCCGCATCAGGGAACGCGGCGGCGGCAGGCGCGGACTTCAGCAGGGCAGCCGCAGACACATCAAACGCAGAAGCGGCAGGTGCCGTTTTAGCCGCCGCCTGCGATACGCTGGGCAGAAGAAGGCAAGTCACGGCAAGGCTGCCGAGTAGAAGCGGACGTTGTGGCATGAAATATCCTTTAAGAGATGCGATGGGTTATTATTCCATACGTGGGGGCAGGCTTGATTGTTACAAGAAAGCAGAGTTTAACTTGAGTCCCGCTCAATCTGCTCGACGGCATCTTTGGCGTGCTTTAAGTCGGTTCCAGGGTTCTGCTGGCGATACAGCTTGATCGCTTCAATCTTGCGCCCACGCCGCACGAAATCCAGTACATCTTTGGAGGCCATGCCGGTCACGGGAATGTTGGCAGAAGACGCATCTAACGGATTCGTATTGGAAACTTGAAGAAAGGCGTTCGTTCCAAGCCCGGCTTGAGAAAGAAGCGCATCCACTTTCTTCTCAAGCTGGGCTAGACGTGCCGTATCCGCTTTACGCGCGGAAGCCGTTCGCGCCGCCAGGAAAGCGATGACGGCGGCTGCGCCCAGCAGGATCAGGTCATGCATTGTCATGGCTGACGTTCCCTTTTCTTTGCTAATGTGCGCCGGCAGCGGCGGCAGACGTGTTTTTTGCTTTCCGCAGCAGAAACACGGCGGGGACGGCAAAAACGAACGACACGCCGAGAAGCAGGAAAGCATCATTGTAAGACATCGTGGCCGCCTGCGCCATGACCGTGCCATTCAGCGCACGCAGCGCTGTGGCATTTGCGCTGGAAATGCTCATGCCGTTGGAGACCATGCTGGCCGCTATGCCGGCAATGCGCTGGTCGTACAAAGGGTTCCCAGAGTAGAAATTAGACACCATATCCACCCGATGGTATGCTTCCTGATTGTAAATGTAGGTGTTCAGGAACGCAATCCCAAATGAGCCGCCAAGCTGCCGAGACAAGTTGATGAGGCCGGATGCCTGCTGGACTTCCTGGGGTTTCAGTGACGCAAACACAACGCCGTTGAGGGTTGAGAACAGGAAGCCCAGCCCGAAGCCGCGAATAATCAGGGCCACGCGAGTGTCCGGCTCGCCGGACGCAGTGCTGAGATGTCCGAGCTGCCACATGGAGACCATAAAAAGCAGCATCCCGAAGACAATCAGCAGCCTCGGGTCGATGGGACGGTTCGGCAGACTGTTAATCCGCCCGCAGACTACAGCCGCGATAGCAGTTGCGAGACCACCCGGCAGAAGCACCAGGCCCGTCGCGGTCGGCGAGAATTGAAGGACGTTCTGCGTAAACTGCGGAAAGATGAACAGGCCGCCGTACAGGCCAAATCCCAGCACCAAGAACAGCACCAGGCCCGCCGAGAGGTCCCGGTTCTTCAGTACCCGGAAATCTACCACCGGCGCTTTGTTGCGCGGCGAAAGCTCCCAGGCCAGCATCGCGGACAGACTGACGCCAGCAAGTATGGAAAGGCGTGTAATTGCAACGCTGCTAAACCAATCGTCCTGCTGGCCTTCCTCCAAAACATACTGCAAAGAGCCGAGGCCGACGGTTAGGAGGCCGATGCCGAGAAGATCAATCTTGCCCGCTTTTGGGCCACCAGGCGCATCATGCAGGAAGTTCCCGACAAGAATGGCGGCCACGATGCCGATAGGGATGTTGACGAAAAAGACCCAGGGCCAGTTGTAGTTGTCGGTGATGTACCCGCCCACCAGCGGCCCCAGGGTCGGAGCGACGACAATGCCCAGAATAAAGAGCGTCTGGACCAGCCCCTGCTGCTCCTTCGGGAAAATCTGCCGCAGCGTCGCCTGCGCCGTAGACAGCAGGGCCGCCCCGCCCGCGCCCTGCAAAATGCGCCAGAAGACAACTTCGATGAGTGTCTTGGACGTGCCGCAGAAGAATGACGCAAGAACAAATAGTCCAATGGAAAAGACAAGGTAACGCTTGCGTCCGAACCGCTGGCCGAGCCAGGCAGTCATCGGCAGAACAATGACGTTAGACAGAATATAGCCGGTGGAAACCCAGGCGATTTCTTCAATGGTTGCGTTAAGGTTGCCGGCCATCTGCGGCAGGGCAACATTGATAATGGTCGTGTCCAGCACTTCCATAATCGCTGCCGTAATCAGGCCGACCAGGATAATCCAGCGATGCGGGTTTACCGCCGCAGGCGCCTGCTGCCCGCCGGGGCTGCCGCCAGGATTGCTGCCGCCCCCAGAACCATTCCCAGCGCCGTTCCCGTTGGACGGTGGGGACGGGCGGCGGCCACGGTGGTCTAATACTTGCGTAGACATAAAGACGTTCCCATTTCCAATGCGAGTATTTTCATGCTCATGCCAAGCAGAAGAACCGGCATGGGAACTTTCCCATGCCGGCGGCTTGCTTGGCGTCACGGCTTAGTTTTTGTGCTGGCCGGTGCTGGTGTCAATCGTTGCCGTTACGGACGCTCCCTGGCGCAGATCGGCAATGTCTTTTGCCGTGGCAAACTTCTCGTCCTCACCCGGCTTGGCCGGACGCAGCTCAATCCGAACGGGGATGCGCTGAACGACTTTGGTAAAGTTGCCGGTTGCGTTGTCGGGCGGCAGCAGGGCATCGGTCGCGCCGGTGGCTTCGTTAATGCTGCGAACATAGCCGTGGAAGATTTTCCCAGGGAATTCGTCCACTTCAATTTCCGCCGATTCGTTGGGCTTGACGTCGCGAAGCTGAGTTTCCTTGAAGTTCGCAGTTACATACACGTAATCGCCCTGCGTGATGGTGATAATTGTCTGGCCCGGCGAGAGTGATGCGCCAATGTTGACGGCCTTCTTGGTCACCGTGCCGTCATTCGGCGCGGACAGGTAGGTGTCGCCTTCAATCACCTTTGCATTGTTGAGCTGGGCCAGCGCGGACCGCGTGTTTGCCTGGTCAGTGGCAATTTCGGCCTGCCGCAGTTTCACCTGGGTTTTGCCGGCCTGCGCCGTAGAAAGGTCTGCTTGGGCGCTGCTGTTTTGACCGAAGTTGCTCAGAACATTGGACTGGTTAATCGGGATCTGGCTTAGATTTGCCTGAGCAATGCCGAGACCGGCGCGGGCCACATCCACGTTTTGATGCGCGGCTTCAGCGGCCCGCTGGGCGGCTCTGAGCTGGTTCAAAGTCTGCCCGACGGTAGCGCGGGCGCTGTCTACTTGCGAATGCGATTGAGCTGCCTGGAATCGGGCGCTGTCAAGCTGGGACGCCGCGTTGACGGTGGCCGCATGAGCGACGTCATACTGCTGCTGTGTGACGGCCTGCTGGCTGACAAGCCGCGCATACCGGGCTTCGTCGGTTTTGTCCCGGTCAAATGTCGCCTGAGTTCCGGCAATCTGGGCATCGGAAGAGTCGGCGGCCCGCTGGGCGGTGCGGACATTCTGTATCTGCGTCGCCACTGCCGAACGCGCTGTCTGCACCTGGGCGTCATACTGAGCGGCCTGGGCCTGCGCCTGGGCCACCTGGCTTTGAGCCTGCCGGACCTGGTTCAAGACTTGGTTGCGGCTTAAAATGACCTGCTGCTGCGAGCCGGCGGTCTTCGCCTGCTGGGCGGCAAGCTCGGCCTGCGCCTTGCGGATGTTGGCCTGCGTTGACTGCTCCTGGTAGATTAAGTTCTGCTCTGCCTGCGGCAGCTGGCTGAGGGCCGACTGATATGCAGCCTGGGCCTGCGCGAGGGACGCCCGCTGGCCGCTGTCTTCTATCCGGCCAATGAGCTGGCCCTTTTTGACCGGGTCGCCTTCATCCACCGTCAGCGAGTTCAGCGTTCCGCTGATAATCGGGCTGACATTGACGAGGTTGCCGGTGATATATGCATCGTCCGTGCTGGCATGGTTTTGGGCGTAGTTGTAGTAAGAAAGGCCATAGATGATCGCCGCAACGAGAACGGCGGCAATGATCCCAAAAGTGATAACCCGGCGAAGCGGGCTGACCGGCTTTTTTGCCGGCGGCTGGTCGCCGCCTTGCTGCCCGTCTTTCTTGGGTTCTTCTTTCTTTTCTGCATACTTGCTGCCGTCGTGGGTGTGCGGCGGCTCCACGCTTGGAGCGGGATACTTGGCTGCGCCGTGACCGTTGGTACCGTTGCCGTTGGCACCGTTACCGTTCAGGGTCTCCGGCTTGCTTCCGCTTTGTGATTGTCCTTGTGTTTGGGGCTGGGAGTCATCTGCCATAATTGTGCCTTCCTGTCGTGCTGCTGTTCGTGCTGCGATTACTGGGTCTGAGGAGCGCCGATTGAGTTCTGAAACTGAGCGCGGGCGACGAGATAATTATAAACGGCGTCCACCTGGTTGTTTTCCGATTGAACCAGCGCAGACTGGGCATCGGTGACTTCCAAATAGGTGCCGACTTGGCCTTGATAACGCAGCTCGGCGAGCTGGCGGGCCGCAATCGCCGACTGCAAAGCGGCATTGGCCGCGCCGATCTGTTGGGCCGCTGTGACTAAGTTCAGGTAAGACTGCCGGACATCCAGCGCAACATCAGAGCGCGTGGACGCCAGGCTGGTACCGGCGTTGTCGGTGCTGAGATGCGCCTCCTGCACACGGTCACGGGTTGCGCCGCCGTCATACAGCGGGATGTTCAGATTCGCCGTAATCTGGGCGGTCCGCTTGCGAACAAATTGAAAGTTTGTGTCAGGATAGTAATCCCCCGCTGCGGTCAAGCTAAACGTCGGCTCAAGGCCCGCTCTTGCCAGCTTGATTCCGGTCTGCGCGACACGGACATTTATCTGGGCCTGCAAGATCTCCGGTCGTGCCTGGTTCGCGTAGCGGAGCGCGTTGTCTATGTTAATCGCCGCGACTTCCTGCGGCGCATTCGGCAGCGGCGGGGCGGCTTTCGCGTCAGGCGCACCTACCTGGCTGAAGTCCGTTACCGGCTGGGCGATACTCACCCCCGCCGCGTCCTGCAATGTCACCGGCGCATTCAATGGGCGTCCGACCAAGTCGTTGAAGCTGGTGAGGGCGACGCCGTAGTTGTTTTCGGACGTGGCTAAATCCTGCTCGGCGGTGTCAACCTGGGTTTGGGCGCGGAGGACATCAATACGCTGCCCTACACCCGCTGAGTTCAAATTTGCGGCATCCGTGAGCTGCCGCTGTGCATTCGCGAGCGCGGCGTTGGAGACATCCACCTGATGCTGGGCGCGGAGCGTGTTGAAATAAATTGTCTGCGCCCGCAGAATACGAGCATTGCGAACCGATGACAAGATAAACTCGTCGGCTAGGCTTTGCAGCCGGTACTGGGTCGTTGCCGCCTGAATTTGTCCGGTCAGGTCAAACCGGTTGGTCACGTCAAGCTGAAGAATTTCATCATGCGTTCCTGTGACCAGAATAGGCGGGAGACCGCCAAGAGCGATCTGTGTTTTCTGGTCAAAGCGCGTGGCCTGGCCGCTGGCATTAACATTGGGCCGTCCGGCGGCGGCGGCTTCATCGGCCCGCTTGCGGTCAATCTGGACATTGCGCGTGGCGACATCAACATCAGCGCTGCTTCGAAGGCCCGACTGAATTGTCTGAGCAAGGTTGAATGTCTGCGGCCCTGCACTGGCTCCAGGAAGCGGCAGACTTCCCTGATTGCCGGAGTTGCCAGCGGCGCTTTGGGAGGAGCCGAGGCCGCCGTTCCCATTGGAGCCGCTGCTGCCGACGCCGGTTGTTCCGTTTCCGTTGGTTCCGTTTCCGTTGGTCCCGTTTCCGTTGCCATTCGTGCCGCCAGCGTTGTTTGTGCCATTGTTAGTCGCGTTAGTGTTTGCGCCAGCACCATTAGTTCCATTGCCGTTTGCGCCGGTTCCTACGCCGTTGGTGCCGTTGCCGTTTGCGCCTGCTCCGACGCCTCCGTTAGCTCTGTTTGCGTTGCCGCCGTTGGCTGCTGCGCCGACTCCGGCCCCTACGCCGTTTCCTCCGGCATTAGTGCCGCCGCCCGCCCCATTGCCGCCCGCGCCGACACCTCCGCCTGCGCCATTTGCTGCGCCGCCGGCTCCGTTGCCGTTTCCAGCCGCGCCTGCATTGCCGTTGCCGGTGCCTCCGGCGGCTTGGCCCACCCAGGTGCGTCCAGGCGTCAAAGCCTCACCGGCAAATGCGGGATGGGCCGCAGCCAGCACCACACCCGCAGTCATTATCCCGGCAATGGCGGTATATTTCGTCCGAATTCTTTTCATTTGCGAAGTCCTATTATTTGCGAAGTCCTCGTACCGTCAGCGCGATCATTGCCGCGATTTCAGAAGCTACTTCTTCCGGCTCTTCTACGCACGGATAGGGCGGCATAAACCCTTGTGTCATCATTTTCAGCAGCCGAGCTGTGCCAAGCGTGTCCGGGACGTCAAAGAAGCCAAGCCGGTTGCCCTCGCTTAGAACTTCCGCCAGCATTTCATACTCCCGCTCGGTCTGCGGCTGGATGTGCTGACGGATATGCGGCTTGATGGCAATAATCATTTCCTGCATCGCCGGTGACTGCCGGCAGCTTTGGTAGACGTTCAGGATCGGATACTGAAGCATTTCCGTCAGCTTTTGGACCGGATTTTTTTTCGGGTCTTGTGCAATCATCTCTGTTTGACGCAGATTGCGTTTCTTGTACTCCGAGACTATGGCAAGGCCGATTTCTTCCTTGCAGCTAAAGTAAAGGTACACCGTACCTTTGCCGACGCCGGCATCAGACGCAATTTCGTCAATCGTCGTTTTTTTAAAGCCATAATGCCAGAGCCGCTGCTCGGCGGCATCCAGTATTTTTTGCCGCACATCCCCGTGCCGTGTCATGGAGTGTAGTTCCTGTAGTGCTGAACGAATGACCAGAATGTTATTCTGGTCATGTTATACCCTGCAAACACACGTTTTTGTGCAGGCGTTCCCACTTTTTTGCGATGCATTAAGGAAAAAGCGAAAAAGATGAAATAAAAAAACTAGGAAAGTTCGCGGGAGCGGTCGGCGGCGGCTTGAACGGCATCAATTAAAGCCGTGCGGATACCGGCGCGTTCCAGCACATGAAGCGCGGCAATGGTGGTGCCGCCGGGGGTAGTGACGTTGTCTTTCAGCTGGGCGGGGTGCTGGTCTGAGGAAAGAACCATCTGGGCTGCGCCCAAAACCGTCTGCGCGGCGAGAAGGCGGGAAGTGTCGCGGGTCAGGCCTTCTTTAACACCGCCGTCGGCAAGGGCTTCAATCATCAAGTACACATAGGCCGGGCCGGAGCCGGACAGGCCGGTGACAGCGTCTAAAAGCCGCTCCGGGACTTCCACGGACAGGCCGACGGACGCAAACAAACTTTGGGCAAGCGCCAAGTGCGCTTCCGTCGCAGACGCGCCCTGGCACAGAGCGGTCGCGCCGCACCCGACAAGGCAGGGCGTGTTCGGCATGGTGCGGATGATAGGAATACCGGCGGGCAGGATTGCTTCCATTGTTGCCAGCCGAATACCGGCGGCGATAGAAACGACAAGCTGCTGCGGGGAAACGAACGGGGCGATCTCAGCAAGCACGTCGGCAACCACCGTCGGCTTAACGGCAACAAGAATGAGGTCGGCGTTTGCAATGGCCAGCGCCGCCGAGTCTGCGGCCAAAGCGCCGGGGCCGAGATTCGCCGCCAGCGCGATAGCTTTGGACTCATGCGTATCGAACAAGCGCAGGCCGGAACTGGGCATCGCGCCGGCCTGGACGAGGCCCCGCGCCAGTGCCCCGCCCATCATGCCGGTTCCGAGAATTGCCAGTGTCTTATCGCGCAGCATAAAGGAAGCGTTAATCCCGGTCATAGACGGCGGCACGGACGCCGGTGACCGGCTTGTCTTCAATGTCAATGATGACTGTTGAAGGCGTAAACAGGTACACTTGCTCGCCGATTTTCTCGACACTGCCATCTAAAGCGTATGTTGCGCCGTTCAGAAAGTCAATAATGCGCTCGCACATGTCGCTGGAAGTCTGCTCTAGGTTGACAATCTGCTGCTGACCGTCTTTCAGGCCGTCGGCGGCGCGGCGGGCGTCATCGAAGGTCTGAATGGCCCGACGAACGGTGATATGGGTTTGGCGTGCTTGGTCCATACGCAAAGTCGTTCCTCGCTTCAGGGGGCTGTACGAGCCGCCGCTGGCGCGTGTTGGAGTCGGAGCCGGCTGGGGCTGGGGATGCTCCACAGCAGGGGCGGCGTCTTCCGGGTAGTCCTGCTCATCGTCATGCCCGCGAAGAAGCGGACCAAATAGCCGGCTGAAGACATTGCCTTCACGCGGCGGGGCGTCGTCATATTCTTCTGCTTCTGCCTGATTCATTATCCTGCCAAGCCTCCTGTCAACAATAAAAATAACAATTCGTTAAAGATTATCGCGCTCCGAAAATTGCTGTGCCGACGCGCACTAAAGTCGCGCCTTCTTCAATCGCGGCTTCAAAGTCGCCGCTCATGCCCATCGAAAGTATCTGCCGGTTTCCTGGCGGAAGCGCGTCAAACAGCCGCTTCAGCTCTTGAAAATAAGGGCGCGGGTCTGCGTTGTTCGGCGCAATCCCCATCAGCCCTCGCAACGAAAGGTTTGGCAGCGCGGCGATCTCTGCGGCTGCCTCTAAAACTCGTTCAGGCGCAAAGCCGGTCTTGGTTTCCTCGTCGCCGAGATGCACTTGCAGCAGAAATGCCTGCGGTTTTTCTTCCGACTGCCTGCCAATGGCCGACGCTAATTTGACGCTGTCTACGCTTTGGATTAGATCAAACAGCAAAACGGCGAGCTTAGCTTTGTTGCTTTGCAGGTGGCCCAGCAGGTGCCAGTTCCCGCCTGTAACTTTCCCGCGCTTTTCTTCGGCTTCCTGCACATAGTTCTCGCCGACATCGGCGACGCCCCTCGCCAGCGCTTCCCTAATGGCGGAAGCCGGCTTTTTCTTTGTGACTGCCACCAGCGTAATTTCATCAGGGCTGCGTCCGGCCCGTGCCGCCGCGCCGGCGATTTGCTCACGCACCCGCGCAATGTTGCCTGCAATCTCGCTCATAGCTGCGGCGCTTCATCTCTTGCCCCGCGCCGGCCCAGCGGCTTGCGGTCGCCGGTTTCAATATAGTAAACCCGCTCGGCGATATTCGTGGCGTGGTCGGCAATGCGCTCCAGGTAAACGACTGCCAGCAGCAGGTAAGACGCCGGAAAGATGCGTGACGGCTGTTCCTGAGTCAACTCCAGCAGCTCTTCGCGCAGCTTCTTGAACGCGGCATCCGCCTGATCGTCATCCTCGCATACCTGGACTGCCAATGCCAGATCATGCCGGACCAGGCTTTCTAGGCTTTGATGCACCATCGTCCGGGCCATTTGCGCCAGCGGGCCGATGTCAACGAGCGGCGCTTTCAGATAGAACTCTTGGGTCAGCTTGCGGGCGATTTTCGCAATGTCTACGGCATGGTCACCGATGCGCTCTAAATCGGTAATGACTTTCAGGGCGCTTTCCACTTGGCGCAGATCGCGCGCCATCGGCTGCTGCAAGGCCAAAAGCCGGATGCACTGTGCCTCGATTTTGCGGTCCATCTCATCCACGGCATCGTCTTTGGCAAGAACCGACTCTGCCAGCGCCACGTCGTTTTGCTGAACCGCTTCCACGGCGCTGCCGAGCATGTCGCCGGTCAAGGTGCCCATCTGCAGCAGCTCTTGTTCCAGCGCCGCGAGTTCCTCATGAAAGCTGTGGCGGACACTCAGCATTGCGTTTTATTCCGACCCAATCTCACTTTTTTGGATTATAGCACAGTTGTTGCTATTTGACAAGCAATTTCAAATGTTTTTCGTCTACATCTATGCTACAATTTGCGGACTCTCCACTAAATGTAGAGCCTCACTTTTCGGCAGGAGAAACAGCCCATGCGATTTGGCATCTGCGCCTCTTTAGAACATCTGGAAGCAATCACCCAGGCCGGTTATGACTACCTAGAACCTGCCGTGACAGGAACACTTCAGCCCGAACAGCCGGAAGCAAGCATCATGCCGTCCCTGCGGGAACAGCTTGCGGCGTCCCGGCTTACGGCGCAATCTTTTAATGTCTTTCTGCCCGGAGGCTTAAAAGTCGTTGGACCGGAAACCGATCCTGAGCGCCAGCAGCGCTACTTGGATTCGGCTTTCCGGCGGGTGAAAATGCTGGGCGGCGAGATTGTCGTGTTCGGCAGCGGCGGGGCGAGGCAACGGCCCGAAAGCTGGCCGGAGGCCGAAGCAAACCGGCAAATCGTGGAGTTTCTCAGCCGGTGCGCGGAAGCGGCGCAGCGTCATGAGGTAGTCGTTGCCATCGAGCCGCTGAATGTCACCGAGTGCAATGTTATCAACAGCGTTGCTGAGGCGATGGCCCTGGCCGAAGAAGTTAATCATCCGGCCATTGGCGTCCTGAGCGACTTGTACCATGTCGCGCATGACGGCCAGAGCTACGACGAGACGCACGATGCCGCGTCCTGGCTGCGCCATGTCCACGTTGCCGGCATCGGGCGACGCGCCCCGATTGCTGCCGACCACGACTTTTTAGCGGGCTACTTGTCTGTCTTGAAGCAAATCGGCTACTCAGGGCGCATCAGCATTGAAGCAAATTGGGACAATTTAGAAGAACAGGCCGCTGAGTCCCTGCGCGTACTGCAGCAAGCTTGGGACGCAGCTTAATCTTTGGCAGACTGTACACAGGCGGCAACCGGAGCAAACGAGCGGCGATGGATCGGGCAGGGGCCGTGCTGGGCTAGCGCCGCCAGATGCTTCGCCGAGCCGTAACCTTTGTGACCGGCAAAGCCGTATTCAGGATACACCAAGTCGTAAGCCCGCATCATCCGGTCCCGCGCGACTTTGGCGACAATAGACGCTGCCGCGATGCTGACACTGCGCGAGTCGCCCTGCACCAGCGCTTGGCAGTTCACGCACGGAAAATCACGCACCGGCAGGCCGTCAATCAAAACATAATCGGGTGGGGGAGCAATCTGTGAATAGGCCAGCCGCATCGCTTGGTGCGTGGCTTGAAGAATGTTGATTTGGTCGATGACATCCGGCTCGACGCTGCCGATGCCGATGAACACGGCCTCGGCCCGAATACGCGCTTCAGCCCGTTCCCGCTGCCGCTCCGTCAGCTTCTTGGAATCGTTGATGCCGTCCAAAGAAAACCCGTCCGGCAAGACAACGCAGGCGGCCAGCACCGGCCCGGCCAGAGGCCCGCGCCCGACTTCATCAATGCCTGCAATCCGTACAAACCCGAACGCCTTTGCTACGTTTTCATGCTGCCACAAATCTAAAGCCGTCATCAGCGGATCATGCCGATACGAGATGGCGGCCAGAAAACAAACTGTGCCCGGCCCACAACGCGGCGTGTGGCAAGGGTTCCCCAGTTCGTGCCGTCGCTGCTGTCATTGCGATTATCTCCCATCATCAGGTAGCGCCCGGCAGGAACAGCGCCTGTAGAACAGGAAAAGTCCCGGCTGAACTCTCTCAACGAAATCGGCTGGTCTTGCAGTTGGTATTGGTATTGAAAGCCGGGATCGTCCAAGACTCCATGCGTCCGCTTCAGCGGCTGGCCATGGTAGATTTTCATGTCATAGTCCGGGTCTTCGCCGACAAACGGCTCCTGCACCGTCTGCCCATCACGAAGGAGATAGCCCGGCACAACACGAATAGCAGAGTCAGGCATTCCGGTCAGGATAGCGGCTAAACGGGATTCACTCACCAGGTGCGTATCAGCCAGAACGCCATTTGGGACAAACCTGACATGGTGGTCCGCCTGGCTGACAAACCCGGCGCTCTGCGCGTCCGGCCCAAACTCACCGGCACGGGCCAGCGCCTGCCGAATGTCCGCGTGGTTGTGCGGCTGTCCATTGACCCAAACAACTCCTCCTATGACTTCAAGACGGTCTCCGGGCATCCCGATCAAGCGCTTGATGAAGTCGGTGTCTGGGGGCAGCCCATCAGGAACGGTCGCTTCGGGTGGAGCGAGGAACACAACCACGTCGCCCCGGCGGGGGCGGTGCAGACGGTAATCAAGCTTATTGACCAAAATGCGGTCGCCGGAGCCTTTGTCTCCCAGCAGGGTTGGCTCCATTGAAGCAGAGGGGATAAAGAACGCCTGCAACACAAAAGGCCGGATTACCAGAAACACCAGCGCCACGACAATCATTCCCGACTCTAGCATTTCCGTCAAAGAACGCCCAGCAGGCGTCTTCAGTGACAGCAGCGCGGAGCGCAGCACAGACAAAGCGGCAATCACGCCCAGTATCCAGAGTATGTTTGCGTTTGCCAAAGTGTCCGTCCAACTGGAAGCGGCAGGCGGCATGGGCGGAAGGCTCCTCGTGGATGGGTTGAAGTTAGCGAATCATGCCGATGCGGGACGGCGGCCAGAAGATAAGCTGCGCCCGGCCTACCAAGCGGTGCGCCTCAAGCGGTCCCCAGTTGGTGCTGTCATTGCTGTCGTTGCGGTTGTCGCCCATCATCATGTACTCAGCGGCGGGCAGCGGCTCAGTAGGCAGCTTGGCTTCTTTCACATAATCAGCCTGGGTAATTGGTTTGCCATCCCACTTGTAATCTTCCTGGTAAGGGCCGTACTCATGTTTCAGCGGCTCGCCCTGGTAGATTGTCATGTCGTAGTCCGGGTCTTCGGCGATAAACGGCTCTTCCAGCTTTTCGCCGTTGCGGATCGTGTAGCCGGGGCGGATTGTGACTGGAATGTCTTTTTGGCTGGTGTAAATCTCGGCCAGGCGCTCTTTGGTGACAAGGTGCGTGTGGTGGCTGTTGTCAGTCACGTCTACGCCGTCATCAACAAACCTGATATGGCAGAGCGCCTGAAGATCGTCACCGGGATTAGCTGCGGCTTCCGTGCCGCATTCTCCGGCTTCCGCCAGCTTCTCCCGGACATCGCCGTGGCTGTGGAACGTGCCGTTGATGTTCAGGCGGCCCGCGACTACTTGCAGACGGTCGCCGGGCAAGCCAATCAGCCGCTTGATAAACTCCGGGTCGCCTTCCATCGCCGCCGGCGGAGCAAGGAACACCACTACATCGTCATGGTGTGGCCCATGC
>CAXTER010000079.1:0-22564 GCA_964243345.1 uncultured Armatimonadales bacterium
ATTCTACCACACGCAGGCGAGTTGAAGCTGACTTTAAGGACTGCATTGAGTCCTACGTTATCAATGGGAGAAGGAAACGGGTATAATAATAGCAGAAAAACACAGTGGCAGAGGCAGTTCAAACGCTTACATTCCGAAGGCTTTTAGCACACCAAACAGGCCGATCACACCGAGGCCGAGGCCGAGCCAAAGGAACCACCTGGGAAAGATGGGATTTGCGGCAGCGTCCCGCCATTCCTGCTGGCGCTGCCGGGTCATTCGGTCGTTCTCTTCGGCGGTGCGCCGGGCCAGCCGCTCGATGGGGTCTTCTTGGTTATTCATGGTCTTTATACTCTCTACATTCTCTGTGACACGCAGAAAAGGACTTGGTTGCAATTATGGCACAACCCAGCGATGATTTAGAACTAGGCGTCAGCCTGAATGCCGGAAACGCCGCCGATGTGCTGGCCGCCCGGATTGCCGCCATTTCCCAAGAAGCGCAGGCGAGCCTTGCGGCCTCTGCCGCGTCCGCAAATCCTGCTATGGCGGGCCTGGAAGCCGTCTACACCAATCCGAATGCCCCGCCGCCGCTCATCACGCCGGGGATGCTGGCGTCGGGCCTCGTTGATTCGGCGGCGTTTGTTTCCCCCAGCGAGACGGCTTTAGATTATGCGCTTGCACAAAGCCGAATGGCTGAAGCGCAAAGCTCGATGGCTGAGTATGCCGCGTTTGGCAGACCTGCCGGCCTGCCGCCGCTTTTGACGGCCCCGGCTTCTTCTTATGCCGAAACCTACGGCGCTGCTGCTGCCCAAGAAGAAGCCCGGCGCAACTACCTCGGCGCGGATTACGTGGACGACGGCTTTGCCCCCGGCGGCTTTGTCCCTGGAACCAGCGGCTACGGCGGCGGGCGCTACGGCGGCGGCGGCGGTGGAAATGGGGGCGGCTACAATGGGGGCGTCTCTGGCAGCGACGACGACGGGGAGTACGGTCGTCCGAACTGGCAGGCAGGCCAGGCATGGCGCAAAGCACGGCAGCAGTCTGAGTATGAGCGGCAGTACGGCGTTGGCCCCAGCGAGCCGATAGACGCCGCGTTCAATGAAGATGACTTTATTGACGTGCCGGGACGAGGCTATGACAGCACCCTCAAAGGCCGGTTCCAAGAAGGTTTTGACAAGTTCAAAGGCTCAAAAATCGGTGAGTGGATCGGTTCCACTGAGGGCGCGTGGGCGCTTGGCTTCGGCGGGATGCAGGCGGTCGGCAATCTGAACAAAGCGCTCGATCCATTGGTTTCCGGCGAGGCTTATCTGCCCGATCAGGTTGTCGAGCAATCCGCAACAAGTGTTCTTCCTCTGGTCGGCAGCATCTTTGGCGCTCTGGGCGGTGCCAAGCTGGGTCCCGGCGGCTCTATGACCGGGCAGTTCCTCGGCCAGTCGGTCGGCGCGGGCCTTGAAGACATTGCCGATAAATACTATTCAGGACACACCGCCGCGCAGGAGCGGGCAGGTGAGGCCATCGGCTACGGGCAGGGCGGCAAACCCGTCGTGGACGAGCTGGTGGAGGCCCTGAAAACGCTCTCGCCGGCCACGAAAGAACTGGCCGATACGATGGTGCTGGCGTCTCACGCCGGACGCGTCGGCGCGTCGGCTCCCGCCGAGTTCGCCCAGTTCCAGTACGGGCAGGGAACGGCGTTCGGCCAGAATTTTGCAGGCGAGCTGGGCTTTCTCGGCAGCAGTCCCTTCCTGAACCCCGTCAGAAACACGTTTGTGTCTCATCCGTTCACCGGGCTTTCCGCCACGGACTACCTGGGCAACGCGGAAGCCGCCGCCATGCAGGGCGACTATGCCGGGGAACGGGCCTCGTTCGCTTTCGCCGAAACCGAGAACGACCGGAACAGCCAGAACCCGGCTTTTCAGCGTGACAACGACTTTGTGAAGCGCCGGGAAGGGGAAAGCCCGTGGGAGCGGGGCGCAGAAGACCTATTCGAGCCGTCGCGTGTTCGGGCCTATAACATTGCGCGAGGGCGACTGGCAGGCGGACAGATAGATTACAGCAAATACCTCGGCGAGAACGATTTAGGCCAGCGGTTCTATGGCAAGACGGCCCCGGAAAGCGAATACCTGCCCGGCTACGAGGGCCGCAAGCAGACGATCCTTGACGCCGAGAAAGAGATTGACGACGACCGGAACGCCCACATCGCAAGCGAAGGCAGCGTCCAGTTCGGCCAGGCGCTTCTCAGCCGGGACAGCAGCAGCCTGTCCGGGGCGATGGCAAGGGGCGGCGGCTCGCAGGCCATGAACGCATACCTCGGAGAAATGCACTTTGACGCGGGCGGGGCGATCCATTCACTGAACGTGGACGCGGAAAAGGACTTCGCCGACGCCCTGCGGTACACAAACCCTGCCCAGCGCAATACGTTTCTGGCAATGGCGGCGGACGACCAGGCTAAAGTCGCCGGCATCCAGGCCAATTTATCGGGCGTTGCCAAGAGCGCCTTTGACACGGGCCTAGAAGAGCAGCAGGCGACCTTCGGGCTGTTCGCCACGCGGGACACACTGCGCGGCGACAGCGCCTCTCAGCTTTACGGCGGCTATGCGGAGCAGGCAAACTACCTGTCCCGCACGGCAGCCAGTCCAAGCAGCCTGCTGTCTCCCTCGGCGCGGGCGGCGATGGAGCAAAGCGCCGAAGAAATGCGCTATACAGCCGGGCGCAATGTGTACCAAGAAGCAATGGGCTGGGCGGGAGTTCGGGACGTGCAGGGACAAGGGCAGATCGGCATTGCCCAGACCTACGGCAGCCCAATGGACGTATACCGAGCGGACATCAACCAAGTCGCCGATGAACAAAGCCAAATCGGCATTATTGACAACCGACTGCGGCAGAATATCCCGATGTCCGAGCGCATCACCCTGAGCGGCCAGCGGCAGCAGATACAAAACGCGGTAAGTGTGGCCCCGGAACAAGCGCGGCTGGAAGCGTACAGCGCCGAAGGAAGCATCCTCAGCAGCAACCAAGCCGCCGGGCGCTCTTTGCTGGACAGAAACGCATCGGTATACGGCGCAGCGGCGTTCACGGTGGACATCTTCGCGGCAGATGAGGCCAGTGTCAATCTGGCGGCAGGCGGCGAAAGCGGTTCGCGCTACGGCACGCCGGCATGGTCTGAGTTCCACCGGCAGCGAGCGGACGCCGAGGCCCAGCTTGTCCATGACCGGGACAGCTCGTATCGCTATGGCGACCAGGCCACGCGCGTTCAAGATATGCAGGCCGAAGGTAACTTTGAGCGGGCGATGAAGAACCCGTACATGGACGGCGACCCGAACAACAGTCCCTTCACGGCGGGGCGGGCGCTGGAAGGCGTTTACCAGAGTGACCTCAGACGGGCAGAACTCGCTCTGAGAGACACGCCGCGCAGCTCGCCCTCCTATGCCGCAAACGCCGAGATGGTCGAGGATTACAAAGACAAGATCAGCGACCTGGAAGAACAGCGGCGGCGCGGGATCACTGAAATGCTGCCGGAGTTTATCGCGGGTTCTCCGGGGCAGGGGAATCTTGTGGGCATCCTGCCCACCCCCGGTCAGTCCGCCTTTTTCAACCCGAACCCGTTCATCGTCGGCACCTTCGGCAAGCCGAACATCGGCAGCGACGGGGAAAGCCATATCGCCCAGCCGGGCGGCGCTGCCGGGGCGTTTCTGGCCGCGTCGGGTGTCAGCGGCTCAGGGGTGATGAGCGGCCAGATCGGAGAGGCGATCCTAAGCGAGCTGAAGCGCCTCAACAGCAACGTGGAGCGCTCGAACACTCAGGGCGGGCGGTCAGCGGCGGTCACGGGTTCGCCGGCAGGCTTCAGTCAGAACGCCAACCTGCAATTGAACGGCTACAAGGCCGGGGGTGGCCTCTGATCCGGGCTACAAGCACAAAAAGGTAATGAAACAGGAGAACACAAATGGACAAAACAGCAACACCGCAAAAGATTGAAGCCCCCAAAAAGATTGAAGCACCCACGGAAACGGAGCAAAATACTTGCAATTTCGTTGTTCCTGCTGGCGGGCTACAGTTTGTTACACCTTCCGGGAACGTCATCGCAAAATTGATGAGCGATGAGGCTGGCCCGCTGTTTACGCTGTTCAACCAGGACGGCCTTCCCGCCGTTTCTTTTGGCTGCACGCCGCAGGGCGGCGCGATCTTCATCCAGAGCCGGGACACGCAGGGGTACGCCCGTGTGGAAGCGGTAGAAGGCGGCGGCCTTGTGAACGTCGGAAATGCGGCGGGCAGCAGCGTAGTGCAGCTCGCCAGCTCTAGCGGTGGCGGCTCCGTTCAGATCGCAAACCACGCACGGCACTGCAAAGCGATGCTTGAGGTTGTCAATGACAGCGGCTATTTAGGCGTCAACAATGCGGAGGGCGAGAAAGTCGTTGCGATCGGCGGCGGCGAGGGCAGAGACGGCGACGTTCTTGTGACCGACAGAAGCGGCGCTCGCATCTTTGCGGTCCCGGCATGGAAATATGCCGACTCTCAGCCGCAAAGAGAGTCGGCGACGGTAGAACAAGAGACGGCGGGAGCCTGATGACGCCGAAAGGTCTGGGGATGCTTGCCCTGCCTATTCTAAGCGCTCACTCCAGTTTATCCAGGTATAAACTGGATGATCTCATAGGCAGGCGTCGTACTGCTTATAGAAGAGCAGTCTTCAATCACAATCCAGCAGTTGTTACCGAGCTGTGCGGCTAACTCTATGTCCCGGTCGTACACATTCACAGGCCCGATATTCGGCACAGTGATATGGCCGCCAGTTTTAGGCTGGCCCAACTGCTTCCAATGGATTTTCTTTCTGTCTGCCATAATTACTCTCTCTTTTCTAGGGTGAATGATGCTTGATTTCGCCAGCTTTTCTTGTTGGTACGAGTAGCCCAAGCGGCTTGTGCCGTCCGCCGCTGTCATCGCAAAATCTGACGCGCTTTGTTTTCCGGGTCCTGACAAGCAGGGCAGAAAACAACGCCCGGCTCACCCACGATCTTGTGGCCGCAGTCCGTGATAACCGGGCCGGTCAGCTTTTCCATAGCCTCCGGGTGTGAGGCGTCAACGTATTGCCAGCCTGTATAGTTGCCGCACTGGGCGCAGAATATCCACTGCCAGCCCCCAGCCCCGCCGCAACGCTCACAGGCTGCTTCTTTGTGTGTTTCGTTCACTTCTTCACCTCTGGCTCCTTCATTCATGTTCTATTCCCGCACGATCCCCCACCGCCCCGAACGCATCGCGCTCCGCCTCTTCGGCAAAGCCTTCCAGCACGTCCGCCGGCCCGTCCTCCCCGTAGCCGCGCTCATGGTCCACTTCCCGCGCCGCTTCATAGGCTTCCCGCATCAGCCTCGCATAGCGCCGGCTTTGGGGCGTGTCCAGCAGTGCCAGAGGAACTGACTTCGGCTTTGGCAGGCCGTGAGGTCGATCCGCGCCAGCGGCTTCTAGTGACACAGACGCGGCGGCGGCGGCCTGCTCCAAGTCTTGCAGCATCAGGCGGCCTTTGTCCCGGTCGCCTCTAGCATACGCCAGGCGGGCGGCGATGGCTGTGTCACGGGACAGCTCGGCGAAGCGGTTCCAGCCGGTCAACTTTTCTCCTGAGATGTTCATTCAGCGCCCCCTTTTTCCCCTGCTTCATGTTCCAAAATGTCACACACGGAGCAGCCGAAGTACCCGCAGAGCGTATCCAGCGTGTCTGTATCCACCCGCCCGAAGTCCTGCGAATTGAGCCGGACTAGCACCCCTTGCGAAAGCTTTGTTTCTTCCGCAACTGTTCGGTAAGTCAACTTCCGGCCTTCCCGATGCCCCTTTTCAGCAAGCAGAATTGCAAGCCGTGATCGGATCATAATGCCCTCCTAATTTCAGCCGGATTGTACCCCGCTTTTGCTTTTGCTGTCAAGTGCAAAATATGCGAAAATAAATCTAAAATATTCACTAACCTATTGACACTGCTTCCACTAGCGGGTACAATAAATACATAACCAAAAGCGAGAAGGATACCCACCATGCCTACACTGACAACAACCGAACTGACCGAACTGCTGAATGAAGATTCCATCGCCCGCGCCGAGGCCCGCACCCTCGCAAACATCAGCCGCCGCGCCCAAACCCTGTTCACCGACGGCGGATACAGCGCCCTGCCCCTCGGCGATGGCCGCTTCTGCATCTTCTCCCCCAAAGGCGACACTTACGCCGTGTTCGTCTCCGAGACGCCGGACTGCGAAGTTTTCGGCTCTTACTGCTCCTGCCCATGCTTCGTTGCCCGGCGCACCTGCAAGCATCTCCAAGCGGTGGTGCTGTCCATCGAAGAAGGCGCAGAACTTGACGCCGAGCAGGATGCTTACGACCCCTACGAATACCGATTTTAGAGCAACCAGGGGGCGTTCGTCTCGCCCCCCCATTTCCAAACACAACCCGAATAGGAGACACTGACCATGACAACCACAGCCACAAGAAGACAAGCCGAAGAGTTCGCCAGCGCGGACCGCATCCTCATCACGGGCGCGGGCCTGGAAGCCCTGACAAGCGCAGAAGTCGTTCCCGATGACCTGGAAGAAGAAAACACCGACGCCCCTGCCGACGCCTTCACGCCGGACACCGCCGAAAAAGTGGACTGGGTTCTTGGCAAGATGGCGGCGGCACGGGCCGAAGCAAAGCTCATCCGCGAGAACGCCGAGCTGATGGCAAGGGAAGCCGAGCGCCGCGCCGAGCATCTGGAATGGAAGTACGGCGCGAGCCTTCAGACCTGGCTGCGGGCCGAACTAGGCGGCGGCAAGAAGAAGTCGGTTCGCCTGTTTCACGGCGTTCTGGGATACCGCACAAAGCCAGCGGGCGTGAGTGTCACCGATCCCGCTGCGGCCCTGTCCTGGGCGCAGGAGAACCTGCCAGATGCCGGCACGCTGAACTTAGACAAGAAGGCGCTGGCCGAGGCCCTGCTGACAACCGGAGAGGCTTTGGACTTCGCCCGCCTCACGCCTGCCGAGGAAACCTTCTACATCAAATCCTAGCATCAAATGATGGACGGCTTCGCTGGCCTGCGCCTTCATCGGCGCGGGCTTCTTTTACCACCCAAAACCCGGTGATTGTGCCGGGTTTGACGACAACGCAGGAGACAACTACGATGACAAATACAAAGCTCACAAACACAAAGAAGGTAACTCGCCCCCGAAAGCACGCCGCCATTGCAAAAGCATCGGCAAGCGCAAGAGCAGCGGCAAGTGCAAAGAGGGAGACCATCGAGCGGATGAACGAGCGCCTCCGTGCCTTGCTGACAAAGCGCTACCCAACGACCCCCGCCCCTGTGTTTCCGGCAACGGACGCGGCCACAGAAATGGCAATGCTCTCCTACATCGCGGCCAGCATTTCTTTTGTTCGGCGTGATTTCACTTGGAACATGGAGAAGGCGATGGAAGACACGGCAACGCGGCAGCGGGTCGAGCGGAACGTCCGCCTGCTCCGGCGCTTGGTGTATGTCGGCCTTGTCCGGCGTGGGGAAGTTCCTCGCATCAAGTAGCTTGCATCAAATGACTTGTGGGCGCGGCTGGCTGAGGCGCGGGAAGGAGTGCGGACCCTGCCGCAGACGCAGGTTGAGTAAATGCAGACGCAGAGGGAGGGGAGTAAATTAAGAAGGAAAGTCAGAAAGACGCACAGGCCGCCAGCAGACAAGCCGGCGGCCTCTTGCTTTACAGGAAGCGCCTTGCCGAACGTAGACCCAACCAAAAAATTTAACATAACTTTAACATAAACTTAACATAATTCTCGCCAAGTCGCCTTGACAGCCAACCGCAGATATGATAGAGTCGTGTAATCCTGCCGCTGCCTACCCAACTAGAAAAGACCACTTATGCGCTGCCTCCGTTTTGTGTTCGCCACTCTCTGCTGCCTGTTCGCCCTTTTCTCCTTCGCTTCCACGGCTTTTGCTCAGTACCCCGCCGTCTACCCCAGCATCAGCCAAAGCATTCCTTCCACCACTACCAGTAGTGACGCTCTCGGCATTGGAACCTGGTCCATCAACGGAGTATCAAAAGGCAACAGCACGTTTGTTTACGGCCCGACCCCCGCAGGCGGCACGGACAACACCGGCGGCTGGAAAGTCACAGTTGTTCAGAAAGGCGGCTCTTTTACTATTATCCCACCGGCAGGCGCAACTCTTGGAAGCTACACCATCACCTATGGAACAAGCTCGACCGGAAACGCCAAAGACGACACTTTGCTTTACTACGGCCCCGCCGCAAACTTCAATGTCGTCAGCCCTGCCCCAAAACCTGTGGCCGGTTCCCCTGCCTACTCCTGGCAAGGCTCGGTGGGCGGGGTCAACACCGGCAACGGCAACAAGACGACGACCCTTCCCATCACCGGCTGGACCATGCGCGGCGGCATGGGCGTCTCCTGCACCCTGTACCACAACAGCGAGGCTTCCAACAGCTACGCGACTTGGGGCAACAAGTGGACGCCGAGCTACTACTCCTACATCAGCGGCGGGTCATCTGCGCCAACGCTTTACTGGGACAACGGTCTGGTGGAAGTCTTCCAGCTTCACACCACCGTCAACGGCGTCAGCACCTACTATTCCCCTTACGGCATCCTGGACACCTTGACTTGCGCGGGCGGCATCTTCACGCTGACGACCACCAGCCAGACGGTCTACACGTTCGGCTTTGTGTCCGGCAATGCGTACTTGTCGAGCATCACGGACATGGACGGCAACACACTGGCGATCAACCATGGGAACGGCGACACCACCATCAGCAACGTCGTGGACCCGACGAACCGCTCGTATGCCTACACGTACTCCGGCGGCAAGATGGTCTCTGTGGAAGACCCGTTGGCCCGCGTGTGGAACTTTACCTACGGCGCAGCAGGCGGCAACAGCACCAGCAACTTATGGTATGTCACCCTGCCGGCGCTTGCCGGCGACCCCAACACCCATAGCCTGTACTTCGGCTACGACAACAACAGCAACATCATCGCCCAGGAGTCCGCGCAGGGCCACACGGCGACCTTCGGCTACAACTTAACCGCTGCCCCCGGCAGCTACAACGCCAACAGTCTGGCCTGGGCCAAAGACCCCATCGGCAACGAGACGACGTTTAACTACAACCCGAACAGCGACCCCACAAGCACCACCATCACCGACCCGAACGGCTTCACGACAAAGCATACCTATCAGTACGGGCGGCTCATCACCGTCACGGACGCGAAGAGCTATCCTGCCAGCACCGTTTACGACTACAACAACATCGTCACCAGCATGGTGGACAAGAACGGCAATACTTGGACTTACAGCTCGCACTTCAGCAACGGCACCACAACGGCTAACGGCAGCAGCACGTCCACCAGCTACGAGCCGCTTTCGCCGGACAAGATCCCTCGCAGCACCAGCACGACCTATGACGCCAAGAACAAGGTCACGCAGTCAGTGGATGCGTCCGGCAATGTCACAGCCAATACTTACTCGACCGATGGGAAAGAAGACCTGACGGGAACCAGCGTTACCGGCACCGGCAGCAACCCGTTCCATTCATCGTCGTCAATCAGCGGCTACACCAATGGCCTGCCCACAACCTTCACCGATGCTTACAGCTACCAGTCCAGCGTCGGCTATGACGGCAACGGCTATGTCAACAGCACCTTAGATGCCAACAGCAACACGGGCAGCGCCATTTACAATGTTCTGGGCTGGAAGACTTCCAGCACGGATGCAAACGGCCACGTCACCACTTACGCCCATGACAACTGGGGACGCCTCACCGATACTTACGCACCCGACGGCACCGACACAAACATCGTGTATGACTACGACGGCGATGTCACGCAAGTACAAGACGCCAACGGCCATACCGTCAAAAACTACTACGACGCGGATGATCGCCTATACAAGACCCAAAACGGGCGCGGCGACATCGTGCAGTACACTTATGATGGTCCCAGCGGCTATGGCAGCGCCGACCTGAACGGGCAGACGCAGCTGGGCTTGCTGTCCTCCAAGACCGACGGCAACCAGCATACGACGACCTATACCTACACCCAGCGCAACGAGCCGTTCCAAAGCATCTACCCGGACGGCAACGGCGAGAGCGCCTTTTACGACAAGAACGGCAACCTCTACCAGCGGCAGAAGTCCGACGGCAGCTACATCACCTACACCTACGACTACGGCAACCGCCTGACCAACATCAAGTACACGCACCTCGCCGCGACCTCATTCAGCTACGACGCGGACGGGCGCAAGACGCAGATGATCGACGCCAGCGGCACGACAAAATGGACCTACGGGGACGGGGTGAACCTGACCCAGCAGACGACGCCGCAGGGAACCGTGGGCTACGGCTACGACAACGACGGGCGGCGCAGCATTATGTCCCTGGCCGGCACCGGCTCGTGGTACTACAGCTACGACAACGGCGGGCGCTTGACCAAGCTCCAGTCGCCTACCGACGGCACGACCACCTTGACCTACGACGGCGTGGGCGGGCGAGGCAACAAGGACGCCGCCGGGCTGACCCAGTACGGCCTGCTGTCCACCAAGACCGAGGGCAACGGCAACTACGAGCTGTACGACTACGACCAGTGCAACGAGAAGACGAGTATCGGCTACTGGTGGGACGACGGCACCGAGCAGAACAGCCTGGTGTACGGCTACGACCTGGCGGGCAACGTCAAGACGGTGAACCAGGGCTTCTACTCGACCACCTATGGCTATGACGGGGCCGACCAGCTTATGACCGAGACCAGCACCAACGGCTCTGCTGGTGCGCCGCCGACTTTGGGCTACACCTACGACAGCAACGGAAACCGCAAGACCCAAACGCAGAACGGCACTCAGGTGCAGGGCTTCAGCTATGACGCCCACGACAAGCTGACAAGCGGCACGACGGGCAGCGAGACGCCGGGCTACGACGCGATGGGCAACGAGACCAGCAACACCATCTACGGCAGCACCTACCACTTCGTGTATGATGATGAAGACCGCCTCACCAGCCTCACGACGCCGGGGAACATCACCGACACGTTCACCTACAACGGGCTTGGCCTGCGGGTCACGAAGACGGACAGCACGGGCAGCTACGCCTACGTCTGCGACGGCACCTCCCCTGGCTCCCCCGTGCTGACGGATGGAGTGGCCCTCTACACGCCGGGCTTGTCTGAGAACCGGGGCGGGGCCAGCTGCTACTACTCCAATGACCTTTTGGGCAACTTGTGGACGCTGGACGCCAGCAGCAAGAGCCAGCTTTCCTACCAGGACACGACGGGCTTTGGGACCAACACGGCGACAAGCGGTGCGCCTTTGACGCCGTTCGGCTACGGCGGGGGAAACGGCTGTCAGACGGACGCGGACACGGGCCTGATCTTGATGGGCCACCGCTACTACGACACCCGCATCGGCAGGTTCATCACGCAGGACCCGGCAAAGTCCGGCGGGAACTGGTATGCTTATGCGGGAAACAATCCCACCAGCAAGACCGATCCGTCGGGCTTGCAAATACCGGATGGGCCAGGTGCCTCTCTGTCAGGCTCTCCTGGAGCCATGGCAAACGGCAACGGGGGGAATGGGTACGGTGAAGATGATTCTGAGAGCTATGAGAACAATCAGCAGGTCGCTAGCAACCCTCCAAGTGCTTTAGACGGCCTTAAGCATTATCTCGGAAAGACGGGTACGCCATTGTCTATCAACGTAACGAATTTGCCCTACCCAGAATTCAATATCTTTACTAATCCTTCTGTTCAACGAGCACTAGACTTTGATAACAATCCATTCAATTATCCTAATGGCAATATGCTGCTTCCTATTTCATTTCCTGTTGACGCCAATGTAGACCTTAATTTCGGTGATCTGCTTGTAGGGAGAGCCGAGGGTCATTTCATTGGTACTGTGACTATAATTGGAGGAGATGGCTCTTATGCTGTTAATGGTAAAATGTTCGTTTATCCGGATACTTGGAAGCTTGACAATCAGCCAGCTCGCGGATTTGGCCTGAACGCTTTAACTAATGCTGGCAATGGAATTGCTAATATGTTAGGTGGGGGTAAAAATTTTACTACCAATGTAACTGGGTACATACCTGTCCATTATCAGAACGGAGGTGCTAGCTATTAAACTACGCTGCGCTTCTTACTGGGTTTGCAAAAGGAAGTTCTTATGACTAGTCTACAAGGCCTTTGCGTAGCATATGCCTTCTCAGGAACATTACTTGTAGCAACAGTAATCTGGTTTATACAAGGCTTCCGGATGAACGCTACAACATTGCCTTCTTTTGTTGGACTGACGACACTCAGTTCACTTACCTTCTGTATGTTGTGTCTTCTTGCTGCCATCATGGTGAAACATTATGAAGACGACAAACATATTCTGTTTGTCGTCTTTCTCGTGATCCCATTTGGCTTCGGTTTTTGCTTGCTAGTTTCGGTGATCGCATACTCAATTGTCCGCTGGACACCGAGGTTGAACAATATCATTCTGTCAGACGTTGATAAAAAAATAAAGGCCCGCGCTGTGAGTATCTCAGTGCTATGTATCGGAATGACGCTAGCACTCACAATCTTTATTGTAGGGTGATAAGTAAGATCCCTAACAAGTGAAAGCCGACTTTCTGCTAGAAGTGCCAGAACTCATGTTGTCGTAATGAACAAAGATTACAATAGCTCACAGTGGCCGCCACCACCTGATTTTGGTTCTGACGCCATGTGTGTTGCTGAAGCAGAAAATGTAACACGGATACTAACCCAATCCGCGAATGGTGACGCCACATTTGGGATTGCTCTAAGTATAGTTTCATTTACGTTACTGATTTTTATTCTTGTTAATCCTGTGGCTGGTTCGGTGTTACCCGTGCTAGATAAATTGTCTGTTGGTTTGAGATTGTTGACCGATTGGCTCTTTGCCAGTCTTTCACAGTATCTTTTATGGAAGTTTTTTCGCAGGTTGAACTTTCGTGTAGTTTATGATAATCTCGTTCTAGCTTCTATTCCTGCATCGGTGATTTGGTTTTTATTAAGCATTCTGGCATGGGTGTTTGGATAGTAGGGGGTGTTTGGATAGTAATTGTTGAGCGTCTATGCCAGTAGGGTAAAGTGCCCCGCAACATAACTTGCCGTCCTCTAAGACGGACGGCAACGGGCATACGGCGCTTTACACATAAAACGTCCGCAATGGGCCATTCCAAATATCAATCCCGATGGTACGGGCGAAAGTGTCTGGTATGACCCCAACGGCAACGAGACGGGGACGACGATCAGCGGTCAGAACTACCACTTCGTGTATGATGATGAAGACCGCCTCACCAGCCTCACGACGCCGGGGAACATCACCGACACGTTCACCTACAACGGGCTTGGCCTGCGGGTCACGAAGACGGACAGCACGGGCAGCTACGCCTATGTCTGTGATGGCACCTCCCCTGGCTCTCTTGATCTATCCGATAGTTATTCTTTGCAAGACTTACAGCCCGGTGAGCGGAGTGCTCCATAGCTGGCGCAGCGAACCGGGCCAGGGTGGGAAACAACCGAGCCTCGCGGTTTTGTCCACGCTCTTCTTCTGCTCTGTTCCCGCGTTTACTGTTGCCGCTTAAATCATTTTTAGCTGCTAAGGGTGACACCCCTCGCGTGATCCAGGGTGCGGCCTTTTAATCTTTATAGCCCCTGTATATAAAACGGGCATTTTGCGAACGCCCGCATACTCCCGTAAAGGCGCATTATCGGGAGTATTGACAGATAGTTAATTATACGTTATACTGAGAGAAGAATGGCAGTGATAATGGTGAATGCGGGCAATCAGGAAAACGTCGAAGGGGAAGTTCCTGCGGAACTCGCACAGGCAGCGGTGTCCGACCCCGTGGCGCTGCTGCTGGCCGACAAAAGAAGCCCGGCGACAAAGCGGGCCTATGCTTCGGATCTGGCCGGCTTCTTTGGGTCCGTCGGGCAAGCGCCCGCGCCCGCCAACGTGCAGAAGTTCTTACAGCTTCCCGCCCATGAGGTCGCGCTGCGGCTGGCTTCCTACAAAGGCGAGATGCTGACAGCGGGATTGTCCGAGGCGACCGTCAACCGCCGCCTCGCCGCCGTGCGCTCGCTGCTGAAGTTCTCGCACCGATTGGGGCTGGCACAGACGGATGGGCGCGGACTGGTGGACAGCGAGAAGGTGAAGTCGTACCGAGACACACGCGGGACCGATCTCGGCAACCTCAAACGGCTTCTCGCTCTGCCGGCAGAGCGGCATGGCGTGGGAACGCTCAGAACACTGCGGGACAGCGCCCTGATCGGAGTGCTTTGCGAGAATGCCTTACGCCGGGCGGAAGTGACGGCACTCAATGTCGGCGATTTCTCGCTGACCGAAGAGCGGCTATACGTTCTGGGCAAAGGGCGGGGCAGCCAAAAAGCGCCGGTGACAATCTCAAAGCAGACGGCCGATGCCATTGCCCTGTACCTATTCACTGCTGGTCATGCCAGAGACGAAGCCGCCCCGCTGTTTCGCAACCTGGCGCGGCGGCATACGATCACCGACCCCGACCGGGCGGGCGGGCGACTTAGTGCTGATGGACTGCATGACCTGATCCAGACCTATGGCAATCTGCTGGGACTGAAGCTGACCCCTCACAAACTCAGGCATAGCGCGATCACAGCGGCGCTCGATGCCACTGGCGGCGACGTTCGCAAGGTGCAGAAGCTGTCGCGCCATGCCGACCTGCGGACGCTGACGCTCTACGATGACAACCGCGCCAATTCCCAGGGCGAGCTGACAAGCCTTCTCTCAGGCTTACTCAGGAAATGATGTTGAGGAAATGATGACCGAAGCAGAAATCAAGCAGACGCAGCAGCAAGCCGCCCTGCTGCCCGGTGCCCGGCGGAAAAAAGCACGGCTGGCGCAAACCGCCGTCATGCTGGACAAGGATGAGCGGCGGGCGCTGGATGCCGCCGCCGATGAGCTGGGCCAGTCCCGATCAGCCTTAATCCGGGAGGCCGTTCGATTGTGGCTGAAGAAGGGACGCGGGAAGCGCAGCACATGAGCGAGCCGGAGACAGACAATGCGCCGGGCGAGGATCTGCTCACCATCGCCGAGGCGGCCAGTCGTTTGGGTGTTCATGAGAAGCGGCTGAGGCGGCTCTTAACACGGACAGAATACAGAGACAAAACGCGGACAGGAACACGGACAACGCGGACAGGTGAGCGCCGGGTGTCCCTGCTTCCTGCGGCTCTAGTGAATGATCTGGATGCCCGGCTGCGGCTTGAGTCAGATGCGGCGTTCAAACCACAGAACGCAGACAACGAGGACGCAGACAGGGACACAGACAGCAAGTCTGGGGTGTCTGCGTCCCACAATAAAACAGAGACACGGACAGAGCCGCGTCAGATCGTGTTGTCTGCGTTCTATGAGCGCCTTCTGGTGGAGAAGGATGCGAGGATCACGGAGCTGGCCGAGGACAAAGCGCAGCTCTACCGTCTTCTGCAAGAAGCGCAGGCGAACCTTGCACGGGAACAGGCGCTTCGGTCTTTGCCTGCACCTGCCGCTGAAATCACAGAAGCCACGCCAGTAGAAGAAAAGCGAACAGAGGCAGCGCCCTGGTGGGTTCGGCTGTTCGGGCAGAAGGATTAAGAAGATGTCCGTGTTTGGACCTAAAGATAAAGATGTGCCTGTTCTCACTCAGGTCTACCAGTTAGAGATACCTGACACAGGGGGGTACTCGGCATTCGAATATCCATTCTACCATAGTGATATTGACAAATGGATTGGCAAATTGACGCGAGGAAAGGACGGAAAGCCGTTCAGGTATTGGTCCGATACTTTTCATTCGGCAGGGCTGGCAAACCCGATTTTCCCAGGTATGCTGCCTCTTGACAGTCCTGAAGCAGCAGAACTCAATGCTGAAGACCGCGAATCGCACGCTTGGCAGTGGGAGGTAAGCGAGCAGAGCCAAAAGTTTGCAATCGACTCGGAACTCAGGACAAAACTACATCACCTTTTGCCGATTATCGCTCTTATCAAGCGCATCATGTCCACCGTCTGTGACACTAAAGACATTAGCGAGGAAGATGCTCAACAGTTTTTGGAATTGTCGAAGCTATACCGTCCTACACCAAGCTATGAATGGAAAAAAGACAACGCGGGACGTATTCCTCTTGCTAATTTGCGCTTGATTGATTTTTCGCCAACCGTCAATGGCATGGAATGGCAGGTACTTGGTGCGTTAGAAAGAGCATTGAACAAAGCTCAGAGTGGAGAAAGCCAATTCAGGCGCTGCGAAGAGTGCGAAAATGTATTCCTAGCAAACAGGAAAGATCAAGTTTATTGTAGTCGTCGCTGCAATGACCGTGTTTGGGCAAGGCAAAGAAGAGACAAAGAAAAATCGCTGCACAAAGTCGGTTTTTTTGTGTTGTAAAAAATCCCGATGCGTGGTATACTACGCCCAAGATGAAGTAAAAAGAGCGCCCCCAATCTGCTGAAACAGATTGGAATGGCGCTCCTGGTGAAAAATGGCCGGGTATGGCCGGGTTTGTCTATTTCCGCAGACTGACTTAGTATACCACCCCCACGCGCAAAAATCACCTAGCCTAATCACCATAAAACAGCGTTTGTTTTTAGCAAGCAAACGTACCTCTGGCGAGGAATCAAAGTTTTCACGCTATCGCTGCCGTCCACAAGCCGCCCGCTAAACGGTTTCAGGCAGCGAGAGGCCCGTTCACAGCATCTCCTCGCCAGGGTGTTGTTGACGGGCCTATTTTTATGGAAGGCCCAAGGCAAAAAGCCCCGCCACTCGGCGGGGCAACAGGTGGAAACTTCGTGAATAGTGGACCTCAAAAAGCGGCGGATACACAAGCCGTCGCGCGGGAACTTACACCCGCTCGATTCTTTCAGATCGCGGCCCAGCTTCAAGCACGGGAGCGCCGCCGCCGCGACTCGCTCCCCGTCATTTCGCGCGTCAAGACGGTGAAGGGAGGGCTGTAATTATGGCCTCCACTCATCCGCCCCGCGTCGAAGTCGTGGAACTCAAACACCTGCCAAAAGCCGGCAGCCTCCGCGCCCTGGCCGATGTCAAAGTTGGCCCTCTCATCGTGCATAAATGCCGCTTCATCCGGCAAGACGGGCAGAAGGCATTTCTCGCGCCGCCCCAAGAAACATGGGAAGACGGCGGCGGCAAGCGTCATTATGCGCCGCTCGTGACTTTCCCCGACTTCTGGCGGGACGCGCTCACCGAGGCAGTCGCCGATGCCGTGAATGATTTCCCCGAAGGCATCAAAAGAGTCGAGGCTGCTACGCCGATTGGGCGCGAAGTGCAGCAGCGAGCAAACGTAGGGGGGCGAGCATGAACAGCACTCCCCTTCTCAAAACCATGCCCAGCTATGCCGAAGTCCGCAAAGTCTACCCGACTTTGCGGACGCTGGAAGCCGAGGCCGAAGCCTATCAAAGTAGTGCGGCAGCGCGTTTTTGCGCCAACGCCGCCTGGTATGATCGCCCGCGCTGGGGCCGAAGCCTGCGGGACCGAGTGATTGCCGTCGCGGATCGCGCTGCCTTGCGCTACGGTCAGCAGCGGGTTTATGACCTTGTATACGACGCCATCTATTGCCGCCTGCCGGACTGCCGGGGTGGCTGCGGCTGCTTTGATCGGGAGGATTTATGACCTACCCCGCCATCGCCCCGCCCTGCCTTGACTCCATTCCCGCCGAACTGATTGCCCGTCCTCAGTGGGTGAACTGGCGGTTAGAGGCACGACCGGGCGAAGACAAACCGACCAAAATCCCTTACACGCCGCATAGCGGCGACAAAGCCAAAGCCGGGCAACCGGACACCTGGGACACGTTCGCGGAAGCCGTCGCCGCCTATGAAGCCTCGCAAAGCTGGACCCGGCCTTACAGCGGCATCGGGTTTCAGCTCGCCGATGATGACGGGCTGTTCGCCGGCGACCTTGACGCCTGCATTGATCCGGCCACGGGCGAAGTTGCGGGGTGGGCCTCGGACATCATCGCACTGGCGGGAACCTACGCAGAGCAGTCACCGAGCGGGACCGGCCTGCGCTTCTTTGGGTACGGCCAGCTTCCCGCCGGACGGCGCAAGGAAGGGCCGCGCGAGATGTACGACGCCAAAAGATATGTCACCGTCACCGGCAGAAGGTTCGGGTCCGCGCCGGAAGGCATCGCCGATTGCAACACCGTTCTGCCTGCGCTCCATGCCAAGATGTTTCCCCCGAAGCCGGAAGCCGCAAAGCCGCGCCCAAGCCGCCCTGCGTCCCCCCTGAGCGTCTCCGATAGCGATCTGCTGGACATTGCCAACAAAGCGGCCAACGGCACAAAATTTTCGGCCCTCTGGCGCGGCGACACGTCGGGATATGGCGGGGATGACAGCGCGGCTGACCTTGCCCTCTGCCGCCTTCTGGCCTTCTACACCGGGGATTCCCCCAGCCGGATTGCCAGCCTGTTCAGCCAGTCGGAGCTGGGCCAGCGCGAGAAGTGGAACCGGGAAGATTATCGGGCGCGGACCATCGGCACGGCGCTTGACGGCATGACGGAGTTCTATTCGCCGGCGGGTGCCAAGATAACGATGCGAGGGAAAAAGACCAGCGCGGGGGGAACGCCAACAGACACCGGCGCGGCTGACAAAGCCAGCCGCGCGGCTGAGGGCGATGCTGACGGCCTGCCGATGGTGGAAACGAACGGTCGTCACCTGCGCGATGAAAGCACGGATGCGCTCGATGCGCTGATCAAGGGCAACGCCCCGCCCGCAATTTTTGTGCGCGGCGGCCAGCTCGCCCGCGTCCATGTCAACGAAAAGAACCGGGCCGTGATTACCGGCTTGACCGTCCCCATGCTGCGCGGCCACATGGCCCGCTGCGCGAACTTTGTCAGCACGAGCGAGAAACGCGGCGTCGTTCCTATCGCCCCGCCAAAAGACATTGTGGAAGACATTCTTGCGCTTCCTCAGTGGCCGGGCGTCCCGCCGCTGACCGGCATTGTCACCGCGCCGGTGTTTGCCCATGACGGGCGCATGGAGGCCCAGCCCGGCTACCATGCTGGGGCCAAGCTGTATTACCATGAGACTTGCCCCGTGCCGATCCCCGACACAACGCCGACCCCGCAGAACGTGACGGCGGCCAAGTCACTGATTGTCGGCGAGCTGCTGGCCGATTTCCCGTTCGCCGACGAGGCCAGCCGCGCCCACGCGGTTGCGCTGCTGCTGTTGCCGTTCGTTCGCCCGATGATTGACGGTCCAACGCCGCTGCACTTGATAGACGCGCCGACCGCCGGCACCGGGAAGGGGCTTCTCGCCAAAGTCTGCACTCTGCCGTTCACGGCGGAAGGCACGGCGGCGAAGGCCCCGCCTACTGAAGAAGCCGAATGGAGCAAAACGCTGACCTCTGTTTTCAGCGACGGCGACTCTCACCTGCTGCTGGATAATGTCCGGCTTATCAATTCGCCTTCGTTCTTTGCGGCGCTCACCGCGACCCTCTACAAAGACCGCCTGCTGGGGACAAACCGGACGGGCGAGTTTGAGAACCGCCTGGTGTGGCTGGCGACCGCGAACAACATTCAGGGCAACGACGAAATGAGCCGCCGCTCGATCTGGATACGGCTGGATGCCGGCGTCGAGCAGCCGGAAAACCGTGACGGTTTCCAGCATCCTGATCTGGCCGGGTGGGCGACCGCGAACCGAGGCGAGCTGATCGGCGCGGCGCTGACATTGGGGCGGGCCTGGGTCGAAGCTGGCAAGCCGTCCTATGGCGGCGGGGAAAAGCCGCTGGGCAGCTTTGAGGCATGGACGCGGGTGATGGGCGGCATCCTTCAGAACGCCGGCATTCCCGGCTTTCTGGAAAATCGGCAGGAGCAGCGCAGCCGCGTGGACACGGAAACGACCTCCTGGCATGGCTTTGTTGAGAGCTGGCTGGACCGTTTTGGGAAAACGCTGGTCACAACCAGCGACTTGTTTCCCCTCGCCCTCGAATGGATGCCGGAAAGAATGGGGGACCCTGGCAAAGATGAGTCGAACCGAAGCCAAAAAGCCAAGTTTGCTCGTCTCATGGCGCGTCATGTTGACAAGGTTTTTGCGGGACACAAAATCATTCAAGCGGGCAAAGCAACCAGCGGTGTGAGTAAAAACCTCATGCAGTACCAGCTTGAAGCCACACAAAGCCGAAAAACAGGGAGTCCTGGGAGTGCTGGGAGTCCTGTTTCCCTACCCCGCGTAGTTGTATCCAAAGAAGATAATATATATAGCAACAATATACATATAGGGCTGTCGGGGGTTGAGGACTCCCAGCACTCCCAGGACTCCCGATTTGAAGCCGAAGACGACGACTTTGAGGTGATCCTATGAGCCAAACCGCGTTCGCCGTGGACGAAAAGCCCGCTGCTCTGCCGTTCTCGGCAGTCGTGGAGACCTTGGCCGCCTGCGACGTGCCGTTCCAGCGCAAGGGGCAGGAGATCGCCTTGAAAGACCCGCGCCGGGTGCTGACCGGGGAAATCGTCGGGGCGGTCCGGGAACACAAGGCCGCGCTGCTGGCGCTGGCCGATCTGCGGGCGGGGTTCCTGCGCCTCTGTGAGCGCATCATCACACTGCGCTATCAAGAACCGCCCAGAGGTATACGCGCCCAGGCGCTGACGTGGCTTGGCCGGGAGATAGACAAGCTGGCGGACGGCTGCTGGGAGTCGGGCTTGGGGCTAGGGCGGCTGAATGACAGGGGAAAGATACTAGAGATTATGGGCTTTGACGATCCCGGCGATCCATTTGGGGGCGCTCAGATTCAGCACCTGCGCTGCGAGCTGGCCGAGATTTCGCGGGAAGACGCGCCGTACCCGGTGCCGCTGCCCGAAGACTGCGTCCTGCTGCCCCAGGCGAACTTCGACCCATTCGCACACGGCAGGCTTTACAATGGCAAAATCATCGCATTAGAGTGATATACTTCCGTCCTACTTTCGACCAACTCTTGACCAACTCAGCCGGTCCGCATAGGCAGGAAACAGGCAGGCCCAAAAGCCTCGTAAATGCCCTGTACGCCGCCTGGGGGTGTCCGTGAGTGCCGCAAATAGCCTAAACGCGCTGTGCGGCCTTGCTAGAGGCCAAAAACGGGGTATCTGAGGCTGGGCCAAGCGTTCACGTTCGTTCGCTCTCTCGCTTTTTCAATGTCCCGCTTTCGGGACGCGACTTCGTTCATTGATGAACGAAGTTCCGTTCTATGTCAAATCCACAGGCTTTGGGGCTTGCTTCCACGCGGGCGCATACGTGAGAAATGTTGGGTTTTGTCAGGGTGGGGCGTGTCGTCTTATGTTTCTACTGCTGCGCCGCGCTCTTTTTTTTCGTCCGCCAAGTCCGCCAAGTTCCGGCGGCTTCCACATACGTGCGAATGTTACCATATGTCAACAGGGACGGCCCACTGCATCCAATGACGCGGTGCTGTCTTGGTGCTGTTTGACTGCTGTTGCCCCCACACGCGGGGGTACGCTGCCGCAAAAGCGGCACAGAAAAAGGGCGAACTTGCAAAAGCTGACAGATGCCTGCTTCCCGCGCGTGACCGCATCCGCAAATTCCGCAAAATTCCGCGTGCGTAACGGCATCGGAAAAATCGGAAAAACGCATCTCACGCGCCCACACGCGAAATGTTAAGAATTGTTAAGAGGTGGTGGTCGCATCTGAGAGTAGCGGTCATTGAAAGTTCCTAGTTATTCCTATGTTTCGCTTCTGCCGTCTCTGCTTTTTTTTATGCTCCAACCGCTCCAAGTTCCGCCGCCACCCAAACTTAACTCCCTGCGCTTAAACTTAACTTAACTTTTGTCGTCATGGTTAATAATGGTTAAACTCATCTGAGTTTTTCTGAGTTTTTCTGCTTCGCCCGCGCGTTAGGGTGTGAGATTGTGTGAAATGTCAGGTCGTTTTCGCTGCTGTCCATATCCGCCATTTGCTTAAACTGACTTAAACTCTCGGCTGTCATTTACTTAGACTCACTTAGACTCTCGGCAGCATCTTCACGCGCTTTTTAATGTCCCGTTTTCGGGACACGGCGGCTTCCGACACGCGGGGCGCTTGCTCGGCTTTTTTTATGTGGCGAACTTCCGCCACACGATGCCCTCAACTGCACTGAAAACAAGTGCCGATGATGAGAATAAGCGCCGATGAACTGTTGTTGCTTGTCGTTCATCGCAAAATACTAAGTTTTACTAACTTTTTCCCGCCTCGGCTGCTTCCTGGGCGTATTTTCCTTCCTGAGCGCGTCCAGCGCCGCCGCATGGAGCTGATGCACCCGCTGACGCGAGATGCCCCAAGCGTCCGCCACTTCCGGCAGCCCTATCTCTCGCCCGTACACGCCCCGCAGAACGTCCTGCTGACGTGCCGGCAGCCGGGACAGCAGCGCCTCAAACCCGGCTTCGTCCAGCGCCTTCTGCCCCGGCGTCTCGGCCTGCGTGTCGGCGATCAGCTCGCCCAGCTCGCCGCCCTCTCCGCCTTCGCCGAGGGGCATATCCAGCGACACGCAGGAAAGCCGCTTCTGCTGGCTGTCTTCTTTGAGGTGATGCAGAATGAAGCCTCGGATCGTGCGGGCGGCGTAGGTGCTGAACTGAAAGCCGAGGGCCGGGTCGAACCCTTGCGCGGCGCTCCACAGTCCAAGCA
>CAXTER010000080.1:0-22541 GCA_964243345.1 uncultured Armatimonadales bacterium
CAGTCGCGGAAAGTATGGGCGCGGCTCATGTGCTGCCGATGGATGACCACTGGCAGATTATCGAGCAAGTCAAAGCGCTGACTGATGGAAAGTTTTGTGATGTGGTGATTGAAGCCGTCGGCAAGCAGTGGCCTTTGGACTTGTCCGCTGAACTCACAATGGAGCGCGGACGCCTCGTGATCGCCGGCTACCATCAGGACGGCCTGCGCTCGGTCAATATGCAGCTTTGGAACTGGCGTGGCCTCGACGTTATCAATGCCCATGAGCGCGACCCGCTGATGTACACCGGCGGCATTCAACGCGCCGTCGCCGCCGTCGCTTCCGGCGCTTTAGACCCATCTCCGCTTTATACGCACACGTTTTCATTAGAACGCTTAAGCGACGCGCTGAACGCGACGCGGGACCGGCCTGACGGTTTCCTGAAAGCGTTAGTGACGCTGCCTTGAAGGTGCTGATGACGGCGGATACAGTCGGCGGCGTCTGGACCTACGTGCTGGATTTAGCCCGTGCTTTAGCCCCGCACGGCGTCCAAGTTGCGCTGGCGACGATGGGCCGGCTGCCGTCGGCGGCGCAGCTCGTGGAAGCCTCCGCTTTACCTAACGTCACGCTTTTTTCTTCGGCGTTTGCTTTAGAGTGGATGCCCGACCCGTGGGACGATGTCGCCCGTGCCGGCGACTGGCTGCTGGCTTTGGAAGCCGAGTACCAGCCCAGCATAATTCACCTAAACGGCTACGCGCATGGCGGCCTGCCCTGGAGTGCGCCGGTGCTGATGGTCGGCCATTCGTGCGTTTTGTCCTGGTGGCAGGCTGTTCATGGCACCCCTGCGCCGAGCGAATGGCAGCGCTATCAAGACGAAGTTCGATTGGGCCTGCAATCCGCCGATCTCGTTGCCGCGCCGACTGGGGCGATGCTTGATTGTCTGCGCCTGCATTATGGCCCGCTGCCCTCAACGCAGGCGCTTCCCAATGGACGCAATGCTGCGCTTTTTGGACCTGCCGCAAAGCAACTGTTCGTTTTCTGCGCCGGGCGGCTTTGGGACGAGGCCAAGAACATTCATGCTCTTGCCCAAATCGCGCCGTCTCTGCCGTGGCCGGTCTTTGTTGCGGGAGAAACTGCGTCTCCTGACGGACGAAAGCAGCGTTTTGACAATGTGCATCAGACCGGCTGCCTGCCGCCGTCCGGCATCGCGTCGCGTCTTGCCGAAGCGGCTATTTATGCGCTGCCTGCCCGGTATGAGCCGTTCGGCTTGTCTGCACTTGAAGCGGGCCTGTCCGGGTGTGCGCTGGTGCTGGGCGACATTCCCAGCCTGCGCGAAGTCTGGGGCGATGCCGCACTGTACGCCGCTCCTGACGATCTCGATGCTTTGCGTGAAGCCATCCTGCGCTTGACTTCCGACGCGCCGCTTCGGCATGAAATGTCCGCCCGTGCGCTGGCCCAAGCCCGAGCCTACACGCTGGAGCGCATGGCGGATGGATATTTAAGTGCTTATCGGATGCTGATTGCGGACAGGAAGCGAGGGAGTGAACTCCTCTCGCTCGATAAAGTCGTCCTTCGGACGAAGGATTAAGAGAAAGACAGCTTGCGTGTGCTGTTTTACCGTCCGAAGGACTTGTTTAACTAGCGAGAGGAGTTCACTCCCTCGCTTGCTTTGCTACCGTATTGTTGGAAACTTAACTTGCGCCTAGTCATCTTCACCCATTCCTTGCTGTCTGACTGGAACCACGGCAACGCGCATTTTTTGCGCGGCGTCCTGACGGAACTCCTCTCACGCGGGCATGACGTTCAAGTTTATGAGCCGCAGGAAGCGTGGAGCCTGCAAAACCTGCTGGCGGATGCCGGGCCGTCTGCCGTGGCAGGCTTTCATGCGGCCTATCCCATGCTGCAAAGCACGCAGTATGACCCTGAAACGCTGAATTTAGACTTGGCATTGGCAGAGGCTGACCTAGTCCTAGTCCATGAATGGAACGAACACGCGCTTGTAAGGCGCATCGGCGAGCATCGGGCCAGGCGCGGCGGTTACACGCTTCTGTTCCATGACACGCATCACCGGGCAGTCACCGAGCGCGGCAGCATGGCGGCCTACGATCTGTCGCACTATGACGGCGTTCTAGCATTCGGGAATGTCATCCGTGACCTATATTTAAGTGAAGGCTGGGCGAAACAGGCGTGGACCTGGCATGAAGCGGCGGACACACGGGTCTTTCATCCGCTGCCGGACGTTCCTAAAACGAGCGATTTGGTCTGGGTCGGCAACTGGGGCGACGGCGAGCGGACACGAGAGTTGCATGAGTTTCTGCTGGAACCTGTTCATGCGCTGCATTTAAACGCCCGCGTTCACGGCGTGCGCTATCCTGAAGCTGCAAAGAAAGCGCTGGCGGACGCCGGGATTGACTACGCCGGCTGGCTGCCGAATTACGCCGCGCCGGCCTTGTTTGCCCAGTACCGAATGACGGTCCATGTCCCGCGCCGCCCGTATGTGGAAGCGCTGCCGGGCATTCCGACTATCCGTATTTTCGAGGCGCTGGCCTGCGGCATTCCCTTAGTATCCGCGCCGTGGAGCGACGCCGAAGGTCTGTTCACCCCCGGCGAAGATTTTCTGATCGCCCAAAACGGCGTAGAGATGCAGGCCCATCTTGCAGCGCTGAAAGCCGATGATGGTCTGGCACGAAACTTGGCCGCGCACGGGCTGGCGACAATTCTGAGCCGTCATACCTGCGCTCATCGGGTGGATGAGCTGCTGGGTATTTACGAGGAAGTGGCGGGAAGATGAAGAGAACGCATCAATTAGGAACCATGTCCTTCAGGACATGGTTCTTTTGACCTGTAGCACAGTACGAACACCCCATGAACATTGCTTTATGAACATCGCATTCTTTGGATCAAGCCTTGTGTCCGCTTATTGGAACGGCGCGGCGACTTATTATCGGGGCATCATCCGTGCATTGTCGGAGCGTGGGCATTTTGTCACGTTCTATGAGCCGGATGCCTATGAGCGGCAGCAGCACCGGGACATGGCAGACCCGGACTGGGCCAAAGTCGTAGTCTACCCGGCGGATGGCGAAGACGGCGTCCGAGCGGCTTTAGAAGACGCACGAGGGGCGGATTTAGTGGTCAAAGCCAGCGGCGTCGGTGTCTTTGATGAACTCTTAGAAGCGGCAGTCTTAGACTTAAAACGGCCTGAAACGCTGGTCGCGTTTTGGGATGTAGACGCGCCCGCGACTTTAGATCGGGTGCAGAACGCCCCGCAGGATGCTTTTCGGGCACTCATTCCGCGCTATGACTTGGTGCTGACTTACGGCGGCGGCGAGCCGGTTCGAGACGCTTACTTGGCATTGGGAGCGCGGGAGTGCGTGCCGATTTACAATGCGCTGGACCCGCACACGCATTTTCCCGTGCCGCCGGAGCCGCGCTTTGCGGCGGCGCTTGGCTTTCTTGGAAACCGGCTGCCCGACCGGGAAGCGCGGGTGGAGGAGTTCTTTTTGCGGGCCGCTGCGCTGTCCCCGGATGCCTCGTTTTTGCTGGGCGGCAGCGGGTGGGGCGATAAAATCATGCCGCCAAACGTCAACTACGCAGGCCACGTCTACACGCAGGATCATAATGCGTTTAACTGCACGCCCCGGATGGTGCTGAATGTCAGCCGCGAGTCAATGGCCCGCTACGGCTTCTCGCCTGCCACGCGGGTCTTCGAAGCGGCAGGCGCAGGCGCGTGTTTAATTACGGACGACTGGGAAGGCATTGAGCTGTTTTTTGCGCCAGGCCGCGAAATCCTAGTGGCGCGTGACGGTGGCGAAGTGGCCCGGTACGTGCGCGATGTTACGGACGCGCAGGCCCGCGAAATCGGCGCGGCGGCACTCCGGCGGGTACTGGCGGAGCATACTTACGCCCACCGGGTCACGCAGCTTGAAGCGATTTTAGAAGGCCGAGTAGCGCAATGAAGATCGTGATTTTGGGCTTGTCCATTACATCGTCATGGGGCAACGGACATGCGACGACGTTTCGAGGGCTGGTACAGGAGCTAACGGCGCAGGGGCATGATGTTTTGTTTTTGGAGCGGGATGCGCCCTGGTACGCCGAAAACCGCGATCTGCCGCATCCGCCGTGGGGCCGCACGGTCATTTACCGAAGCCTGCCGGAGCTTCAGGAACGGTTCATAATGGAAGTCCGAGATGCCGATGCTGTGATTGTCGGCTCCTATGTTCCCGAAGGCATTGCCGTTGGGCAGTGGGTTCAGCGCACGGCACGCGGCGTCCGGGCGTTTTATGATATTGACACGCCCGTCACGCTGGCGCAGATGCAGCGCGGGGCATGCGAATATCTGACCCCTGAACTCATTCCTAGTTACGATCTTTACCTGTCGTTTGCGGGCGGGCCGACCCTGACTCGTTTGGAACAGCAGTACGGCTCGCCGTTAGCCCGTGCGCTGTACTGCTCGGTAGACCCCGACTTATACTACCCCGCAGACCCCGCTCCGGCCTGTGACCACGATTTGGGCTACATGGGAACATACAGCGAGGACCGGCAGCCGCCTTTAGAAGCTTTGCTGCTGGAACCGGCGCGGCGCTGGTCGTCGGGGCGTTTTGCTGTCGCCGGTCCGCAGTATCCTGCTGACATTGACTGGCCGGCGAACGTCTCGCGCACCGAGCATCTGCCGCCTGCCGCGCATCGGGCGTGGTACAACCGGCAGCGGTTTACATTAAACATCACGCGGGTGGACATGATCCAAATGGGGTATTCTCCCAGTGTCCGCTTGTTCGAGGCCGCCGCCTGCGGCGTCCCGATTTTAAGCGACTACTGGGATGGCCTCGGCACGGTCTTTGAGATCGGTACGGAAATCTTACTCACACGCTCGGCGGAAGAGACGCTGAACATCCTGCGCGAGATGCCGGATGCGGATCGAATGCAAATCGCGGCGCGGGCGCGGGCGCGGGTGCTGGCGTCGCACACGGCGGCGCACCGGGCGGCGGAACTGGAGGCGCATCTTCAGGACGCGCAGAAGAATAGGAGACACACTTGACGGCGACACAAGAAACTCTGCAATCGCAGCGGACGCAGTTGGCGTCTTTGCTGCCGGATGACCTCACCGGCTGGCGGGCGCTGGACATCGGCTGCGGCAGCGGCGAGATGGCATGGACATTGGCAAAGCGCGGCGCTTTCGTTCTCGGCATTGACACAGATGAAGAGGCTGTCAGCGCGGCCCGCGCCGAGGCTGCCCGTCTTGGGCTGCAAGCGCAGACCGAGTTTGAGACGCGCTGGGTGTACGACCTCGCTTCTACCTGGGAAACCTATGATTTAGTGGTCTTTGCCGGAGTCTACTCGTCGCTGCGCTATCCCCTGCTGGCGCTGGATATTGCCGCCCGAAAAACGCGGCGTCTGCTGCTGTTCCAGGATGATATGCTGGCGGATGCCGAAGCTGTTCTAAACTCCGCCGGCCTGCGTGTCCGGCAGTCGCCGCTGCCGGGAACGTATCTTTGCGAGTCTGACCCGGCTCCGCTGTCTGCCGCCGGCAGCGAATACCAAGCTGCCGCCGCATTGACGGCGCGGCTGACTAAGACCCAAGAATTCCGGCACTGCTGGGTCAACAGCACGCTTGGCTACACTGAAACCTGCTACCACGACGGCACCCGTGTTACAGCTACCCCTGAAGACAGCGACCAGTACCGGGCTAACGCCGCCGCACTCGGCTACGGCACGGATACGGCGGCGCTGTCGCGGGACCACGAAATCCTGCACACGTTTTTAGCCGAAGCGCTCGGATTCGGCTCGTCGCCGACGCTATGGGCCGTCGCACACAACTTTGAGGGGGCTGTGGCCCCGATTTGGGAGCAGGAAGAAGAGGAGACATGGACGCTTGCGTTCCAGTCATACCTGCGCGGCGGCCCCAAAACCGAAGGGCTTCAGCGCCTCACGGCTGCGGGCCTGGATGTAGACACGCTTCGGGAAGAGGCGCGTCGGCTGCTGCGTTAGGAGGCCCCTCCCCCGTCGTAACGAGAGAGGGGAGTGGCTTCCTACCCAAGCAAATGTGGGAACCGGGCTGCTGTTTGGACAATCATTTCGCCGAACAGGGAATTGGCCCAGGCAAACCAGGTGCGGCTGAAGTCGGCGGGATTATCGGCGCGGAACGACTCGTGCATGAAGCCGGTGCCGGCATGAGTGGCTTTGAGAGTCGCAATGACATGGGCAACTTCGGCCTCTGACGTGCTGGTCAGTGCATACATGGACAGTGCGATGGGCCAGATCGTGCTTGGCCCCGTGTGCGGGCTGCCGATGCCGGCGTATTTTCCTTCAGCAAACCACGGGTTGGCCCGGCTCCAAACAAAGCGGCGCGTCGCCAAATAAATGGGGTCGGCAGGGGCACACGCGCCGAGGTACGGCAGCGAAAGCAGGCTGGGGACATTGGCGTCGTCCATCAGCAGGATGCCGCCTAAGCCGTCCATTTCGTAAGGGTAGATCGCGCCATAGTCGGGATGCTCGGCACGGGCGTGGTGGGCTAGTGCGGCGGAAACTTCGTCTGCCAGCGCGTCCGCCTGCGCCGCTAAGATTTCGTTCTGCCGGACGTCCCGCAGCAGAATTGCCATCTGGCGCAGGGCGGCGGCGGCGAAAAAGTTGGACGGGATCAAATACTGGAACGTCACGGCGTCGTCGGAGGGCCGGAACCGGGAGCAGATAAGGCCGTTCGGCTCGACCGGAGGGCCAAAGTCCGGGACCAGCTCGCCGCTTGCCGAGCGCGACGTTAAAGGCTCGCCCCGCTCATCGCGGTGGAAGAGGTAAGGACCGGTGCCGTTTTTGCGCTGCTGCTCGCGGAACGTCTGCATAATCAGCGTCATGGCCTGTTCCCAATTGGCGTCAAACGGCGACGCATCGCCGGTTTGGGTCCAGTAGCCGTGGGCCAGTCGCAGAGGGTAGCAGAGCGAGTCAATCTCCCATTTGCGCTCGTGGATACCGGGCAGCATCTGGGTATGGTCGCTGACCCACTGCGTCTTTTCTTCCGGGTCTGCCATGAACGCATTGGCGTAAGGGTCATATAAAATGCAGATGCACTGGCGGCGAATGACGCCTGCGAACAGCTGCTGAAGCTGGGGGTCTTGAGTGACTAGCGGCAGGAACGGCCAGACCTGAGCTGTTGAGTCTCGCAGCCACATGGCGTCAATGTCGCCGGTAATTACGAACGTATCCGGCCCGCCGCCTTCGCCGCCATTTGGCTGAAAGTGAACGGTCGTGTCCAGCGTGTTCGGGTAGCAGTTCTCAAACAGCCAGGCCAGCTCCGGGTCGGCAATCTGGTTTTTGACGGCCTGCAAGGTTTCTTCCACGGCAGGCGACGTAAACCGGCGCTCGGACAGGGGTGGGCGCTGGGAGGTGAATGTTTGGGTCATAGGGCAATTTCCGTTTCTTTTCATTTCTCGCGGTGTACTGTATAATAAACCCATATCACAAAGCAGACACGCAGGGCGAAGGAGATTTTTATGGCAGAGGAACGCTACACACTGGAACAAGCCGCCGCGAAGGTCGGCTTCCGGGCGGACGACTTGGCTGCGACGCTGCCGGATGCCGGCATTGACCTGAACTCACCCGGCCACGAAGGCGGCACGCTAAGCGGCGCGGAAGTGGATCGCCTGCTGCGCCTCGTCGAGCGTATCAAGAAGATACACGCCGACAGCCTCTACAGCACGGATTAGCCACTGCACTCACTGCTGAACCACACTTCGCAGGAAGACCTCACCCGGAAACAAGTTTCCACCCTCTCCTTAACAAGGAGAGGGTATGCCTGCGGCATTACTGCGTATCGGCGCTCGCGCCGAGGTGAGGTCTCTTGCGTTTTATTTCCCCGGCTTCAGCGCCGTTCGGTCCAGGATGGCGAAGACGCCGCCGATAGCCGGGCGGGCGTTGAAGCCCTGCTCCTGGCCGGAAACGGTGTCGTACCAGTCCGTAAACGGAGCGCGAGTGTTGGACGTGTCGGCGAACTTGTAGATGCCGTCAATGAAGTCTTGACGCAGCACCGGATCGTCGGTAGATGCCGCCGTCCAGATTTCCCAGTCCGTTTTGGTGTAAGTGTGGCGGATGTCCAGCGGGATGCCGAACGGGTTCAAGTTGGCCTTGTAGAACTTGGCTTCTTCTTTGAGGATAGACTGTGGAACAAGGTTCAGACCCAGCACTTTGTCCGGGAAGGCGTTGTACTTGAGGCTCCACGCATCGTTTGGGTCCGTCCCGCTGCGCGTCAGCACGGCGTTGTCGCCGCCGCCGGATGCATCCGCGACGGCGGTTCCCATACCCTCGTCAAACGTGTAGTACGCCGTGGGCGTCTGTGAAGCGATAGCCGCGACCGACGCGGGGGGAGCGTCAGGCGCGGGAAGCGCCGCGCCGCCGTCACGGGCAATCGCTAAAATCGCGTCGGCGGGGAGCGCCGCCTGATAGAAGCGCACGTCGTCTGCCGCCCCATGCACGAAGTCGGTAGGGGAGCTGTTAAAGAAGCCCCGGCCAATCGCGGTCTTGCCCGCAGCCAGGAACGGCGTCGGGCAAGTCGCCGTCTGCTGTAAAACGCCGTTGACATACAGCGAGACCGTCTGCGCCGCCGCATCGTAGACGCCGGCTAGATGATACCAAGTGTTGACGGCAGGCTTGTCCGTCATACTGGCGATGCCGGCCTGGCCGGGATCAGTGTTGCTGTCATGGGGCAGGATGCTCAACGCCAGCTTGCCGGTATCGCCGCGAAGCTGCAAAAAGAAGGAGCTGACATGAGCGCCGTCAATGCTGACAAACGTCTGGTAGCCGTCCAGAGTGCTTAGTTTGACCCAAGCTGCTACTGTGTAGCTTTTCGTGGTGTCCACAGCGGGCTTGGGCGCTTCCACGCCGCCTGCGCCGGTTAGAAGCAGGGCGTGCGGGCCGACAATGCCTTCGGTCCAGCCGGCGGGCTGCGGCGTGTCCGGCTCGATGTACTGCATGGTCAGGTGCGGACCCGTCCCGGACTGCGCCCGCCGTGACCACTTGCCGATCATGTCGCGGGCCGCCGCGCTGTATTTCGCCGCATCGGCTTTATTGCCGTCAAACGCCGCGATTTGGCCCATGGCACCGACGCCAAGAATCCCTTTCAGCGCCAGGTTGACACTGTGGGCGATTGGGCCGGTAAAGTCGTCGGTCTGGTTCTGGAACTGCGGGTCTAACGCATTAGGAGAAGTTCCGCCTTTGGGAACAGCAAGCAGGTAGTCGGTCCACTGCTTCAGGATTTTGTAGTGCTTTTGGGCATACTCAGCGGCTTCGGCTTTCGGTGAGTAACGCATATACGCAGCGGTCATAATCAGCATATTTGCTGACTCTTCCACCGGCATGTTCTCCCCGCCGCCGTCGTTGTGGCCGTCGGCGTTCGGGTAAGACGCGCCGATGTCATGCGGAGCGAACGGCTGCTTGAAAAGCCCCGACTCCGCGTACTCGAACAGCGGGTCCATCTGAAGCCGAACCAGGCGCGGGTTGGCATACAGAAACACTGGGAACGCCGGGTACATGATATCTACCGTGGAAATGTTGCCGTCGCTGCTGATTTCCTTCATAAACATCCACGGCTTTGCGGTTGTGCCGACCATTTCGGTCGCGCCGAACGCCTGCCGCAAGGCCAGTGTGCAGAGCGCGGCGTACTTCGTGCCGCCCGCCCGCGTCGCATCCGCCATGACTTTCGCGTCCATCTTGTCGGCCCGCGCTCGCGCGGCATCAGCATCCTGGTCAAACGAGGCCAGCATTTGCGGCCAGTCCGACCAGTAGGAGCGCCACAGCGGCGGGACCGGCACTTTCTGATAGCTGACGGCCGGGTCGCGGACATCGCCGATGGCAAACACCAGCGGCTTGGTCGGGGTGCTTCCGATCTGGCCCAGCGCAAAGTTGAACGCGAAGACCGGTGAGCGGTTATTGATCGCTCTCGGCTGGTCGGCGTCTATCGAGTTGTCCAGCGTCCCGTTAGCAAGCGCCGCCGCGCGGACAACGGCGTCTTCGCCGGCCTGCGTGGTCATGCTGGGCCGGTTTTCCGCCGCAAAGACCGCCGTTCCCCACATCGGGTAGTCGTTGGTTTCGCCCAGTACCTTCGGCTCGGACGCGGCCACCTCAAACGCGGTCAGCGGCTGCGTTCCGCTTGGGACCGCGCGGCGGTTCCAAATGATCGGCGCGTTGTCGTCGCCATGCGCCCACTCGCCGCTGATATCGAAATACAGGCTGACGTTGTGCGGCTTGCCGTCCGCGCTTTGCGCGGAAGCAAACACATAGCCGAGCGGCACGGACATCCGGCGCAGGTCGGTCGGCTCAACCGGAGACAGGAAATCCAGATGGAGCGTGACGCCGCCGCCTTGCAGGGTGTAACGCGACTGGGTCGCCGTTACAGTCAGCCCGGTTTGGGTCATGGACGGTGCAATTAATTTGCCGGCGGCGAGAGGATTGCCCAGAAAAACAAACGGCTGCCCATCAATGCGGGCTAGGCCTGTGATGGCTTTGGCGCGTCCGGCCCAGAATGTCGGCGAGGTTCCGGGCAGGGCATTGGCGGGCTGCCAGGTGCTGACGTAAGGGTCACGGACAATCAGCGGCGTCGCGGGAGGCCGGACCGGAGTTAGCGTTCCTCCTGCCTGCGCCGAGTTCTGCGTTTGTGCCAGTGTCTGCGCGTTTAAGGCCAGCGAAAGAACTGCGGCGGCGGCAATTGCAGGGAAAAATACTTTGCTTGAAATCATGCACCACTCCTCATTGTTGCTATTGCACCCATCTATGATACCCCGGAACTTCGGCAAATGCGAAGGGGCAGTAGTTCACTGTTGTGGTACAATAGCAGACAAGAAAGTCATTCCGTCGTCCAAATTCCATCGTTCAAACAAAGGAATACCAACCTATGCGCCCGCTTCAAGCCGTCCGTCTCCTTTGCTGCCTGCCCCTTGTCCTGCCGCCGCTTTTAGGTTCCCCAAGCGCGGCGCAGACCGGCGCACCCGCCGTCAGCATAACTCTTCCAAACTCTGCTCTTTCAAACTCTGCTCTTCCAAACCCGGTCACTCTAGACGATGACGCGAATGCGCCGGACCAAAACGGCGTTACCCGTTTAATGCGGGCAGTTCAAGCCCACCAAGCGGAAGAAGCGCGGGCGCTGATTGAGCGGGGCGCTGATGTCAACGCGCAGGACAACGGCGGCAACACGGCCCTGATGCTGGCCGCGCAGTGGGGCGATCCAGGCATTCTGCGGCTTCTGCTGGGGCATGGGGCGACTGTGGATGTCAAGAACAAGCATTCCGCCGACGACAACGGCGGCGGCGTGACCGCTTTGATGTGGGCGGCACGGTACGGACATGTCGAGGCCGTTAATCTGCTGGTAGACCACGGGGCCAGCCTGACACTGGGGGACAACGGCGGTCATGGCGGGGCGCTGTTCTGGTCGGGGTCTTACGGCGAAGCGGCCACGACAAAAGTTCTGCTGGAACGAGGTGCGCCCGTGAACGCTCTGGACAAAGACGGCAAAACCGCCCTGTACTGGGCCGAGCGCCCGTACCCCGGCGTTTCAAACGAAGCGCGGGACCAAACTGTCGCCGTGCTGAAACGCTTCGGCGGCAAAGACTAGCAAGTTTTCCTGGTATCGTCCGCACAACGGCCCTGCACGACTCGTCTCGTGCAGGGCTTTTTGCCGGCCGGCAGCCCGAAAAAACTAAAATCTCTGTGCAACTTATTTGTGTGCGCCGTGTCTCAGTTGTTAGAAAACAAGCTTTAGAAAACAAAAGGAGCGCGTATGGTCGGCGATTTTGTTCTTGCCTTTGCGCTGCTCGGCGGCGGTCTGCTGGCACTGCTTCTGAGAAGCGCGAAGAAAGACCGGGAAGACGCAAAAGTGAAGGCAGCCCAGGCCCGCGAGCAGCAAGCGGCGGCGCAGGAAGAAGCCCGCAAGTTCCGCGCCGGAGCAAGCCTGGTTTGCCTGAGCTGCGGCACGCACTTCCCCAGCCCGCTGACAGACGCCGGCTGCCCGGAGTGCCATTTGTCTGTGCTGGTAATGACGGACGTGCAGTTCCGCAAAATGGAAGCCGGCAACGAAAAGTAGAAACGCGCAAAAGTAGAAACGCGCAAAAGTAGAGGTACTGATAAAGTGAAAACACCTATGACACGACGTTCCACCTCAAAACGCACTATGATTATTGCCGCCGCCGGCATCGGCCTTGCGGCGGCAGCCGGATTTTCGATCTTTTCCCTGTCGGCGGGCGGCCATGTCGCCGGGCCGACCCATATCGAGCCGGGCAACATCGGCCTGGTGCTGGACACCTACACTGGCGATCTAGAGCCGAAATATATGTCTGCCGGGACGCATTACAACGGGCCGTGGGAAACCGTGATTGAAGTGCCGACCATGCAGCGCACGATTTCGCTGACGAACTCGGATAAAGACAATGCCGGCAATGTTGAGGCCCGCGCCGTGCAGGTCAACACGCCGACCAACATGCTCACGGTAGACGTCAGCTGCCAGTACCATATTGACCCGGATAAGGCCGATGATCTATGGCGCAAGTTCCACGAGCAGTTTGAGAACCTAGACGAGTTTGAGGCCATTCAATTAGAGCCTGCCGTCAAGGAAGCCGTCAATTACTCTATGGGCGATATGGACACGATGAAGGCGCTCACCACCGCCGGCAAGCAGGAAACCGAGCAGCAGGCGCTGAGGCTCTTGAACGATGAGTGGCAGCCGCAGGGGATTACTTTCTCGAACTTCATGGTGCGCGGAGTGGAGCAGGATGAGGAAACAAAAAAGCTTCTGTCTTCGACACTTGCGATGCAGCAGCAGATTTCCAACGCCCAGCTTGCCTTGCAGCAGCAAAAAATTGACAACGAAACGCTGCTTCAGCAGGCGCGGGCCGACGCCAAAATTAATCAGCTTCAGAACAGCACACTGACCGATTTGTATGTTCAGGACCAGGAGCTGGGGCAGGTGAAAAAAATGTACCTGCCGTCCAAAGATTTGATGGGATTACTCAACAAGTAGAAGTGCATCACGAGGACATAAACGTCCTCGTGACGCTCTTAATTGCTTGTCTTTAGGAACCACCATGAAACCACAATTTTCTTTACTCGCATTCACGGCGCTTAGTGTCTCCCTCCTCGCGACCGGCTGCGGCGTCGGGAGCGGCGGCGGCAACGGCGTCGTGGTCAAGCCCGGCAACGTCGCGCTCGTCATTAACCACTACTCCGGCGCGGTAGACCCGCGTGTCCGGCACGCCGGCTTTAACCCGCAGGCACCGTTTTCCGGCAATGAGATCATCGAAATCCCGACCCACATGCGGACCTATACGATGGTCAAGGACGACACCGAAGGCACTCATCAAGGCGATGACAGCGTCATGGTCAATACCCTCAGCTCCAACACGCTGCATGTAGACTGCTCGATTTCCTACCATATCAACTACGACCCCGCGCACCCGGAACAGATTATCAGCCTGTACAGCAAGTATCGCAGCCAGTTCACCGACTTCAACGACTTTGAGGAAAAGCAGCTTCGCCCCGCGTTTCGGCAGGCGATTGTAGATGCCTTCGGCCTAAAAAACACTGCCGATGTGATGACCGGCGAGGGCAAGAAAGTCGCCGCCGCGTATGCGTTCAAGCAGCTTAACGAGCACTTCAACCCGGACGCTATTGTCATTGACGAGGTTCGGATTCGGGCGATCTACCCGGACGATGCTACAGTAGCGACGCTCCGCACGCGCCTGGAAGCCCAGCAGAACCTGCGTCTGTCAACGCTGAACATGCAGCTTAACGCGATCACCAACCAGCGGGCCATTCTCGCCGCTCAGGCCCAGGCCGAGGCCGCGCACATTCGGGCGTCGTCGCTGACGCCGCGTTTGGTCAAGTTCCGGCACATCAAGAACATTGAAATTGTCGGCGTCCCCAGCGGCGCGATTATCAACCTGCCGCCGGACACGAGCGCGGCGGCGGATGCCGGTGCGCCGGCAAATGCCGGTACGCCGCCGGAAAGTCAAGCGCCGCCCCAAAGCGCCGCAGGACAAGATCAGGCAGCGCCGTAAGACTGGCCCGGCGCATAGTCAAGCACCACCATTTGATGGCATTCCAGGCGCGGCAGGACATAAGATACGCTCTCGCCGTCCCGGCTGAACGGCAAGTCCGTCCCTTGCGGCGCAAGCGAGACGCGCGAAACGGGTCGCGGCAGACGCAGGGAAACGTGAATGTCTGTCAGAGGAATCAGGTCTTCAACGACATCTATGCTGTCCCCGCGCCGCACCGGGGACGCATATAGCAGGTGATGGATGTAACGGCCTGAATTGGGCTGCTCGGTTAAAGTCGTGACTCCCTGCGCGGGCAAGTCGGTGGTCAGCGTGGGCTGGGGCAGCAGCAGATGAAGCGCGTGTTCCACAATCTTGCGGCAAATCAAGCTGCCTTTGGCCGCGTAATCCTCAAAGACGGCCCACGCAAAATAAATGCCGTCCGGGCCGCGCACCAGCCCCGGCCCGGCCTCCTGCCTGGTTCCGGGCGTGTGCTGGTGCGACGAGAAATGCCGCCATTCGCGGTTAAAGTAAGGTTCCTCGCGGTGGCCTAAGACTGCCGTGTCTTTGCCCACAACTTTGATCTTCTGGCTTGGTGCATAGAGTACAAACGAAGTTTGTTCCAGCGGGGCCGGCGTCCAGCCTGGACGGAAGTAGCTCGGACGGAAGTCTGACAGCCCGGCCCATCTCACGCCGAAGTCCAGCGCGAATGCTTCCCCCGCTTCATCAAGTCCAGACTCGCCGGAGGCGAATACCTGCCCGCCACCGGAAACAAACGCCTTGATTTTCGCCTCAAGCGCCGGCGTTAAGCGCAGGTAATCCGGCAGCACCAGCACCTTGTAGCGGCGGAAGTCGGCTTCGGTGTCCACCACGTCAAACAGTAAATGTCCTTCCAGCAGCATTCGCACCGCGCCGGCATCCGATTTGCCGGTGTAGCCCGCTTGATCCTGGCCGGCATGTTCCTGTCCGGCGGCTTCCAGCGACAGCAGTGCGACATTGGCAATTGGCACCGCGCCCTCGCACCAGGCTTCTTTTTCCGCCGTTTCGCCATACGCCGCGCCGATGAGCGCATAGGTTGCCGGGTCCATCCTGCCTGACGGGTGAAGCTGGTCGCCAACTGAGCATTTTGCGCCCATTGCCAGGCTGAGGGCAGCCTCATAGCGCAGGGCGTTCGGGTGCTTGAAGCCGCCGAACTCGCCCCAGGTCGTATGGAACTTGCCGGTCATGCCGAGATAGTCCATGCCGAGAGTCGCCGCATAGCGGGCCGACAGCGGAAAATGGTCGTAGCCCCAGCCGCCGGTCGGCAGCGATTCCAGCTCCAGATGCGTGTTGAGATGGGCCAAATCGCGCCGCCCGCGCCGCAGATGGCCGCCGTTGTGGAACACCGGCAGGCCCGGCTTGTGCGTGTGGACGGCGGCGTTGGTCCGGCGAGCATATTCGGCGTACACACGTTCAGCCAGGTTCAGCACGGCGGCGGGGTCTTCCGGGTCGCGGCCTTCGGCCTGCAGCGCCGCCAGGCAGGAATGGCACAGGCAGGGGCGGACACCGACAATGTCCAAAAAGATGCCGTCGGCATCGTAGCGCTCCGCAACTTCTTCAATCTGCGCGACTAAAATGTCCAAGTACGGCGTGTTCATGCAGAACTGATGGTAGCCCGGCTTCAGAAACGAGTCCGTCCAGTTCGTGCGGTCATCCCTGTTTCGCAGCAGCCACTCCGGGTGACGCCGGGCTTCTTTTTCGTCCAGGCCCGCAGACAAATAAACCGGCGTTTTGACTCCAGCCGCGTGGGCCGCTTCAATCTGTGCGCCGAGCAGATCAAACGCAAGGTGGGGATGGGTCTCGTTGGCCTCCGACGGGTGATACGCCCAGCCGTGATGACACTTAGAAAAGACCGTGATGCTGTCTACGCAGCCGCGCCGAAGCTGCTCCTGAAACTGCGCCGCCGAAAACTCCGCGCCGATGTTTGGAATGGCTTCTGAGGTATGGAAGTCTAAATGAACCTGTCTGAAACGCATGATGTTTTCCTGTTCTGCGTTATTATAGGTCCTCTTGCCCAGCCTGTCAATCTTGCGTTCTGAGAGCGCTTCTGTTACAATAAGCGATGCCTTTGCAGGCAAGGCTGGAAGAAAGAGCAGTTCATGGCAACGAATAAAGCAGCAGCGGAGCGCATCTTGGCCTGCCTTTCGGCAGTGGCGGACGCCCGCATTAAGCCGATGTTTGGGGAGTACGGCGTTTATGTGGATGAGAAGATGATCGGCCAGATTAACGAAGGCCGGCTTTTCGTCAAAGCCACACCCTTTGGCGAAGAGTACGCGCCAAAACTGGAAAAAGCGTCGCCTTATCCCGGCGCGAAGCCGGCGTTTGTCGTGCCGGAAGAGAAGTGGACAGACGCCGAATGGCTGCGGGAGTTTGCCGCTGGGACCCGCCGCGCCTTAAAGTGAGGGTTGAAGTGAAGGCCGGAACTTTTTGGCGTCCTTTCACGCTTCCGGGTGCAGACAACTCGTGTCCACTGACCGAAAGGAACTTGAAATGACCTCGACAAAATTAACCGCGCTGCTGGCGGCAGGAGCCGCGCTGCTGGCTCCGACATTCCTCTCTGCCCCGGCGCAGGCCGGCATTCTGCACAAGCATCCGGTTGCGGCAGGCGCGGCGGCGGGACTGGCCGCGCACCATATGGCGAAAAAAGGCGCGGCCAGCCGTGCGGCCAGCGGCAAAAAGCCAAATCTTGCCGAGCGCCATCCCGTGATGTCCGGGCTTGCCGCCGGTGCAGCCGCCCATCACATGCTGAAGAAGTAAGCCCAGTTGAAAGCACAAAGTCCCCCAGCCCCCATTGTTGGGGGCCGGGGGGACTCTTCGCTTTCTAGAGACCGCCGCGTACTGAAAGCGCGACATCAACATTGCCTTTGACGGCATTGGAATAGGGGCAGACTTGGTGAGCGTCGGCGACCAGTGCCTCGGCATCGGACTGGCTCAGGTTCGGCACTTCCACCATTAAAGCCGCCGACAGCGAAAAGCTGCCGTGATCGTTTGGCCTAATCCCGATTTCGGCGGTGACATTGACTTCGCCGGTGTCAATCTTGCGCTGATTGGCAAGATAATCCAATGCGCTGCCGAAGCAGGCGGCATAACCGGCGGCGAATAGCTGCTCCGGGTTCGTACCGACTGCGCCGGTCCCGCCCATGTCTTTCGGCACGGCCAGATCAACCGCTAGAACGCTGTCGCTGCTTTCAGCATGGCCGGTCCGGCCTCCGGTTGCGGTAGCTACCGCCGTATACAAAGTCTTCATTTTGGTCTCCTCTCACCTGTAACCAGTCCGGCTCGCCTCCGGTTCCGCAGGCCGCTTCCACTGGACGGGAACAAAAACAGGTCTGCTCCCGTCTCTTAAAGCACACGAGCGAGGTAAATTAGAAACAAATCAAGGGTTTAGTTTCCGCCCAAGCAGGATACGAACTTAATAACAAAATGACAGAACGAAGCCAAAGCCTCAACTTAAAGGAGAGATGATGAAAAATACAATTGGACGTACACTGACAAGCGCGGTGCTGGGAAGCCTGCTTTTAGTCGCTCCGCTGGTCTCGCTTGCCCCCGCCTTCGCGCAGTCGGACAGCGAAGTTCAGATGCCCCGGCATGAAATCCCATCCGGCACCGAAGTCAAAGTTAAGCTGCTGCGTGATCTTAGCTCAGAGGGTACGCAGGTTGGAGATCATGTAAAAGTCCAGGTTGCCAGCGATGACAACAGCGGCATCCCGTCTGGCACGGTCCTGAACGGGGTTGTCACTTCGGTGACGCCCGCGACGCCGAAAACGCCCGGCGTGGTTTATGTCCGCTTCGGCACCGGCGGCTCGGCTTATAACCTTGCGACGGCGCGGTTTGCCGGCAAGACACAAAGCTCGGATAAGTCGAACTACACCAGCATCGGCGCGGGCGTCGGTGCGCTGCTTGGCTTCTCCCGCAAGCGCAAACTGGGTGATGCGCTCGGCGGCGCGGCAATTGGCGGCCTCGGCGGCTACGCGGCGAATGCAGCGCAGAAGCATGGCGCAAGCGATATTGACCTGAAAAGCGGCTCGGAAGTGACGATCAAAACGACCCATTCCCTGACCCTGCAAACTCAGATCATCAACAACTACTAAGCGCCTTTTCTGAGGCGAAAAAACGGCCCCCGGCGAACAACTCGCCGGGGGCTTTTTGCTGTATAATAGGCCAGAACAACAAACCTAGAAAAGAAATATTTGATGGAAAAACGCGCTTACGGAAACACCGGCTGGAACCTCAGCGTTCTCGGCTTCGGCGGCATCATTGTCATGGACACGACGCCTACGGAGGCAGACCAGTATGTCGGCGAGGCGATTGACCGGGGCATCAACTATTTTGATGTCGCCCCCTCCTACGGCAACGCCGAAGAGCGGCTTGGCCCGGCCCTCAAGCCTTATCGAAACGACATCTTTCTAGCCTGCAAAACGGGCAAGCGCGATGCCGCCGGCGCACGGGAAGAACTGGAACACTCGCTGCGGCAGATGCAGACCGACCATTTTGATTTGTATCAGCTTCATGCCATCACAACAGACGAGGACGTGGCCCAAGCGTTTGGTCCAAACGGAGCAATGGAGACGTTCATTCGCGCAAAAGCCGAGGGGCAGATCAAGCATCTCGGCTTCAGCGCCCACAGCGTGGATGCCGCGCTGGCCGCGATGGAACAGTACCCGTTCGACAGCCTTTTGTTCCCGTTCAACTATGTTACCTACGAAAACGCCGGGTTCGGGCCGCAGGTCATGGAAGCGGCGCAGGCTAAAGGTGTCGCCCGGCTGGCCTTGAAAGGCATGGTGCGCGGCCCCTGGCAGGACGGCGACCCGCGCCGCAGTGAGTACCCGAAAGCCTGGTACGAGCCGCTGGCGGACCGGGCGGAAGCTGAGGCGGCGCTGCGGTACACGCTTTCGCTGCCGATTACGTCCGCGCTTCCGCCCGGTGACATCCGCCTGTTCCGCATGGCGGCGGATATCGCCGACAGCTTCACCCCGCTGTCGGACGCGGAGCATCAGGCCATTCACGCCCAAGCACAGACCGAAAAGCCGCTGTTTGAGCTGGCCGCCGCCTAAGCTTTGCGAAAAATATGCCACTCAGGCCCCCTAGCCCCCAATAATGGGGGAACCAGAGTTAGGACAGGAATAAGGAGCGAGTTGTCTTGCTCTTTTTCCGGTTCCCCCATCATTGGGGGCTAGGGGGCCTTCTTGGTGGTGGCTTCTTCCCCTAAAACAAGCTGGTCAAGCAAAGTGCGCGGCGGATTTGGATGCGGCCACGCGAACGCATGGCGGAACGCAGCGTCCTGGCAGGCGGCGAGCTGGTTGAAATCAATCACGTCTTGGGTCAGCAGGTTTTCAAATTCCCACGGCAGGCGGACATTGTGCAGGCCGGCGTTGTCCGTGCAGATGACAATGTCTACACCAGCATCTTCGCAGCGGTCAAATACGGTTCGGAGCGCGGAAAGGTCCGACAAAGTTCCTGTCTTGAGATAAGTTGTCGGACATACTTCCAGACACTGACCCCGTGCAGCGACCTCCGGCAGCAGCTCCGGGAAGCGCAGGGCGATTTGGATGCCGTGGCCGATGCGCGACAGATACGGCAGCAGGGCCGGATGGCAGCCGTCCGCCGTCTCATATAGATGGCCGGTCGTTTTTATTCCCAGCTCTGTCGCCCGCCGAAACAGGCCGACCCACTCGTCAATGCGCTCGGCATAGTAGATGTCCGGCCCCGCCAAATCAACGCCGCAGACATACTGCGGCAGGCTGAGGGCCAGGTCCAAAATCGCCTGGTTGACTTCAGGCGGCAGCCGGGAGTGCATACATAAAATCTGGCGCATCAGCAGCGGGTAGCGCGGGTCATGGCCGGCGTCGCCGATGGTTTCAACCACATCTTTCATCTGCGCGATCCGGTCAGTCAAAGAAAGCGCCGGATCGGTGCGGTAGAACGGTGTGTGCCGCAGCTCTAGGTAGCAGATGCTCTCAAAAACATACGCGCCCCGCACCAGTTTGGAAACAAAATAAGGCAGCGTTTCCAGCGTTTGAAACGGTTCCACCAGCGCGTGCAGCTCCAAATACTCGGCAAGGGATGCTCGCGGCTTGGTCACATACGCTTCAAAGGTTTCATATTCGGGGAATTCCGCCGCGAGAGGATGGCTGCTGCGGATCAAGTAGCGCCAAAAGACGCGCGGAACAACAGCCCCGCCTAAATGGCGGTGCAGCTCGGCATAAAGGGACATATTGGAGATGAGTGTACCCGGATTTTGAGAGGCTAGAAACATCGGCAACAAAACAGGCTGATTTTCTGGTATATCTTAGCATACATCAAAAAAGACCGTTTTTATTTTAGAGGAGGCACAAATTGACACACGCTGCCGAAACCGAGACTATCAGCCGGAAATTGCAGCAGCGGCTGGCCGATTGGAACCCCAATCCGCTCGTCCCGAAAGCGTTCCAGCTGCCGGTTCAAAGCGAAGCGCTCAACGCCGCGATTGCGGCGATTGCGGCCCTGGCCCGTGCGCCGCTTGAAGAAGCGATCCGCTGCCAGCAGGAGCAGATTTATCTGCTGCAGAAACAAGTCCAGAGACTGGAACAAGCGCTGGCAAAATAATCCCAAAAGAAGCAATTCCAAAAAACGCACCTGCCTAGCGGCAGGTGCGTTTTTGCACTGGGTTGTTACTCCGGTGGCGTTCTTTCTTCCCAATGACCGTCTTCATAGCCTATGACTAAGCGCTGGCAAAGGCCGACAAACAGGCCAACTTCCACGACGCCAACAATGGTTTTGAGCTGCTGCTCTAAAGTGTCCGGCGCGGGCAGGGGTGCGCCAAAAGCTAAGTCCAGGAGGTACAGGCCGTCGTCGCTCAGAAACGGCGCCTGTGGGCTGCTCTGCTCCGGTGAGGACAGGGGACGGCGCGGCGCGGGGATTCGGTACTTGTCTTCAATCCGGGCCTGAGTCCACTGCCACGCATACGGCAAAATAGCGACAGGCAAAGGACGTGCGCCAAGCGCTGCCTTGACCTTGACTTCGTCTACAATAATAATCTCGGTCCGGGTCGCCGCCGCGACAATCTTCTCCCGCACCAACGCGCCCCCTGCGCCTTTGATCAAGCGAAATTCGTCGTCTACTTCATCAGCCCCGTCAATAGTCACATCAAAATGGGAAACTTCGTCAAACGCGGCAAATGGCAGGCCGTAAGTCCGGCCTAGCTCTTCAGACACGCGGGAGGTAGCGATGCAGCGCAGATGGAGTGCTTCGGCCTGGAACCGGCGGCCCAGCGCATGAATAGCATAAGTGGCCGTGCTGCCGGTGCCGAGGCCGACCGTCATGCCGTCCTCAATATAGGAAACGGCACGTTCAGCGGCAATCTGCTTCGGGTTCATGCGCGTACCTATAGGAAAAGTGTGGAGATAAGAATTGAGGAAATTCAAAAATGCCGAGAAAGAGACTCGAACTCTTACAGGGTTGCCCCCACAACGACCTCAACGTTGCGCGTATACCATTTCGCCACCCCGGCATCTGAACCCTATTATACAAAAACGAGACCGAGTTTGTCAAGGCCAACACGTAAATTTTGCCTGTGCTTCGGCTAATTCTGCGCGGAACCGTGCAGCAGCGTGTCAACCTCAGCCAAATCTTCAGCGCTGAGATGCCAGCCTGCCGCGTCGGCGTTGGACTGAATTTGCGCCGGGGAAGTCGCGCCGGCAATGACGGACGCGACTGCGGGTTGGCGAATGAGCCAGGAGAAGGCCAATTCCAGGACCGTGTGATGCCGTGCTTCGGCAAACGCAATCAGCGATTCGACCACGGACAAGTTCTTGTCTGTCAGCAGCTCCGAGAAGCGGCCTTCCGCCTGAATGCGCGTCCCTTCCGGGAGCGGCTTGCCCTGCCGGTACTTGCCGGTCAGCAGACCGGAAGCAAGCGGGAAGTAAGGCAGAAAGCCGATACTAAGACGCTCGCATTCCGGCAGAACCTCGGCTTCAGGAGTCCGGTCCAGCAGGCTGTATTCGTTCTGGACGCTGACAAACCGCGCTCCGCCCTGCGATGCCGCTTCGGCTTCTTTTAGCTGCTGCGCCGAGAAGTTGGAACAGCCGATTTCGCGCACTTTGCCGGCTTTAACAAGATCGTTTAAGACGCCTAGTGTGTCGGCAATGGGCGTGTCGTCATCGGGCCGGTGAATCTGGTACAAGTCTAAATAATCCGTTTGCAGGCGCGTCAAGCTGGCATCTATCGCCTGGCGAATGTAGGCCGGCTTCGCGCCGCCGGGACGCGCGTCATCAATCTTGATGCCGAACTTCGAAGCCAGCACAACTTTGTCCCGGCGGCCTTGCAGAACGCGCCCCAAAAACTCTTCGCTTTTCGTGCCGCCGTAAATGTCGGCGGTATCAAAGAAGTTGACGCCTGCATCCAGCGCGGCATCAACGACTTTACCCGTTGCTGCCTCGTCAATGTGCCAGCCAAAGTTGTTACAGCCCAGCCCGACGACTGAGGCGTTAAGAGAGCCGATCTTTCGTGTTTCCATCTGCTACCTACCCTTACTTAAATGCG
>CAXTER010000081.1:0-22087 GCA_964243345.1 uncultured Armatimonadales bacterium
CGTCCGCATCGCAAGGCCCTCAGCTTAAGCTATGGAAGACCCGACCTCAGAAATTCGGGACCGATTTGCGCCCAGCGGTCCCAAATCACCGTGACATGGATACGGTCGCTGTAAGGAGCATCTTCTTCGATGATGAGCGGGGCGTCCGGCGAGCCTTCCGCCTGCTCTAAGCGAAGTTCCTGGGAGATGGCGTCGACGAATGACGGATTGATCACCGGCTTTGACAGAGAAATCTTTTTGTAGGGCATGGTCATCTCCAAAGCAGATCGTAGCCAGCAAGCAGCCAATCCACGCTTGCAAGCGTTTCCTCCAGTTCCAGGTCAGTCGCCGCAAGAGGAGTGTAACGCAAAGTTTCGCGCCAGTGCGAGTCAACCGTCAGAACGTGCCGCTCAATGCTGGACGCCAGAACAGGGTTCCAGGGATTGCCTTGAAAAAAGCGAACATCGTTCAACAAGTAGAACCAGCTTTGCAGGTTATGCAAGTTTCCGCCGCGCCACCTTGCATCTCGGTAAGCCGTTCGCAGATGCGGGGCAATGTCATCCCTGGCAGCGATGCCGATTACCCGAAAGTAGGCCGTTTTGAGAAGTATTTCTGCGACGTAGCCCAGCAGATAAAGTGCGCTCGTTTCACTGCCTGTACCGGCAAGTGCCAGCGTCAAGCCGCCCCAATACCGCTGTTCCGCCGCAAACTCCATCAGCGGCCGCGTCTCGAAAGGCTGGGCTAGGGCAAGCCGCGCTTGGAAAGACATTTTACCTGATTTCCCGCGACTTGTTGGAAAGAAAACTTATCGCGCTGACTTGTTTAGCTCGGTTTCCACTGCTGTAATTACGTCGGGAGAAAGCGGGTCGTGGCCGGCGGGGAAGCGGGCGACGACTTTGCCTTTACGGTCTACCAAAAACTTGGCGAAGTTCCATTCAATGTCGCCGCCGAACTGCGGGTCGGTGTCTTTGGAAGTCAAAAACGTGTACAGCGGGGCTTGATTGGGGGCTTTGACGCTGAGTTTAGAAAACAAATCGAATGTCGTCTGGTACTTGCTAGTGCAGAACTGGTGGATTTCGGCGTTGGAACCTGGCTCCTGCTGGGCGAAGTCGTTGGCAGGGAACGCCAGTATCCGCAGGCCCTGGCTTTTATATTTCTCGTACAGGGCTTCCAGCGACTTGTACTGCGGCGTGTTGCCGCAAAGCGACGCCGTGTTGACAATGAGCAGGACTTTCCCGGTATAGCGCGACAGCGGCACAGGCTTCCCGGCGATGTCCGGCACGGTGTAGCTGAGGACGCCGCTTTTCGGCGCGGCCGGCGCGGCGTGCGCCGTCAGGGGAAGCGCCGGAAGGGTCAGCGAGAATAAACCGAGACAGCAGAGGAAAAGTGTTTTCATGGAAAACTATTCGGCGTCTCGCGGCGAAAGTCCTGCATTAAGTGACACAAGGCTGAACCCCCGTGTCACTCTTCCTCTTCCTCTAAAAACCGCTCGGCGTCCATTGCGGCCTGGCAGCCGGAGCCGGCGGCGGTGATGGCCTGCTTGTAGACGGTGTCCTGAACGTCGCCCGCAGCGAAGACGCCGGGGATATTGGTCAGCGGACGGCCCGGCTCGGTGACTATGTAGCCCTGGTCGTCCATCTCCAAATGCCCCTCAAACAGCTTGGTGTTGGGCGAGTGGCCGATGGCGATAAAGACGCCGTCGGTGGGGAAGAAGGTCTCTTCATCGGTCTTCATGTTATGCAGAGTTAGGCCCGTCACTTTGCCCGCGTCGGGGTCATGGATAGCTTTAATGGCGCTGTTCCAGACAAACTCGATTTTCGGGTTGTCAAAAGCCCGCTTCTGCATGATCTGGGACGCTCTTAATGTATCCCGGCGATGGATAATGGTCACTTTAGAGGCCATGCGGGTCAGATAGTTGGCTTCTTCCAGTGCCGTGTCGCCGCCGCCGACCACAACCACTTCGCGGCCCCGGAAAAAAAAGCCGTCGCAGGTCGCGCAGGCCGAGACGCCTTTGCCGTAAAGCGCGGTCTCAGTCGGCAGCCCCAGCCACTTGGCGGACGCGCCCGTAGTCACAATCGCAGTCTTCGCCCAGAACTCTTTGTTGTCGTCGGTCTTGATATGGAACGGACGCTGAGAGAAATCCACTTCGGAGACGTTCTCGGTCAGAAACTCCGCCCCCACCCGGCCCGCCTGCTGGCGCATTTGGTCCATCAAATCGGGCCCCATGATGCCGTGCGCGAAGCCGGGAAAGTTTTCCACGTCCGACGTAATCATCAGCTGTCCGCCCGGCAGGTTGGGAGCGCCGCCTTCAATCACAAGCGGGTTCAAGTTGGCGCGGGCGGCATAAATCGCCGCCGTCAGCCCGGCGGGGCCGGAGCCGATAATCACAACATTGCGCGGTTCGTTCTGAGTTTCAAGAGTAGTCACGGAAGCCTCTTCTATAAGTCTGAGTTCTGGTTATTTTAGCACACGCTTACCCCTAAAACAAACCGGCAGGCGGCCAAGTTCCCTTGACACGCTCTTTCGCCGTGTGCTATCGTAACGCCATGTCTTTGACTGCTCCGCACCCGCGCCGGCGTCTGATGATCGTCGTGCTGCTGACGCTGCTGCCGTGGCCGGCGGTGTGGCTGGGAATGTACCGGATGGACAGCATTCCCTGGACATTCGCGTTTTATCATGGGCTGTGCCTGCTGCCTGCCGCCGTTTGGGGGCGGAAGCTGTGGCGCGGGGCGCTGCGCTGGCCGACGGTGCGGCAGGGCGCGGCGCTTGCGGCGGCTATTGCCGTTGTCCTGCCGCTGACACTGTTTGTGTACAGCGAGATTGGCCGGGACTTATTCAATGCCGTCGACCTGCGCCATGTCGTTACCGAGCGCGGGTTCCGGGCGGCCTGGCTGCTGCCGTTCGGCGTCTACTTCGTGGCCGTCAACGCGACTTTGGAAGAGCTGTTTTGGCGCGGGGTTGTCTTGAATGAGCTGCGCGGCACGGGGGAGACCATCGGGACATTGGGGGCGATCTGGACGGCACTGACGTTCGCCGCCTGGCACTATCTGGTGCTGCGCCTGCTGCTGCGGCCGGGCTGGGCGGAAGTGACGGTACTGGGGGTGCTGGGGGCAGGCATCTTCTTTGCCTGGCTTTATCGCCGGACACATTCCATTATCGTGCCGATTTTGTGGCACGGGCTGTTGTTTGATTTCATGCTGGTAGTGGTGTTCCGCGCCGTGCTGCGGGCATGACATTTACCAGCCGACGCGGTGGTAGGCTTGCAGAAGCACGTCCCCGCCTTTTGAGGCGGAAGGCGTCCAGTACTGGCCGTAGCCGGGGCCATTGTTGTGCCGCCAGTTGAGCGCCAGCGTCCAGTCGCGGGCAACAACGTCGCGGACGCCGAGCGTGAGCTGGCGGCCTTCTGCAAGGTTCGTGCCGGGCTTCAGCGCTTCTACGCGCCCGACCAGACTCCAGCGCTCCTGCTGGGGCAGTCTGTAATAGGCATCTAAGTACCAGCCGGTCATCTGGCTGCCTGACAGCGTTCCAAACAGGTACTCGCCGCGCAAAAGAAGCTGCGCTTTCGTGTAGCGCAGGTCAAGCCCGGTCATGTGAACCGGCTGAATGCGGGAGGACGTTGGAGTGTTCTGCACCGCGCCGTCCCAGCGGCTCAGGCCAAAGATGGCGTCGCCGGCGTAAGTTTGGGCGCGGGCAGCGCCGCCGCGTATTTGGCCCTCGTTGTCCCAAATTCCCGTGCCGCGCCCGCTGAAGCCTGCCGCTTCCACTTGCAGGTTCGCCGGCCCGCCGGTCCAGGCGACGCCCGGCACCGCCCAGTCTACCGAGTGGTACGCATAGTCGCCGCGTGCCAGCGGGTAGTCAATCAGGCCCGACCCATAGGTCTCGCGCGGGTTGTAGATGCCGAACGGCAGCCGGACCACCCCGGCCTGTGCCTGCCCGGCAGTCCCGCCCCACTCTTTTTCAATTGCTGCTTGCTGCAAGCCGTAGCGCTCGTACCGATGCGTGCCGTAGAACTGCACACTCAGGCCCGGCGCGAGGGTGCGCTCAGTTCGCAGCGACGTCGTATACAGGTTAGTTCCTGAAGCGCCAACGGAGGCAACTCTTGCCCGCAGGTCAAGGTCCAGCTCGCTGACGGCGCTTGGTGCCTGCGCGTATCCGGCAGGAACGATTGAAAAAAACGTCAGCAGGCACAGCAGCCAAGTAGGAAATGCTTTCATGCCATTGATTATTGGGCTTCTGGCAGGCATCCTTTAGGGTGAGGATAAGGACGAGGGGGGTGAAAGCGCGTGGAACTGAAGTTCTACGCTTCTCCTCAAAGTTCTTGTTTGAGCCTCTCCCTACAAACTCCCCGTATCTTTGCCGATAAAGAAGGCATGAAAACTTTCATTGCGTTCCTCAGCCTCTTGTCGTTAAGTGCAGCCGTCGCGCAGACCGCGTTCGCCGGCGTTGTCAGCGGCACGGTGACGGCCAGTCAGAAAGCAAGCATGCCCAGTGCGGCGCGGGATGCAGTCGTGTATCTGACCAGCACCTCGGCTCATGCCGAGCCGCTCACAAATGCTGTCGTGGACCAGCACGACAAGATGTTCATGCCGCATGTGTCTGTTGTGACGCGCGGGACGACCGTGCATTTTCCGAATGATGACACGGTTTTCCACAACGTCTTTGCCTACTTCCAAGCAAAAAAGTTCGATTTGGGCATGTACCCGCGCGGGGCGACAAAGAAAGTGACGTTTGACAAGGACGGGCTGGTCATTCTGCTGTGCAGTGTCCACTCGTACATGAGCGCTTATATCCTAGTCGTAGACACGCCGTATTATGCCGTGACTGACGCGCAGGGCCGCTTTCGCCTGCCGAATGTGCCGCCGGGAGTCTATACGCTCCACGGCTGGCACGAAAGCGGCGCGGCGCTGACACAAACCGTCACGGTCGGTTCCCAGCCGCAGGCGCTGACACTGGCGCTGGCCCGGAAATAGTTTCTCCGAAAGTAACTTCATGCGGCTGACACTGCGTCTGAAAATCCTGCTGCTGATCGCCGGAACGGCAGTCGGCTTGGTCTCTGTGATCCTGCTGGCGTTCACCCTGCTGGTCTCGCGGGAAATGGGCCGAGCCGTGCGCGAGGATGTCCGGGCCAACGGCGGCGTTCTGGCCCAGATTTTGCGCGAGCGCAGCTCCGTTCTGTTAAGCAAAGCCCAGGTTGTCGGCGATGACCCGCCCCTGCAAGGCGTGGTTGGCACAGGGGACCCGCCGACGGTGCTGGACGTCGTGCAGCATTATGAGGAAAGGCTCGGTGCCGGCGCTGTCATTGTGACCGACCGGGACGGCGGCGTACTGGCGGACACGGACGGCACCTTTCCGATCCATGCGGTTCTAAAGCAGGACCCCGGCATTGCCGCCGCACTTGGCGGCTTGTCCTGGTCAGGAATCACATTCCGGCACGGACAGTTGATGCTGGCCGTGTCGGTTCCGGTGCGGATTGGCAGCACGGTCTATGTCGCCGGCACCTTGACAGCGTACCGGCCCATTGACTCTGCAGTTGCTCAGGAGCTGCATGAGTCGCTCGGCACGGAAATTGCATTTCTGGATCACGGCCAAGTTGTCGGCGCATCCTGCCACCTTCCGGCAAGCCTGCCGGCTCCTGCTGTTCCCAAAATTATTTCCGTGGGCGGCGTCCGCTACTTTGCGCTGTACGCTCCGCTGCCGACAACAAATCCCAAAGACGGCATGGGCTTTGAGACGCTGCGGTCTTACGCAGCGGCAATGCGCTTGTACCAGCGCTGCCTGGTTGTGTTCCTCGCGGCGTCCCTTTTGACGCTGCTGGCGGCGCTTGGCGTGGGCGCGTGGGTTGCGCGGAGCTTGACTTCGCCGCTGGACGGCGTCATGCAGGCCGCTCAGAGCCTGCGGCGCGGGGAATGGCCGGAGCGGTTTGATGTGCGCCGCACGGATGAGATTGGACTGCTTCAAATCGTTTTCAACGAAATGACGCTTTCCCTGCGCGGCGGTCAGGAACGGCTGCTGGCCCTGATTGACACCGACCTCTTGACGGGCCTTGACAATCACCGGCGCTTTCAGGAGCGTCTGGAACAGGAAGCGGGCCGCTGCTCCCAATCCGGCGAGAGTTTGTCGCTGCTGCTGCTGGATTTGGACCATTTCCATTTGTACAACCAGAAGCACGGCCACGCCGCCGGAGACCAAGCCGTCCGCGATACGGCCTTGTGGCTCCAGAACCTGCTGCCGGAGCTTGCAATTGCGTCCCGCTACGGCGGCGAAGAGTTTGCCGTTCTGCTGCCCCAAAGCTCGCTGCTTCAAGCCGAAGCGCTTGCCGAAACAATCCGCGCAGCAATTGAGCAGCGCGACCAAAGCGAGGAAGGAGGCGACGGCCTGACTGTGAGTATCGGATGCGCCGAGTTCGGCACGCACTCCGCCGAAGGCGCGGGCCTGGTGCTGGCCGCCGAACTTGCCGTTTCCCGCGCCAAGCAGCTTGGCCGCAACCGGGTCTGCCGCTTTGACACCCTGCCCGGCGCGGACACCAACGCAGACCCATATCAGCTTCACCGCTTTTTAAAGGACGAAAGCTTGTCAACTATTCAGGCGCTTGCCGCCGCTGTTGATGCCAAAGACGCTTACACGCAAGGGCATTCCCAGCGCGTGGCCCGCTACGCCGTGGCCCTGGCCCAAAAAATCGGCCTGCCGGACTCGGAAGTCGATTTAGTGCATATCACCGGAACCCTGCACGATGTCGGCAAAATCGGTGTTCCCGATGCCATCTTAAAGAAGCCGCAAAAATTAGAAGACGATGAGCGCCGAATCATGGAAACCCACCCGGCGCTTGGCGAAGTGATTATCCGCAAAGCGCCAAAGCTGGCGGAGACGCTTCCCGGTGTCCGCCATCACCACGAGCGCTGGGACGGCGGCGGCTATCCGGACGGACTGGGCGGCGAGCAAATCCCGCGCATCGCCCGCATCCTGGCTGTGGCGGACACGTTCGACGCCATGACCAGCGACCGGCCTTATCGCAAAGGCTTGTCGTGGGAGATCGCGCTTTCAGAGATCGCTAAAGGGGCGGGGACGCAGTTCGAGCCGCTGCTTTCCGAAGCGTTTGTGTCGCTGATGCAGGCAGAATACGCCGAGCGGAAGCTGGCGTAGGAAGTTGCCAGGGTTGTGGAAAACCCCGGCGGCGTATCCCGAACCAACAATGCTGGGTATAGTTGCCCCATGTGGCTTGGCATTTTGTCCGGTTTGTATGCAATCCCCCCGCTTCTGCTTCTCGCACTCAGCTTTTGGAAAAGTGCGTCGGCTCTGCGCCGCCGTCGTCCTCTGCCGTGGGGCTGGCTTTCGTGCATTGCCCTCATTCTGACGGGCCGCTGGTGGCTGCGCTTTTGGCGCCGGGCTGCCCCCGATGAGCCGAAGCCGCTTGTTCCCAGCAAACGCGGCTTTGCGCTTGGCCCCGGCGGGGTCAAGCTGGAATGGGAGCAGTTCGGCCCCGATGATGCCCCGGCCATTCTGCTGTCGCATGGCTGGTCGCTGACCCATGACACTTGGTATTATCAGAAAAAGGCGCTGTCACAGCAGTACCGGGTTATTGTCTGGGACCTGCGCGGCACGGACCGCTCGGAAGCGCCGGCGAACCGTGATTATTCCCTGGAAACGATGGCCGGCGATCTGGCGGCAGTCTTTAAAGCGGCGGGCGCAGGACGAAATTCGCAGGGATGTATTCTCGCCGGGCATTCCGTCGGCGCAATGCTGCTGCCGCTGTTTGCCTCTGCCTCTCCCAGCCTCATGGCATCCGTGCGCGGGCTGGCCCTGCTGGGCGGGACAGACACGCCGCTGCTGCGAACCATGCGCGGCAGGCGGGTTTTAGCGCCAATGCGCCCGTGGTTCTGGGAGCCGCTGGCCCGGCTGATGGCCTGCGCTCCCGCCCCAATTGAAGGATTTGTCAGGCTGATTTGGCAGATGGGATGCGTCCACGCGGGCCTCATGTTCGGCACGAACGCCGGCGGGGAAAGTCGAGGGCAGAATGATTTGGTCGCGGGCCACTGCGCCCAATTTTCCATGCGTGCCGCCGGCCTCGGCGCGTTGGCGTGTTTTGCTTACGATGCCAGGCCATTGATGGCGGCGATTGCCGTGCCGACACTGCTTTTGACTGGAACCAAAGACATTAACATGCCGCCGGACATTCAGCGGGCAATGGCGCACCGCCTGCGGTTTCCTGAGCTGGCCTTGATCCCAAACTGCGGGCATCTGGGCCTGCTGGAATGCCAGTTGGAAGTTAGTGCGGCTCTTTTAGACTTCGCCCGGCGCTGCTTTTTTGAAAGCATAGGAGGCAATGAGGGCGGCTGAAGTCGCGGCAACAAGTTCACGAAACCTGCCTTCGCAGGTTCAGAATCTGAGTCCGCGCAGGCGGACTTTGCGCTTTTGCTGCCGCGACTTCAGCCGCCCGAATCACCTCATCCCACCAACAAGTTCTAACTCGCGCAGGAAGCGCTCGGCGGCTTTGGCCGCATCCGCCGCCTCCGTGAGACTGACCGGCGCAAAACGCACGGCGTCCCCCGGCGCAAGCTGGGCGGCGCGAGGAATGTCCGCCGAGGCAACGACGCCGACAAGCGGATAGCCGCCGGTGGTCTGGCGGTCGGCCATCAGCAGGATCGGCTGGCCGTCCGGCGGAACCTGAACGCCGCCCAGCGGCATGGGTTCCGAAAGAATGTCTCCTATCTCATTGCGTTCCACCGGCAGGCCGCTGAGGCGGTATCCCTGCCGGTCGGACTGCGGCGACAGCAGATAGGTATTTGCGAAGAACGCGGCGTATCCGATGTCGGTAAAGCGCAAACGGTGCGGGCTTGGCAGGACACGCAGGATAGCCGGCTGTTCATACGCGGGAATATCCTGCGGACGCAGGCCGCGCCCGGTGTTCGCCACAAACGCCGCCACGCCGGGCAGAGTGTCGCCTGGCCGCAGCGGGCGTCCTTCCAGCCCGCCCAGCTTGCCGCGCAAAAATGTAGACCGGCTGCCGAGAACTTCAGGAACCATGAAGCCGCCGGAGACCGCCAGATAGACCCGCGCCCCAGAACGGCGACGGCCAAACGAAAGTTTCTGGCCTTCCCGTACCCGCACCGTCTTCCAAAGCGGCAGCGGCGTGTCGTCTAGATGGGCAGACAAATCGCCGCCGCACAGCGCGATTTGCGTGTCGGCCAGAAAGCGCAGAATCGGGCCAATCAGTGTGATTTCGAGCGTCGCCGCGCCGCGCGGGTTGCCGAGCAGCAGGTTTGCGACGGACGCCGCAAAGAGGTCCATTGCCCCGCCGGGCGTCAGGCCGCTCCGCTGCCGACCATGCCGGCCCAGGTCCTGCACCGTCGTCAGCAGGCCGCCGGTTTCGATTTCCAGCAATGGGATCATAAGAAACTGTGTAGAAAGTCTCCCTGCCCTGAACGGCGGGGCTTTAAAAGAGCAAGCTCCCGCCTGCGCGGGCGAAGATGCTGCGAACATTTGGCTTGCCTGATGCCCGCGCCGGCGGGGAATTGTCCTTTCAAAGCACAGGGGTTCAGCCCCGTGGAAACCATTTCTATACAGTTTCTAAGTTGAGCAGAGACTGCACCCGGACACCTTCGGCTTCCAAGACTTCCCGAACACGCGCGGCAAGTGCCGGGGCAGACGGCGAATCGCCGTGCAGGCAAATCGTGTCGGCATCCAGCCGGAGCGCTGTCCCGTCAATTGCCGTCAAGACCCCTTCCCGCGCCCAAAGCGCGATACGATCCGCGACTTCGTCCAAATCGTGCAGCACAGCGTTCGGCTCGGCACGAGGCAGGAGCGTTCCATCGGCACGGTACGCTCGGTCGGCAAAGATTTCGGAGGCGGTTTGCAGGCCCAGCGTCCGGCCCGCATCAACTAGCCTGCCCCCGGACAAGCCGACCAATATCAAAGATGTTCCCCAATCTTTGACGGCTTGGGCAATAGCCCCGGCGACTTCTGAATTTTCTTCCGCCATCCAGTACATAGCCCCGTGCGGCTTGACATGCTGAAGGGCGGCGCTGTGACGCGACGCAAAGCCTGCCAGCGACCCGATTTGATACGTCACCAGATCGCGCACTTCGTTTGGTGTGACCGCCATTCGCCGCCGCCCGAAACCTGCCAAATCCGGCAGGCCCGGATGCGCTCCAAGGGCGACGCCAAGCGCAGCGGCACGCGCCGCAGTCCGCGCCATCACCGCAGGATCGCCGGCGTGAAATCCGCAGGCGACATTCGCCGACGTGATGACCCGCAGCAGCGCCTCGTCATCACCCAGCGTGTACGCCCCAAAGCTTTCGCCGAGGTCGGCGTTCAAATCAATCCGGCGCATCTTTTTCCTCAATCTCGATGAACTGGTCCGGGCTAATGGCAGTAAACTTGACCCGGTCGCCGAGCGCCAGCAGGGACGGCGGCTTGCGCTCTGGATCAAACAGACGCAGCGGCGTTCGCCCGATAATCTGCCAGCCGCCGGGAGTTTCAAGCGGATACACGCCGGTCTGTCCGCCCGCGATGCCGACTGCCCCCGCCGGAACTGATTGGCGCGGGACCGACCGGCGCGGCGTTGCAAGCGACGAGGGCAGGCCGCCGAGGTACGCGAAGCCGGGCAGGAAGCCGAGGAAGTAGACCCGGTAGCGCGGCTCGGTGTGCGTCTGGATGATCTGCGCGGCGGAGCAGCCGCAATAGGCGGCGGCTTCGTCTAAGTCCGGCCCGAACGCGCCGCCGTAGCAGACCGGGATTTCCACCAGCCGCTCCGCAGCAGTATCCGCACTCTGCCCTTGTCCAAGGCGCTGCCGGAGCGCGGCGCAGAGGGCGTCATACGAGACGCGCCAGGGCTGATAGTAGACAGTGACAACCGCGTAGCCGCAGACCCATTCAGTCATACCGTAAATCGGCTCGGCATCCAGCGCCGCCCCAAAGCGGCGAATGGCATTATGGATTGCCGGGCTGATTTCGCTGCCGAAGGCAATCCGAACGCCGCAGTCGCCCAGCGGGAAGAATTCCGGTTCCATGCTGCAAGTTACGGCAGCGCTATGTCAATCTCCTGCCGGATGCTTCATGTCGAGCGAGTTTGCCAGCGCAGTTGCGGGGAGCAAGAAAAAGGCGTATAATAACCCAGCGTTTTAGAAAGACAATTTGCAGCATGGATTGGAAAGAACCGGCGGCAAGCGCCGAAGTATGGAGGGCGACTTTTGACGCCCCAGCCTAACAGGACTCAGCCCAAGCGGCTGGTGGTTGCCGTCACCGGAGCCAGCGGGGCGCTCTACGCCGTGCGGTTTCTGCGGCAGGCGGCGCGGCACTACGACGATATTTACGTGATGCTCTCCGACAACGCCGTAGCTGTATTCAGCACAGAAACCGGCGGCACGCTGACCCGGCCTTTTTCGGCGCAGGCGTATCTTGGCAGCGAGCGCTCCTACGACAACATCCACTTTCTGAGCGCCAAAGATTACTTTACGCCCCCGGCGTCCGGGTCGTTCGTCCATGACGGCATGGTGGTTATCCCCTGCTCGATGGGAACGCTGGGACGGATCGCACACGGCATTTCTAATGACCTGACCACCCGCGCCGCCGATGTCTGCCTCAAAGAGCGCCGCAAGCTGATTCTGGTCGCCCGCGACACGCCGCTCAATTTAATCCATCTGCGGAACATGGTCTCGGTCACGGAAGCCGGGGCGATTGTCCTGCCTGCCGTGCCGGCGTTTTATCATCAGCCGAAAACGATTGAAGACTTGGTGGATACGGTGGTTGCCCGCGTGCTGCAAAACTTAGGCGTCCCGCAGGACATTCAGCCGCAGTGGGCCATCGAAGAAGAATAGCACAAGTTATTTGTTTGACGTGTGGGAATTCGCCAGCACCTTCTGAAGCTGCCTCAGAAAGTTGTCAGCGCTGAGGCGCACGACCGGATAGGGGCTGCTTTCAGCCATATTCTCTAAGCGCGGAATTGCCCGTGGATCGCGGGTTGAGGCGAGGGCGAGCGAAGCATTCACTTCCGTCGCTGAGTCGGGGGTGCGTGTATACGGCACAATCGCATCGTACAAACGGTGGCTTTGTGCCAGTGTTAGTATTTTAGGTTTCATCCCATAAGTATGATCCAGCACTAGGTTAGCCGCTAGGGATTGACTTGGAGAAAGATTCTGCGGCGGCAGTGAGTGGAGTTCGCTGACAAGAAATGTCACGTCTGCATCGGGAATTCTTTGTGTTTGGTTAATCTCTTTCTGTACCTTGACTAGATGTGAGTAATCTTTCTGTGTAATAATGTTTTGATGGTTGTACATGGTTTGGTGCAGCGATGCTGATTGTTTCTGCGAAATGGCGGCTGGGACAGGCGCGGGGAGTAGTGGCGGAAGAGCAGGGCGGGCAGTCTTAACATAGCTGCACCCAGCAAGCATCGCCGAAGAAGTGATAACGAGAAGAATGGCTGTTGATACATTTGGTCTCATATCCTTTTTGACACCAACCACTAAAGAAGGTTGCACAAAACGCCTGCATTGTCGTTGTTGAGGAAAGCTGCCTTGCCCCGGTTCCCCGCCCTTCTGCCGACTACAAATAGCCCGGAAAACAGCTCGGCACGGTTTCAGCCGCGCCCGGCTTCCGGGCGTCGGGGCTTTTTGGACGGCGTGCGAGCGATTGCCGCGCTGTGGGTGGTGCTGTCTCACCTGTGGATTATTCCAAATGGGCTGATCGCGCACGGCGGCTGGCTGGGGCGGCTGACGAACTGGACGCTTTACAGCCACTTTGCCGTAGACATTTTCATTGTGCTGTCGGGGTTTTGTTTGATTCTGCCGGTGGCCCGCAGCGGCGGGCTGCAAGGCGGGGTGCTTACTTTTTTCGGACGCCGGGCGCGGCGCATTCTGCCGCCTTTTTATGCCGCGCTTCTGCTGAGCTGTGTCGTCGTTCTTGTGATACAAGCGCTGGCGCATCAGCCGCTTCAAATCGGCAAGTCAGCCCTGCTGGCAAATATTTTTTTGATGCAGGACGTGTTTCCGTTTCTCAACAGCATCAACGGGCCGTTCTGGAGCATTGCGGTGGAGTGGCGAATCTACTTTTTGTTTCCCGTGCTGGTCGTCATTTTCGTCCGCTGGGGACGGCGCGGGGTTTTGCTCCTGTCGGCGCTGGCGGGCGCGGCGGCGACACTTTCGCTGCTGCGCTGGCAGCCGGGGATGTTTTTAGCCTGCCCCTGGTATTTAGGGCTGTTCGCACTGGGACTGTGCGCCGGCTCTTTGTCGGCGGGAAGCCCGCGCCGGGGCGAAAAGGCGCAGTGTCAGATTGTCGTCATTTCCAGCCTGACCGGGCTGGCCGCGCTGGTTCACGCGCATCCGGTCGTGGCGTCGGACGCCAGCGATTTCGGGGCATACCTGCCGGTGATTGACACGGCTTTAGGCGCAGGCGTAGCGGCGGCGCTGCTGCAAATCAGCCGGGCACCGCAGCGTTTTTCGCTGCTGTCATGGCCGCCGCTGGTGATGCTAGGGACCTTTGCGTATTCGCTGTACCTCGTGCATATGCCCTGCCTGCTGCTGGTGAACGCGCTCCTGAAGGCATTTGTGCCGTCCTGTCATAGCTCGGTGGAGCGGGTTCTTGCCCTCGCGCTTGCCCTGCCGCTGGTGATTGGGCTGGCCCGGCTGTTCTTTTTCGCCTTTGAGCGGCCTTTTCTTACGCGGCGGACAGCAGGCCCGGCAGCGGGCGTGAAGATTGCGGCGGGTTTGCAGGAAGCCCGAACAAAAAGCCCTGCATAAAGTCCACGCCTGCCCCCCGGCACATCTGCATCTGCGTCTCGGTTTCAATGCCTTCGGCGATGACTTTAATGCCGAGCTGCTTGGCTTGGTCAATGATAATATCTAAGCTCTGCCGAGCCGACGGCTTATGCTCGGATTGAACCACTAACGCCCGGTCGAGCTTGACATAATCGGGCCGCAGCGCCGTCAGATACTCTAAGCTGGAAAAGCCCGCGCCCATATCGTCCACCGCCGTGCCTGCCCCGCGTGCCCGGTAGTAGTCCAAAATCTTGTGCAGCCGGTTCATATCCGGGATATGCTCGGTTTCCACGACCTCAAATACTAAGTCTGAAATCTTCATCCCGCATTCCTCTACCGCTTCCATTGTGGTTCGCAGGCACACTTCCGGGTCATAAATCGTGTTCGGCATGAAATTGATGAACAGCCGTACCTGCGGCATCTGAAGCGTCGCCGCGCTGCGGATGGCGGTTTGACGCGCCCGCTGGTCAAAGACATGCTCAATGTTGAGCTTCACGGCGGCATCGATGAGCGGCCCTGCGCCGATAATCTCGCTTGTTTTGGGGTTTTTGGCCCGAATCAACGCCTCATACGCGAAAACAAATCCTGAGTCTGCCTGCACAATTGGGTGGAACAGCGAGAACAGCCAGTTGTCGTCCAGCGCGTCCCGCACCCAGTCATGCTGCGCCCGCTCTTTCAGGACTGAAAGCGGCTCGGCCCGGACAAACGCCGCCAGCGCGGAGCCGGGGTTGTTTAAATCACCCGAAAAAAATGCCCCTTTGACATCGGCAATTACTGCGTCGGGCAGGGCATTCAGGAACGCCGCCGTAACGCCGCTGATGCGCTCCCGCAGGGCAGGCAGGGCCAGCACATCGGCCCAGACGCGGTAAGGAGTGTTGGCTTCTTCCAAAGCGTTAATCAGCGCCTGCCGCGCGTTGCCGTTGGGCGGTCCCAACAGAAGGTAAGTCGCGCTGCCGGAGTCGGGGCGGCGGGCAAACTGGCAGCGGGCGCAGCCTTCGGACAGCTCTTTTCCAGGCGAGACAGAACAAACGGAGCGTTTTCCTGTAACAAATGGCATGACAGAATCAGCTTTCTCTTCAATCTACAAAAGGTTCGTTATGGCCTTCATTATGGCGAACCCCCAAAATTCCCTTAGATGCGATGTGTATGACAAGAGGCACGCAGGAATCTTTAATTGCAAAGGCGAACAACTCGCGCAGAACCGCAGCAGCACTTCAAAGGAGATTTTAAGGGTTATGGCAGACTACATTCCTCAAAAAACAGACAAGTTCACATTTGGCCTATGGACTGTCGGCAACCCCGGCGTGGACCCGTTCGGCGGACCGGTCCGTGTTCCCGTTTCCCCGCCGGAGCGCGTTCGCAGGCTCGCCGCCCTCGGCGCTTACGGCGTCAACCTGCACGACAACGATTTGGTCCCCTTCGGCGCATCGGCGTCCGAGCGTGATTCCATTGTCAAAGAGTTCAAGGCGGCATTGAATGAAACCGGCCTAGTCGTCCCAATGGCAACGACTAATCTGTTCACCCATCCGGTGTTTAAAGACGGCGCGTTTACGTCCAATGACCCCAAAGTCCGCGCTTTTGCGCGTCAAAAAGCAATGGCGTCTATGGATTTAGGCGCGGAGCTAGGCGCGGAAACTTACGTCTTCTGGGGCGGCCGCGAAGGCGTCGAAGTGGAAGCGTCTAAAGACCCGGTGACGGCAGCGAAGCGGTTCCGGGATGCGTTAGACTTTCTTGCCGAGTATTCGATTTCGCAGAACTACCCGTATAAGTTCGCGCTGGAAGCTAAGCCGAACGAGCCGCGCGGCGACTTGTTCCTGCCGACTGTGGGGGCAATGCTGGGGTTTATTGCGACTTTAGCCCGCCCGGAGATGTTCGGGGTGAACCCGGAGTTCGCGCATGAGACTATGGCCGGGTTGTCGTTCTACCATGCCGTCGCGCAGGCTCTCGAAGCGGGCAAGCTGTTCCACATTGATTTGAACGGCCAAAAACCGGGGCGTTTTGACCAGGACCTGCGGTTCGGCCAGGAAGACTACAAGCAGAACTTCTTTTTGGTCAAGCTGCTGGAAGATTACGGCTATGATGGTCCGAAGCATTTCGACGCTCACCCATTGCGGACTTCCGACCCGGACGATGTATGGGAGTTCGCCCGTGGCTGTATGCGGACCTACTTGATCTTCAAAGAGAAGGCCGCGCAGTTCAATGCCGACGCGGAGATTCAAGCAATTTGGCGGCAAATCAACACGCCCGACCCGGCTCTTGATCCAATTTTGGACGGCAAGTTCACGCCGGAAAACGCACAGACACTTAAAAGCCAAGTCTTTGACGCCGAAGCGCTGGCCCAAAAGCCGCTGCCGTATGAGAAGCTGGATCAGCTTGTGTTTGATTTGCTGCTGGGGGTGCGGTGAGGAGGCCCCCCAGCCCCCAATAATGGGGGAGCATGACTGGAATAGGATAGGCCGTATCTTGTCTCATTCTGGCTCCCCCATTATTGGGGGCTGGGGGGACTTTGTCACTGTCAGGAAAGAAATGACCGAACGAAAACGCTTCGTCAAAAGCCGGGGCGTGAGGCCCCGGCAGATGACTGCCTACAATGTCGCGCCGTGGATGGACATGCCGGTTGTGCCGGCTCCTGCTTACCGGGAGTGGATGGCGGCGACTCATCTGCACTTCGCCAACCGCTGCCTGCCGATGCTCATCGCCGCCCAGTCTGGCTGGTTTATCCTGAACTCGCACGCGTTTGAAGCGGTCTGGAACGGCGGCAATCTGCCGGGCGACATCCAAATAACGACGCTTGCCGGCGACGGCGCAGAGCCAATGTCCAGCCACTTCGGCTACGGCATTCTGACCTGGACGCTGCCGTACTTGTTTCGGACGCCTCCTGACTGGAACCTGCTGGCACGCGGCCCGGCGAACCTGCCGAAAGACGGCATTCAGGCGCTGGAAGGGGTCGTGGAAACGGACTGGTCGGTCGCAACTTTTACAATGAACTGGAAGATGACCCGGCCTCACTTGCCGGTGACGTTTGAGACCGGCGAGCCGATTTGCATGGTAGTCCCGCAGCGTCGGGGCGAATTGGAATCGTTCCACCCTGCCAGCCTGCCGATTGCCGCCGACCCGGATACCCAGCGCCGCTACGAGCGCTGGCTGGTGGACCGCAACGAGTTCAACGAGTCCCTGCCGAACCCGCATTCCGACGCCGCCAAGCGCGGCTGGCAAAAGCATTATTTCCAGGGCCGCGCCCCGGAAATCACGCACACCGCCAAGCATCAAACCAAGCTGACGCTTAGGCCGTTTCCGGCGGACGAAAAATAAGAACCGGCACTGGAAGTGCCGGTCTACTGACAAGTGAAAGTCCCTGCGGGACTAAATGCTTTTGGCATTTGGCTGTTCTTCAGTCCCGCAGGGACTTTCATTCACCAGTAGACCGGCACTTCCAGTGCCGGTTCTTCTTAGTTCAAGCTGAATGTCGCGGCGACGCCATAAGTATGGCCCGGATCAACATACATAGTGTCGGTATCAGCAGCGTTGAAGCCACTGAAGCCTGCGGTGCTAGCATCTTCTTGATCTTGACCAGGATGTCCGTTGTGTCCGGTAGAAACTTGGTTCGGCTGCAAGAACTTGACATGGCCGTCGCCAAACAGGAAATTAGAGCCGCCGGTGTGAATACCTACTCCGCCGCCGGTGTAAGGGTATGGCGTGTCGCTACTGTAGAGTGATGGGCTGAGAGTTCCGCTCGTGCCGCCGTCCATGACTCCCGTGGCAAGCTGCAAATCAAATCCGCCTGTGCCACCGGCACGCGGGCCGCAGGCAATTTGGTCACACAGAACCCCGGCGGTGCTTGTCGGGTCAGGCAGACCGTCAGTCACCGGCGAGAGGTCATAAACCGTGTTGGAATAGAGGCCCTCATCGTTTTGATCGACGCGAACAGGAGCGCCGAAGGTTTCGCACAGCAGCACAGTGGAAGCGGGCGCATTGAACTGCGATAAGGTCGAACTGGTTGCGTTTGAATTGAAAGCATACGAAACCGGGTTTGCCGTGAAGCCACCGTTTGTCTGGACCGCAGTGCTGTCGTCGGGGCATTTATAGACGCCGACGCTCTTGACGTAAGTGTAAACCTGGCCGCCCCAGCCCTGCCCGTAGGAGCGAAGGCCGACGCCGGTTCCGGCAATGACGCCTGACGGGTATCGCTCGTCGTAGTCCTGCGTGTACTGCGTGAACGCGAGGCCGAGCTGCTTTTCGTTGGACAAGCAGGACGTGCGGCGGGCGTTCTCGCGCACTTTCTGAAAGACAGGGAACAGGATCGCCGCGAGAATCGCGATAATGGCGATGACGACGAGCAGCTCTATCAATGTGAAACCACGAGAGGGCAGCGTGAAGCCCTGGGAGGGCCGACGGCACTTTGTTTTGTTTGCGTTCATGTGTGACCTTCCGCGAAAAGAGTTTTAGAACTTTGTCGGCCTCAGTATTCCCAAAAAATATGAAAAAAGCGTGAAATAGCCTAGCAATCTCTGACAAGCTCTTGATAAGAGTGCGGAAACTCCTTCCTTCTCAAATCGGGTATACTGAAAGTGTGTTGGAAGAAAAGCAATTGATTGGGCTGACGACGGACGAGATCCGGGCGCGGCTGGCTGGAATGAGCATCCCGGCGTTTCGAGGATCACAGGTAGCGGAATGGCTGTACCGGCGCGGGATGCCGGAGCAGGGCGGCGGGTTTTCTGCCGAGTTTGCCGCCATGACCAACCTGCCCAAAAATGTGCGTGAGGCGCTTGAAGAAGCCTTCGGCGGGCCGCCGCTGACGCTGGTTCAGTCGCAAAAAGACAGCCGCGACGGCACGGTGAAAGCCCTGGCGAAAACTGTTGATGGCGGCAACCCAATCGAGTGCGTCCTGCTGCCCGACGACCACCGCGTCTCGGTCTGTCTGTCGACGCAGGCCGGCTGCCCGATGGCCTGCGCGTTCTGCGCGACGGGAACGCAGGGACTGACGCGCAATTTGACGACGGCGGAGATTGTTTCCCAGTTTCTGCTTTTACAGTCGCTGTCATCGCGCCGGATTACACACATTGTTCTCATGGGCATGGGCGAGCCGCTCTTAAACTATGACGCGACGCTGAAAGCCATTCGCATTCTGAACGCCGAATGCGGGATTGCCATGCGCCATATCACGCTGTCCACGGTCGGCATTGTGCCGAACATTGACAAGCTGGCGGACGAGAACTTGCAGCTCACGCTGGCTGTCTCGCTTCATGCGCCGAATGACGCTCTTCGGACCCGGCTGGTCCCCGTCAACAAAACGTACCCCTTAGAGCGCCTGATGGCCTCCTGCCGCCGTTACGCCGAGCAGACAGGCCGGCGCTTGACCTTCGAGTATGTCCTGCTGGCAGGCGTCAACGACGAGCCGCAGCACGCCCGCGAGCTGGCCTTGCTTCTGCGCGGGACTTCGGCTGCCGTCAATGTCATTCCCTACAACCCGACTTCTGTGGCCGAGCCGTTTGAGCGCCCAGACACAGGCCGCATCATCGCGTTCCGGCGCATTTTGGAAGAGGCAGGCGTCACCGTCACTCAGCGCAAAGAAAGGGGCCGCCAGATTGCCGCCGCCTGCGGCCAGCTTGTCACCGACACCGAGCGCCGCCGTCCGGCGTCCCGGCCCTTGACCGTTCTGCCTGCGCCTGCTCTTTCAGAACCTGCATTGACGGGAGCCGCGTAAGATGCCTGGGGAGACAGACGCCGCCCCGACCCCATCGCCGGAGCCGGCAGAAGAACTGACCACAACAGAAGAACCATCCGCCGAAGCTTTGCCTTCCGCAGAAGAAGCTGCCGGGTGGCTCGGCCAAATCAAGCCTGCCGCCGTGATCGCCCTGCTGAAAGACACCGATTACCGCTTGGCTGTCACTCCAGCTTTCACCGGCTTTCGGCCTGACGCTAAAAGCTTTGCCCTTCCCCTCGTTCGTTCTCGCCTTGCCCAAGCCGCGTCTAAAGACAACAAACTTGCGGAAAAGCTGCGCTCGCTGGCGGAAACTGCGCCAATCAGCAGTCCGCCCGAAGCCAAGCCACCTGCCCCGCCTAAAGCCGACGCTCCGCCGAAACCCGACCCCCTGCCCGCCCTTCGGGCCGAGCGGGACGCCCGGCGGCGTGAGCGGGACGCCGCCCGGCTGGAACTGGCTCAAGCGTCAGTCGAGCGCGATGCCGCTGCGAAAGCGCGTTTGCAGATGGAAGAAGAACGGGATGATGCCCAGCGCCTCCAAAAAAAACAGGCCGAGCGCATCGCCCGCTTGGAGCGGCAGATGGTCCAGGCCAAGCAGACTGAGGCGCGTCTCGTCAAAGCCTTAAACGAGGACAAAGTCTCGCCGCCTCCGGCCTCGCGTTCGCGCAGTGTGCAGAGCGGGGAGCCGAACGCACCCGCAGTCAGCGCGGCCTGGCCGGCTGCCGTGCGGCACCTGCTGGATAAAGGCCGGTTGAACACTGCGCTCGCCCTGGCCGCCGATGTCCTGAAAACCGATGGCGACGATTTGGATGCGCTTCAGATCGCGGCGCAGGGTTCGGAACAACTTGGAGAGCCACGCAGCGCTCTGGTTTATGCCCGGCAGCTTCTCGCGCTGCAGGCACGGCGTCCCGACATTGCTTCAGCGGGTGAAACACTGCTGACGGTGTTTCGGCTGGCAGGGTCGCCGGAACAGGCCGAGCCGGACGTTCGCCTCTTTCTGGCCGTCTTTCCGGCAGAGAACAGCGCAGCAGTGGCGGCGGCGCGGCTGATGCTGGGACGACTGCGCGGGCTGGACCCTGCGGCACACAACTGGCTTGGGGAGTACCTTGCGGCCCGAACCGCCCTTTTGCCGGTGCTGATGCCGCCGCCGGACGCGCTTGGGCCGGATGATCCCCTGCCGGTGGCGCTTCCTCTGGGACGCCCGGTGTCGGCCCGGCAGCTTGCAGAAGCCGTGGACCGGATGCAGGCGGCGCTTGTGGCAGCGGGCCGCACCGCGCTTGCAGCCCTGGAAGCGTCCGATCCGGATGCCGCCCGCCGCGTCTGGGCAGCGCTGTCGCTGGCGGCAGCGGATGATCCGGCCCGCCTTTCGCCTCTGCGGCGCGAGCCGCGCGGCGCGGCAGTGGTAGACGGCAGCAATGTGGCCTGGTTCGACCAAGAGTCGCTGGTGCATGGAAAGCCGCGCCTGCGCCCGATCCTTGCCATGCGCCGCACGCTTTGGGAGCGCGGCTTCTTTCCCGTCGTGCTGTACGCCGACGCCAACTTGCCGTACTTTATTGATGATAAACCGGCGCTGCTTGCCATACGTGACCGAGGCGAGCTGACGATGGTAGAGGCCGGCACGGTTGCAAACGAGGTTTTGCTGCGTGTCGCCAAGCAGATGCAGGCTCCGCTTATTACCAATGACCGGATGCAGGACTGGGACCCTGAAGGCGAGGTCCGAAAGGTGCAGTACGCCATTTCCATGACCGGCGAAGCGCACCTGCTGTCAAAGATTTAGCCATGACGTTAGAAGAACAATTTTCGCGGCTCATCCAAATCTTGCAGCTCTTAGACCGGGAACCGTACCAATGGGATGCCGCCGCGCTGGAACAGAAGTTTGATGTTTCGCGGGCGACCATCGAGCGCGACATTGCTGTGCTGCGGCAGTGGGGGCAGGTCAAGCGCAAGGACGGCAAGTTTGGCCTGTCTGAAATGAAATTCCTGCCGACTTCGTTTTCTCCGCCGGAGGCGCTAGCCCTGAGACTCGCCGGAACCAGCTTTGCCGGGCAGGCAGGGGCAGTCTATAAAAGCGCTTTAGCGTCCGCGCTCCAAAAGATTGACCAAGCCCTGCCCCGCCGCACGGCTGCGGAAGTCAAGAAAGCCGGCGAGCGCGTCTCAGTCGGCCTGCCGGTTGTGCGCGACTTCTCTGCCGATGTGTACCAAAACTTAGAAATGGCGATTGTCCGGCATCACCCGGTAGACATTACTTATTTGTCCCGGACGCGCCCGGAGCCGACCAAGCGCCGGGTGGACCCATATGGCCTGACTTACAAAATCGGCGCGTGGTACTTAGTTGGCTACTGCCATCTGCGGCAGGGCATCCGCACATTTGGCCTGGACCGAGTCAAGTGGATGCGGGTTCGGGAAGACGCACGTTTCGCGTACCCATCAGACTTTGATCTCGCCGAATGGCTTGCCAAAGGCTGGCAGCTCCAAGCAGGCGGGGAGCCGACGGAAGTGGTCATCCGCTTTGACCCGTCAGTTGCAAGCTGGATTGCCGGCAGCCACTGGCACGCGACCCAGCAGATTGAGAAGCAGCCGGGCGGCAGCCTTTTGTTCCGAGTGACGGTGCATGGCTACGAGGAAATGCTCTACTGGGTGCTGTCGTTCGGCGCTCAGG
>CAXTER010000082.1:0-22034 GCA_964243345.1 uncultured Armatimonadales bacterium
AGCGCAACCGGCTCGCCGATCCAGCTTTCATCGGGATAGGCCGTGTCCCACAAAGAGCGCGTGGAACGCTCCCGCAGCTCCCGCGCCGCGCGGTCGGTCTGCCCGCCGTAGATGCCGCTGCCTTGCGGATAATAATGGACATCCAGCACATCTAAAGTCCGCGTTCCGGCCTGCACGTCATGGGCGTGGACTTGCTTTAAAAACCACAGCAGGAACGGGTCGCCGCCATGGCGCTTGCGGTCGGCAAACGTATGGAAGTTGTCGTCGCCCCGGTCCAGCGCCGAGTAATTGTACCCCGTCCAGCCCCAGGATACCGGGCCGGTGACATAGGCCGACGGGTCAACGGCCTTGACGGCGGAAGCGTACTCTAAAAAGTTGTGCAGCACATCGTCATAGCCCATCCGGGCCGGGTGAACATCGGTATGCGTTACGTCCCAAAGGTCCGGCTCATTGTCCATCGCGTAGAACTGGACGCCGCCGTGAGCGCCGTCGCCGAAAGTGTTTTTTAGGTGATTGACCCATTCGTCCTGATAGACGACCCCCCCGGCAAGCGTCGGCGCGTCCGTGAACGGCGCGTTTTTGCGGGCGACGGAGCGGACGCTGGTTCGGCTTCGGTTATCTGCCGGGTCGTAGCCGCCCACATGGTTCGGGTCCGGGACATTGACCGATTGATGGCTATTGTCGGAGTCTTTAGAAACCCAGCCGATGGTCGGGATTGTCAGAAGCGTCGCCGCGCCCCGCGCCTTGTTGCCGGACACAAACGTGTCGGCGGCGGACGACGGCTTCGGCGAAGCATTGCCATTGTCGGCGACATAGCGGTTGCGGAACTCCCAGTCCCGCGCCGCGTTCTCGGCGTTGCCCTGCACCCAGTCGTAGCGCGTTTTATCGTTGCCGCCCCAGCGGTTGACGCTCAGCTTGAGGTCGGCCAAATAATCGTCGGGCGCAAACGCCATGCCGTAAATATAGGGGGAAATCGGGTGACGCCCGGCGCTTGCGTTGACGCTGACGGCGACAGTCGCCGCCGTTGGGGCAGGCGGCAGGGAGAGATCGGGCAGCAGGGAAATGTCATCTAAGATCAGCGGCAAGGACGATGACGATTCCGGCTGGAATACAATGCCGGAGATGGCTTCTCCATCGCGGGCAGCTCCGAGCTTCGCCAGCGGGATTTGAAGCTCCTGCCAGCCCGCGCGGCCTGACGGGTCAGGCTTCAAGTACGGACGCAGAGAAATCTTGTCGCCGAACTTGCCGCCGCTGTCTACCAAACACACCTGCGCCGTGTTGTCGCCGTAAACAAACGCCTGCAATGTCCCGTAGCCGCCCGTGCTGTACGGGTCATGGTGGAGGTAGACGCCCCGGTTGCTGTCGGGGGGCATGGCAACGGCAAAGTGGCCGGAATGTACAATACCGGGCACCTGCGTGTATTTGATGTTTTTCGAGTCCCAAGACCAGTCCTGCCAGCCGTCGCCTAGCGTGTCCGAGTAAATGACCAGCGGCCCGTCCGCCCGCTCGGCGGGCAAAGCCGCCGCCGACGCCGCTTGGCCCTTGACCGCGTGATACAGCCCCGCCGCCAGAGTGTGCCAGTGTCCATGCCCATGCACCGCCCGTTTGGCGATGTCCGCCCCGGCCAAAAGCGCCAGCCCGGCCAGCGTCAGACCCGCCGCAATGCTAACACGCTGAGTAACCATGCTGTCATTCTACCATGACTTGCGGGGGAAGGACTATAAAATGCAGGGAACGTGGACTGAAGTCCTGCGCCCATAGCGCAGGACTTCAGCCCCACGGCTCCTCTTTCTATCTTTAACGCATAGTTCCTTGCTCTTCTGCACCAAGCAAGTATGTCTGCACGAATTGGACGGTGGCGAAGAACTGAAACTCGATGTTTTTCTTTTTGGCGAACCCGTGGCCTTCGTCGTCAGCCATCAAAAACCAGACGGGGATGCCGTTTTGCCGGACGGTTTCGGCCATTTGCAGGGCTTCCGATGCCGGGACACGCGGGTCGTTTTTGCCCTGAATGATGAACAGCGGCTTTTTGATTTGTTCGGCGTTGTTCAGCGGCGCGATACGGTTTAGGAACGCCCGCATTTCCGGGTCGCGCTCGTCGCCGTACTCGACCCGGCGCAGGTCGCGCCGGTAGCTTTCCGTGTTCTCCAAAAACGTCACCAAACTCGACATGCCGACAATGTCCACAAAGCAGGCGACTTTGGCGCTGTACAAAGTGGCGACGGCCAGGGTCATGTGTCCGCCGTAGGAGCCGCCGCTGACCATGATATGCTCGGCGTCTAGCTCAGGCTGCCCGGCAATCCAGTCCAGCAGCGTGCCGATGTCTTTATAAGTGTCTTCGCGCTGAAAGCCGTTGTCCAAGTCCAAGAACGTCTTACCGTAGCCATCGGAGCCGCGCACGTTCGGGTACAAGAGCGCGACGCCCAGCTCGTTCAAGTAGAAGTTGCTTTGGCCCAAGAAGCCGGGCCGGGCCTGCCCTTCCGGACCACCATGAATGACGATAATTACCGGGCGCTTGCCCGGAAACTTTGCGCTGTTCGGGCGGCTCAAAAAGCCCGAAAGCGCCAAACCGTCAAAACTCTCCCAGCGGATTAGTTCCGGCACGGCAAACGCATCGGCGTTGAGGCCGCCGGTCTCACTTTGGGTCCACCGCTCGATTTGGCCCGTTTTGACGCGGAGTGAGTAAACATCGGACGGCGAGCGGGCGGACACTAATGTAAACGCCAAATCCTGCCCGTTTGTATGCCATTTCAAGCCGCCAAGAATGCCGATAGGAACGCTGTCCGGCACGGCGACTTGTCCCGAAGCCATGTCTAAAATTCGCAAAACACTGATGCCGTCTTCATTGACGGCGAACGCGAGAAGTGCGCCGTCAGCCGACAGAGCGAACTCTTCCACGCTCCAGCCTAAGTCCGGTGTCAGCGGCGTCAATGTGCCAGCAGAAATGTCCAAAGACAGCAGCCGCTTGAACTCGCTTTCTTTGTCGGCAGAGACATACAGCGTTTTGCCGTCCGGGGCAAACTTCGCGCCGGAATAGGAGACTTTTGGCCCGCCTTTGGGCGTCAGCAGCGTCTTGTCGCCCGTCTCTTCGCTGACCAGCCACAAGTAGCTTTCGTTGATGGAGAGGTATTCGGCAACAAGGATTTGAGACGCATCCGGGGACCAGTCCAGCGGAAACCAGCCGCCGCCTTCAAGCGCCGCGACGAGGCGGTCACTTGCGGGGTCGGCAGGATTAATCGAATACAAGTCCGTGTCCCGCCCGGTGCGCCGGGTAGATGTGTAGGCCATCTTGTCGCGCCCCGCTGCCCAGACGCCGGGACTGTTTTTAGAAGCGCCGTCAGTCAGCAGCGTCACCGTTCCGTCCGCCAAATCAAACCGATAATTTTGGGCGAACTCGTTGCCGCCGGTGTCTTTGGTGAACACAAAATAATCGCCGGTTATGGGCGAAAACGACGCAGCGCCGACGGTATCTGCGAAGAACGTCATCTGCCGCCGTGCGCCGCCGGGAAACGCAACTAAATGCACTTGGGCCGTGTCGGCAAAGCGGGTGCGGATCAGCATCTCGCGCTTTTCCGGGTGCCAGTCGGCAAACAAAGCCGCGCGGAACTCGGTGTAGCGCTTCAAGGCTTCGGCTTGGGCCGCAGAAATAGGCGGGATGCCTTCCACGACTAAATTAGCGCCGGGCGTGACGACGGCAGGCGGAGAGTCAGGATCAGGCATGGAATACTCTTTCATGTGATTGAATGTCAGGGGAACTCCGGCGGCACAAACTCAGTATTAATAGCAGTGCAGAAGAAGAGGCATGATACCGACAATGAGTGTGTTAGTTTCTTCTGTCACCGTGTTTTTCTTGTGTTTCTCTGGTTGACCCCGCCCGAAATGGCGGGGTCTTTTTTTAGTCGAGCAGGCACAGAAACCAAGTCACTTCCTGAACTAATTTTTAGCCCAGGTTAATGACGATTTTGCCGAAGGTTTCTGGAGACTCCTGAGCGCGGTAAGCGTCTTTGGCGTCCTCAAAGCGGAACGTGCGACTCATTGGCGGCTTGAGAAGGCTGATGTCAATCGCCTGAGAAAGCGCGGCAAACATTTCCGCGCTGCCGACACTCGTGCCGCGAATAATAGCATTCTTTCCCATCATCAGAAAGGCGGGCGGCGGGCCGGCGCTTGCCGTTTTCAAACCCATCAGCACCACTTCGCCGCCGTAGCCCAGCGCTTCCAGAGACTCGTTGATGGTTCCGGCAGCATCCACGACTTTGTCCACGCCGCCCGTCTTCTCGAAGATGGTCTTTCCCCAATTTTCGTCTGTCTTGTAGTTGACAACATCGGCTGCGCCAAGTTCAATAAGACGCTCGCGCTTGCTGTCCTGGCTTGTCGTAGCAAACACCTGAGCGCCCGCCGCGTGCGCGAGAATCAGCGCGAACAGAGAAACGCCTCCGGTTCCTACAACCAGAACCTTGCTTCCGACTTTAATTGGATGATCGGAAAACAGCGCGTTCCATGCAGTCAGCGCCGCGCAGGGCAGAGTGGACGCCTCAGCATAGCTCAGGCTTGCGGGTGCACGGACAAGGCGCGTAGCCGGCAGAACGACGTACTCAGCCAGCATTCCGTCTTCTTTATCGGAGCCGAGGCCGGTGCCGAAGCTCGGTTTGGGCGGCCCCGAAAGCCAATCAAAGTAGAGGCTCGTCACTTTGTCGCCGGCCGCCCATGTCTTGACGCCGGGGCCGACCGCGTCCACTTCGCCCGCCCCGTCTGAGATCGGCACGAGGTCGCGCCCCGGCAGTCTCCCGAATACGCCATTGAGAATCATCGTATCGCGGGCATTGAGCGACACGGCATGGACGCGAACTCTCACTTCGCCTGGCCCAGGTTCTGGCAGCGGCGCGTCTTCCAGAACGAGCGCGTCTAAGTCAGCTGCTCCGGCTTTTAGTTTCCAGCGTTTCATCGCACCCTGCTTTCGTTCCTTCTGCTCTCGTTCCTTATGCCGTCTTCATATAGGCTCTCAACACTTCGGCGACGCTCCATGCCTGGGCAGGGCAGCCATTGGGAGCATAAGGCGCTTCGGCGTCAAAAATCTCGGCGAGTGTGCCGATACCGTACTCAGTCAACCCCGTGGAAAGCAGTGTGTCTAACAGCGCACGAGTTTTGGCTTTGTCGCCGCACACTTTCAGGTGAGCGTCGCAGAACGCGCCCAAAAGCCAGGGCCAGACCGTGCCTTGATGGTACGCACCGTCGCGGGCCGTCCCATCGCCGGGGCCGTAATGAGCATGGTAGTTGGGGGAGCCGGGAGCCAGCGTTCGCAGGCCAAAGGGAGTCAGCAAATGTTCGGTAACGGCGTCCACAACGAGTTTGGCTTGGTCGCCTTCAACAACGGGAAACGGCAGGCTGACGGCAAATATTTGGTTCGGGCGCACCGATGCGTCTGGGCTGCCGTCTTCGCCCAGAACATCATATAAACAGTGCGCGTCCGGGTTCCAGAACTTGGCGAAAGACGCTTTGGCCTGATGGGCGCGGGTGCGGCAATCAGCAGCGAAGTCAGTTTGCCCGGCCCGGTCCGCGATTTCGGCAGTGACGCACAGCGCGTTATGCCAGAGGGCATTAATTTCGACCGGCTTGCCGATGCGCGGGGTCACCACCCAGTCGCCGACTTTGGCATCCATCCAGGTCAATTGGACGCCCGGCTGCCCGGCGTGAAGCAGGCCGTCTTCGGGGTCAACGCCGATATGATAATCGGTTCCGGCGATATGGGCTTTGAGAATGTCCTGAAGCACAGGCAGCATCTCAGTTTGAGCGAATGCCCAATCCCCTGACGCCTCAGCATAGGCGTAGATCGCCTGGAAGAACCACAAAGAAGCGTCAACCGTATTGTACTCAGCCCCCGCGCCGCTGTCGGAAAAGCGGTTCGGCAGCAGGCCATCCTGCACCGCGCCGGCAAACGCGGACAAGATTTCTTTGGCGACCGCGTAGCGCTTCGTAGTCAGGCACAAGCCCGGCAGGGAAATCATCGTGTCCCGGCCCCAGTCGGTGAACCACGGGTAGCCCGCCATAATTGTTGCGCGGGCGACCTTCGGAGAGCTTTCAATCACAAACTGATCGGCAGCCAGAGTCAGCGCCGCCGCCGGGTCACCCGGACGGACACCTGCCGCGTCCAAAAGCGACTTCTGCCGGGCCACTTCCGACACCAGCGCAGTTTCCGGCTCATCCGGCATTTCTTCTTCGACAGTAGCAATCAGCGTAATGGTCTGGCCGGGCGTCAGAATGCCGTCGAAGCGTCCGGGGCAGTACAAGTCTTCGGTAAAGTCTAAGCCTCGCTCCTGCTCACGCGGATGCTCGAAGTTGAAAAACCAGCCGCTGTGATCGGAGAACACAAACGGCGGCTTCATGGACAAATAAAGCGGGTTTGCCGTGGGGTAAGCGACAAACTTCTGCCGTCCATCCGGCCCCGTCGTCATCTCGGCAGTGAAGCCGTCCCACCGGTGCTGCTCGGTGTGGTAGTCTTTGTACGCCAGCAGCGGCACGAGGCCAAGCTTGACGGGTTCAGGGGCTTTGACCAGCGTGTACTGGATATAAACGGTGTTCAGGCCATGTGCCATCCAGATGCGCTTTTCCAGCACGACAGTCTCTTCATGGAAGATGTACGTAAATGTCGGAACCGGGGTCGTGCCGAAGTAGGTCAAATGGCGGAAGCCCTGCGGCTGCACGACGGAAGGATACTTGTTGGCGGACAACTGATAAAGCTGGTCTTCCACCCGCACTTCTTCTTCGGCTTTAGAGAGCAGCACGGCCCGGCCCAGCGGCGGCGAAAACGCCGGCACCAAGAGGCCGTGGTAGCGGCGGGTGTTGGCCCCGGAAAGGCTCGACGATGCATACCCGCCGATGCCGTTTGTGGTCAGCCATTCGCGGGCCGAAGCCTTGTCCCAGTTTTGCAGAATGTCGCCGGAAATCTGTGTCATGGCCTGCCTTTTGTAGAGTTGATATGGGAGCAATAACGCATCAAAAGATGCACGAGGACGTCTTCGCTGCAAGGCGCTTAGAAGCGCCGCGCGTCCAGAGGACGCAATACGGGAATTTCTGTTTTTCTGCCCCCTGGGCAGGCGGCGCTTCCGAGCGCCTTCCAGCGAGGGAGTGAACTCCCTCGCTTATTTGTCCTCATCACGAATGCACTTCCGCCACGCCCCGCATCTTGCTGAACGACTCCAAGCGCCGCACCGTGTCCACCGCGCTGCGGCGGCGCTCGACCGCCTGCGCGACTTTAAGGCAAAGCAGCTCAAACACGTCTACGTTCGGCATGTTCTTTTCAACATAATCAAACGCCCCGCGCTTCATGCACTCGACGGCATTAGCGACATTGCCGTAAGCCGTCAGCACAATCACTTCCGTGAACACGTCGCGGGCCACGGCGTTTTCTAAAATCCGAATGCCCGACCCGGAGTCTTCCATGCTCATGTCGGTAATGACAATATCGTAAGCATGGGCGGCGTTCTGCATCTTTTCAATGCCTGCCTCTTCGCCGGATGCGGCTTCCACCGTGTAGCCTTCCCGCGACAGCCGCCGCTGAACCGCCTCACGCACTTCTTCTTCGTCATCCACCACTAAAATACGGCACATAATGAGGCCATTATACCTAAAAGTCGCTGATATTACCGGGCAGGATCATACCCCGCCGCCAGTTCACGCAGCGCCCGCAGTTCCAGCACATGATCTTTATCTTTAGGCCGCCCGGCGGCTGTTTTCATGGCAATTAAATCATCTACCGAGGCCACACGCACGGATGATCCGTCAATCTCGACAACAACCGCTCGCTCCCATAATTCCTCAAAAGGCCCCGCACCGGGCGCTTCGCCCAGCAGGTCCAGGCTTCCGGCATCGGTTACCAGCGTGATGTTGAGCATGTTTTTGAACGTGCGGACATCAAAAATGAACGGTAAGCCTTCAGGTGCGCCGCGCAGGTGCGGATGCTGCGGTTTAAGCGCCGCGACTAAGGCCGAAGATTTTCGGGATCACGCGCGTACACAATGTCTACGTCCTGCGTGACGTGGTTGCTGCCAAGCGCAATCATTGCCAGTCCGCCGATTAAAACAAAGCGCACCCCGCCGGCTTCAAGCGTCCGAAGCAGGGCGGAAAAGTCCGGCTCTCGCTCCTGCATTGCGTACCTCCAGGACTAACTTCAATGCTTTCTGATGTTTTAAGAGCCGCTCCTTTGGCGTCAGCCGCAGATTGGCTCGCAGATTAGAGATGTCCACTCCATTCGCGTCCTGCTCGCCGTAGCCGTGCGTATATGCCTGCCACTGCGCCCACTGGGCATCGGTCATGCCAAGATGATCTTCCGCGTCTTGAATGCTGTCGGGAACGACTTCTTGAACTGCCGTGTCTGTCATAGGGCTATTGTACCTTGCCTGCTTCGCTGCTTGCTTGTTCGGCGGACGTGAACAGTTATCCTGCCGGCTTGAGGCGTGCCTGACCAAACGGGCATAAGTCAAAAACGACGCAGCGGGCGCAGTCGGGGTTATGGTGAAAGCAGCAGCGCTGGCCGTGGAGCATCAAGACTTCGTGGTTGTCATACACCTGCTGGGCGGTCCAGTCAGCGGGAAGCTGTGCTTCTAAAAGCGCATGGGACGGGCCGACAGACACCGACGCGGGGATGAGGCCAAGCCGAACGGCGACGCGGTGGTGATGGCTGTCTACCGGCAGAGCGCGGCGATGCAGGCGGCTGAACGACAGAACGGCGGCGCTGGTTTTCGGCCCGACTCCCGGCAAACGCTCCAGCCAGATGCGGGCCTCGTCAACACCCAAAGTTTCCAAAAAGTCCAGCGACAGCTCGCCCCGCTCCTCAGTGATGCGCCGCAGGATGTCCTGCACGCGCGGCGCTTTCTGCTCCGGCCAGGTGCAGGGAGCCAGCGCCGCTTGCACGTCGGCGAGAGGCGCATCGCGCACCTCAGTCCAGCCGTCCGGGAACCGCGCCAGGAGGTTCTGGAACGCCCGGTGCGAATCAGCGTTCTTGGTCCGGTGCGAGAGCAGAGATGAAACCAGTTCACTCAAGGGGTCAAGCTGATGAAAATAAGCAATAGGGCAGTGGTATTCGGCACACAGCCGGCCGTGGACGATCAGAACTTTTTCGGCAGGCAACATAAATCCATGCTACCACGAACGGCAGCAAATGAACCGGGTAAAGCGAATGTATCCGGCCCGGCAAACGCACCCGGCAAACGCACCCGGCACTGGAAGTGCCGGGCTACTACAAGTGAAAGTCCCTACGGGACTAAATGCCATACACAAGTGGCTTTTCTTTATCTTCAGTCGCGGAGCGACTTCCACTGAGAGTAGCCCGGCACTTCCAGTGCCGGGTGCGTTTGCCGGGTGCGTTTGCCGGGTGCGTTTGCTGGGCCGGGTGCGTTTGCCGAACTGAGCATATTTGCCTTTGACTGATGCAGGAAAACCACCTCCCGTTCAAGAATAGAGCGGCATGGCACACAGATTTTTTTCGGGGGTTCTTGGCCTTGCTGCACTGACGGCCTGTGCTGGCGCAGGCGTCGCCGCGCCGACGGCAAAGCTTCCCCTCAAGCCAAAGCCGCCGCAGCATCACGCCCGCCTCCCGCAGAACTCGCCGGCAAACTCGCTCTCGCTGTCCCCCAATAAGCTGCCGGCGTCTGCCGCCCTAACATTGGTGCAGTCCGAGCGCGACAAATACTGGCTGAACGCCAAGCACGAAGTATACCGCAGCACGCTGGAGCTGATCGCCCAGGACGAAACCGAGCTGCTGCGCGGCCTGCGCGTGGACAAAGTCCTGCGCGGTAATCCCAACCGGCACGAAATCGCGCTGACAATCGACGACGGCCCCCACCCTGCCTTCACGCTGAAACTGCTCCAAATTCTCAAAGAGAACAATATCCATGCGACGTTCTTTGTGGATGGGGAAAAAGCCGAAGAATATCCGGACTTAATCCGGGCGGAAGTGGCCGGCGGCAACGAGGTCGGCAACCATACCTACGACCATGTCAGCCTGGTGAAAATCCCGCCGGAGTATATTGACACGGAGATTGAAGCCTGCGGGGAAGTGATCAAAGGAATTACCGGCCACTCGCCGCATCTGTTTCGCCCACCGGGCGGCGAGTACAACCGGGCGGTCGCAGAGGCGGTCGAAGCGCTCGGTTACAAGATGATATTGTACAGCGACGATCCCGGCGACTATGCCGATCCCGGCACAGGCGTAATTGAGACCCGGACGCTGGACACGATCAGCGACGGCGGGATTATTCTGCTGCATGACGGCAGCGCTCAAATACCGGTAATTCTGCCGCAGATCATTCAGCGCCTCAAAGCCCGCGGCTTTCGGTTTGTAACGGTGGACGAGCTGCTGCGTCCCGGTGGGTGACGAATACGGGCGGTTGAAATCGCGGCAACAAAGGCACGAAACCTGCCTTCGCAGGTTAGGAAAAGAAATTAGGACTTTTATCCCAGTCCACGAAGGTGGACTTCGTGCCTTTGTTGCCGCGATTTCAACCGCCCGCATTTCCTTATAATTTACTACGCCGCCTTTACCAAAGCCCAAGCCTCATCAGGAGCCGCCATCTCGTCCTGGTGCATGGAAAAGACAATCTCGCGCAGGACTTCTTCGGCGTCCTCATGCGGCACCTGACAGGTTCCGGCGGCTTCATGGCCGCCCCCGCCGAAGCCGCGCATCAGCGACCCGATATGGGTCCGCGAAGTCTTATTTAAGATCGAATGGCCGCAGGCGAAGACGCAGTTCTTGCCTTGAAAGCCGTCCACAATCCAAACCGACGTGTTCGTGTCGGGATAAGACGCATAGACTAAAAAGCGGTTGCCGCAGGGGATGGGCGAAACGCCGCGCAGGTCGGTCACGACAACATTGCCTTCGGTCCACGAATGGTCGGCCAGCATCTCCCGGAACAGCGCATCCTGCTCAAAGTAGCGAATGACCCGCTCCTGGACATCCGGCAGGATCAAAATTTCGCTGATGCTTTTGGTCATGCAGGCGTCAATCAGATCGTACATAAGCTGGTAGTTGCTGATGCGATAATCCCGGAACCGGCCCAGCCCTGTCCGGGCATCCATCAGAAACGACAGCAGCGGCCAGCCCTCCGGGCGCAGAATGTCGTCGGGCGTGAACAGTGCCGAATCGGCCTTGTCCACTTCACGCATCATTTCCTCAATGCCGGGAAAGCGGGCCGAGCCGCCGTAGTAATCGTACACGACACGGGCTGCGCTTGGCGCAAGCCAGCAGCTTCCCTCAAACTCCACCCGTCCCACAATCCGCTCAATTTCAGTTGCGTGGTGGTCAAACCACAGGCCGCAGCCGGGGACATACGGCACATTGGTCAGAACATCGACCGCCGTGACCTCAAACTTGCCGTCCTGCAAATCTTTCGGGTGAACAAATTGGATAGAGTCAATTTTCTCGACCTGCTTCAGCAAAACGGCGCAGATGAGGCCGTCAAAATCGGATCGCGTCACAAGGCGCATCGGTTTATCCCTTCATAACACTATTCATAATAACATTTACGATGATATCTACGATAACAGGGTGATTATCGGGAGAATGCGTCTGGAGATTTAGGCGTTTATATTTGCGGCAGACAGGGAAAAATTACGGCAGATAAACTTACATTAGGAAGCGTCAACAGAACACAATGTTTACACACAAATTGATTACCGCAGCCGCCGGAGCCGCAGTGCTGCTTTCGTCTACCGCCGCTATGGCAATTGTCAGCCCAATGGACAAAACATTCGCCACAAAAGCCGCGCAGGGCGGTATCTTTGAGGTCAAGTCCAGCGAAATTGCGCTGACCAAGACCCACAATATGCAGGTGATGAACGTCGCGAAGCGCATGGTTAAAGAGCACAGCGCCGCAAACGCCGAGCTGAAGACAGCCGCGCAGGACGCCAAAGTGTCCATTCCAACCGCAACTGACCCGATGCACGCCGCCATCATCGCCAAGCTGTCCGGCCTGTCTGGGGCTGCCTTTGACAAAGCCTACATGGGATCGCAGGAAAAAGCGCACACGGATACCGTGAAGCTCTTTGAAAAGGAAATCGCCATGGGCAAGAGCGCAAACTTTACTGCGTTTGCGTCCAAGAACCTGCCGGAAATCGAAGACCATACCAAGATGATCTACCAAGTCGGCACCAACCTCGGCGTCCACGCATCCACCATGCCCGTCCTGAAGCCTGCCATGATGCCGAACGACATGAGCGGAAAGAACTAGCTATGGCAGACGCTCTGAAAAAAGGGGACCATGTAGAATGGGACACGTCCCAGGGCAAGACCGAAGGCACAGTTGAGAAAAAGCTCACCGAGCCGACCAAGATCAAAAGCCACGAAGTCAAAGCCACAAAAGACGACCCGGAATATCTAGTTGAAACCGACGCCTCTCATAAAGAAGCCGCGCACAAGCCGGACGAGCTAAAGAAAAGCAAGTAGCTATGTCAGACCACATGGACGATGCGACAGCATTGAAAGAGTTCAACGAAGCCGTCAATATGACAGCCAGTGAGTTATCTCACTGGCTGGAAACAGAGCAATCGAAAGAAGTCGGCCAAAAAAACGATGGTGAGGGCGAGTCCGCAGGCCATCAGTCCGGGCGTCATGTCATTGAACTGCTGCACAGCAAAAAAGAGCATTATTCGACAGGCGACTACGCCCAAATGCGCCGGGTCGTCAGCTATGTGCATCGTCACCTCGCGCAAAGGCCGTCCGGGGACATCAAAGAGACGCACTGGCGCTACTCGCTGATGAACTGGGGCCATGACCCGCTCAAGAAGTAGTTCGTCGCACTCTTCCAGCCCGAAGTTTGGGAGCAGACAAGACATACATAAGGAGATAACCATGTCGGAATACACGCATTCAGCGACGGTGACAATTAATGCCCCGTCCAGCCAGGTTTATCAGCTATTCACGCACTTTAACGACTTTCCCAAGTTCATGTCGTACATCAAGGAAGTCACTTATAAAGACAGCCAAACCAGCCATTGGGCCGCCGATGTTGCCGGGACCCATGAGTGGGATGCAGTCAACGAAAACTGGATTGAAGGCAAGCAAGTCGGCTGGCGCTCCATTGATGGCTTGCAGAACCACGGCACAGTGACTTTCGAGACCGTCGGCGACAGCCAGACTAAAGTTGTTGTGACCCTCAGTTACACCCCGCCCGCCGGAGTCCTCGGCGATGTCGGCGAAAAACTCGGCGTCGGCAACCACTTTGAGCAGAAGCTTCAGCACGATTTGGACCACTTCGCCCAGCTTGTCGCGCAGACCCCGTCCGGGGCGCTTGACCCCGAATCATCGAACTACTTGTTTCACGACGACAGCGCAGCTTCTAAGGGCAAGACCACTGCCGCCCAGGACGCCACCATCGGCGACAACACCTAATTTCAGCAGCTAAATAAGACGTAAAAACAGCCCGCCGAGATATTCTCGCCGGGCCGTTTTTCTCTTCCCGTAGGGGTAGGGCTTGCCCCTATCCTCTTAAAGGCAGGGGTGAACCCTGCCCCTACGGTGCTTGCGGTTACTGGTTCAGCCGATCCGACGCAGAACGCCCAAGCGCTGTCACCACGTCAAAGGCGGGCTTCAGCGGCACAGACGGATCGGCGTCTTTGCCGGGGCTGATCGTGTCGCTGCCGGGCTTGGCCGAGGGGGGCGGCAGGACAGCGTTGTTGATCAGCGTCAGCAAAGCGCTCGTCGCGCCGGGCGCGAGGCCCTGAGCATAGGACAGCAGGGACGCAGGCACAGACAAGATGCGCTCGGCTCCGCCTAAGCGAGTCGCTGCGACAATCTCGCGGGCGGCGCGTTCGGCACTGATGGAGCCGCCCGGCAGATTATCCCCAATCGAGAACCAGGCGAACTCGCCGGTCTTGTTGCCCTTAAACAAAGCGTTAAAGTAGGAGCCGGTACGAAGCAGGCCGGGAACAATCGTTGTGACCGTGATGCCGTCGCGTTTCAGCTCCGGGCGCAGTCCTTCCGAAAGTCCAGTCGCTGCGAACTTAGCAGCGGCATAAGGCAGCAAATGAGGAAACGCCACTTTGCCGCCAATAGACGTGATGTTGACAATTCGCCCGGAATGCCGCGCCTGCATCTGCGGCAGGACAGCCAAGATCGTGTCCAAACTGCCCCAGAAGTCCACGTTCATCGCATCTTCAAAGTCGCGGCGCTGCATATTCTGGACCGGCCCGACTTCAATGACGCCTGCATTGTTGACCAGAATGTCAATCTGCCCATAGTGCGCGGTGGCATCTGCAATCAGCCGTGTCACCTGCGCCGTGTCTGTGAGGTCGCACACGGACGTGAAGACCTCAAACCCCTGCGCTTCCAAATTTTGTTTGGCACGCGCCAATTCTTCTGCATCGCGGGCGCAAATTGCGAGCCGGCAGCCGTGCTTCCCGAACTCATGCGACAGCGCCAGTCCCAGCCCGCGTGAGCCGCCGGTAATCAGCACGACTTGGCCGCCCAAATCGGCTTGACGGCGCTGCCGGACAAACGCACGAACGGCGAGGAAGGAAGCAGTCAGAAGAAGCAGGTTGCGTGTGTTTTTGGTCATAAGGTGAAACCGAAAGAAGCCGGGGGTGTAAAACCCCCGGCTGACAGCAGTTACGGCGTCAGCACGACTTTCGTGCAGTCATCCGTCTTTTCCTTGAACATCTTGTAGCCTTCCGGCGCGTCATCCAGCTTCATCCGGTGCGAGATAATGAACGTCGGGTCAATGTCGCCGTTGACAATATGCTGCATCAGCGGCTTCAGCAGGCGCTGAACATGCGTCTGGCCCATCTTAAAGGTCAGCTCTTTGGCAAACGCCGCGCCGAACGGGAACTTGTCTAAAAAGCCGCCGTAGACGCCGGGGACCGAGACCGTGCCGCCCTTGCCGCAGCATTGAATGGCCTGGCGCAAAGCGTTGGAGCGGTCGGAAGTCAGTCGTGCAAGCTGCTTGGTCTTGTCATAGACGTTGCCGATGCCGTGGCCGTGGGCTTCCAGGCCGACGGCGTCAATGCAGTGGTCCGGGCCGCGTCCGCCGGTCATCTCCTTCAAAGTCTCAAACAGGTTGTCCTGCTCCTCGTAGTTGACGATCTCCGCTTTGCTTTTGTCACGGGACATCGTCAGCCGCTCCGGGAGGTGATCAATGGAGATAACCCGCTCGGCTCCCAGCAGGTAAGCGCTCTGGATAGCGAACTGGCCGACCGGCCCTGCGCCCCACACGGCGACCGTGTCGCCGGGCTTGATGCCGCAATACTGGGCCGCTTGGTAGCCGGTTGGGAAGATGTCCGACAGGAACAGCACCTGCTCATCGGTCAGCCCTTCGGGAACTTTGATTGGACCAATGTCTGCAAATGGGACGCGGGCATACTCTGCCTGTCCACCGGCGTAGCCGCCGTACAAGTGCGAGTATCCGTAAATGGCCGCAGGCGAGTAGCCGTAAGCTTCATCTGGAAGCAGAGCGTTTGGGTTGGAGTTGTCGCAAAGCGCATATTGATTGTTCAAGCAATAGTAGCAGCGCCCGCAGGCAATGGTGAAAGGGACAACAACGCGGTCACCGATTTGCAGATTCTTAACTTCTGAGCCAATCTCGACCACTTCGCCCATGAACTCATGGCCTAAAATATCGCCTTTTTCCATTGTCGGAATAAAGCCGTCATAGAGGTGGAGGTCCGAGCCGCAGATGGCAGTGGACGTAATTTTGATGATGGCGTCACGCGGGTTCAGGATTTTGGGGTCCGGGACCTGACTAATCTGAACGTCGTTTTTGCCGTACCAGCAGAGTGCTTTCATAATGTGTTACCTTTTGTTTGAGAACCGGCCCTGGAAGCCTTCCAGGTCTGCCAGTGCAGTGCCGGTCTACTGCCAGTGAAAGTCGCTCCGCGACTAAGAATGTATTTCAAAACTCCGAAAGAGTCCCCCTAGCCCCCAATCATGGGGGAACCGGACGAAAAAAACTGCTTCATGCTCCCCCATTATTGGGGGCCGGGGGGCGTTTTGAAATAGGTTCTAAGGACGAAGAGAAGCCACTTGTATGTGGCGTTCAGTCCCGCTGGGACTTTCACCTGAAAGTAGACCGGCACTGCACTGGCAGACCTGGAAGGCTTCCAGTGCCGGTATGTTTGTTTTACTTCACCAAATCTTTGTCCGGCCCGCGCCCTGACGGCTGACCTTCGGTGGTCGGACGCTCCCCGGCTTCCATCTGCTGCTTGAAGTGGCGCAGGTCGTCGTCAAGCTGCTTCTTGGGATCCTCGCCGAGCAGCCGCGCGACCGCCGCGCCGGCCTTGCCGGCGGGGGGAGCATAAGAAATTTCAACCATCACTTCCGTGCCGCGTCCTTGGGTCGCCGCCTTGAAGTTGACCGCACCGGCGTTGTCTACGTCTGCGCCGGGCAAAGAGCGCCAGGCAATGAGCTGGTCGGGGATGTCATTGATAATCTCCGCGTCCCAGGAGACCGTGCTGTTCAGCGGCGCTTTAGCGACCCAATGAGACTTGTTCTGGTCGCCATCCTGCGGCACGACCGAGTTCAGATGGTCCATGATCTTCGGCAGGTTGGTGAAATCGCGCCAGAAGGCGTACAGCTCCGACGCCGGCTTCATAATGCTGACGGAGTGACGGACTTTAATGCCGACCGCGCCAAGCTTCTTGCGGACTGCGTCTTGACTGTCCGCCGCACCATCGGTTGCGGCGTTGTTGATGCCGGCAGCGGCATAAGTCGGGCAGTAACCGGATGCGCCGCGAGCGACCATGTAGACGCCGAGCGCCGACAGCACCAAGCTTGTGGGCGTCCGCGCAATTAATCCATAGGTAGCGAGCGTGCCGCCGGCGATTGCCGTCAGCCAGCGTTCATTGCTGCCGATGTTGACTTTGTCTTCGCTGATATGATGCTGGATTGTCGCGGCTTCCGAGCCGCTGTCATGGCTCAGGTGCGTCAGGCTGACATCCTTCGAGTCCGGCGTATCTTCTGGTAGCATTGCTCATTCTCCTCGTGCACTGTTCGTTTTGGATTACGTTATTTTAACAAAACCGGCTGCTTGTTTGTTTTGACCCGGTACAGCAGGTACGGCTTGACCCGGAGGTCCTTGCCGTTATGGTAGGTCGGCAGCAAGGCCAATTCATTTGCTGTGAAGTACAGATACCCGTTTGTCGCGACAGACATGGTGTCAATCCAGAAGCGCGGCGCGACTTGGGCGATTACTTTATATGGCCCGCCCGGCTTGCCGTACTTGACCTGGTTCTTCTCCTCATCGCCGACGTAAATACCGCCCGATGAGTCCGATTCCAAGCCGTCCGACATACCCTTGACACCTAAATCCTTAATGGTTGCCGCGACATCGCTCTCGGACTTCTTCCGGTCCATCATGGCATCTATGGAGACGCTGTAAAGCTGGCGGCTGGAAATCGGGCAGTAGTACAGCGTTTTGCCGTCGCGGCTGATCGCAATGCCGTCCGACGCAAACTTCGGTACTTGGGGCGAAAGCCCGTGCTTGCGCTCCATCAGCGGCATTCCATCCACAATCCCAATAACTTTGGTATCCGGCTTGACCGAAGGGTCTTTACCCAGCCGCCGGAAGCTGTTGCCGGATGCCAGATCGACAACAATAATGCCGTCATCCGACTTCGCGCCGGAGTCGGTAATGAACGCCGTTCCTGCCTTGCCGCGCCGCAGATCAAAGCGTATATCGTTTAGGTATGTTCCCGGCGTGACAACCGAGCGCGGAAAGAATATCTTGCGGGTAATTGTGTTTGTCTTTAGGTCTATACAAATCAGCTTCGGCCCGTTTGGCACATTCGGTCCGAGCTTCAGGCTGCCAGTGTCTAATGCCCACAAACGGTCATCAGGGTCAACGACAACGCTCTGCACCGAGTAAATGCAGTCGCCGGGGTGCGCTTTGTTGATTTGGTTGACCTGCGCGTTCGGATAAGCAACCGCCTTGCCATTGACGATTTCCGCGACGGTGAACTTGACGGGATCGCCCCAGTGTGGGAAATTGACGAAAACCCGGCCTTCATGCGAAACAGTCACACCGGTCGGCATCGGGCCGGAAAACTTCGCCATAGTCTCAGGCTGCTGCGCGTGCGCCGACGCGGCGGCAAGCGCAAAAAGAGAAGCGGAAGCGGCGAAACGAGTGAAGCGATACAAGATAATGGTCTCCGAATGAAGAAGCCCCGGCCTTTCAAGGCCGGGGTGTTGATCCTTATTCCTGACTACCCCTTCATCTGGGGCTTCAGGATGACTTTCGTGTAGCCGTCGGCTCGTGCGTCGAACTTCGCGTAAGCGTCCGGGGCGGCTTCCAGTGGCAGGTCATGGCTGATAATAAACGACGGGTCTACCTTGCCAGCAATAATTAAATCACGCAGCAAAACATTATAGCGCTTGACCGGAGCCTGGCCCGCACCGACCGTGATGCCCTTTTCAAAGATGCTCGCCCAGGGAATCTCGTAAATGCCCTTTTTGGCGTTTTCATCCACGCCACCGGGGTCCTGCGGCATGAACGCACCGATAATTCCCATCGCGCCGGTTGGGTTGACCAGCTCAATCAGGTCTTCCGTGACTTGGTTTGGCTTGTCCATGTCCGGGTTGCCCTCATCATGCGCCTGGTAGCCGACAGCGTCAATGCCGCACATAACGCCTTTCATTTTCTCGTCGCCGGGCCGGAACGAGGCTTGAAGCATCTTGTTGCTTTTCCGAAGCTCCATAATCTGCTCGGCGGGGCTGCCGTCCTTGAAATTGATGGGCGTCGCGCCGATGGCCTTTACTTTTTCCAGCCGCTCCGGGACACTGTCCACCACATACACTTCCGACGCACCTTTAATCAGGCTGCTGTACGCCGCCAGCATCCCAACCGGGCCTGCGCCGTAGATGGCGACCGTAGAGCCGAGGCCGACCTGCGCCAGCTCAGTCGAATGGTACGCCGTCGGGAAAATATCGGCCAGCAGAATAAACTTATCTTCAAACTCATCGCCCGGTGTTCCCGGCACTTTCAGGCAGTTAAAGTCGGCGAACGGGATACGAATGTATTCCGCCTGCCCGCCCTGGTACGGCCCCAGCCCGGCGTAGCCGTAGCCGCCGCCGACGCCTTCGGGATTGGACACGAGGCATGCGCTTGGGTACATCCGGTCGCAGTTAAAGCAGTCGCCGCAGCCGATGTTGAACGGCAGCACGACCCGGTCGCCCGGCTTGATTTGCGTCACGGCATCACCGATACTGTCGACAATGCCCATGATCTCGTGGCCGATAGAGCGCCCGACCTCAAACGACGTTCGCCCGTCGTACATATGCAGGTCGGAGCCGCAGATGGCAGCGGACGTAATTTTGAGCAGCGCATCGGTTTTTTCTTCAATGCGTGCCATCTCAATATCTTCAACGGCGACTTGTTTGACGCCTTTGTAAACAACAGCTTTCATGTGTGTCTCCTTGAATAGCCTAGACTTAAAATCGCTTAAACCTGTGTCAGCAGATCGATGTCCATCGGCTTTGCCAGCGTTTCTTTACCGGCTGCGTCCAGCGCCTTAAAGTACGGCGTCTGCATGTGGGCGTCTAAGGCGTCTTTGCCGGTCCAGTTCTCGTAGGTGAACAAGATCGCCGGGTTGTCGTTGGACTGGAACACGTCGTAGTTCAGGCAGCCTTCCTCGGCGCGGGATGGGGCAACCATGCCCTGCAAGCCTTCTTTGACTTTGGCTTCCATGCCGGGCTTGGCTTCAAATTTTGCAATGACTGTGAGTGGCATTTTGATTTTCTTTCAGTGTTGGAAGAAGCGAGGGAGTAAACTCCACTCGCTGGGAAAGATCGTCCTTCGGACGAAGAGAAACCCGATATCTTGGGTCTTACATCCGAAGGATGCTATTTAGCGAGAGGAATTCATTCCCTCGCTTTTCTTTCGCCCGTCTTCTACGCCGCCTGGGCCAGCGGCTCCAACTCGACTTTAATCCAGCCGGGCTTGCGCTCGTCAAAGGCTTTATAGGCGTCAATCGCAGATGTCATTGGCTCCTGCTCGGTCAGCACCAGCGTCGGGTCAATCACCCCGGCACGGACCATGTCTACCAGCATTGGGACATACTTGCGGTGGTTACAGTTGCCCATCTTCAGGGTCAGGTTCTTGTTCATGGCCGCGCCGATAGGGAACGAATTCATGGTTAGCGGGTAGACACCGATGATGGACAGAGTACCGGCCTTTGCCAGTGACTCGACTTCCCATTGAAGCGCCTGCGACGGCGCATCGCCGGGGACCCAGTTGCCGTCTTCCGGCTTGTAGCCTGCCGGGTTATTCTGCGCGAGTTCCTGCTGAAACTGCTGCTCCTGCATCTTTTCCAGCTTTGCGGCAGGGCCTTGATGCGCGTGGTAGGCGTCCACGCCGACTGCATCAATGCAGATGTCCGGGCCGGTGCCGCCGGTAAGGCGCTGCAAGGCTTCCACGGGATGCTCTTCGTTGAAGTTGACCGTTTCCGCGCCCTGCTTGCGGGCCATCTCCAAACGCGACGGCACGGCGTCTACGGCGAACACGCGGCCCGCGCCGAGCAGCATGGCGCTGGCAATCACAAACTGGCCGACCGGGCCGCAGCCGAACACGGCAACCGTGTTGCCCGGCTTGATGCCTGCGATGTCTGCGCCGAAGTAGGCCGTAGGAAAGATGTCGGACAGCAGGATTGCCTGAGCGTCACTAACTTCATCCGGCAGCTTCACCAGGGTCGTGTGCGCGAACGGCACGCGGGCGTATTCTGCTTGCAGGCCGTCAAACGGGCCGGTTGGGGCCGGGCCGCCGAAAAAGGCAGTTCCCGCCGACGGCCCATTTGGGTTTGCTTTATCGCACTGAGCGTAGTATCCGTCCCGGCAGAACGGGCAGTAGCCGCAGCCGATGGTAGAGCAGATGACCACGCGGTCGCCGATATTGAAGTTGCGGACATCTTTGCCCACTTCTTCGACGACACCGACGCCTTCATGGCCCAAAATCGTGCCCGGCTTCATGCCGGCAAACGTACCGCGCACGAAATGGAGGTCCGTGCCGCAGATCGCGCTTGCCGTCAGCCGGACAACAGCATCGGTCGGCTCTTGAATTTTCGGCATAGGGACTTCGTCCAAACGAATGTCACCGATGCCGTGCCAAACTACCGCTTTCATGTCTTTGCCTTTCTACTCACTTTTCTCGCTGTCGCCGTCGCCGTCGGACGTGCCGACTTGCGCGGCGTCGGGGCTGTGGTCTGTAGACTCAGTGGTCTGCGTGTCGTCCTGCTCGGTTTCCAGAGTGTCGTCGTCTGCCATAAATATGTGCCTTTCCAAAATGGGTTCCGGGTGAGTGTTACCGTGACTGACCTTGTTCTAAACATCAATAATTGCGCTTAACTGCTTTTGGCTCAATTTAATTAGTTAGTAAATGTATGACAAGACAGAAAAAGAGGGCGAACACAAGGTTCGCCCCTACGGATCAAGGTGCAGGGAGCGAGCCTTGTGTTCGCCCTTTCTTCTAACCCTCAACAATGGCTGGTCTAAGTATCTCTGATTCTCAGCGAATCGTGCTTGCCCAGGCTTCAATCGCCCGGTTGCAGGCTTCCGGCTTTTCAATGATCGCGGCATGGGCCGCGCCGGGAACAACGACCAGGCGTGAGCCGGGGATGTCCTGGTGCATCTTCTGAGCCATTTCCAGCGGATAGATTGGGTCATCCTGGCCGACAACAATCAGCACCGGGATTTTCACCTGAGCCATCATCGGACGCGAGTCGGGCCGATTTGCCAGCGTGCTGCCGCCGCCGACCGCGGCATTAACCGAGCCTTTCTTGACGATGCCGCCGACATACTTGACCAGCACGGGGTCGGACGTGCGCGTCGCTGTCGTCAGCATGTTCGGCATCAGCGCGGGGATCATGGACGCGACGCCTTTGTCTTGTGCCTGCTTGCCGAAGCCGGGCCACTCCGCTTTTTCCACATCGTTTGCCGGGGAAGTCGTTGAATCGATCAGTACCATGCCCCGAAAGCGCTGCGGCTGCTCACGGTACATTTCCAGCACCACCGGCCCGCCCATGCTCATGCCGCCGATGATGGCCTTTTTGACATTCAAATGGTC
>CAXTER010000083.1:0-21857 GCA_964243345.1 uncultured Armatimonadales bacterium
CTGTGAGGCCGTAATAAATAATGCGCGGCCCGACCGAAGTGGTGACAACAAGTGCGGCATCGCCGTTGGAAAGATGGAGCGCATCCCATCCCTCATATTTTATATTGTGTAATTCCATACGCGCTTAGTTCGCGTCGGAAGCGTTCATCTCCTGCACGAAAAATAATTTCGCACCCACTTGACAGCCTTCGTTTACCGTGGTAAACTTGCGCTGTCATTTACCAAAGTAAACGGAGGCGCGAATGGCGAAGGCAGCACCGAAGATACCTACTCCAAAGCTTGGAAAAGTCCAGCTTCAGATCATGCAGATTTTGTGGGAGCGCGGGGAAGCAACAGCGCGGGAGATTACCGACGCCCTCAATCAAGTCGACCCTGTCGCGCATTCCACCACCCAGACCCTGCTCCGCAAGCTGGAAGCCAAAGACGCCGTCACGCACACGGTTCAAGACCGCGTGTTTGTCTTTCGCCCCTTGTCACGCGAAGCCGACATCAGCGAATCCGCCGCCCGCGACCTGCTCACCCGCGTCTTCGGCGGCTCGGTCTATGGCCTGGTCTCACACCTTTTAAAGTACGAGCCAATCTCCGAGGACGAAATGCAGCGCCTGCGGGCGCTAATTGACGCCGCACCGAAATCGGAGGAAGCCCAATGACAGCTTTAACTCAATCCGCGCTGGTTCTGCTGCTTCAGTCCACCGGCCTGCTGCTGCTCGGCCTGACGGCTCTGCATCTGACACGCAAACGCGGCCCCGCCGTGCAGACACTCATCGGGCGGGCCACTTTAGTCGGCGTCGCGCTGCTGGCGCTGCTTCCGCCGCTGACCGGCCATATTCAGCCGGTGTGGCGTATCGGCCCCCCAGCCCCCAATGCTGGGGGAGCAGGAAGTAAGACGCAGGAACCTACCCCGTCACAAGTTGTGACCCTCCCTGCTAGGGAGGGTGAAGAGTTCAAGGGGAATAGAGCAGTGCCGCTTGCTGCGCCTTTTGACAACCCCGCCCAGAGCAGCGCTCCTGCTTACAGCGTTCCAACAGTTCCAGCCCCGATGCTACCCAAAGCCCGAACTCTTCGCCTTCCCGCTCCGGGAGGGCAGGCACTTGCCCTCCGGGTAGCCAGTGCTGCGCCGGGTAGGTTCCTGCCGGGTGGGTTCCTGCCGATTGGCTTTCTCTTCGTATCCGCTGCCCTGCTGCTCTGGCTTGCCGTCTGCCAACGGCACCTCACGCGCCTGCGCCGCACGTCCCGGCCCGTCACGTCCGGCCTGGCGCTCGCGCTGCTGGCCGCGCTGACTCCAAACCCGCCCCGGCTGCTGACCCATCCATCCGTCCACAGCCCGTTTCTTGCAGGACTGCGCCGTCCCGCCATCTTCCTGCCGGCGGCGTTTGAGACCCAGTTTGACGCCGACGCCCTCCGCGCCGTCTTTGTCCATGAGCTTGCCCATGAGGCCCGCCGAGACAACCTTTGGACCCTCGCTTCCCGTCTCCTGACCGCGCTGCTGTGGCCTCAGCCCCTCCTCTGGCTTCTGGTCCGTAAACTAGAGCAAATCAGCGAAGATGCCTGCGACGAAGCCGTTCTTGCCGCGTCCTGCTCGCCCCGTGCCTATGCCGACTGCCTGCTGTCCCTTGCCACGCGCCCGCCCCTTGCGCTTTCTCAGCGCACCTTGAACGCCGGCGTCGCCCCGTTCCGCTCCTCTGTTGGACGCCGCATCAGCCGCATCTTGTCCGCGAAAGGAACCCGTTCCACGCCTACCATTACGCCCCGCCTGCGGCTCACCGCCGCCGCCCTGACTATTGCCGCCGCGCTCGGCGGCGCGTTTCTCGTTTCGTCCGCCCCCGCTCAAACAACTGCCCAAATTGCTGCGCCCGCGCCTTTTATTCCGACGCCTCAAGAACTGCGGCATGAGGCAGAGCGTAAACAAGATGTGCAGAACTTGAAAGTGATTGGTTTGGCGATGGCTATGTACGAACAAGACTATCACGAACGAATGCCTGATGCCAAGCACTGGATGGATCAAATCACTCCGTACTTGAATCAAATTGCTCTTTACCGGCAGGACCCTTCCGTATTCTATGATCCGTTTCAGCCAGGGAAAAAGCGGTATGGCTATGCGTTCAACCGCAACTGCTCCAACAAACCGTTGTCTGCATTTTCCGCGCCCGCTGAAACCGTGGCAGTTTTTGACAGCACGCTCGGAACCAGAAATGCCAGCGACATCGGCCTATCACTTCGGGTAAACGCAACACTTTCGAGCCGGATTAATAACATTGGCAGCGGCTACGGCTTTGTAGATGGACATGCCAAGTGGATACGGCCCGACGTGCATCCATCGTTCTCACTTGATGGCGGCCAGCCGACTGCTTTGAATGAGGCTCAGATGAGAGTTAAGTCTAATTATTTAGTTATGCATTATAAAGGAAACATGCGGATATACGGGACTTCCAACAACGGAACCCCAGTGCTTCTAGGCGCTACTGAGCCTAATCAGCAGCTTAACCAAGCCCAGTTTCTTGCAGGCATGACGTCCGTGCAGGGGCCGGGCGTAATCGTGACGCTGACGGACAGCAATAAGCCATTTCCCGGCGGGTTGCCGGCATTGCTGATGCCGCCGAACATTATCCATGACGGCGACATCAATCTGGTTGTAAACGAATTGAAAGCGGCAGGGGCAGAAGCGGTCGCCGTCAACGATCAGCGGCTTGTCGCCACCAGTTCTATTCGATGTGTCGGCCCGGTCGTCAATGTCAACAACGTATCGCAAGCACCGCCGTTCGTCATCAAGGCCATCGGCGACCCCAAGACGCTGGTGGCAGCGATGACACTACCCGGCGGCGTAGGGACCCAACTGAAAGCGTTTGACCCCGCCATGTTTACCGTCCAGCAAGCCGCAACGCTGACCCTCCCTGCCTACTCCGGCGGGAACACGCCGCGCTACGCCAAGCCGGTAGGAGAAACGGCGGAGGCACTGAACGCGCCCATACAGCAAAAACTGGATTTTTTGCGAGATACAGAAATGAAGATGGACGCGATCCGGGCAAAGCAGGTTTCTACACCCAAGAAACAGGTCACTGTCACCATTGACAGCAAAAGCCGCTATTTTCTGGACAACATCCGGGTCGATAAAAGCCAGATTGAACCACGCCTTGCCGTCCTCGCCCGCCAGAACCCGAACATCACGGCAGTCGTCAAGTGCAGTAGAAATCAGCCTTACGCTCGCATGATAGGGTTAATGGACCAAATCAAGCATGCCGGTATCCAAGCCATCGACATTGCCACGCTCTCAAGCGGCCCGCCGTCCAGCACAAAACCAGCCGGCGGCAGTAAGCCGCGCTATGCCAAGCCGGTCAGCACGAGCGGAGGCATGGCACTGAATAGTATCTATGAGCCGACAGTGGTCGCCGCGCTTCAAGAGCAATACCGTTCATCACAGCTACTGCAAATGGTAATTTCCGCAAATCTCCGGGCTTTGACGGCTGCGCTTAAAACCACACAGAGGAAGATGGCGCAGGAACTAGATATTTTCACGCCACCCCTGCCACCGAATGCGGCAGAGTCAAGCACTCTGCGGAAAAGCAAAAGCGCCTACCTCCGAAAATGGGAAGCCTTGCGCGACGCAAACTTACAAGTACAGGCGGGGCTGCAAAGCCAGATCAGAGAGGAGACGCGACAGAAACTAGAATTGCACGTACAGAATGTTGAATTGTATGCCCGGATTTCTGCACTGAAACGCTTTGCATCAAGCCATCAGGTACACTGAGCGTATGGTTCAAGTCACAGTGGAGCAGGCAGTTTCAGAGCTAGGGCGGCTGTTGGAAGAAGTCGGATGAGGTGAGGAGTTTGTCATCGTGCGAGGCGACGCACCATTGGCACGGCTTTTACCGGCAAAGCCACTCCACCAGTCGGGAAGTGCAATCGGCATTATTACCTATGTCGCGGAGGATTTTGATGCGCCATTGTACGAGGGCGTGAACGCCCTCGCTGGGGAGCGCGGACGCTAAGAAACTGTATAGAGATGGTTTCCACGGGGCTGAACCCCCGTGCTTTGGGTGACACGGGGCTGAACCCCCGTGCTTTGAAGGGGCAATTCCCCGCCGGCGCGGGCATCAAGCAAGCCAAATGTTCGCAGCATCTTCGCCCGCGCAGGCGGGAGCTTGCTCTTTTAAAGCCCTGCCGTTCAGGGCAGGGAGACTTTCTACACAGTTTCTAAGGTCCCGCCTACGCGGGACAAGATAGGGGCAAGAAGCTCGGCATCTTCCGCCACGCTGGTGGCGGCTTGGCGCTTCGCCCCCCAGCGAGGGCGTTCACGCCCTCGTCCTGCTTCTGTTTGTTCCCTTGTTACGCTTCCAGGGCTTCTTGCTCGGCGACGGCGGTTTCCCAGGCGCTGAGGGCGCTTAATAGATCGTCTTGCAGGCGGGTGTGGTCAGCGGCGAGGGCGACCATGTCGGCGACGCTTTCCGAGGGGCGGGCGAGGCGGCTCTCGGCGTCGGCGATGCGTGACTCTAGGGCGTTGACGGCGCTTTCGGTGGTCAAAACGCGCTCTCTGGCCCGGACGCGGGCTTTGCTGAGATCGCGGGCGTTCAGCGTCACATGGCCGTTTCCGTTTCTGGCTCCCCCATTATTGGAGGCGGGGGGGGCCGAGCCGTTTGTCTTGGCAGGGGCCGATGCAATAGGCGCAGGCGGCGACTTTCGGGCGGGAGGCGGCGCGGGGGCGCTTAAAGACTCGCGCCAGGCGGCGTAGCTGCCCTCAAAGAGCGTGCCGGAGCCGTGGCCGTCCAGGGCCAGGGTGTTGGTCGTGGTGGCGTTGAGTAAGTAACGGTCATGCGAGACAAGCAGAAGCGTGCCTTCGTACTTGGAAAGCATGTCGGTTAGGGCTTCGCAGGAGGCGATGTCCAAGTGGTTTGTAGGTTCGTCTAGAATCAGCAGATTGCACGGCTCTAAAATCATGCGGGCTAGTGCCAGCTTGTTTTTCTCGCCGCCGGAGAGCATTCCGACGCTTTTGAACACGTCGTCACCCGTGAACAGGAAGCGGGCCAAATAGTTGCGGGCCTCGGTTTCAGTCATGTCGGCGATGTCGTGGATGGAGTCAATAACGCTTAAGTTTGGGTTCAGGCTGTCGGCGGCGTGCTGGGAAAAGTACGACACGCGGGCATTGTGGCCCAGTCCGACTGAGCCGCGCGTCGGCTGCTCCATGCCCAAAATCATCTTGACCAGCGTTGTTTTGCCTGCACCGTTCGGTCCGACAAGCCCGACCCGGTCGCCGCGCTCAATCAGAAACGAAAGGTTGCGAAAGAGGGTGCGCTCGCCGTAGGTCTTGGTCAGCTCTTCCGAGCGCAGCACTTCGCGCCCGATGCGCCCGGCGGCATCGGCGTCAAACAGCGCCCGGACCGTTGTGGTGTCTTTAAAGACGCGCTCCACTTTGTCCATGCGCTCAATGCGCGTTTCCATGCGCCCGCGCAGCTTGCTTTGCACCGAGTCGCCGCCCATGTTCTTCTTGATGACGGCTTCTAAACGTGCAATCTCGGCCTGCTGGATATTATACTGGTCCTGCTGCCGGGCCTGACGCTCTTCTTTCTGACGCCGAAAATGGCTGTAGTTGCCCTTAAAGACCGTGAGGCGCTGCTGCTCAACATCGGCAATCGTGTCGCAGACGGCGTCCAAAAAGTAGCGGTCGTGCGAGACCAAAAGCACCGCGCCTTCGTAGCTTTTCAAGAAGCCTTCCAGCCACTCGGTCGCGGCAATGTCCAAGTGGTTCGTGGGTTCGTCTAGAATTAACAGATCGGGCCGGGCCAGGACAATTTTTGCCAGCGCGAGGCGGGTCTGCTCGCCGCCGGAACAGGCCCCGACGCGCTTAGGGTAATCAGCTTCGGTGATGCCGAGCCGCTCTAGTGTCATCGGCACATCCGTGTCGGGCCGGTAGCCGCCCGCCGCTTCAAACGCTTCGCGGGCATGGCCGTATCCTTCCATCGTCTGTTCTAAAGCGTCATCGGTCTCCGCCGCCGACATGGCTTCTTCCCAGCGCTGCATCTCGGCTTCGGCAGCACGCAGCGGCGCAAAGACCATCTGGATTTCCTCCCAGATCGTATGCTCCGGGTGAACCGGCGCTTCCTGGCGCAGGTAGCCTAAAGAGCGTCCGGCAGCCAGCGCCGCTTTGCCGGTATCGGGCAGCTCCTGGCCCAGCAGAATCCGCAGCAAAGTCGTCTTGCCGCAGCCATTGCGTCCGACCAGCCCCATCTTCTGCCCGGCGGCGATGCTAAAGCTGACTTCCTGGAACAGCAGGTCGGTTCCGTAGCTTTTTCCCAAATTGGCGACAGTCAAAATGCTCATAATATGTCTTTATTGTAGCCGAGGCAGGAGAACAGAGTCAAGGCGGGTATAACGGAGGGAGGAGCAGCGGCTTCTTCTGGCGTTTATAACACTATGGCTATTTTTGCAGCGCTTCTTGGCCTCTTCTTAATTGGGCTGATCGTTTGGGAAGGATTTGAGACAATCATCCTGCCCCGTTCGGTCACACGCGCCCTGCGGGTGACACGCGGCTTTTACCGGCTGCTCTGGCCGGTGTCGGCGAAGATCGCCAAACGATTGCCGAAGGGAACCCGGAGCCTCTTCTTGTCCTATTTCGGGCCGCTGTCCCTGCCTTTGCTGCTGGTGCTGTGGGCAATGGTGCTGATCCTCGGCTTTGCCCTGCTGCAATGGGCGCAGGCTGGCGGCATTACGCGCGTGCTGGGAATGAACCGGCTGCAGACAGCGCTGTATCAAAGCGGCGTGACATTCTTTACGCTTGGCTACGGGGATGTGACCCCGCGCACCAATTTAGCCCGTTTTGTGGCTGTCTGCGAGGCAGGCATCGGCTTTGCGTTCCTCGCCGTTGTCATTGGCTACCTGCCGGTGCTGTACCAGGCGTTTTCTCAGCGCGAAGCCATTATCTCGCTGCTGGACTCGCGGGCATCATCGCCGCCGTCGGCCACCGAGATGCTGAAACGGCATTCCGAGAACCATCAGATGGCAAGCCTCACTCTTCTGCTGCGCGACTGGGAAATGTGGGCGTCGGAGCAGCTTGAAAGCCATCTTTCCTACCCCGTTTTGACCTACTACCGTTCTCAGCATGACCATCAATCCTGGCTGGGAGCGCTGACGGCAATCATGGACACATGCAGCCTCCTCATGGTCGGCGTGGCAGGCGACCCGGAGTGGCAGAGCGACTTACGGTGGCAGGCGCGTCTGACCCTCGCCATGTGCCGGCACATGCTGGTGGACCTCTCGTTTATATTTAACCTGCCGCCTCAGCCTCCGCATCAAGACCGGCTGCCGATTGACGACCTGGCAACCCTGCGGCGAATTTTGGCCCAAGCCGGCCTTCCTCTGTGCGACGGCCCCGAAGACGATCGAAAGCTGGCTGATCTGCGCGGTCTTTATGAGCCTTATTCTCACTCACTCGCCGACTTTTTGATGTTTTCCCTGCCTCACTGGCTGCCCGACCCGGACAAACCCGACAACTGGCAGACTTCCGCCTGGGACCACGACACCAAGCATTTCTGAAGACCTTTCGCCAAGCAAGATGGACAGACGCGCATTACTGATTGGGACAATCGGCGGCCTGGTCTTTTCGGGCGCTTTGGCCTGGACTTATTACGGGCCGGAATGGACGGTGCTGGACACTACATACGGCACCCAAAAAGCAACCAACGGCCTGATGCTCTGCACGGCTTTCGGCTGCCTGGGTGTGCCGGGCGTAGTCAGCGCCCTGGCGCGTGACCGGCCCTTCGCCTGGGGCCTGCTGCCGCTGGGCGTTTTTTTGGCTGTGATCGAAGTGGCGCAAGGCACTCAGTCGGGCTGGGACAGCGTCTTCCGCACGCTCCCGGAAATTGTTCTCATTGCCGGCATCTGCCTTCTTATTTCGTCCGGCCCGGTGACATTCGCCCGCACCGTTTTAGACAAGCGCCGTCAGGCCGCCGAAGAGCAGGCGCGTTGGGAGCAGCGTCAAGCGGCGCGTCGCCCCCCGGAAGAAGTCTGGCCCCCACCGCCGGACGATGCGGTATAATGGACACATCATGGCGGCGCAAAAACATCTTTGGGACACGCGGGCCTGGCTCCTCGGCATTTTAGGTGGAACAATTGGCGGCAGCATGACGGGCAGGATTACTTACCCGCCGATTCAGAAGCGGGTCAATCACCTGCCGGGGCCTTTCGGGCACCACAACGCAGACGTGATCAGCGGCGTCTTTGGCATTTTCACCATTTTAATACTGCCTGGCCTTCTCAGCGGCCTGGCTCGGCGGCGCACTTTCTGGTGGGGGCTTTTGCCGCTTGGCTCGTTTTTGATTTTCGTAGACCTGGAAGATTGGTACGAGAACGGGTTTTCAAGCATCACGAAAGATTGGTGGATCAGCCTGGCAGTCGTCGGCGGCTGCCTGCTGATTTCCTCCGGCCCGGTTTCGCTTATTCGCTGGCTGCGGGTTCGCGCCGCACACCGTCAAGAGGCGCTGCTTGCTTCTTACCAGGCCATGCGCGAGGCGGCAGCCGTGCCGCAGGAAGGGGTTTGGCCCCCGCCGCCGAGCAGCAAAACGTAGGATTACAACCGGTTGAACGAGGGCGTAAACGCCGTCGCTGGGAGGCGAAGTGCCAAGCCGCCACCGGCGTGGCGGAAGATGCCGAGCTTCTTGCCCCTATCTTGTCCCGCGTAGGCGGGACCTTAGCGTCCCCGCTCCCCAGCGAGGGCGTTCACGCCCTCATTCTCTTCAGCCTCAGTCTTTTGTCAGTATGCTATAATAACCCCATGAACGTGAAGCCAAAAATTGCCGTGGTCGCGATGCAGGGTGACTTTGCCAAACATATTGAAATGCTGAACGGGCTGGGCGCGGATGCGTTCGGCGCAAGGCTGCCGGCTGATATTGAACGGGCCGACGGCGTCATCCTGCCGGGCGGCGAAAGCACGGCCATCGGCAAGCTGCTGGCCCGGTACGGCATGGACGATGCGCTCCAAACGGCGCACGCGCAGGGCAAGCCGATTTATGGAACCTGCGCGGGGCTGATTTTGCTGTCCAAAGGCGTGACGGCGGACACGGGTGAGCGCGGCGGGCAGCCGACATTAGGCCTCTTGAACGTCGTTGTCGCCCGCAATGCGTTTGGGCGGCAGGTAGACTCGTTTGAGACGCCGCTGGATGTTCCCGCGCTCGGCCCGGAGCCGCTGGGCGCGGTGTTTATTCGTGCGCCGTATGTAGTGGAAGCCGGGCCGGACGTCGAGGTGCTGGCGCGGCATGACGGCAAAATTGTCTTTGTCCGGCAGGGAAGCGTGCTGGGCAGCGCATTCCACCCGGAGCTGACCGGTGACGACCGGGTGCATCGCTTCTTCTTGTCCTTAGTTTTGTCTTTATCGTCTCAGGAAACGGCATGACGGCAAGGCGCGGCTGGCTGGCTGGGGGCGCAGTGCTGGGACTAATTCTGCTGACCGCCGCATGGCTTCGGGTCGGAAGCACTGCCGCCGTCCGGTCAGCCGCCGTGGCCCCGCCCATGACCCTGCTTTGGTCCCGGTCTATTGCCGACTTTCACGGCGCGGCGCTCTCGCCGCAAGGCGAGCTGGTCGCACTTTCCAGCGGCACCAAAGGAACGATCACGCTTTGGCACTGGCGGACGCAGCCGGACCATCCCCTCTGGACCCATGCCGCTTCCAATGCCTCTAATGTGGCTGTGGGAGCCGCCGGAGCATCCGTGCTGACCTGGTCTGCTTTAGACCCGGACCAGCCGGAAATTACAATTTTGAACGGGTCGGACGGCGCGACACTGGCCCATCAAACCCTCAGCGGGGCCGTGTGGGACGCCGAAATTTCCGCCGACGGCGCGTATGCCGGGGTTGTGACAAGCGGCAAGACGCTGTACCTCTACGGCCTGAGCGATCAGCCGTACCGAAGCGAGCGGCGGGACAAGCGCATTCATTCCTGGCCGCTCGGCGGCATCGGCAGCTCGGTAGCCTTCCCAACTTTAGGATCGTTTTTGGTGACGGGGACTTGGGACGACAGCAGTGTCGCCTGCTACACGCCGCAGGGAGTTTGCCTGTGGCAGTATCCCGACAACGCCGCCGCGCGGCATCGGCTGGCGGACCGCCTGTTTACGGCCCAGCTTTCGGGCAGCGGGCGCTATGTGCTGGGATTGTCCTACGGGAATGTTCGGCAAAGCGATCCAGCGCTGTATTTGTGGCGCAGCGACGGCGGCGGAAACCCATTATGGAAGGTAGAGCTTGGGGAAGATGCGTTCTACCCGGCAGCCCAGATTACGCAAAGCGGGGACTGCATTGCGGTCTCGTATCTGCGCCAGATCGTGCGCGGCAATCAAAGCCTGTCCGAGCATCATCTTCGGCTGATGGACCGGGCCGGAAACACGCTTTGGGAGCGCGGCGACCTGCTGTTCTCGCCCACCCTTGTCGCGCTTTCCCCGGACGGCGGCCACCTTTTCGTGTCTGACGGCCAGCACACGCTGTACGCCCTGCGCCAAGACGGCCACATTCTGCGGCGTTATCCGCTGCCCGGTTCCCTGCGCCAAACTGCCCTTTCCGCCGATGGCCGCGTCCTGCTGGTCTATACCAGTGACGGCACCCTCAGCTTGTACCGGCTGGGATAAGCTACTCGTGCAATTGGGTTTGAAGCCAGTTTTGCGTTTCCGCCTTGACCGCGTCATAGTCACGGGCGCGGCTGACGACTTGGGCGAATGAAAGATGCCGGTCGTCTATCAAATAGCGCACCATCTGGCGATCTTCAAAGTAGCGAAAGGCAGGCGAGGGATCGATCTGACCGGAAGTCATCAGCCGCAGGCCCTTCGCCATTGGGAAACTGCTTTCCTTTGCCACATAATCGCAGTAGCCCTCCGCAGCCCAGGAGGGCAGCAGAAAGCCGCGAACTAGACCAAGCCGGCGGCGAATCAATCCATGTGTAATTTCATGCGCCGCCACTGAGGAAAGGGTGCGAGTGTTGTAGATGGGAGCCGAACTGCGAGCGACGTTCCGCTCAAAGTCGGCCTGCGCGATAAACACGTTGTTGGTAGGAAACGCAGATAAAGCAAATCCGTCTGCCGCTTCTGGAGCGAGCAGCCGAAACAGCCAGGGCGAATTGCAGACGAAAATCCGCTCCTGACGATCCGGGGCAGCAAGCTCCGACTGATGAAGCAGCACTCTCGCGCCGGCGGCGCAGGAGGCGGCTTCCGGCGGAACGGGAGTGCGGGAATAGAAAGTAATTCCCTGTGCGGTGAGGCTATGAGCGAAAAGAACCTGCGGGAACGCCTGCAAAGCGGCGTAAAGAAGCAGGACAGCCAAAACAACCGGCTCCGCCCGGCGCAGACCGCGTTCGAAGCGGGTTTTAGGCGCGGGCCGGCAAAAGCCAAAGCAGCGCAAAAGAAGCAAGAGCGGCTTATTTGTTATCATACACTGCTGTACGAAGCAAACAAGCGAAAAGTTACGATGACAAGAAATTGCTGCGTTACACCAGCAGCGGCGCATCAACATTGGTGGCGTCTGCGCCGCCGGACAAGTGATCGGCCTCGCCGCCCATGCCGCCGACGCTGATTTTGATGTCGGCCCGGTTTTCAATCTTTTCCACTTTGCCGTCCTTGATCCAAATCACGCGGTCGGAGACGTCTACCATTTTGTAGTCATGCGTCGCCGTGATAATTGTCACGCCCTGCTCTTTGTTCAGGCGGCGCAGCAAAGCAATAATCTCTTCGCCGGTTTTAGAATCCAAGTTTCCCGTCGGCTCGTCGGCTAAGATGATGCTGGGGTTGTTGGCTAAAGAGCGGGCAATCGCGACGCGCTGCTGCTGTCCGCCGGAAAGCTGGGACGGCTTGTGGTGATACCGGTGGCCGAGGCCGACAATGTCCAGCAGCTCCATGCCGCGCTTTTGGCCGTCTTCCGTCGGCTGCCCGGCAAAAATCGTCGGCAGGCTGACATTTTCTAATGCCGTCATTACCGTAATGAGGTTAAACGTCTGGAAGATATAGCCGATGGTGTGACAGCGCAGGTACGCCAGCTCCCCGGCGTCTAGTTGGGCCATATCTACATCGTTGATGAACACGCTGCCGCTGTCGGGCTTGTCCAGGCCGCCGATGGCGTTAAAGAGGGTGGACTTGCCGGACCCGGACGGCCCCATAATGGAGATATACTCGCCACGGCGAATGTCTACGTTGACGCCGTCAAGCGCCCGCAGCTTTTCTTCTCCCAGCGTGAACACTTTGACGACATCTTTGGTGCGGACAATATATTCTGTTGCTGACACGAATTAAGTTCTCCTAAACTTCCGTCCGAAGCGCGGCGGCGGGCGGCATCTGCGCGGCACGCTGGGCAGGCAGCAGAGCGGCAATCAGGGTCAGGAACCCGCCAATCAAAATGCAGCCGAGCAGGGAGCCGAACACGACGCCCGCCGTCAGATGCCCGATGCCTTCCGCCCAGCCGAGCGACGCCCAGCGGACAAAAAAGATGCCCAAAAAGCCAAGTATCCAGCCCGCGAAAGACGCCACAAAACCCATAAACAGGGCTTCAATAAGAAACAGGCGGACAATGAGCGAATTTAAAGCCCCTAAACACTTCATCGTGCCGATTTCCCGAAACCGCTCCGACACCGACATCAGCATAGAATTGGTGATGCCGACCGTGCAGACCAAGAGGGCCATGACGCAAAGCCAGATTTGGCGGTTAATTGCCGCTTGATTGCCGGTCTTCAGCTCAAGCAAAGCCGTGACGCCGGAAAAGCACAAAAACGCGATGCCCAAGAAGATGCCTGCGCCGGTGATCATGGACCGCCAGAAGCGAATCTTAAGCGAGTTCATGGCAATCTGAACAGCTTTGCTCCACGGCAGATTGATCTGCGTCTTAATGCCGCCGCCTGCGCTTGGTCTGCGCCCGTTGCGGGCCACTTCGACTTTGGCTGTTTCGATGGACATGCGCTGTCTCCTCTGCTGCACTCTGCTTTACTGTTTCTAATCCAACCAGCCGGCGCTGGGCCAGCATCCGCATGAACGACACGACGCTGACTTCGGCCTGACGCCGGTTCAGCTTGTAGGCGCTGCTGGTGAACACCACAAGCTGCTCGACGCTGTGCCGCCCGTCGCACTTCTCCCAGACCGCCGCGCCGAACTCATCCAGCTCAATAGTCTTCGTCGCCGGGATTTGGAAGATGCGGCCCATCACCTGGCCGAGCTTATCTTCGCGGCGCGGCACGGTCAGCTCCGCGCCGGGCGTCTCGCTGCCCGTTTTCAGCGTCCACGCAATCGCCTGGTTCCGCAGCGGCCGCAGGGCCAGCATCTCGCCGCGCGGCAGGCTGCCGTTCTTCCGGTTCAAAAACGGGAAGTAGGCGCGTAAGTCTATCTTACTCATCCCGCGTGGCATAAAGTACGTTCCACAATCTCGTCAACAATCTCCGGCTGCGGGCGGCGGCTGAAGCTCTGCACCAGAAAGATTTTATTGGTTTCCGGGCATTCCCAAATCCGCGCCTCAAAGTAGGTCGCCGGCTTTTGCAGGCGCGTGATCTGAGGCAGTCCCTGCGACATCCAGTACGCGACTCCCGTTCGGCGTCCGGTCAGCGCCAGCGCCGGGTGGCCCTGCGCCTCGGCTTCGCGGCCCTCGTAGCGCAGAATGCTCTCGTTGGCGCGGTTCTTGTCCCGGAACCACTGGTCTAAGTAGGCATTCCGAAGCTGGACATTGGCGACGCCCCACTGCTCCACCGTAATTGTATCCGAGGTCGTGCCGCGCCCGAACGACAATTGAACATAAATGTTCATGAGCTGCGGCTTGCCGGTCTGTGCGTAGTCGCCCGGCACCTGCGTCTGTAAATCGTAGAGCGCCCAAGTGCGCCAATCTAAATCTTCCGGGTGACATTCCAGAGTTTGCAGAACGTCCGCCGCCGTTGCCGCGAAGTCGCCGCGCGTTCCGCCCAGCACCTGTGCGATGACCACCCGCCCGCATTCGGTGCAGTGCCAAATACGCCCAACTGCCCGCCGGTCCGCTTTCCAGGTAAACGCCCGTTGGCCGGTTCGCTCCGGGTGCCGGACATCGGCCATTTCTTTGACCTGCACAGACGCCGAAATCTTCTGCCGCTTGGCGCTTTTTTCAACACTGTCTAAATACTGCCGCAGGCGCTTTTCTAAATCAGCGTCTGTGATCTTGCCTTTGACGGGTATCCAGCGAATGTCCATGCCGAGGACGCCCTGCGCCTGAAGCTCGCCGTTGTCCAGACGCAGATTGCCCGCTTTGGCGTCGCCGCCGTAGCCGACCAGGTTCCACGCCGGGGGCGCGAGCAGCGTCATCCCCTGCCAGCCGACAGTCTTCCAGCCTTTGCGGGCCGCCGCGCCGTGATTTACTTCCTGCCGGACAAGTGTTTTCACAATAGTTTATAAGTTGTTATACGCGAATCGAACAATATAAGTCACCGGCAGGTCAGGAACCGGCACTGGAAGTGCCGGTCTACGGTTGCGTGAAAGTCCCTACGGGACTAAATGCCAAACATAATCAGCTAATCTTCGTCCCCAGTGTCGGAGACACTTTCATTCACCAGTAGACCGGCACTTCCAGTGCCGGTTCCTGACCTGCCGGGGCTTAGAACGGCAGATAGTTCACCGTCTTCGCAATCAAGGCCAGCGCAATCGCGGCCATCCCGATGAGACCCGTGCCGCAGGCAAAGCCCGCAAGAAGAACCGGCGTATATAACTGCCAGCGCTCCAGCCCAAATCGCTTGGCGAAATAGTAGCGCCCGAAAAGCGCCCCAATCATCGTTGGGATTGTGTTGTGCGGCAGGTTGCCGATGCCCCCGATGAAGCCGTAGAAGAACAGCAGCGGCCACTTGAACAGCAAAGTTGCCCCGTACATTGCCCCGGCAAAGACCGCGCCAATTCCGATGACCGGCGGCTTGATCGCATGAATGGCCCAGGTCGCGCCGCTGCCGGAGTTGATCTGAGTCCAAATGGACAGCTGAATGACCGACAGCGGCCAGAACTTCTGCGCGTAGGGGAACTGCGACGAAGGAATATCGTTCGTGTGCCACAAAAAGCCCCAATACACGAACGAGAACAGCAGAATAAGCGGCAGCATGAACGCTTCCAGCTTCAGAATGGACGTGAACTTGGTCCCGGTCAATTCAATCTCGCGGAACTTCTGCGCCTGCGGGCCGTAATCGTTTAAAGGCAGCGGCGCAAACCAGATGTCCGGCTGATGGTAGCCGCTCCGAAGAACAACCGCTTGGTTCAGAAACGGAAAGTTCACGCCCTGCCCGGTCAGGCCAATCAGACGCGCGGACACATACGAGTTCAAGGGCGTCCAGATTAACCCGTAGAAGATGACAATGGCAATTGGGAATGCCGGCACAAGCCAGTGGTTCAGCCAGACATAGCCCAAAGTCGCCAGCAGCCACGCGCCGAGCGCCGCCTGCCACGGGAAATCGCCGCGTCCTTCCGGCACCTTGCCGAGACTGCCGCGTTCGGCATTCCGCTCCGCGCCGCGTCCTTTAGAGACCATGATCAGCACGGAAACAATGCCGAGGACAGCAATCGCAAGCTGCGTTCCAATGCCGAACGACATCCAAAAGTCAAAGTCAATCGAGGCTTTTGTCTGAATGGTCGGCGAGCCGTGAACCCAGTGCGGGAAGATGCCGTTCAAGCCGTCAGGGCCGAGGTGGTTCTGACCGTAGGCGTACATGATTGGGTTGGCGACAATCTGCGCTCCCACTGAAGACAGGAAGCCGCCTAAGACAATGGAATACGGCAGAATGAAGCCCAGCAGCAATTGGCCGAGATCGGGGTTGTACCCGGTGAGCGAGGTTGGCAGAATACGCTCCGTGTTCGGGGTGAGGTCAAAGAACGGGATCGGCAGAATGGACAGCGGCTTGCCGATAGTTACGCCGGTAAAGATAGGAACGGCCAAATAGAAGAAGCCGAACACCAGGCCGACAATGGTTCCCGTCGAAAACACCTGCCAGCGCCAGGAGTCTTCCTTAGTGGATGCTTCCGCCAGCGCCGTCGCGCCGGACGCTGCGATGGACGCAAACGGGAACGGCAGGCGCTCCACATCTGACGTGACCCGGAACAGCAGGTAGCCTAATCCCATCCATTTCATGCGGTCGAATATCTGCTGAAACAGCAGAACAACGATAGGAATAGCCCAAGCCGCGTCCAGCAGACTCCGGTGTGTATATGCAGGCGAACCAGGCTGCGGCCCGACCCAAGCCGGCAGCAGATGAACGACGTTGATCATCGCCGGCGACTGCATGATGTACTGGATCCCGATGAACGCGCCGAACGGCCCGCCGGAGATACCATCCAGCCGTCCAAAGCCGGTCGCAGTCAATGACCCTGCCATGTAGAACAGGCAGTAAATCTCCTGGCGCTTCAACGGCAAAAACGAGCGCCGGGCGATTTCTGCGAACAAGACAATCGTGACCCACTGGGCGGCAGCCCCAAGTCCCTGCCCGGCCAGCAATCCTAAGTAGATGGAGCCGGGCAGCATAATCAGACACACAAAGAGCGTGCCGATCATCACTTTGCCGGTGAAGCCCTCTTCAAATTGTATCTGCTGTCCGGATTCGTCCCCCGACGTATCTACGGAGCGCTCCCGCGCCGCTTCAATGCTGTCCGGCTGCCTGCCGCGTCTCGGTTTTTGCTGCACTGCCACGGGGGCGTGTTCTCCTGACTGTCCACAATTGGGAAGCGAGGGAGTAAACTCCTCTCGCTAGTGAAACTTGTCCTTCGGACAAAAGATCGGCGAATGTCGACTTTTCTTGCGTCCGAAGGACGATATTATGCAGCGAGAGGAGTTTACTCCCTCGCTTCCCTCTTTTCTATCCTTACAGCGCCGCGCCCACCACTTCCGTGGCCGCAAGCGGGGCCGGCGACTGGGCGGCGGTCTCTAGGTACCGCTCGCGCTGCGCTTCGGTCAGCGTCCGCCAAATCAGGAACTGCTTGCGGACGACGTTCAGAAAGCGGCGGTTGACGCGCTTCCAGTTGGACACGTCGCCGGACACGCGGGTCAGGGTCAGATGCACCTCATACACATCTTCTAAATCCGTCGGGGTCGTGTCCAGCGAAATCATCTGGGAAACGCCGAGATCGAATGGAGCCAGCCAGATGCGGCCCGACAGCCGGTACGAAGTCACATCGCTGCCATCGCTGACAGTGCTGGTCTGGATGTCCTGAGTCAAGAAGTCGCCGACCGACTGCTCTTCATAGGCCCGGAACCACTCGGCGAGAAACTGGTTGATACCCATCGCCTGCGCCCCGGCAACGGCGAACGGCAGGGTGATTTTCCAGGTATCGCCGTCAGGTTCCGGCACTTTCCAGGTGCGGTCTACGGCAGGCGTCGCCACTTCCGACGCTTTGCGGGCCGGGAAGATGGTAGACAGCAGCACAACGGCGACCACCAGTCCAATGGCAAGCTCGGCGGACGTAGACGAGAAGTTCAAGTAGAGTCCCGGCAGAATATGGAACACGCTGATCAGCTTCGCCAAACCCTGCCCGATCAAGTAACCCGAAACTGCGCCGATAATGCCGTACACCAACGCCTCGGCGATAAACAGCATGGCGATGTTGGTGGGCGAAAGGCCGATACTCGAAAAAATCGCAATCTCTTTGACCCGCTCAAAGACCGAGCCGAGCATGGTGTTCAGAACAATCAAGGCGGCAATCAAGATCGGGATGATGATGTTAATCAGTCCCTGAGACGAAGTCGCGCCGATGGCCGAGAAGCGGTGGTTCGCGCCGTTCTCGCCCGCGTACAGGTTCAAGTCTAAACGCGGCATCAGGCTCTTCAGCTCAGTCGCCGTTGTTGCCGCGCTGCCCATGTTGATGGCGACGGAGCGCAGGTCGCCGCCCATGTTGATCAGCGTGTTGTACGGCACATACAGCACATTGTCCGGGTCCAGGTGAAGGTACTGCTGGAAGCCCTGTGCGCCGCCTGCCGCGCCGCCGGTTCCTCCTGCGCCGCCGCCCTGATTCTGCTGGGCCTGGTAGTCTACAGGTGTCAGCGTTTCGTTGTCCAGGTCTTTGAGGGTCTTGATCTTGGCGGGGTCTACAATGCCGACCACTAAGTAGGGAACGCCGCTGAAGTTGATAGTCACTTTGCCGACATCGGCGGGCGTGATTTGCAGGCTGGTGGCGACGCCCTGCGGGATAATCGCCGAGTAGGTATCCGTGCGGTTGAACCAGCGCCCGGACGTCAGCGCCTTGTCAATGCCCGTCACCTGGGCCTCTTGCGGGGTTAAGCCGTTGACGCCTTTGACATCGGTGGCGAAGTGGGCGCGGGTCAGGTGCAGGAACGACTGCTGGCCCTGCGTGGTGCCGAAGAACCAGGCGCGGGGCGCGACCGGGAACTGCGAACCGTATTCGTCGTCCAGCAGGCGGTAAGCGGGCTGCTGCAAGGCATCCCATGTCGGCAGGCGCAGCAGGAGGCCGTTATACAGCGCCGTTCCCGGCGCAGCGACATCATTGTAGCGAATGGTATTGACAATGGACGTGAACGACAGCACGGTGAACGTCAGAAGCACTAGTGTCAGGCACGTCAGCAGTGTCCGCTCTTTCCGGCGGCGCATATTGGAAATGCCGAGCGCAAACGCCGCGAACGCAATGCTGGCCTTGCCGACATCGGCTTTGTGGACGCCCGAAACGGACTTGTTGAACTGCTGTAATTGTTCTTCAAACTTGCCCCACACTAGGAGCGAAACAATCACCGACAGGGCCAGCATGACAAATGCAATTAGAATAATCAGTGGGTTGACCGCGCCGATGGAAAATGCCGGGTGTATCTGCGAGAAGATCAAAAAGATGACCAAAAAGATGCCGAACGCCGCCGTCAATTGCCGCTTCAAATCGGAGAAGCCGAACAATAAACGCTCCAAAAAGTAGGCGAATGGAATCAGCAGGAACAGGTAGAAGATGACGCCCTGCACTACGTCGTTTGCCGTCTGCTGGGCCTGCGGGTAGACGCGGGCTTCGTTGGCCCATGCCTGCCGGCTGTACGCATCAAAGGCTTCATAGTCCTGCGCGTTATACGCCGCCAGCGCCTTATCAATGTCTTCTTTGGCAAGGTCGTGCAGGTGCGTCAGCGGATTTTCCGGGTCATGCAGCTGCACAATCCGAAACTTCGCCAAATTGCCGATCCGAAAATCATCCAAGTTCCACATGTCTTTAGCGACGCGCAGAGCCGTGTTCGTAATCGCGCCGTTGCGGACAATGTCGTTTGGGTTATTCGGGTCCGGCGGGCGATTGTCTGTACTGCCGTAGCGGGCGGAAGCGACTCCAACCGCGTAGCCAATGCCCTGGGCATTGCGCTGGTTTTCAGAAAGTGATTTGTGCGGGTCAGAAGGAATTGAGTTAATCAGCAGAAAGCGCGGCGCACCGATGCCGGACCCCATGACTACTTTCAGGCGCGTGTCCGGGCCGGGCGTCGAGAACAGCACGGCAACATCTTCCACATAGGAAACACCCGGCTCGGTTCCCGACAAAATAAAGCCATACTGGCGCGGTTCGCCGTCGGAAGCGCCGTCGTAAATCTTCACATCCGTCAGGGACTTGAGGGCCTGCTGGTCGATCAAATCATAAATGGACGTGGTGACACACGGGAACACAATTACTTGGGTCTGCTTGGTATCCGAGGTCATGTCAAAGTTCGTCGGGTAGTTCGCTGCGCCGTTGACCCCTTGATCAGGCGCATAATCGATGTCCCCGCGCGTGCCGCTTGCATCATCGGTTTGGTGGATATGGTACGCGCCGATTTCAATGTTGTTGGAAGGCGCAAAGCGCAGGCCGGTTCCATTAGAGATGACCAGCGGCAGGCCGGCAAAGTCGAACGAGGCGTACTTCGGCCCGCCTTCGGTGCCTTGAATCAGGTTGCCGCGCACGCCCATCATGGTTTTAGAGGGATTGTCAACGACGGCCAGCGAGTCGGCCACCGGCTCATCCGGGACAAAGTTCTTTTTCGGGTCAAACAGCAGGACGCGCCCATCCAGCTTGCAGAAACCTAAACGAAGGCCCTGCCGGGTCCAGGCGGGCCAGGTCGGTACGGGCATCAAAGACGCTGTAGACGTGGGCGTAATTTGGGACGGGTCGTTGGTGTCGTTCAGGACATGCCAGTATTCGCAGGCCAGCAGCCGTGTTTGCGTCGCCAAGTTGACGATGTTCACCGTATCCGGCGTGTCAAGCGGCGTGTCCGCAAGCTGCCGGGCATCGTCGGTGGTGGCGAACGTGATGCCCTTGCCGCCGGCCATCGTTGCGGCTTCGGCGTCAAACGCGAACCGGCCCGGCAGGTAGTTCCGCCAGGTCTTACCGCCCGCACCGTTGACGCCGTCAGCAAAGGCCGTTGCCGGGTCAAAGCCTAAAGTTTGGCCGATTTTTTCGGCGTTCTCTCGAAATGTCCGGCCAATATCGGAAAAGTCGCTTTGGATGTCTTCCCGGTAATCGTAGAACGAGCCTTTGTAAAAGACGCCGACGCTGCTTGTTTGAGAAGTCAGGTCCAAACCGCTGAACAGCAGGACATTGGTCCGGTCCGGGAGCGCTTTGTGAAATAGCGCATGTTCCACCGAGTCCATGCCGGAAATGGGTCGCCAGTCGTCCACATGCCGGTCAATGAAGGTCCGTGCACCTTGAACGCCGAGAAAGTGCGCCCCACAGGCCAAAAACTCCACAGTGCGCTTCGGCGGATGTGCCTTGAACGCCCGCGCGATTTCAAGCATCGCCGCCATGCCGTCCGCCGACTCCGCGCCGGGCGCTTGGGTCGGGACAATAGACATGGAATCGTAGTACGATTCAATCACAATTGTCTGGCTTGCCAGAGGCCCGGTACCGGGAATAGTGCCGACAATGTTTGCCGACTGGGCCATTCGCCACGGGTTATCCGCCGACAGATGCACCTGAAAGTTCGGCGTCGTCAGCACCGCCGACTGCAAATCGGCAGCATCGGTGCGGGAAATGAGAAAGCGGGGAACGGCGACGGGGATGCCGATGAACTTTGATTCGCCCTCGCCGCGCATGGTCTGGGTCGGCTGGACAAAAATAATCGCTTTTGCACCGAGCCGCGCCGCGTTCAGCCAGTCTGTGCCGCAGTTGAAGTCGAGTAAAACAATGCTGCCCTGGACCGACTTGCCGCGAAAGTTTGACAGATCGCCGCGCCCGGCATAGATCAGCGGCCCATCAATGCCCGCCGCCGGCAGGGTGGACGTTCGCACGAGGTTCGGCCACAGCGGCTGCAAGGCAAACGGCCTCGGCAGCCCCGCACCCTGCACATACGCGCCGTTGTCAATCGGGGACGTGACCGTGAACGGCTCTTCGGACACATGGCCTGGTCCGAAAATGGCGTTAAACTGCCGCCGGACATAGGCCCGCGCCTCCGCGCCGCCGGTTGTTCCCGCGACCCGCGAGTAGGCCGTCACCGGCGCAGCCGCCGGCTGGTTCGGTACGGCATAGTGAATGCCGGACAAATCGCTGATTGTCTGGGAAAGCCGCGACGGGCTAACCCCTTTGGCGAGCGCGACATAATTCTGCGCGGCCTCCGGGTCTACCTTAATTTTGGTGGTATCCTGAGCATGGCCCGGCAGAGACAAAGCGCCGAACAGGCAAAGACAGGAGACAAGGCGCAGCCAGGAAAGACACGGCAGGGTATCGGTAGCGCCGACGGTGCGGCGAAAACTCTTCATTCGGTAGTCCTTGATGCTCGGCAGCCGCTTCGTCCGCAGGCTGGCCTTTGCCTGCGGGTGCGCCGGATGCTGCCAGTGAATGTTAAGAAATGTTAAGAGAAGATTAAGTGAAGCGACATCTTCATCATATCACATCAGACAAAAAAAGGCAATAGGCGCAAAGGAAGGACCTCACCCCGTCTCAGTCGACCTCACCCCGTCGCAGTCGACCTCACCCCGTCG
>CAXTER010000084.1:0-21291 GCA_964243345.1 uncultured Armatimonadales bacterium
CCTCTCCTTTCGGAAGGAGAGGGGCGCCGCTTGCGGCGGGGTGAGGTTCCTAACGCGAGGCAACCGCCGCCGCGACGGTGCCTTTCGGCTGGCTTTGCGCCTGCGCTTCTTCTAACCGCTTCTGGAACTCAGCCACACTCAGACGCCCCGTAATCCGCAAATCTTTGATTTCCGTCCCATCCGGCCTCAGCACCACAATGGTCGGCAAACTGCCGAACTCGTACTGCTTTTCCAATGCAGCGCTTGCCGGGCTGCCCCACTGCGTCAAATCCGCCCGCAGGGTCACAAACTTATCGGCAAGCGTCGGGGCCACGGCAGGATTCTCAAACACGTCATGCTCGATTTCCTTGCAGTTGACGCACCACGCCGCTGTGAAGTCTATAATGATCGGCTTACCGCTCTGCCCAGCGGACGCGATTGCAGAAGGCGAATAGGCGGCCCAAGATGGCCCCCCCGCCCCCAATAATGGGGGAGTTAGAATAGGAACAGAACCCGTAGGGGCGCTGCTTGCCGCGCCCTCTTTGCTTGCCGCGCCCTCTTTGCTTGCCGCGCCCTCTGGTCCTTCTTCTGTCCGTACTGCTCCCCCATTATTGGGGGCCGGGGGGCTACCTTGCGCCTTTGCCAAAAACTGCGTGAAGTCGGCGGCGTTCGTGATTGTCCCGGCATACTTATCTACGACTGCCCCCGTCAGCGGGTTGACGACCGCGTACAGCGGCAGGGCGACATCGCCGAACTTGGTCTCCTGCAAATGCTGGTTCGCGGCGTCGCCGGGCCTATCGGTGTAAAGCTGCACCCGCACATAGTCCGCAAGCTGCGCCTTGACCTCAGAGCGCGGGAACACGTTGATCTCGTTCCACCGGCAGTTGGTACATGTCACGCCCGTAAAGTCCACAAACAAAGGCTTGTTCTCGGACTTTGCTTGTGCCAGCGCCGCGTTGTAGTCGGTCTGCCACGGCAGACCGTTGTCAGATGCCGAAGTGACCCCGCCGTAGCCCGACGGCGGCAGGAATGTCCCCAGCGCCCCAATCGGACGCCCCGCCAGGCCCCAGAAGCAGAACAGCGCCGAAAACGCGAACACGCCCGCAAACGCGGCGCGGGGCGCGGTCACTTTTGCGCCCGGCGCTTCCAATTCCCCCACCACGCCAAAGCGCAGCGTGCCGATTAAGTACAGGGCCGCACAGACAAAAATCAGCGCCCAGGCCGCAAGCAAAACCGGCTGTGTGAGAAGCTTCCAGTTCCAGACTTGGTCGGCGTTGGACAAGAACTTCAGCGCGGCAGCAAGCTCGACAAAGCCCAGCGTCGCCTTCACCCGCGCCAGCCAGATGCCGCCTTTCGGGATGCGCGAAATCCACTGCGGGAACGCTGCAAAGACCAGAAACGGCGACACGAACGCGACAGAGAACACAGTCATGCCAAGAAGCGGCAGCAGCCTTGCCCCGGACGCCGCCGTGACCAGCAGCGTTCCCAAAAACGGTGCGGTGCAGGTAAACGACGCCAGCACGAAGGTCACGCCCAAGAGCGCCAGTCCCGCGACGCCGCCTTTGGCTTTCGCCGCCCCTTGCAGGGCGGTCAGATTGGCCGGCAGAGTGAGTTGGATCGTCTCAAAGAACGAAAATGCGAACACGACAAACACCAAAAAGATGCCCAAGTTCACCCACGGGTTCGCCGCAATGTTGTTGATGCCGGTGGCTCCCAGCGTCGCCGTCACCACACCGCCAAGCAGGACATACAAAAGCACAATGCCCAGCGCATACCCGGCAGACAGCCGGACCAATTTGGCCTTGTCGCCGTCCGCCTGCTTCACAAACGAAGTCAGCGTAATCGGCACCAGTGGGAACACGCAGGGCGTCACCAGCGCCAGCAGCCCCGCACCGACAGCCGCCAGCAGAAACAAGCCGATATTACCTGCCCCCCCCGCCCCCAATAACGGGGGAGCCAGAGCAGCCGCTTTCCTTCTTACTCCCCCATTATTGGGGGTTGGGGGGCTTCCCGCGCCATACTCCGCCTGCACCGCGCCGGGAACCACTGAGAACGTTAGCGGCAGGGATACATTGGTCGGCGGCAGGCAAACATGGTCATTGCAAGTCTGGTAATGCAGCGTGACGGCTGACGCGGCGCTTTTGACCCGGAACTGCCGGGAGAATGTCGCCGCCGCTTCGTGGTACGCCACCTGCGTTTGGAAGTTCACGTCAAAGTGCGAGATTGGCGCATCTTCGGCAGTCTGTCCCAGCGGCGCGGCATCGCCCGCCGAGACAATTTCCGTTACCGCCGGTCCCGTTGCCGCCGGAACCACGGAGTAGACATGCCAGCCGGAGTCAATTCGCGCCTTGACCGTGACCGTCACTACCTCGCCCGGATGCGCCGTCGCGGGACTAGCAGACGCCGCAAAATGCACCGGCAGCGTCCCCGCCTGCGCGGTTCCAACCCCTACTATCAATAAAAGCAGCGGCAGCAGGCCGCGCTGCAGTATGTTCATCAATGTATTCACAGTATCTATTACAATCGCCCGGCGGCTATCGTTCCCTGACATTCACCCAGGCAGCAAAAATCCATAAGACAACAAAAAAAGCGCCGACCCCTCGGGCCGACGCTCTCCTCTACGCTGCTTCGTTTGTCGCCGTCAATTTCGGCAACGTGATTCTATTATGGCATTTCAGAGACTGTTGCACAAGGGTAAGACATACATCATTCAGACGCCAATTATTGAGCCATCAGGCCTAATAAGCATCGATTTTGGCTAAAACTGTTGTATTTGTTTTGCGAAATCTGCCCAAAGTTATCTGAGAGTGTCTCTTTTTTGTCGCGGCGAAAGATGACGCTGATGCGCTATGTAGGGGCGCTGCTTGCCGCGCCCTCTTTTGTGGCAACGCTAACCCCTCACCTCTACTACTGTCGCTTCCTGTACTGAGCATCAAAGATGCCGAGCCTGACCTCATAATATGTATGCGGCGGCTGCCAGCGGCCAGTCGCACCGTCACAAAAACTAATGGTCGTCGGCCCAATGTAGTAACCGGAGCAGGAAAGCGGAAACACCTGGACATGCAAGAAGTAGCGTGAATGCCGGTTCAGGCAACTGCCAAGCATAACAGCAGAGACCGACAAGATGCCGATCCAGAAAAGTGCGCGTTGATTTCGGTTCATCTTTGCCTCCTATTATTGAAGCAGGTGGGCGCGGCAAGCAGCGCCCCTACGAGTTGTTTAGTAGCCCAGTGCTAATCCTTCGACGCGAGGGTCTGAGCCGGCGGTTAAGACGCCGGTGTCAGAATCACGGGTGATGATTTGGGAGGCGCAGGAGCCGGACCAGGGAGTACCGACGGTGAGTTGGTGGCCGCGGCGGCGCAGTTCGTAGCAGGTGTCGAGCGGCAGGCGGTCTTCGACAAAAAGCTGCGGGCCGTCGGGGCCGACGTGCCATTTGGGGCTTTCAATGGCTTCCTGCGGAGTGCGCCCGTGGTCAATCATCTGGGTGATGGTCTGGAGATTGGTCTGGACCTGAACGTCCGCGCCGGGCGTGCCGCCTGCCGCCCAGAAGTCGCCGCCTCTCAGCAGCATGAACGTGTTCAGCGTGTGCATGGTGCGCTTGCCGGGAGCAAGGGCGTTTGGGTTCTTGGGGTCTAGGCTGAAGCCGGTCATGCGGTTGTTCAAGAGAACGCCGGTGCCGGGAACGACCACGCCGGAGCCGTAGCGGTGGAAGACGCTTTGGATCCACGAAACCGCGCTGCCGTGGGCATCTACGACGCAGAACGAAGTCGTGTCGGAGCCGCCATTGACGACCGGCAGACGGCCCGGCGAGTAACGCGGCGCAGCAGTTTGCATCTGAAGGCGCTTGCGCTGCTGGGCGGCGTAGTCTTTGGACAGCAGAGTCTCAAGCGGCGTTTTGGGAACATCACCGAGATAGGCCAAGCGGTCGGCAAAGGCCAGCTTTTTGGCTTCGGCCATCAGATGCACGGTGTCCGGCCCTTCCGGGTCCAGCGCAGTCAGGTCGTAGCCTTCTAAAATGTTCAGCATCTGCAGTAACAAGCATCCCTGCGAGACCGGCGGGTTCTCGGTGACGGTGACGCCCCGGTAAGTAGTTTGGATTGGGTCTAAAAGCAGCGTCCGGTGGGCAGCTAAATCTTCGCGGGTAAAAAAGCCGCCGTTTTGCTGCGAGTACGCCAGCAGCTTTTCGGCAAACTCGCCTTCATAGAATGCCGCCCGCCCGCCCGCCGCGATCTGCCGCAGAGTTTCGGCTAAATCGGGCTGATACAGGACCGCGCCGGGGCGCAGCGTGTTCGGAACCAGCGCCGCGCCGCTTTGCGGAAACTCGCGCCACAGCGCATCATGCATCCCCAGCAGCGACGCCTGCCAGGCCGGGAGCGCGTAACCGTCTTCCGCCAGCGCGATCGCCGGGGCCAGCACTTCCGACGCGGTCATCGTTCCCCAGGCAGACAGAAGCGTCAGCCAGGCATCCACGACGCCAGGAACGGCGGCGGCGCGAATGCCGCGCTCCGGGATTTCCAGCCCCATCGCGTCTAAAGTCGCGCCTGCCGGGGCCGGGCCGCTGCCGTTCAGCGCGGTCAGCTTGCGGGCGGGCGCATCCCAAATCTGGGCAAACGCATCGCCGCCGACATGAGAGTTGTGCGGTTCCATAACCGCAAGCGCCGCGCCCATCGCGACCGTGGCATCGGCGGCATTGCCGCCGCCGCGCAGTATCTCCATGCCGATGAGTGAGGCTACCGGGTTTGCCGAAGCGACCATTGCCGTCTGCGCCGTCCGAAGCGGCGTCCGTGTCGGGATTTCCATGCGCTGTGTCCCCTAGCGTGTGCGAAGTTTTCTGCCGATGACAATTATGTAGCATAACAATTATATCACACTGTGGTATAATCGTAGCAGCAAAACGGGCAGACATTGGTTACAGCCAATGCCTGCCCGCCGTCAGGCTACTTTTTGAGTAGCTGGTGGATCGCTGCAATTGCGGATACAATCGCGGCGATGATTTGCGAGATCACTCTGAGTTTCAGAGTGAAGCGCCAATTGCCTTGCTTCAAGAAGCATCACCTCCTTTCAGCAAGATTGAGAAGACAGCCCCGTACAGGCTGTCTTTTCGTTTGTATTATAGCAGGAAAACGGAGGCAGGCAGGCGAACTTAGCCTGCACTTTCCAGACGCAGGAGACCCGCGATGCCCGCCTCAGCCATCACCATCGAGCCGTTTGATCTGGCCCACGCTTCCGACAGCGAGTACCAGGCGATGAACCGATTTTCCAATCATATGCGGGCGGAAGTCCTGCCGGATGATCCGCCAATCCCGCAGGAAGAAGCCGTGGCCGAGATGCAGAACATGCCAAGCTTTATTCGCGCGTTCGCTTGGGCCGCCTGGAACCCAGAGAAGACAGAAATTGTCGGCAGCGCCAATGCCGGATTTATGGCGACGGAAGAAAACAAGCACCTGGCCTGGTTTGATTTGGGGGTTTTGCCGAAGTACCGGCGGCAGGGGATTGGGCGGCGGCTGCTTCAAGCGGTTGCCGAGGTGCCAAGGCGCGAGAACCGGCGGCTGATGATGACCGGAACGAACGCCCGCGTTCCGGCCGGGGAAGCGTTTTTAGAGAAGCTGGGCGGCGAACGCGCAATGGAATCGCACACCAATCAGCTTGTTTTGGCTGACGTGGATCAAACGCTGCTGATGCAGTGGATGACGCCGGACAATGCGGGCCGCTTTGTGCTGGAATTCTGGGAAGGGCTGCATCCTGAAGACCTGCTGCCGGCAATTACAGCGCTGAACGAAAGCGCGATGAATACCATGCCGCGTGACGCCATGGACATGGAAGACATGCACTTCACCCCGGAGCAGATGCAGCAGATGGACCGGCAGATGCTGGCCGGCGGCACGGAGCGCTGGACGCTGGCGGTCCGCGAAGCCGCATCCGGCAAGCTTGTCGGGTACACGGAAACACTGCGGAATAGCAGCCGCCCGCTCGTTGTCCGGCAGGGCGGCACCGGCGTTTTCCCGGAATTTCAGGGTCTGGGCCTCGGAAAATGGCTCAAAGCCGCGATGCTGGAAAAAGTTCTTCGGGAACGCCCGGACGCGCGGTTTGTCCGCACCGGCAACGCCGACTCCAACGGCCCGATGCTGCGGATCAATCAGCAGCTTGGCTTCCGGCCTTATCTGTCCCGCACTGAATGGCAGGTAGACACGGAAAAAGTGCTGGCTTACTTAGGCTCTGCCTGAGACGCGCTTTCTGCCGCGATTTTAGCCGCTCGCGGGCGTTTTGGCCGGGCCGGGCGGCTTGCGATGAACGGGGCAGACGGGTTGCCGTGCGTGACCCGGTTCCGGCCTGCTTCTTTGGAATAGTAGAGCGCTTTGTCGGCGCAGGCGGTCAGCGAATCAGGAGTCGGCGTGTCTAAAGACAGCGTAGCGACGCCGACGCTGACTGTAACCGGGCGCAGCTCCCACTCTCCCTCGGCGATGACGGTGCGGATACGCTCGGCAATCACCAGCGCTCCGGCTTCCTCCGTTTGCGGCAGGATTAGGACAAACTCTTCGCCGCCGTACCGCGCCGCGACATCCGTATCGCGGGCCGTACTGCCGAGAGCCTGCGCGACACTTCTCAAAACAACGTCGCCCGCCGGATGGCCGAACGTGTCATTGTACTGCTTGAAATGGTCGACATCCAAGAGCAGCAGCGAAAGCGGCTGATGGTAGCGCACGGCGCGGGCATGTTCTTCGGTCAGCTTTTCTCCAAAGGTTCGGCGGTTCTTAAGGCCGGTCAGACCGTCGGTCGTTGCCAGCGCCTCCAGCTCTTTGTTGGTTTCTTCAAGCTGGTTTTTCTGGAACTCCAGAATGACCATGTAATCTTTGATCTGCTGCTCGGCCTCTTTGCGCTCGGTCAGATCGTGCCAGACAGACAGCAGCACCCGCCTTTCGTTCAGCGTTACTTCTGTCAGCGTCACGGCCACGGGAATCTCCGTGCCGTCCAGAGCCAGCCGCACCCACTCAAAGTGATGCGTGCCGTTTTTGCGGGCCAGCGCACACATTTCATCGCCTTTCTCGCGGGACAGCCGCCCATCCGGCTGACACTCCGGGGATAGCCGCGAGGGATGCACGCCCAGCAGCCGCGCTTTGTCTGTGCAGCGCATCATCGTAAGCGCCGCTGCATTGCAGTCAATGATGCCGTCGTCATCAAACAGCAGATGCGCGTCCGACGACTGCTCAAACAGCACCCGGAACCGCTCTTCCGACTGAGCGCGTTCGGTGATGTCAAAGCAGACCCCAATAATGCCCGTGATTGTGCCGTCTGCGTCCCGCTGCGGCTTCAGATCCACATGCAGGCAAAGTGTCCCAGAACGCATGTCGCAAGAGACAGCTTCCCCGGCGAGCGCACGCCGCGCCGCCTCTGTCATAACGGCATCACCTTCCGTAAACTCAAACACCGAGCGGCCCACAGCCTCACCCGGCGCAAGTCCCAGCGCGGCAAGCCCCGTGCCTTCCGAAAGCGTCACCAAACCATTTGTGTCGGCGGCATAGAGAATGACGGGGGCGCTGCCCAGCATCGCCCGCAATGCCTCCTCGCTGCGGCGCAGGGTGCTTTCCATTTCTTTGCGCTCGGTCACATCCGCCAGCGTTCCCGTCAGCCGGACGACGCGGCCCGTTTCCTCTTGCGTGACTTCGCCCGTCGTGTGATACCAGCGCGTCACGCCGTCCCCGAAGACGCTGGGATTGCCGCGCAGGTCCAGTGAGTAGCCGGCACCTTCCCGCATGGCCCGCTGCACCAAAGACTTCAGGGCCGGCGCATCTTCCGGGTGGTAATGCGCCATGGCTTCTTCAAACGGGGGGACGCCGGCTTCAGGAGCGCGGCCCAGCAGCCGGAACATCTCGCCTGACCAGACAACTTCCCCGCCGAGGGGATCATACTCCCAGCTTCCCACTTTGGCGATGCGCTGCGCTTCCGCCAGCCGCGCCGCGCTTTCTTCCACAATTTGGTGGCCTGCTCGCAGTGCATCTTCCATTTCTTTGCGCTCGGTGATGTCGCGGACCGCCGTAACACGCGCCGGCTGTCCGCCCCATAGGACCATACGACCCCGCAGTTCCGCCTGAAATGTGCTGCCGTCACGGCGCAGGCAGCGGGCTTCGTAAGCGTCTTCTTCCCCAGTGACGATCTTTCGCCGCACTAAAGCGCGGTCTTCGGGGACGGCTAAGTTGATGCCGTCCAGCCCCAGAATCTGCTCCCGGTCGTACCCGTACAGCGTCAGGAAGGCCGCATTGGCGTCTAGAATGACGCCGTTTTGACTGACCGCGATGCCCTCAAAGGCCGCGTCCGACAGGTAGCGCAGCCGGACCTCGCTTTCGCGCAGGGCGTCTTCCGCCTGCCGCTGGGCCGTAATATCCCGCGAAATGCAGGACAGCCCGACAATTTTGCCGTTCCCGCTCTCCCCGTTCTCGTCATGGAGAGGCGAGAACGTCAGCGCCAGATTGAGGACTGCGCCGTTGCGCCGCTGCCGGACAACTTCCACCGGCGCAATCGTTTCCCCGCGCAGCAGGCGGGGAATGACGCCGTCCACCACGCTGACCTGGCCGCCCGGAACGAGAACAGACGCATGATGCCCAATGATTTCTTCTTCCGCGTAGCCATAGAGCCGCTCCGCTCCGGCATTCCAGCTTACAATCGTGCCGTCTAAAGTCATCGCCAGAATGGCTTCTTCCGACGATTGGACGATGGATGCCAGGCGCGAAAGCTCCCGCTCAATCCGCCGGCGGGCCGTGATGTCGTGCATGGCGACAACTGCGCCGAGTTTTTGGCCGTCCGAACCATAGATCGCCTGGCCGCTGGCAAGCAGAGTGCGGGCGAGCCTGTCTTTGGGGGCAATGACCATTTCCGCATCCCGCACGACTTCTCCCCGCCAGGCGCGGAACAGCGGGATCTCCTCTGTCGCCAGCGGCGTCATGCCGTCCGGCTCGAACAAATCAAAATGCTGCGCCCACTCTTCCGGCGGCAGGCTCTGCTCCGGCAGGCCGTGGAACTCGCGGGCGGCTCGGTTAAAGAGGGTCAGTACACCATCGGCATCGCACGCCACGATGCCGGCCTGCAAGCTTTCCAGCATCGCGGCCTGAAACTCACGCTCCCGCTGCACCGCGTCTTCCTGCACCCGGAGCGCCTCTTCGGCTTTTTTGCCGGCGGAGATGTCGCTGAAGGTGATCACTGCCGCATAGGGAACAGCCTGTCCGACATGAAAGATCGGGGCGGATTTCGTGGAAAACCAAGCGGTTTCCTGGAAAGGCCGCTCCAGGCCGACCACCGCCGCCTCCTGGGGCTGGCCTGTCTTCAACGCCTGCCAGCTTGGATGCTCGGTGTGCGTAAGTTCTTCGCCGGTTTCCCGCAAAAAGCGCCAGCCGGAGCGCATCACCGGACTTCCGATCAGCTCTTTAGTAGCGACTCCCAGCAGCCGTTCCGCGTCGGCATTGCAAAGCAGCACAATCCCGTCCTGGTCCTGGACAATGTACGCTTCCTGCATGGCATTGATGGACCGCAGGAACAAGTCACGGTTTTCCTGAAGGTCTGCCAGCGCCAGACACATCTCCGTCTCCGCCGCCCGCAGTCTGGTCAGCAAAAAGCCGCACGCCGCTAACGCGCAGAACAGCCCCGCCAGCCCCAAGACAAGCAAAGAGGCAGCCGAGGCGTTCTGCGCCGACGCTTCTTCTTCAATCTGCCCGGTCAAAATGTTGCTGGCAACACGCAGGGCATTGGCCGTCCGCCAGTCCACCTGCCCGGTCTGCTGCAATGAGAGGGAAAAAGCATTCCAGGCTGGGTCCGTCGCAGCCACCGCGCCGGGATAATGCTCGGACAGCCGCCGCCGAATGCCCCGCATGGTATCCATTTGGACCGCAACGCCCATGTCCGGCGCACCTTGCGCGAAGCGCTGATGGGTAGTCCCATAGACCCAGAGGCTGCGGAAGCGCAGGGAGCCGCTCAGGTTCACGTCCCGAAAGTCCTGGGCCGCACGTCCGGCGGCCAGCAGGGACACCAGCAGGAGGGCGATTGAGACTGCGCCGGTCGCCGCCAGCAGCCAGGCAAAAGTTCGGTGCCGGCCCCGCGCGTTTTCCGGAGCCGGGGGGGCGGAAGGGAAAAGGTCAAATGTCTTAAGTATCGTTTTGCCCACGCATTCGTTCAATCGTTGAGATAATCAGTCGTTATCATTTTGATTGTCGGGCAGAAAGCGCGGAATACTCAGGTAATTGTAAGGGCAGTACCCCAGTCAGTGTTTGGGGCCGCGTGAACAGTTCCAGCCGCGCCGGTGAACTAAAGCGCGGTCTCGGCAAAGCACTTGTCAAACCAAAACCCGCACCGGCTTCCACTCTTTGGCAGAGCGAAAGCCGGTGCGGGCTTCTGTGTCAATCTTATCTGTTAGCTTGCTCGCCAGGACGACCTACTTCAGGCGTCCTTTGTTTAGGCTCTCGAACCGGGCCACTTCCGGCGCAACTACCGTCGCGCAATACGGCTGGTCTGGATTAATCGCAAAGTAGTTCTGATGGTACGCTTCCGCTTCATGGAAGCCTGTATAGGGAACCACCTGCGTCACAATCGGGTCCGAATAAACGTGCGCTTTTTCGGTTTCAGCAATGGCTTCCAGCGCTTCGGCCTTTTGCTGCTTGGAATGGTAGAAGATCGCCGAGCGGTACGAATTGCCGACATCGTTGCCCTGCCGGTCCACCTCCGTCGGGTTGTGCGCCCGCAGGAAAATCAGCATGAGATCGTGGTACGAGACCACCTTTGGGTCGAATACCACCTGCACCGCTTCGGCGTACCCGGTCGTATCCGAGCAGACAGCCTCATACGTCGGGTTCGGCGTGTGGCCGCCGGCGTAGCCGGCCTCAATTTTGTCTACGCCTTTGAGCCGGCTGAACTCCGCCTGCATTGCCCAGAAGCAGCCGCCCGCGAAGGTCGCCGCTTCCTTGCCCGCCGGTGCGGTCATCGGCAAAATCGCTTCCGTCGGCTTCGTTTCATTAGACGCCGACCCTGCCGCCCTCGGCCCCGCAATCGCCAGCAGCGCTGCCCACACCCCCAGCACCAGCCCGACCATCAAGAGAGGCCGCCAGAACGCCGGAACACGGCTCGCGTTCAAATTTAAGTTCTTCATATCTTTAAAGACAAACAAATAAGCGGTAAAGTTCCTTAAGAAATGCCCCAGCTTTCACGGTTGCGCGTTTTTGACTTTCGCTTCTTCCGCCTCTATTGAAAATCGAATAACATCTTCGCTTATCAGTAGAGGACACCTTACGCGAATAGCAAGATTTACTGCATCGCTCGGACGCATATCTATCTCGTGTACCTGATCGCCAACGCGCAGACGGACCAGCGCATAAAAGACTCCCTCACGCGCGTCGTTGATGTGGGCTTCCTCCACAACCGCTCCTGTCACCGCAAGGCAGGCAAGCGCTGCTTCGTAGGCAAAGGGTCGTTCTGGGGCTTTGTCAAGAGCAGCGTCTTCAAGTCCTTGAGAAATTGCCCACGCCTCGCACTGACCTACAAAGATGAGTGTACGCTGTTTAGCCTCGTCTTCAAACTGGACGTAGTATTGTTCACCAGCCACTGCATCCTTAAAATAATAAACGCCAACCACTTTTACCGGCACACGCTTATCCGTCATCTTAGCAACCTCCTTTCTGTTGTGTCGCCGCAACACTGTTTGATCTAAGCCTCGGATTTCAATCCGTGGACTTTGACGCTTGCTCCCCCAAGAAATCTAAAACTTGCCAGCGGGTGTTGCGGCCATGCGAGCCGAGGTAATCCAGCATGGCTTCTTCGGCGAACTCCGGGTCAGCCAGAGCGTCTGCCCCGAAATCTTCGGTGACGGCGGCCCAGACGGCCTGGAGGTCGGGCAGGCTGAACAGGCGGTGAGCGTCGCGGACCACGGCAGGCTTGACTTTGAGAAACAATTGGTCGGAACTTTCGAATCGGCCTTTAACGACGTAGCCTTCGATGCCGTCGCGGGTCGCCAGATGCTCTAAAGACCGCAGGCGCTTGTAGATGTCCCCGGCCTCGCTGCCGCCCGTGAGGCGTCCATGCAGCTCCACCAATTTGAGGCGGTAATCTTCGGCAATGCGCTCTTTTTCCAGTCTATCGACAAAGACATAGTCCGGGTCAATCACGTCAATTAAAATCATGTCGGGCTGATCGGCGGGAATGACCGTCTCGATTTCGGGCAGGGTCATCTCAAAGCACAAAACGTAGCCGAGGTCGGCCAGCTTGTATGCCTGCGGGTACAGCCGGTCTATCAGGTTCTTGGCGGACGTGCCGTAGTCAATGCCGAGGCCTCGGACATTCTCAATGCCCGCCGAGACAAGCGGATTGCTGCCGTCGTAAACATCCCGCGTGGCGAATAGGTAGTTGCTGCCCTTGTCGCCGCGCTTGTAGAGCCTGATATTGACGCCATCTTCTTTTTTCTCGACAACGACTTCGCCATCGCGCAAAGTCTTAAACAGCGTCCGTTCCTGCGTCGCCGCAAAGCGCTCCGTCGTGTAATCCGAGACCGGCAGGATGCGCGGGTAGCCGCGCACAATCTGGCGCGTGTCCGAAAGAAAGACTGTTCCCTTCAGCACATACGAGACCGCCGCGTGGCTGCCCGACTGATGGTAAGTGATGACCGGACCGTCCTGCGAGAATGCGCCGATGCCGACCCCAAAGAAGTCCGCCAGCGCTTCCCGTGTCCAAATCGGGACGTTTTGCCGGCAGTCCCGCAGTTTTTCCGCGATGTCCAAGTACATAAGCTGATTTCTAAAACGATGAGCCGCGCGTATCCCGCACGAGGAAGTACAACAGGGTTCCGCCCGGCGGAGCGTTTGAAAATGCCGGAGGAACCGTCAGGCGCTGCTGGTAATAGCCGCCGCTGATCGGCGGCAGCAGGCAGTAATTCCCGCCCGGCAGGGCATACGCAAGCTGGGCCACATCCCCCCCGTCGCTGTTGATCGCGCCCCAAATTCCGCCATGCGCCAGCCAGAACGCCTGCTCGTCGGACACGGTCCAGCCGCCGACCGGCGGCCCATGCCCATGCGAGGCCATCACACCGCCGCCTTCCGTGCCGGTTTGCTTGACGAACAGCAGGTAAAAATGCTTCTGGTCTTGGGACCAGCCGACAGTCGCTCTTGACGTTTGTATCCAATCGACGTTAGGAATGTACCCGGCTTCGTCCGGCGCACACGCAGTCGCATGATGCGCGAACGGCTCCTGCGCCGAGGCAAACGACAGCAGTTTTTGCGGCTTGCCGTCTAAAATTAAGCATTGCGCCCCGCCTGCCGCAAACGTAAATTGTTCCAATGCCGCTTTGTTCGGCAGAAGCAGGGTTTTGAAGACAGGGCGATCTTTGCTGTCGTACTGCACCCCGAATGTCCATCGCGCCTGCCCCACATTGCAGTGGACTTTGCCGCCCAGTACTACCGGCGTGACATGATGGCCGACATAAAGCGCTTTTGGGTCCCTAGACTTCCCCTGCGCCGGGTCACAGTTAAAGAACAAGCCATGCCAGGCAGCGACAACTTTGCCCCGGCCTGTTCCGTTCAAATGCTGCACCGCCCAGCCGACGCCGTGCGGCCAGCAGTCGGCGAAATCGTCAAACGGGTGGTCGTCATCTTCGTCCTGGTCATAAATCTCAAAGCGCAGATGCGGATTTCTGCCGAGGTCAAAGTCAAAAAAGTCCAGCATCGTGCCGTCCGGCGAGGACAGATCCAGCCAGTGCGTCACGCCGAAATGGGGAGTATCGACCGCCGCACGCGGCCAGGGCCAGACCGCGAGCGGCGACGGAACCGGCGGCGCAGGCGGCGGGAGAGACGGCGGGCGGGAACGCTGGAAGGACAGTACGCAGGCAAGCACCAGCCCAGCGGCAAGAAGCAAGCCAAAGAAGAAGCGCGGTTCCGGCTTCATTTTCATCCGCCTGCGCCCTGTTCCCGAAAGAACGTCAGCAGGGCCGCCGCCACCGGGTCCGGGCGCTCTTCCGGCAGCCAGTAACCGCCGCGCGGAATGGTCTGCACCCGCAGGCGGCTTGTTTCTGCCGGCAGGCGCGACAAGTCCAGGCGCGGGTCGCTTTCGCCCAGCAGCAGCAAAGCGGGGACAGCGTGCGTCAGCGGCAGCAGCGCCGGAACCCGGAACGGGGCCAGGCTTGCCCGCAGTGCGCCCGGTTTTTCTAAAGCCGACACGTAGACCCCTAAATCGGTTTCGGAAAGCATGTCCGGGTCATGGGACCACGCTTGAAAGAAGTGCCGCAGATAGGCTTCGATTTGGGGCGCAATCAGCAGCTCCGGTAAATCCGGTGTCTGGTGGAACGCGTTCGTCCAGCCGGCCTGCACCGGCAGGTCTGGCCCGGCAGACAGCAGGGCCAGCGCCGCGACTTCATTGGAATGGACTGCCGCGAACGCCGACGCCGTCTCCGCGCCGGATTCACCGTGTCCGACCACAAAGATCGGGTGGTCCGTGAGGCCAAGCGCCTGAATTAAGGCCCGTGCATCTTCCATGCGCGTGGCGGCCTCATAGCCGCCCATCGGGTGGTCCGAGTCCCCGCAGCCGCGCAGGTCCGGCGCGACTACAACGTAGCCGGACGCGGCGAGAGTCGGCAGCACCCACCGCCAGGCATGACCCGTTTGGGGCCAGCCGTGCAGCAGCAGCACAGTCGGCCCTTCGTCCCCGGCGCACCGATACCGCAGCCGCAGGCCGCTCGGCAGCCGGACAAAGCCGAGATCAAGGTTTGGCATGGGAGATCTCTTTAGATACGCTGGGCGACTAAAGTCGCGGCAACACGTTCTCAAAGTCCGCCTGCGCGGACTCGGATTGTTCTGTATGAACCTGCAAAGGCAGGTTTCGTGCTTTTGCTGCCGCGACTTCAGTCGCCCGACGCTTCAAGTATGGACTCAGCAAAAAAGCGCGGGCGGACTTGTCAGCCCGCCCGCGCTTTCGTCTTCTGAGACCTATTTTTTGGAAAGGTCGGCGTTGATCTGAATGAAGCTTTTCCACTGGTCTGGAACTTCATCTTCCATGAAAATCGCATCTACCGGGCATTCCGGCTCGCACAGGCCGCAGTCAATGCACTCGTTCGGGTCAATGTAAAGCTGGTCGCCCGCTTCATGGATGCAGTCCACGGGGCAGACCGCGACGCAGGATTTATCTTTGACCCCAATGCAGGGTTCAGCGATGACGTAAGGCACTTCAATTCCTCCAAAAATCTAATGGGAAAGTCTAACGGAAAATTTCTCTTTGCGTGCGGCTATTATACACAAAGCGCGGACGAAATAGCAAGAGCCGGCCAGGAAGTTGGGAACAGGTCTTCCGTCGGGTAAACTAGAGTGCCAAGCAGCCGAACAGACACTGGCTGCTGCCAGGAAAGCATCATGAGACAACCAAGACCACTGGTGGCGGATATTCAGAACTTCGCCCAAAACATCGTGGACACCGTGCGTGAGCCGCTGCTGATCCTGGATGCCGCGCTGCGTGTCCGCAGCGCAAACCGGGCGTTCTACCAGACCTTTCAAGTTTCCCCGGAAGAAACCGAAGACTGCTTGATTTACGAGCTTGGCAACGGACAATGGGACATTCCGGCGCTGCGAACACTGCTGGAAGACATTATCCCGCAGAAGTCCGTGTTCAACGACTACGAAATCGAGCATGACTTCCCTGCCATCGGCCCCAAAGTCATGCTGCTCAATGCCCGCGAGCTGCGGCCCGGCGATCATACTGAGTTTCTCGTGCTGGCAATGGAAGATGTCACCGAGCGGCGGCGGGCCGAGCGCCTGCTTGCAGAAATCGAGTCGTATGCTCAGAACATTGTCGACACCGTGCGCGAACCCCTGCTGATGCTTGACCCTAATCTGCGTATTCGCAGCGCGAATCGCGCCTTTTATCAGACCTTTCAAGTGATGCGCGAGGAAACCGAAGGGCAGTTGATTTACAAGCTCGGCAACGGGCAGTGGGATATTCCGGCGCTGCGGACACTTTTAGAGGACATCGTGCCGCAAAGCTCCGTGTTCAACGACTATGAATTGGAGCATGACTTTCCGGCGATTGGACGGCGTGTGATGCTGCTGAACGCCCGCGAGCTTCGCTCCGGCAGCCATACGGAGCTTCTCGTGCTGGCGATGGAAGATGTCACCGAGCGGCGGCGTATCCATGACCTAGAACTTCGGTTTATGTCGGAGCTTCAGGAAAGCTACCGCCGCTTGCAGGAGCTTGAAAAGCTGCGCGACGACATCACCCACATGATCATTCACGACCTGCGGACGCCGCTGACTTCCGTGATCGGCGGAATGCAGACTCTGGAAGTCGTCGGGGACCTGAATACCGATCAGCGCGAGATGCTGGACATCGCGCTCCTCGGCGGCGAAACACTGCTCGGCATGATCAACGACCTGCTGGACGTGGAAAAGATGGAGTCCGGCTCAATGCCGCTTGATTATGCTGTCCAGTCGCCCGCCGGCCTGGTGGCGTCCGCCGTCCGCCAAATCGCCTGGCTTGCAGAAAGCAATAAGCTCACGCTTATCTCAAAAATCGGTGCCGAATTGCCGCCGCTTTGGGGCGACGAAAATAAGCTGCGCCGTACTCTCGTGAATTTATTAGGCAACGCTATCAAGTTCACCCCATCCGGCGGAACAATCACGATTGATGCCAGCTACAGCGTGGAAACGCGCTCAATTCTATTCGCTGTCAGCGATACCGGCGAAGGCATCCCCGCCGAATCCTACGAGCGGATATTCGAAAAGTTCAGCCAGGTGGCAACACGGCTGGGCGGGCGCACCCTCAGCACCGGCTTGGGGCTGACCTTCTGCAAGCTCACGGTAGAAGCGCACGGCGGTCATATTGCAGTGGAAAGCGTTCTCGGTCAGGGCAGCACCTTTCGCGTCACGCTTCCGGTTTCGTCCGCACCGCCTCTTCTGCCGGCCACAGCTCCATAAACCTGACGGACCCCTCAGCGGAATGTGTCCCAAGCGAACTTTGCGATAATCCCTGACAAAACGACCAGAAACAGAACGCAGACAAAGCGGCTGCCTTTAGCGACCGCTGATATGCCGCTACTGTATGCAAGAGAACCCGAAGTAGTAAGTCTCGATGAAATGATAAAGGGGCTAGGGAGGCGCAAGCTGGTTTTCATTAACAATCTTTACAAAAGAGGCCGCTTGCAAATTCTGCCGAAGTATGTTGAGGTTTTTCCCGCCTCCCGCAGAAGGTGCCAGAATGGCTTCAAACCCGGTCTGATAAGCAAGGCGACCGACGAGTTGAGTGAGTGTCTCTTGTAAGCTACCACTCCATACCGAAGCACGCAGATCAGTAAGTGTCACACTTAATGCCCGACGAACGCTCGGATTGGTAAGATCAAGCACGCGACTGAGATGCACTTCAGCGCTGATTGCTGTATAGGGAAGCAAATGAGCCGTATCAAAACCAATGCTTGCCGCTGTGTTCAGGTACTCCCATTGCGCTGTCTTCAGGTCCGTACCTGTGTAGATGATAACAAACTTGCCTTTGACATGAAAACGCCCCGATACTTTTTGGCTTCCTGCACCGGAAAAAGCATCGAGGGCGCTACTGTAATATGGTTTGACACAGCGAAAGCAGTAACCAGAGAACGCTTCCGCGCGACCATACAGTCTAGTCATGGCGCGTGTCAGACGATCAGTCTGTACTTGATCCATCAGGCATAAATGCCTTCTTGAACCAGCGCCAGGATTTCTATTACCTGCCGCGTCTTGCCCTGCCGAATTTTGTCTACCGGGCGTGCGCCGCCAAGCATCGCATTCGGAGCCGCCAACCAGCGTTCGGCTTCACTTCCCTGCACCACCGTGTCAAGTATCTGCTTGACCTGCTTTGTGTCCCTTTGAACTCGCGGAAAGGGCGTATGCAAGCGGCTGCGTGTGGAAGCGCTCTGGGCAGCACGTAGCGGCTGCCGAAGAGCAAGGGCACGTTTGCGGCGCAGGCGGACCATCAGGGCTTTCGCTAGGGATGACCTCCCTTGCGAAACCGCCATCATCTTCAATCTTTGGTCTTGCGAACGCTGAAAATGCCTAAGTTTTTTCCGCGTTTCGGCTTGTGTCGTGATCATCGCTGCGGGCATTATACCACCTTTCCTGAGCTTTGTGGCGGCCATGAAGCGATCAGTCATAGGAATTTCTCACTCAAGAAACGTGTCCCAAGCGAACTTTGCGATGATCGCCGCCAGGACGACCAAAAAAAGCACGCGCACGAAGCGGCTGCCTTTAGCAACCGCCAGCCGGGTCCCCAGCACCGAGCCGCCGATGTTGCAGACGGCCATCGGTAGGGCCAGCTCGTACAGCAGATGCCCGGTGAACCCAAACAGCAGCACGGCGGCGAGATTGGTTGCGGCATTGATGACTTTAGACGACGCCGACGCCGCAAGAAAGCTCAGGCCGAACAGGCCGATAAACGTGAAAATTAAGAAGCTGCCGGTGCCGGGTCCAAAAAAGCCATCGTACAGCCCGATCACGCCGCCTGCCGCAATGCCGTACCACCGCTGCCGCGCCGGAGACAGTTTTGGCGCGTGCAGTGCGCCGAAGTCTTTGCGGGCGAACACATAGCCCGCGACGGCAGCGAGCAGCACCAAGATTAAGGGCTTTAAGGTCTGAGTCCGAATGCCGCTGACAAAATGTGCGCCGAGCGCAGAGAACACGAACGCCGCACCCGCAGACGGCACCACAACCGGCCAGTCAAGTTTGACATGGCGGGCATACTGGCTTGCCGCAACCGCAGTTCCAGAGAGCGCGACCAGCTTGTTTGTCCCCAAAATGGTCGGCGCGGCGACACCCGGCAGCAGAATAAACAGTGCCGGCAACTGGATCAGCCCGCCGCCGCCCACCATCGAGTCCATGAACCCGGCCAAGAACGCAAACCCGCAGAGGGGCAGCATCGGTGCGGCCATCTCTAATCTCACCACTTGAGTATCAGCGGAATGCCGGTGTTCGGCCAGGGACAGACCATGTCGGTTCGACCAATTTGCACCTGGGCATTGAGAAGAGCGCTATCACCGGTAAATGTGATTTGCTGGCCTTCGCGCCGTGCCGTCACAGTTACCGTACCTGATTTTCCAGGAAGATGTGCTGTCGCCGTTCCGCCATCCGCCAGCCCAAACACATGCAGCGTGAGACCTTCTTGGTAGTCATAGTCAGGCGTGCCTTCGTTTGACCCCAGCGGCAGCAGCGTGTTCTCGCGAACAAAAAGCGGGATTTCCAGAAAGCCGACAGTTTCTTTGTACCAGCGCCCGCCTTCGGCGGTCTCGCCGGTCCAAAAGTTAGTCCAATTTCCCGGCGGCAGGTAATACTCAACCGTGCTGTCTTCGCTGAAAACCGGCGCGACCAAAAGAGATTCGCCAAGCAGGTACTGCCGGTCCAAGTAGCGGCAGGCCGGGTCATCGGGATACTCCAAAACCATCGGGCGCATCATCGGCCAGCCCAACTCCGTCACTTCGGCAGCCGCCGATGCTAAGTAAGGCATCAAACGATGACGCAGCTTGGTGAAGAAGCGCAGCACATCCACGGCTTCGTCGCCGAAGAGCCACGGAACCCGGTAGGAATGTGATCCATGCAGGCGGCTGTGCGATGAAAACAGCCCCAGCGCGACCCAGCGCTTGTAAAGGGCCGGGGTCGCCGTGCCTTCAAACCCGCCGATGTCATGGCTCCAGTAGCCGCCGCCGGACAAAAGAAACGACAGGCCGCCGCGCAAATCTTCGGCCATGGACTCAAATGTCGCCCAGCAGTCGCCGCCCCAATGCACCGGAAACTTCTGCGAGCAGGCGGTTGCGGCGCGGGCAAACAGCACGGCTTCGCCGGGGCCGCGCACGTCTTCCAGCAGCTTGAAGACGGCCTCGTTATACTGGTACGCATAGAAGTTGTGCATAAGCTGCGGGTCGGAGCCGTCAAAATAGACTACGTCGGTGGGGATGCGCTCGCCAAAGTCGGTCTTGAAGCAGTCCACGCCCATCTCTAACAGGGCGCGGAGCTTGCCGTTATACCAATTGACGGCGTCGGGGTTGGTGAAATCCACAATCGCCATGCCGGGCTGCCACAAGTCAATCTGATACGGGCTGCCGTCAGTGCGTTTCAGGAAGTAGCCATGCGCCGCGCCTTCGTCAAATAATGCCGACAGGCCGGAGATGTACGGGTTAATCCAGACACAGATTTTCAGGCCCCGCGCTTTCAGCCGTTTCAGCATGGCGGACGGTTCGGGAAAAGCTTTTTCGTCCCAGGCAAAATCCACCCATTGCCGCTCCTTCATCCAGAAGCAGTCAAAGTGAAAAACACCCAGCGGAATGTCGCGCTCAAACATACCTTCAATCTGCTCGGTGACAATGGCTTCGTTGTACTCGGTCATAAACGAAGTCGTCAGCCACAGGCCATAAGACCAGGCCGGCAGGGCGGGCGCACGGCCCGACAGGGCCGTGTACTGGGTCAGCACGTCCTTAGGAGTTGGCCCGCCGAACACATAATAATCGAGTTCTTCACCCGGCAGGCTGAACTGCACCGATGCCACGCGCTCGGTGCCAATGGCAAAATTGACTTTGCCCGGCGAGTTGACAAACAGGCCGTAGCCCCGGCTGCTGAGATAAAACGGGATGTTCTTGTACGACTGCTCGGTGCTTGTCCCGCCGTCCTCGTTCCAGATTTCCACATCCTGCCCGTTGCGAACCACCGGCCCGAACCGCTCGCCGAGGCCGTAAATCTGCTCGTTGATGCCCAATGAAAGCCGCTGCATAACATGAGGCTGCTCGCCGCGCACTTCCATCAGCCCAATCTGCCCGGAGGCCGGGCCGGTCAGCGGGCTGCCGTCGCCGTTCTCAAAGAACATCTGAAACGGCGTCGTTTTGGTGACCCGCAGCCGGGCGTTTCCGCTGGAAAAGATCAGCGCATCGTCCGTGTCTTCCAAATGCGCGTCCGGGGCTTTCAAATCATAGTTTAATGGAAAGACGACTTTGCCTTTTTCAGTGCGCGAAAAGTGGACGGCCTGCACGCGCAGGACGCCGGGCATTGGGGAAGTGACCGTGATCTTCAGCACAACCGCTTCCAGCCGCGAGTTTGGGCTGGCCTGGTCCGCCACATGCAGTATCAGCGTCCCGTCAGTGTAGCGGTGTGTCAGCAGCCGCGCGGCCAGATGGGGCGTGACATTTTCCTGCCACAGCCAGTTGCCGTTTGCAAATCTCACTATGCGGTCTCCTTAATTTTTTATGTCTTAAAAGCTGTATGGGAAGTGGAAGCGGGCGGTTAAAACCGCAGCAACACGTTCACGAAACCTGCCTTCGCAGGTTCAGAGTCTGAGTCCGCGCAGGCGGACTTTGAG
>CAXTER010000085.1:0-21229 GCA_964243345.1 uncultured Armatimonadales bacterium
CGCGCTGCTGACCGGTTTTGTACTCCTTGACGATGACAGTTTCCGGCTCTTCCGGACGCACAAGAACCCGGTCCAGCGTCGCCTTGATGTAAGCGAGAGGCTGGTCGCAGTAATGAAACACAAACCCAACGGCCGTTTCGGTGCCGATCGTGGCCGCGATGTCTTCGGGGTCTTCGGACCGGAGATACGTTCGGGCCAGATGTTCCACTCGGCCCGTTTCCTCGGCAAGCGCAGTTCCCGACGGCCAGGACTGGCGCTGAACGGCTTCCCGCGCCAGTGCCGGAATGTCGCGGGTATCCAACTGGCCCTCGTGCCGGCTGGCATACAGACTGTTCATGACACCGTGAAACGCCGAACCCCGCGCCACCGCGCTGATGGCCGATTTCGGAGGCCACAGGTTCAAAACCCTGAGCGTGTGGTAGCGTTTTGAACAGGCGAGGTCTCCGATAGAACTCGGCGAGAGTTCGGGCAGGCGTCCGGACATGTTGGTGTTTCTCCGCTTCTTATCAGTACATCAGTCTACCAATAAATAATGGGTTATGTCAACCCATTGCGAACAAAAGTTCTCTAGTATTTCGAAGCGCTATGCCGGTACAATTCTTCCGTGTCAGAAAACGAAGAATATTCTCCGGGTGAAAACGCCGGAGAAAACTTGAAGGAAAACTCAAGAGAGTATTCTAAGTTTGATCCGGACGGCGACTACCTGACCGTTGCCGAAGCCGCCGCAATTCTCGGCATCAATACCCAGTCCTGCCGCAACGCCTTCGTCCATGGCAATCTGAAAGGTGTTGCTTGGTACGGCCGGGTGCTGATCCCCCGGGCCGCGCTGGAAGAATATAAGCAGCGCACGCAGCCGGACGGGAAGCCGCCGGCTCCCGGGCGGCCACGGAAGCCGAAAGCGCAGTGACCATGACCCGCAACGCGTCTGTGTGGTCAAAAGGTTGGAGCAAGCCAGGGGGCAATTTCAGCAAGGTAAAAGGTCATTCGCGGAACACGACGGCAGCCACTTCTTCACCTGACATGACCTCCTGATCAGCCAAATTCAGCCAGAGTGAACGCAAATTATCTTTGTGTTTAACCATTAGGTCCTTGACTTCATTTTCAGCGTCAGACACGAAGCCCGCCACTTCCAATCGCAGAGCAGCCATATCAGTCACCCCCAGCGACATCAGATATAGCACCAAACGCGTATGGGCCTGAATATAGTCGAAAGTTGCGCCGACGTGGTCCTGAAAGGTCAGCGGGAATTCGCTCTCGAAGACCTGCCAGGCCATTTTCCCTGAGATGAAATGCTTTACTAAGCCGCTAAACAACGCGTAATCCCCGAGCATGCTGAGTGGTCGCTGAGCAGGTTCCTCACAGAGATAATAGCCCCCGCCGTCGCCTGTTGCTGTCCAATCAGCGCTAAGATCTCGCCCCTGCTCGCCAGGGATCATCGATCCTGTAATGCTTACTTCCTTGAGGGTCAGAATACCAAGTCGGGTCACGACGAACGCGTGCCCTGCTTCGTGCAAAGCGGCAAAGAGCCTTCCGCGCAATGCAGGAGGAGCGGTTGACATGGCCCGAGACATAATGGCAAGTTCCGCGCCTGTAAGTTCATGGTGGCACGCCTGCGAGAAACCGGCTACCGCCGCTAGGTACTCCATCGGGCCCTTTGCGAGCGCTTCGCTCAGAAAATTCGTGGCAAACTCTGAATCGCGTAGGGCATCGAGCATTTCTTGACTAAGATCACTCATCACAATATTCTCCTGTGTATTAACTAGATCGGCCGGCAACAGAATGTCACCTCACCAAAGTCGACCAGCATCTTCGGCCGGGTGCTGATCCCCCGGATCGCGCTGAAAGAATACCGCGCCCGAACACAACCCGATGGTCAGCCCAAACGTGGTAGGCCGAAAAGCAAATGAAATCATCCAAGTCGTAGAATTTCCGACGTGGCTGGGTTTGTTTTTGACGTACTCTGCTTGTTGCAGCCATTGTTTCGTGAAAGGAATCTGTCACGGCTCGATGCTACGTCCATCATTGCTGCAGGGTGACCACCCGCATCATTCCTAAACCATTGAGACCTATTCTTTTCCCCACCCTGGAGCGGTCGCAAGCCTGTCTGGAGAACACTTCCCAAGACAGTCGTAGGACATCCATGATACAATTTTGGAGTATCAGGAATAGGCGGAAAAGGGCCAGCAGGCGGATGCCGGCCATGGTTCTGGTCATCGTTCATGATAAAGTCTCCCCGATATTTTCGATGATTGTCTTGACCAGTTGCCTGATACGTTCAATGTTGTCTCAGGAGTCTACCACTTAAAATGGGTTATGTCAACCCATTTTCAATAAACTTTCTCTAGCACTTTGAAGCGCCATAGCGGTACAATACCCCCGTGCCAGAGAACGAAGAATATTCTCGTGATGAAAACGCCGGATTCGATCCGGACGGCGATTATCTGACCGTTGCCGAAGCCGCCAAGATCCTCGGCATCAATAGCCAGTCCTGCCGTAATGCTGCCGTCCATGGCAACCTGAAAGGCGTTACTTGGTACGGCAGGGTACTGATCCCCCGTGCCGCGCTGGAGGAATATAAGCAGCGCACGCAGCCGGACGGGAAGCCGCCGGGACCGGGACGGCCCAGGAAGAAGACTGAGTGAGATGCCGTGGGGTGCTGCGAGCGGCTGGGTAGCACCCCCAAGCGGGCTAGGCGGGCGGTCAGCGCTTTGCTTCGCGTTCTTGCTCCTCAAGCGACTTGCCGCTGGCTGCCTCTAGCGCAGCGCGAAAGACTGCCGCGCCGCGTAAACTGATCTCAATTTGTGCATCTGTGCGGCGCGGAGCATCTGAGTTGGACAATTCAAGCAGAGCCGCCCCCACGGCCATCATGGGTCTATCGCTAAGATAAATGGTTGGCCGGGATGTCTCGCTGGGGTCTTCATCCTCGTCTGGCAAAGCCCCTTCCTCCGGCCGGAACTGCCGGATACGGGGGGGTTTTACCCAACCCGCGTCTGGTTCGTCGTTCCAAGCCTGGCGGTAAGGCTGGTGCGATTTAGGCCCAGCATATGCTGCTGTCGGGCCTGCCCCCAGCGCCGTTTGCAGTTTTATCACGCGGTCGGCGATGTAGTCGCCCGAGCAGTCACCTTGGGTCTTCAAAACTGAGCGAATGATCCCAATGGGTGATGACTTGATTGCATTGTCACGCTTCGCCTTCAAGACCTGAAGCAGTGCCATTTCGATCACATCGCGACGTGCTGACGCGATAGTGTTCCCATAGCCATCGTCAGCCATTACTGCGTTCAAAAACTCTCGCATCCATAGTTGGTCTTTCGCCAAGAATCTGGAAAGATCAATCGAACTTTCCAGATCCTTGGCATCAGAAGACTCTGGAGTCTTGTCTTTGTCTTGATTCTTAAGATCTAAAGACTCAGACTCTGAAGACTCTGTCTTATGTGTCCAGTTTCCTGTTTCCTGGAAAGTTGGTGTCCAGTTTTCTGGAAAGTTCGGCTCATCTTTCTCAAAAATTGGAAGGATCAAGTACCGACTGGCAACAAAAATCTTGCGCTCACTGTGCTTGTTTGTCTCGACAAAAATGTGCTCACGCATTTTTAGTTCTTTAATCTGGGCCTGAATTGTGGACTTACCCTTGTCGCGACGCCCCATGAAGTGTGGATCGAGGGCCACGCAGTTGCCATATTTGCAAATGAGACCGTAAATTTCACCAAACAGCAGAATCGCGCCGTCTGAAAGTTCGTGATCCTGGGCGACTTCCAGGGGAATTTCAAGACAATGTGGCTTGACGGAAACTCCCCTGTCTGGGTATGATGTATCCATGTCGTTGCGCTCCCGGCGCTTCGGAGTAGGATGAGCGTCCAGCGGCAAACTGGGCGCTCATCCGCTTTGAATGATGTTGGTTTTTTTGGCCCGGCCCTTTAAATAAGCCGGGCCGCCTCGTGTCGGGCTATTTAGTGTAGACCCGCTTTTGGACAGGCTTAGCAACCGCGACCGATTTTGCTGTCCGCTCTTCAGCCAGGCGTACTAAGATCGCGCCAATTGGGTTGGCTTTGTCGTGTGCTTCACGGAGTTCATCCCGCTCCCGATCCGACAAGGTGCCATCCGAATAAATTTCGTGGGCCTGGTCCGTGCGATGCCCCATCTGTTTTTTGGACGCGTCTTTGCTCACCCGGTCGTGCGCTTGGGAGGAAAAGTGCCGCAGATCATGACGACGGATGCGGCGCTCGATGCCCGCTCGCTGGCGATATTTATCCCATTGCCTGCCCCAACGGTAAGGATTCAAAGGCAAACCCAGTTCTGAAATGTACAAGTTATCGCACATGGTGTCGAGACTGTCCCGTATTTCCAGCCACTCTGCAAGGATGCCGTCCCGGAATTCCTTGTTGAAATACACCAAGCGGTCATCGCCATTTTTGGTATGACGCAGTAGCGCTGATCGTGCCTCAAGGTCGATATCTGCGCGAAGTATGCGAGCCGTCTCCCCCACTCGAGCACCCGTATCTGCCATCCAGAGCGTCATGCAGACATCGCGAGTGGGAAAAAAATTGCGGGCATTTTCGCCCCGAAAGCGGCTCGCAGGGGCATTCTCTTCGAGCCAGTCGTCGTAAATTTGCAAGATGATTGCGTTGATCTCATCGATCGTCACACTGACATGCGCTAGTTTGTCTTGGATTGCGATTTTTTTGAGTGTTGCAAGTTTGTCGGTGTCGAATATTTCCTCCTCATAGGCCCAGGTAAATTCGGTGAGCAACTTTTGGGTCATGTGATTAACAGTTTGGTCGCTCACGCCTTGGGCTTTATATTGCGCCAAAAACATCTTCGCTGCTCGCTTGGTAATTTGGCAGGGGCGCTGGACCCCTGCTCCTTCTAGCGCTTTGTGCGCCCGTTTGAGGCTGTTGTTCAAATCGTACTGGTACTTTTCAGTCCTCTTCGCCTTACTCGCAAGAAAACGAGCGAGCAGTTCGTCCCAAGTCACCCCGGTGCCGGTCTCTTCATTTTTTGTTTGAGTGGCATATACATAACGTGGCCTCACTTTGACAGGCATTTGCCTTTCCTTTCGTTCTGCTGTTTTATATGTCGACGCGCTGCTGTTTCTTATTAAAAACTCTGCTTTTAAGTAATTTACCTCAAAAAAACAGAGTTTGTCAACACTACGCAGAAAAATGCCCCTCGATGGAAAATACCATCGAGGGGCATGAAAAACGAGGCCAGTTTGGTAAAAGATTCCGGAAATGGCGGGTTACTCTGTTTCGTAAACGTCGGCCTTTGGCCGACGTTTACGAAACAGCTGCTCTACCACTGAGCCATGTCGGCGTGCGTTGCTTTGTTCGGGAGGATTATACTCAAAAATCATTCCTCTGTCAAGCCTCGCGTAGAACACCGGAGGCTTATCGGGTATACTCAGGGGCGTATGGGTTGTGCGTATGGAGTATGACGAGGCGCTGGCGTATCTTCAGGGGCGGCTGCGGCTGGGGGTGAAGCTTGGGAACGAGCGGTTTTCGGCCCTGCTGCATCGGCTGGGAAATCCGCAGGAGCGCCTGCGCGTAGTGCATGTCGCCGGAACCAAAGGCAAAGGCTCAACGTCCGCTATGGCGGCGAGCGTCTTGCAGGCTGCCGGATATTCCGTCGGCATGTACCTTTCGCCGTATGTATACGATGTCCGAGAGCGCATCCAAATCAATGGCGTGATGATCTCGCAGGCGGACTTCGCCGATCTGGTCACACAGATTCAGCCGCACATTGAAGCACTGGAACAGACGGAGCTTGGGGCGACAACCGAGTTTGAGCTGAAAACGGCAATTGGCCTGTGCTATTTCGCCCGGCACGCGGTAGACTATGCCGTGCTGGAAGTCGGCCTCGGCGGGCGTTTAGATGCGACCAATGTCGTCGCTCAGCCCTTAGTCACGGTGATTACGAATATCGGCCTGGACCACACAGAGCTTTTGGGAGAGACGCTCGGCGCAATCGCCGGCGAAAAGGCCGGCATTGTCAAATTCGGTGTCCCCTGTGTCACCGGCGTTCCCATCGGCGGGGAAGCCTGGCAGGTCATTGAAGGCATCTGCGCGGAGAAGAACGCGCCGCTGCTGCCGGTCGCCGCACCGCTCTGGAGCGCGGAAGGTCTGACGCTGACGACGCCGCGCCGGACGCTTTCCGATCTCACTCTGCGCCTGCGGGGGGCGTTCCAGGAACTGAATGCGGCAGCAGCGTTGACGGCTTTGGATGTGATTGTGGATGAGGCCGGGCCGGAAATCACGGATGAAGCGGCGCGGCTGGGTTTAGAGACCGCCTGGGTTCCGGGGCGGCTGGAACAGGTTCTAAACCGTCCGGCAGTCGTGCTGGATGTCGCGCACAACGAGATTTCCGCGCTAGTGCTGGCATCTGCCCTGCGAGACCAGCACCGAGCGGAAAACCGCAGGCTGACTTTTGTGGTGGGTTTATCAAGAAACCACGCGCCGGAGCAGTTCTTGGGGCCGCTGGTGGCCCTGCATCCGGCCCGGCTGATTGCGACGCAGCCTGCGTTCCGCCCTCGCCCGGCACAGGACATTGCCGAGGCCGCTCTGCATTTGGGGTTTGCGAATGTCGAAGTTGTTGATGGAAGTGTCACCGATGCCGTTCGCGCCGCGCTGTCCGGGGCTAGGCCGGACGATTTGATTTGTGTCACCGGGTCATTTTATACGGTCGGTGACCTGCCGCCCGATTTCTGGTCTCAGTTCAGCGCTTAGAAACTACACGTCAAGAAAGAGAATCTCATGCCTCATCAAGGAATTGTCTCACTGTCCATTTCGGTTTTTTCCATTGCGCTGACGCTCGGCATTTTGTTCTACACCCTGCGCCACGAGAAGCAGAATCAAGCGCAGAATACGGACAAGCACTAACAACCTACCCCGTCACAAGTGACGGGGCGGGTTCTTACTTCGCCAGCGCTTCTTTGATGGCGGCGGTCAGCGCGGGGCCGCGCACATCGACGGCGGCAATCATGCCGTCGCGCCCAATCAGCAGGCCGAATGGAATAGCCTGGACGCCATACTCGCGCGGGACGGCGCTGCTCCAGTATTTGCCGTCAAAGACCTGACGCCAGGGCATTCTGTTTTGGGCGATAAATGAAGTCAGCGCAGGCCGGCTTTGGTCCAGCGAAATGCCGACAATGTCGAACCCCTGCGCGTGGTACTTCTTGTAGGCCGCGATGACGTTCGGCATCTCCCCAACGCACGGGCCGCACCAGGTCGCCCAGAAGTCCATCAGCACCACTTTCCCCTTGTATTGTGCCAGCGACAGCGGTTTGCCGCTTAGGTCTTTTGCCGTCACCGGGAACGGCCTTGCGCCCGGCACGAGTCGCGGGTCGTGCATCGGCGGCTCGGCTTGACCGGCTTTCGGCGTCGCTGGCGCAATCTTTGTGACGCCGGGCGGCGGCGTGAACGTGAAGTCGGCAGCCGAAAGTGTCGGCGTTGTGGAAAGCGCCGTCACCGTCTGCGTCAGCGTGATGGCCTGCGTTTTACCGGCGCTGGTGAGGCTGGTGTTCTGCACAATCCGGCGCAGCAGATGGTCGGTCTTCCCAAAGTCAAATGTGAACTTGGCCGCGCTGCCGTCCGGGGCAGGCAGGGTTACGGCCACCGTGTCCACGGAAACGCCGGCGACATTGGCAGGAAGTGCGAAGGCGGGGCTGACGATGCTCGCTGTGAGTCCGGGCTGGGCCAGCAGCTCGCTGAGGAGTTCCGGGTGGCCGAGCAGGCGCGGCAGCAGCGCACGAGGCTGTTCCAGAATGATCGGAATAGTTTGTGCGCCGGCCGGAACCGGCTGAACCTGGTATTTCTTAGTTTGGATCAGGTAGAGCGTCAGGGTTTTGCCGTCCGAAAGGAACTCAGCGACTGGTCCGGCGGTGCTGGAGATTTCGACTTTCGCCCGGTCCGGCTTTTGGTAAGTCAGTGTGATGGTCTGGCTGTTGTTGGCTTTCGGGCCGGCACCGGCAAGAGACACAGTCACGACGGCGGAAAGTGCCGAAAGCGCCTGATGCGCGGCGATGGCCTGGTTAAACAGTGCCGTGACTTTGGGGTCTATGGCCGCGAGAGGCGCAGCAGGAGTTCCCGGTGTCAGGGCTTGCGGCGGCGCTAGTGGGGACGCCGCCTGGGGCGCAGCCATTGGCACGGCCGCTGGGGCCGCCTGCGCCGGCGCTCCGGCCTGGGGCGCGGGCATCATAGAGGCCGGCGGCGGCGGGGGAGGTGGCGGGGCCGGCTGCGGAGCCTGGGCGAGAACGGGGCCGGCCAGCAGTGTCAGTCCAGCCAAAATAACTTTCGGGAAACGGGGCATAAGTTTTTCCTTTGGAAGATAGGACGCTAAAATTGGAAATGCAGCAGGGTGCGAAGCGAGGCCCGGCACGAGAAGCGCCGGGCCAAAATTGTTACTTGTGTCCCGTGCGCGGGAAACGCACCTGGCCGGCATGGCCCGATGTCGGCTTGCTGGAACCGCGCCCGCCTGCCCCGTTGAGGCTTGTGTTCGGCTTGGTGCCGGACTTGCCTTTGGCCTGCGCCCGGCGATCGGCGCGGTTTAGCGCGGGAGTCTCGGTTCCGTCTGTATTGGCCGCTTCCGGCTGGGCTTGGACTTCTTCGGTGAGGCTTGGCTCGCCTGTGCCGCTGCCACCGGTCTGCTCTTGTTCCATAATTGCTGTTTCCTTTCGCGCTGAAAATTAAGAAGCGTTACTAGTATACCCCGCCTGCGCTTCTAGGCGCGGCACGGCGTAGCGCAGCAAAGTTTCCATGTTGATGACATCTTCTTTGTTGTACGCCAGCAGCAGACGCATAGCGTCATCGGCACCCCGCCCGCCCTTGCGGTAGGCCCGCCAGAGGCGTACCGCGTCTATGCCGCTGAGGCCGTCGGTTTCAGGAACCCGCGCGATTTTAAGCTGCTGCTCGATTTTTTTCAGCCCGCCGGTGTGGCCGAGACGCTTCAGCAGGGGGCAGAGGTCAATATGGAAGCGGTCACTGAACACGGACTCCAAGACCGGAAAGCGCCGCTTCAGGAACGGCAAATCAAAGCCGGTCCCGAAAAATGTCACGAAGCCATCGTAGTCCTGGCTTTCGTAGGCGAATTGGGCTAAGTTCTCGCCTTTGACATAAGCGTGCATCTCGAAGCCGTCGTAGAGGCCAATCAGCGTAATGGAGTCGCTGCTCATACCGCCGTTGGTTTCAATGTCCAGGTAGCCGATTTTCGGGAACTGGGACGCCGCCCGCCAGTGTTCGCGCTTCGGCAGATTGTGCGCGAAAAAGTCCGTGCGCCCCTCTTCTAACGCCAGCAGACTGTCTTCCACGGTCTGGTGCAGGGCAAGTTTATGTCGCGGCGGCAGGCGCAGGCCCGCCGCCTGCTCTTGATAATCGTTCCAGGAGTGAACGCCCTGCGCCCACAGCGACTGCTCTGTGGCAGGGCCGACGCCGGGCGCATGAATGAATGTGGCTGTGAGCATAAAAAACAAATTCAGAAGGGCGAACTCAAGGTTCGCGCCCTACATTATTACCCGTAGGGGAGAACCTTGTGTTCGCCCTGGGCTATGTTCGCCCTACTGCCCCGCTCCGGCAACCGTCAAGTCATTGACCAGCGTATAGCCGGGGTGCTTCTTGAGTGCGACTTGGGCATCTTCCGTTGCCCGCTGCTTCATGGACGCATCAGTGACATGACCGGTTAAAGTAATCTTCTGCGGCCCGGCATTGACATCAACGAGGTTGCCGGACTGGGCCAGAACCGGGTCCCGGATGATCGCAGTCTTGACGGCGGGCCGAACCACGGTGTTGGCTTCCGCGTTTTCTGGAACAGTTGCGACAGCTTGATCCGCTTTCTGGGCATCAGTCTTCATCGTTTGACCAGCCTGGTCTGCGGCGGTTTTCGTAGACTGGGCGGCTTGGTCGGCGGCCTGCTGGGTTTTTGCCGTGTCGTTTGCCGCGTCTTCTTTGGCTCCGCTGAGTGTGTTGCCGCAGCCAGCGAGTGACGCGGCGGCGGTCAATACCAGAATGGTAGAAAGTAGCTTGTGCATGATTGTCTCCTCTAGGACTTTGTCCCTAGCCGCTTATCCCCGAATCACGCCCATTATAAAATAACGTTCTGGCCGAACCGTTCCATTTCTTCCAGTTGGGGGCTGAATTGCAGCAGCAGCAAGTCTACCCCGACAGCCTCAAACGCGGCAATACGCTCTTTGACCTGGTCAGGCGTGCCGACAAGCCCGGAGCGCAGGCCCCGATTGGACACTGAGTAATCTTCCAGCGACACTTGCTGCTCTAGCTGCGTCCCCGCCAGCCACTGCTGGTAATTGTCATATCCCGCCGCACTCTGCTTGACATCGGTGATGCGCTTGCGTTCGGCTTCCGCGGCTTCGGCGCTGTCCCGGACAATGGCGTAGCCCGCGACGCCAAAGGTCATGGGCGGCAGGCCCAGCCGTTCGCGCCGGGCCGACAAATCTCTAATCTTCTCCCCTACCCGCTCCGGCGGATCGCCGTGCATCACATAAGCGTCGCACGTCCGGGCAATCAGCTCTTTTGCCGCTTCCGACTCACCCCCAGCGTAGAGTGTTGGGCGCGGCTGAGACATCGGCTTCGGCGACAGCAGTGCATTCTGCACACTGTAAAGTGGCCCCTGGTGCGAAAACTGGTCTTGGGTCCACAGGCCGTTGACCACGGCCAGCCACTCTTCCGTCCGGGCATAGCGGTTGTCATGCTGGTCAAACGTGACCCCGTATTGCTTCGCCTCTTCCGCCCACCAGGACGACACGACATTCAGCGACAGCCGCCCCCCGCTGATATTGTCGATGTTCGCCGCCTGCTTGGCGAGAAGCGCCGGGGCATGGTAGGCGGGCCGGACCGCAACCATCAATTCTAGAGTATTCGTCACGGCGGCTAATGCCGCCGCCGTCGACCAGGCATCCAGGCACGGCGCATTCGTGCCTTTGATGTCGTTCAAGTTCAGCTCGGCTACCAGCGTCAGGTCAAACCCAATCTGCTCCGAGCGCACCGCAAGCTTCTTGGCATAGTCCCAGGAAGCGTCCATTTGCTCATCATCCACATTCCGCAGCCACCCGCCAAACACCGGCAGCCAGTATCCATAACGCATTCATTTATCTCCTGATATCTGTTTGAGTGCTTTGCCCCCAATAGAAAAAGCAACTTGACCCGCAGGATAAACCATAACCCGTACATTCGCTGTTTCGGACAGGTTCCGGTACGACAGAGTACGATAATATGTTGTTTGTTCGGGGTTCCCGTCCTTCTCAGGGTAAGTGATGCTGCTTCCCGCTTCCATGTCACTGTCGGGTTTACCCAACGCAGTGATGACATCCTCGACAGTTTTGAGAGGCTTCGTGAGATTAATCAGCCGCCAGCGTTCTTCTTTGGTCAGCCGCATGAAAAGATATTCCCGCAAAGAGTTTGGGGCTTTCCCGCCGCAGAAGAAGCAATGCCGCAGAATCCAGCCACCTGCGTTGTCTGGGTCATGCACAAGGCGAAACTCGTTCATTTCCTTGTCGAACTTGACCGGCGTTCCAGCAGTTTCCGCCGCCTGCTGAAGCATCCCACAGGTGCATGGTTCTTCTGTTTTCGAGATTGGCATATTTCCTCGCTTGTCTCTCAGACCATGTGTTGAAACACACGGCTACACGGCGCGGACGCCACAAAACACCCACTTCGCGGGGTTAAGATAGTGTCAAGATGTTCTCAGTGCCGCGAAGCGGTACTTTGTGGCCGAAGGCCATGTAGCCGTGCCATTTATGGCATGGTCTTATTCGCTCTTGCATGCCATCTCTTCCAGATAATCCGCCAGCCGGGCAAAGGGATCGAAGCCGATGACGCGGGGGGCGTCGGCGACGAAATTGGAGAGGGCGTTGATGTCGTAGTAGACCAAGCTGCCGTCGCGGTCGTCAATCATGTATTCAATACCGCCGACATCAATCCCAGCGTTCTGCATGATACGCTCAACGGCAGCGATGACTTCGGCAGGCGGGGTGCAGCCTTCAACGCGCAAGCCGTTTGTAGGGGCGTCGGCGGCGGATGCTTCGCTGCGGGCAAGCGCCGCGCCGTCAACAGTTTGGCAGATGTCGGCGGGGCAGAGGTTGAAGCTGTTGCCGGGGGTGTAGACATGAATGGCGTAGAGGTACTTGCCGCCCAATGTCTCAACCCGCGTGATGCGTCCGTCCCGCGCCGGCACAAACTCCTGCACCAGTGCGGTTTTGTCGATGCCGAGGTCAATCAGACCTGCCTCGGCGGCGGACGCGAGTTCTCCCACGCTGTCATAGCGCACGACACCTGCGCCGCTGCCGCCGATGTTGGCCTTGACTACAACCGGAAACCGCAGGCCGTCCGACGCAGCAGGGGCGGCCTTCGGATCGCCGATAACCCGCGCTTTCGGGTACGCCAGCCCCAGCGCCTCAAGCTGCGTAAGCTGCAAGGCTTTGGAAGTTTCGGTCGTAAACGCTTTCGTGCCGTTCAGCACCCGCGTTCCCAGGCGTTCTAAATGGGCCAAATAACTGAGCGTGTAGAAGATGCCGGGATGGTCCGAGCGCAGATACGCCGACGGACTCATGCGGTTGAATAGAACACTGTACTCGCGCCCCGTTTGGCTGGGGTCGTAGAAGTGGCGGCGGGCGTCAATTTTGACGTAATCGGTTCCGCGCCGGTCCAGCTCGGCGAACAGCGGCTTGAACCAGTCGGGATGCTCAAAGTAAATAGCGAGGGGTAAGGACATAGATAGTAAGGCTTTCTGAACCCACAAGAACCCACCCCACGACAAGTCGTGACCCTCCCGAAACGGGAGGGTGAGGAGGTTCAGGTCAATGGCGGGTCTGATGTTGTGTTTGCGAGATATTGGCGCAGGCGGGACAGCACAAAGCCGATTTTGGTGTAAACCTCTTTGTTCGTGAAGCGCAGAACCGTGATGCCGCGTGCCGCGAAGATTTGATCGCGTTCCGCATCGTATTCTGCGTTGTGTGTTGGTCCGTCCACTTCTACGACAAGGGCAGCGGCATGGCAGTAGAAATCTGCAATGAAGCCATCTGTGATTTGCTGACGACGGAAGTTTATTCCTAACCCGCTGCGGCGCAGACGCACCCAAAGCATGGCTTCCGCTGCTGTCATCGCTCGGCGCATGTTCCGGGCCGAAATGACCTTTGCTTCCTGCACTTGTTGACCGATGACGACATTCTGCGGCGTGACTTGCTCGTCCATAAGCATTGCTCCTAATGACCTACCCCCGACACGAACCCACCCCGGCACAAGTGCCGACCCTCCCGAAACGGGAAGTAAAGAGACTTGGCTCTCGCAGTTGTTGAAGCTTCTTCGTCTTTCTTTAACTCCTCACCTTCCCGTTTCGGGAGGGTCGGCACTTGTGCCGGGGTGGGTTCGTGCAGGAACCCGCCCCACTCACGACGAATTAACTTTCTATGACAGACAAAAACTTTCTTCAAGACGCGGTTACGGCGGCTATTGAGCGCATTTTACCCGATACTATTCAAACGCGCCATCATCTGCACCAAAACCCGGAACTTAGCGGCGCGGAAGCCGGGACAAGCGCTTATGTCGCCGAGCGGCTGCGGGCGTTTGGGCTGAACAACGTACAGACAGATCTTGCCGGGCATGGAGTGACGGGCGTACTTCGCGGTAAAGCCGATGGCCCGATGCTGGCGCTCCGGGCCGATATGGACGCGCTGCCGATCCAGGAAGCAAGCGGCTTGGAGTATGCCTCGTGCCATGCCGGCATTATGCACGCCTGCGGGCATGACGGCCACACGGCGACGCTTCTCGGCACGGCGCAGGTGCTGTCGGGGCTGCGCGAGTATCTGCCGCGTCCCGTCAAGTTCATCTTCCAGCCTGCCGAAGAAACCGTCGGCGGGGCGGACGGCATGATTACGGCGGGGGCATTGAGCGGCGTGGAAGCGATTGTGGCCCTGCACGGCTGGCCGAACTTAGAAGTCGGGCAGATCGGCTACCGGCCCGGCCCAATGATGGCAAGCGCGGACATCTTTGACCTGACCATCAAAGGCGTCGGCGGACACGCCGCCTACCCGCAGACAACCGTGGACCCCATTGTGATCGGCAGCCAGATTGTCGCCGCATGGCAGACGCTTTCCTCCCGCGAAGTCTCGCCGCTTGACTCGGTAGTCGTCACAGTCGCCCAGTTCCACGCGGGCAGCGCTTATAATGTTATCCCCGGCGCGGCGGAACTCAAAGGCACCGTGCGCTGCCTCTCTAACAGCGTCCGGGACGAGATGCCGGCGAAACTAGAGCGCATTGCGGCGGGAATCTGCGCCGCCTTCCGAGCCGATTACGAGTTTGCCTACACGTCCGGCCCGCCAGTCGTAGTCAACGACCCAGCGCTGACGTCTCTAGTGCAAGCCGTCGGCCAGGACGTTCTCGCACCCAGCGGCGTCAACTTCTTAGAGACCCCGACAATGGGCGCGGAAGATTTCGCTTATTATTTGCTACAAATCCCCGGTGTTATGTTCCGGTTAGGCGTCGGCACCGATGTCACCGCCCTGCACACGCCGACCTACAACTTTTCCGACGGCGCACTGCCTCACGGCATGGCAATGCTGGCAAACATCGCCCTGCGGTACGGCGCATGACCAGCTTCGCTGGCTTATTATTTGATCTTGATGACACTCTGTATAGCCGCCGCGTGGCATTTGCTTCCTGGCTCGACGCCTACCTGCGCGACACGCTGCGGCTGACCAATGCTGCCGAAGTTGCACAGGTTCAAGGCATTATCCATGCACTTGATAAGAACGGCTACGGCTCCAAGCAGACTATTTTCGAGCGCCTGCACACGCTGTACCCCGCCCTGCCCGGTGAGCCGTCGCGCTCGCTGGAAACCTTCTTTGCCGAGTTCCTCACGCACATCCGGCCTGAAGCTGAGACCGAAGCGCTTCTGGACACCCTTGCCAAAGCGCGTATTCCGTTCGGCGTCATTACCAACGGCTCCGTTCGGCAGTGGCGCAAGATTGAGGCGCTCGGTTTGGACAAGCGTACCCCCTGCCTGTTCGTCTCCGAGACGTTTGGCGTCAAAAAGCCGGACCCCGCCATCTTCCGCGCCGCTGCCGCCTGCCTCGGCGTCCCACCCGCAGACATTCTCTTTGTCGGCGACAACCCCATCGCCGACATCGTGGGCGCACACGCCGCCGGAATGCCCGCCGCCTGGCTGCACCGCGATCAAACGTGGCCCGCAGAAATTGAAAACAGACCGGAGTATGTAGTTAGCACGCTAAGCGCGTTGCCGGACATTCTTAGAAACCGCTTCGCCAATTCGCTCTCAAGCACGGTATAGTTTTGAGATGCACGACAGAAAATCACAAGGGATAGATAATGAAAACTCCTAAGTCGGTCTGGTTGATTTTTGGATTAGTTTCCGCAGTGAGCCTTGGACTTTGTGTTGTCTGTTACTGGATACATAGCACTGTTTATCAACTTGTTTCTTCTGCCGGCATGTTCGCCTCTAGTTTTGTTGGCGCAGCATACTTATCTAAGCATAAGTAAAATTCCTAACCATCCAGAACCATACCATTCATGGCATGGCTCTAGACGGCATGGCTCTCTTTTTTGCTATCCAATCCTGCTGCTGCCCGGCATGATAACCAGCTTCTCTTTAGGAATGGCGGCGAGCGTCTCGCGGCTGATGTTGAGATGCTGCATGACAAGCTGGGGCGGGGTGCGGGACATCCAATTGGAGAGCGACAAGTCGGCGTAGTGGTCGCTCTTGAAGGTCTCTAAAAAGATCAAGTCGGTGGTGCCGGTGTTTTCAATATAGTGGCCCATTGACTTTTGGACGACGCCGACATCGCTGGGGTTAAAGTTCATAGTGCGGGCCTTGCCACCGTTGACGAACACGGTCATGCGGGCTTTGCCCTGGATGTAATACTGCCACTCGTCGGCGTTCGGGTGCCAGTGCAGCTCGCGCATTGCGCCGGGATGGACGACAACATACGCAGCGGCAATGGAAGTGGAAACGGGGAAATTGCGCGAGTCGATAATACGGACTTCGCCGCCATCTGTCTTCTTGGTCGGGGCCATCGCGTGCATCGGGAAATCAAAAGACACGGAAGACGGGCCGAGGCCGCCTTCTGCGGCCTGACGGTCGGCGGCGAGCGGGCCGGGCAGAGCCGCCGGAAAGATGTAGCGCTCTTCTTTGGGCAGGCTGGCAAGGGCGCTTTTAGAGATGCCCCAGTTCTTCGCCAAGACTTCTTTGGGCGTGTGGGCAACCCAGTCGGTGATCAGCGTTGTGTCGAACTCGGAAAAGTTGCCGTCGTCAAAAATCAGAAGGAACTCGCAGCCGTCCGGCCCTAGTCCTTGAATGGAGTGCGGGATGCCGGCGGGGAAGTACCACAAGTCGTTTTTCTGAACATCGTTGACATAAGCGCGGCCTTCAGTGTCCATCGCAGTCAGCCGGGCGGTTCCACTGAGCATAAGGGACCATTCGCCGGCCTGATGCCAGTGCAGCTCGCGGACCCCGCCCGAAGTCAGGCGCATGTTGACGCCGGCAATGTCTTTGGACAGCGGCAGGTCTTTGACATTCACCTGCCGCGCCCAGCCGCCTTCCTGCTGACGCTTGTGGGCCAGCGAGAACGAGTACCAGAACGTGGGGACATCCCCGTGGTCAGTCGGCGGCGGCGTTTCAGATGATGGGTTTTCGCCGGCCAGGGGCGCATTTTCCGGCCCGGCATTGGCCGCGCTTTGGTCATGCTCGGCCTGGGTGACTTCCGCCGGCGACGGCACGGCGGCGCTCAGTCTTCCTCCCGCAAGCGCCGTGGCCGCAAGCGCGGCGGTTCCCACTCCTAAAAACCCGCGCCGCGACATAGCCGTTTGTGTTTCTTCCTGCTCATTGCTGCTCTCAAGCATGGTTGTCTTTCTGTTCTTTGGAGATCTTGCAAAGGATTTACCCGGAGAGGAAACACAACAAAACCGGCACTGGAAGTGCCGGTTTACTCTCAGTGAGAGTCCCTGCGGGACTAGATGCCATTCATGTTCGGCTGTTCTTCAGTGCCGGAGGTGTCTGCTACGACGCCGCTTGCCGGAACTCCTGCTGCTTTTCAAGAAAGAAATTAACGGCGGCGTGGCCTTCGGGGCCGACATCTTCGGAAAAGCTGTTGACGTACAAATCGATGTGGGCGCGGACAACGTCCGGGTTCAAATCCTGCGAATGTTTTTGGCAGAGGGCAAACGCTTCGGCGTCATGAGCGTAGGCCCAGCGCAGGCTTTGACCGACAAGCGCGGCGAGATGGTCTTTATCTAATGTCTTGCGGGCAGCGATTGCGCCGAGCGGAATGGCGAAGCCGGTCTCACGTTCCCAGAAGTCGCCTAAATCTTGGATGAGACCGAGGCCGTCGGCGGCGTAAGTGAACCGCTTTTCGTGGATGACAACGCCTTGTGCGCCCGGCACGGAAAGAAGCTCGGCGTAAAGTGCGTCAAACGGTAAAAAACGCTTCTTTAAGGGGCGGCCCGCGTAGAAGTCCAAAAGGAAGTTTGCCGTGGTGAACTCGCCGGGGACTAAGACTTCGGCATCCGGATTCCAGACGCCGCCGTTCGCCAGCAGCAGCGGGCCGACGCCGCGCCCTAACGCACCGCCGTTCGGCAGCAAGTCATACTCATTTTGGCAGTGAATAAAGTTTGCGTAGCTGATTTTCACAACGTCTATCGCGCCGTTCTGGGCGCGGTCGTTGAGCGTTTCCACGTCCTGATAATCTACGTCAAATCTGATGCCGCCGGTCGGCACTTCGCCAAGCAGCAGGCCGCTAAAGATGTAAACGTCGTTCGGACAGGGCGAAATGCCGAGGGTCAAGTCAGTCATCATTGTTCTTTCTGCAAGCGTCAAAGTAAGACGCAAGATTAGTGAGGGCCAGCATGATGTTCTCCGGGCGCATGTCCCGCGTAGACGCAAAATTGCTGATGGCGCGGATTTCGCAGACCGGGATTTCCAGTATCTGCCCAGCCTGCGCGACTGCCGCGCCTTCCATTGTCTCGAAATCAGCCCCAAACGCCGCTTCCCGCGCCCGCCCTGTTGCCTCGGTTCCCGTGCAGGCATTAACCGTACAGCCGATGCCGGAACAGGCGCAGGGAAACCCCGTAAGCTGCACCAGAGGCAGCGGCGTCTGGTAAAACTCGCCCCACGGCGACCCATTGATGGAGCCGAACCCCGGAGGCTCCGGCAGCTCAAAGCCGACATCGCCGTAGGTCTCAAAAAGGGCGGAAACAATACCCCCAATCTGAAGGCCGCTGCCGGGATAAGCCCCGGCAATGCCAATGTTTAGAATGCGCTTTGGCCGCAGGCGGTCGGCGGTCACAAGCGTCTCAGCCAGCGCCTGCGGAGTGCCGACGCCGGTTAGGAAGCTGCTTTGCGTCTCAGTGAGTGTTCCAAACGCGGCAAGCTCTTTAGGCGTCGCGGCGCAGACAAGCAAATCTAAGTCAGGCACGCAGCTCTCCTTCTAAAAGGCTGTAGGAACAGTAATCGCGCCAGCCGCGCTCTGGGTGGCGGGACATGTGGCGGACGACGCCTTCCGGCTGAAAGCCCAGCCGGGTCAAAACACGCCGGCTGCGCTCATTTTCGCAGTCGACGTAGGCCGATACCCGGTGCAGACGTCCCGGCCCGAACCCATAAGACAGCAGCCCCCGCGCGGCTTCCGTCATTACTCCGCTGCCCTCGGCGTCTGTGCGGAGCATGTAGCCGAGTTCCGCGCTGAGGTTGTCGGAGTCAATGACAGACAGACCGACACGCCCAACCAGCTTGCCCGACCAGAGCAGGATAACGTAGTGCCAGCCTGTACCAAGAGCCATTGCCTCCTCCGCCGACTGAATGTATTCCCTGACGGCGGGGCGGGTGCTGCTGCTCGCCCAGCCGAACCACCGGGTGAACTCGGCCTGAGAGTCGCGGATCATTTTCGTGACTGCGTCGGTGTCGCTGACAGTCATTGGCCGGAGCGTCAAACGGGATGTGTGCAGGGTTGGCAGGGGCGAGCGCGTCATACGCTATTTTACCCCCGGCGGCGCGGGATTAAGCGGCTTCAGAATGGTCAAGCGGCTTTGGGATGACCAGGTAGCCGTCAGTCATGTCTCCAAGAACCTCCGCGCCTGCCGGGCCATACCGCCAGTACCAAAAGACAATGTACGCGCAGGTGAGCGCGTCCATGCCGTCTTCCAGACTTTTCAAGCGGCTGCCGACAATTCCCGCCATATCGGCGGGCGGCCAGTCGCTCGGCAGGTCGAGCGGCGGGTCAAACTGCGCTAGGGTGCGAAGCAGGCGGCTGTATTCGTTCATCGCCGCCCAGCGCATCTCGTAAGTGCGCTTCGGCTTCGGCTTGTATTTGAGCGTCTTCGCCAGTCCAAACAAGACAATGTGCGCGGGATGCGGGAACACTTCCATTGCCTGCCGCACTCCTATCTGCCGCTCTGCATTCAGGTACGGATTATGGACGATGCCCAGCTCCGACAGCCGCGAGACTAAACGCTCGCCGCGCACGTCATCGCCGAAAATCGTGCGGTTCGCCGGATGCGCTCCTGCCTGAAACCGCGCAAACCGCTTGCCCAGATCTGTCTCGCAGGGCCGCTTGCCGGTCTCATTCGGCACCAGAAGCGGCGCATCTATTCCTACCAGCAGACCCTCCGGCCCCGCTTCGTCGCTCCATTGGCTGACCCAGTGAACAATCTCGTCATCATCCCCCAGCGTCTCGGTGTACTCTAGAACTGTGCCTCTGCCGCCCGCTTTTATGGGGCAGGAAAGAACGCAACCGCCAGTTGTGTTCTTTCGCCCCCATGCTAGGTCCAGTCCTAAAAAAAGCATAGGGTAAGATACCCAAAAGACGCCCCCCAGCCCCCAATAACGGGGGAGCCGGAAACAAAAGCGCGGACACTGGCGCAATTCACTCCGTATTGCTCCCCCATTATTGGGGGCTGGGGGGCCTACTACCCCAGCTCCTCAATCTTGCCGAAGGCGATTTTGTCCTCGGCGGTGTGCTTGACGGGAACAACGGAAGCCATTGACAGCGTTCCGCGCCCGTATTTTTGGTTGATTGAGTCTACGGCGCGGGAGGCGGTTAAACGCCGGGTGTCGTCGCTGAACAACGGCAGCGTGACCTGCGCTTCAGGCAGCAGGTCATATAAGACGACGCCGACTTGTTTGACATAGGGGAACGGATGTTCCCACAAAGAAGTCAAAACCGAGGACAGCGTCCAGGTATCGGCGCACGGCGTCACGCGCCGCTGCGCCGACCAGGACCGGCCATCCTCGGACCGCACATGGACTGACAAGCCTCGCGCCTGATACCCCAAGTGACGCATCCGTTCCGCCGCTTTTTCCAGCAGCCGCCCCGCCACCGCCGCCGCGCCTGCCGGGGTGCGAAGCTCCGGCGGGAGGACGTGCGAGTGCCCGACGCTGCGCCGGACTGTCAGGGGCAGGGCAACATCATGGCCGCGTATCTGATGCCACCAGCGCTCCCCTTGCACCCCGCCCCAGACCCGGCGCATCTGATCTTGTGTCAATGCGTACATCTGTTCGATATTATAAACTTTGGCCGCGTGCAGCCGCGCTTCCATGCCCCGGCTGATACCAGGAAAATCAGTCAATGCCATGCGGTACAGCTTGTGCGGCAGTTCGTCCTCGGCAATGACGCCCAGCCCGTTGGGCTTCTGCATCTCGGCGGCGACTTTGGCAAGAAACGGGTTCAGCCCCAGCCCCACTGAGCAGTGCATACATTCGCCGACTTCCGATTTGATGCGCGTTTTGATCTGCTCCGCCAGACGCATCGCGTCCCACAAATTGCGCTCGTTGTCCCACAACTTGCAGACCATTTCGTCTACCGACCAGACTTCCGTCACGGGCAGACAGTCTTCTACCACGCCTTGTATATGCTTGCTGTACTCTCGGTACGGCCCGTGCTTGGCTTCAATAATATGTAAATTAGGACAGAGCCGTTTGGCTTCCGCGACATTCGTTCCTATTTTGACCCCGAACGCTTTGGCTTCATACGACGCCGCAATGCAGCAGGTCGAGTCCGACAGCAGCGGGACGACCGCGACCGGCTTGCCGCGCAGACAGGGGTGTTCCTGCTGCTCGACCGACGCAAAAAACGAGTTCATGTCTAAAAAGAGCCAGCGCAGGGACACGGGAGAGTAGACTTTCTTCTACTAGTGATGTCCCCCATTGTACCAAATGTCTACTACTGCTGTCAAGCCGGTAAACGCTGATTTGCACAGCTGCCGCCGGGTATAATAAAAAGCAGAGTGCA
>CAXTER010000086.1:0-20547 GCA_964243345.1 uncultured Armatimonadales bacterium
GCCTGCACTACCCCGCTTTCATCGTCAATAGCAACGTTAGATGCGTTGAGGTCACCATGCGTGGCCGTCTGCCAGTGTACCCACTCGTACCTCGAATCAGTGGACAGCATCTCGTACAGCCCGAGTGGGTCTGCATCGGAAGCAAGCTGCTCAGCCACTGGACTTGAGCAGTGACGAGCGAACATCGCTGCTAGGTTCTCGTAGTTATGGTACCGCCATAGAAGCTCGCGGACAGGTTTCTGGATGTGCCGAACATCTCCCAGTCTGGCCAGTTGGCGCACGATACCTGAGACAAGGCTAGGTAACTGTGTAAAGACTGCCTGTGGACTTCGCTGTAGATATTGGCTAACAGAGATCGGCGGGTTTTCCCCCTCGCCAACCTTCTGCGTCACCAGCAGCGAGCGTGTCCCTGCGACAATGGCTGTGCATATGTTAATATGAGGCAATTTGTGTTGCATAAGTCCTGCCGCACGGCGAACTGCTTCGGCGTTGCCGACAGGTTCCAGCTTAAAAAATGTCGGTCTGGACATGCCCGTTCCGTTATCCAGAATTAAGCGACCCATCAATACCTTTGTCCAGACGTCACTCGCTGTTTGCCCCTCCGAGACGTGTGTCTTATCCGCGCTCCACCACGATAGCTGAAGGCCCAGGCATTGCTCTTGCTGTAGAACGCACCTTCGCAGCAACTCCTCCTCCCGAGGCGAAATGGTAGGATACATGCCTAACGATCCACAGGCGAGGTGTATTCCTACGTCACAGTAGTGGTGTATATCTATGACTGCTGCACGTATCGCGTCGTATTCCTCGACACCTTTGTTGATAAATCGGCCATGCCAGAAGTCTTGAAGTTGATTCGTTAAATTTGGGAAACGTGCGTCTTTGAGGCGTCCGCTAATGACCAGCACAGCAGGAATGGGAAACGCATCGCGGCTCGCGGCCTCCTTTATAATGCTCAATCCGGGATCAAGACCAGGTGCAGCTTGGGCACGCGTTTCATAAGGCAGACCAAGGTCGAGGATTAGTAGATGGTAGGTTGATGGCTTATCCAGTTCAAGCTTTGCATCATTGTACGATTGAACAAAGCATGGTGGTGCCAGAGCAAATTCTTTACCTAGCTCACGGAACACTTCTCTATAGTTTTCGATTATCTGTGGTTCGTCCTCTACCACAAGTGTGAAAATTTTTCGTGGATAGCCCAAGCTTTATCCTCCTTTACGAATACCATAGTGGCTCAGTCTATGCGGGCAAGTGGCAGCACAATCTCAAGGCGAAGTACGCCTGCCCTCCTTACCAGTTTCACATTACCTTTCATCCGACGGACGGAATCTAATACTTCAAGCAAGCCACGTCCGTGATTCCCCCCTCTAGGTGAGAATTGCTCCTGAAAGACAACCCCTTCGGCATTTTCTGGGAAGCCTGGACCATTGTCCAGGATCAAAAGTACTAATTGGTGGTGTTGAATGGTGGCTTCGACTGTGATCCGGCATCCAACTCCCACCTCATTTGCCGCATTCCTCCATATGTTCCTGAAGGCTGTCTCAAGCCAGAACGAGTTTGCCAGCACCTGTGCACCCGGCCAATCGGGTGAGCGGATGATTGTCAGAAGAATTGGCTCAAACTGAGCTGCGAAGTCAAGATTCATGGCTTCGATCCAGTCAAGTATTGAGAAGGGCTTTATACAAAAGTATTCGTCATCCACATCGAACTCAACAACACGCGATAAGCGACGAAAAGCCTCACCTAGTGCTACTGCCTCGGCTACTATCTCTTCGTTCTCGGACGTCCGGGCGAGGGCTTGAATACGTCGCTGCCGGCGGTCCGGCTCTGGAAGCGCATTCCGAACAAGATGGCACAGCCGATCAGCTACATAACGGTAGGTATCGGCTAAATCCACCAAATCCTGATGAGATTCTGCCGCGCGCGTGGGCATAATAGCCCCCCGCGATCTGGGCTGAGGCACACCCTTCAGGGCGGCGGCGATAGCACGTTTGGCGAACTCGTCTGCCTCCGAATCGTGCCATGCCTGTAAGTAATGGATCAATCCCCCCCTGTCGGGCCGTGATCTAATGGCATTGGCGACCAATTGCCGGAGCCGACCTTCGCCTGGGGCCGAAATAAGCTGTATCAGCATTCCTAATTCGGGCGAACTACTATCAATAGCGTGGCAGAATCGAACTCTTGCCTCTTTCGGGTCTGCCGCAGCTAAGACGCGCAACTCCTCAAAGAGATCCAATGCGTTGCGATGTTCTTGTCCAAAACTGTCAGTTATTTCATCCATAGCGCTTCCGCCGCCGCTCGAAGGCATCTCGACCGCCTTCAAGCAAATCAATAATCTCGTCCCGACACTCGTCTAGGCTCCCAGCTTTCTGCACATAGCCCCGGCGTCCGTCTGAATTCATCACGACAACCAATTCCGCCTCTCCTAAAACAGGGATGTTCGCATTGTGAGTAATAAACAACATCTGCCGGCGAGATTTAAGGCGACGGATCGCCTCGACAACAGTCTCAAAAATAAAGTGATTGTCGAGATTGTCTTCTGGCTGGTCGATGATGAGTGGTGTATCACGACGAGCCAATAATAGTGGCAGCAACGCAGTGCACTTTTGCCCGCGCGATAGTTCTGACGCGTCTCGGAATCTGGGCTCGGCTGCGCTAGCCACGTTGAGTTCGACGCGAATCTGGTCATCAATGGTAATGATTTCCAAAGCGAATGGATCAACGCTCTCACGGTAGCTATCTAGGATTTTTCGCGAGCGCTCACCTCCCAATGAAGCTTGGTGCTCGAACTCATCGATGTCATTGTCCTGAATGATCTGGGCGAACTGTTCTGGGCGCAGGCACATGATTGCCTTGATAATATCTTCATGATTACGGACACGCGCCCCTTTCAACCCGTCAGTCAAGACCTGCTGATACCGTAGCACATCAGCATTGCGCATAACGCGGATACGAATGGTATTGCCCATCTCTTTTTGCAGTTGGGATGCGACTTCTTCCCGCAAGGCCGATATTCGTTCCCGTTCAAGCAAGTAGGCAGCTTTAAGTGTGCCTCGCTGCTCCATCAATTCAGCCAGCTCCTTCGTCGCTCCCGCCCGTTGTCTCTCAAGCGTCTCAAGACGAGCCACTTCCTCTTCCGCTTCAGTCCGTCGTTGAACTAGGCGGCTCGTTTCGAGATGTATCTGTTGTAATGCTGCGACTTTCGTGTCTTGTGCCGCGTGCTCTGTACGTAGCAAAATCCTTAGTTGTAGAAGGACTTCCTCGGTTGAATTTAGCTTTTGTTCTGCCTGTTCTAGAAACCTCACTGCCTCACGAGCCGCATTATGAATTGAGGCTTCTGAATTTCGAATGACTATCACATTTTCTGAGCCTTCTATTTGAAGTGACTCGCTCACCGCCGCCTGCACGGACGCCTGGAGTTGTCGGGCCGACTCGCGGCACTCTTGCCATAGCCTCTGAGACTGCTCGACCTTCCGCTGCTCTTGCTTGTTATGCTGCTGTTGCCGCGATGCGTGTAAGAGGTCTGAGGTAGCATTGTCCGGCGCAATGTCGGCGAGTGACGCAAGACGGGCACGTACATCACCTAACTCTTCAATATGCTCTGTCATGTCAATTATAAACTGGCGTTTCGCTCGGACAGCATCAGAGTTTGCTTCAAGCGCACGTCGCCGCTCGGCTACTACCAGATCAATTTGGCGCAAAGCATCAGCACGTAGATCATCGACGAGAGCACGTCGCCGCTCCCCAAGGCTTTCGTCGGCAATCGCCTCAATTTCAGCGTTGCTGTATGCGTCTATGGGCAGGAATGTTCCTCTGTCAATGTCTATGTCAAGGAGTTGACCGCCACTGATATTAGATATCGTCGCCGGCTGACGGAAACTCCGCGTCACACGATAGCTTGTATCAGCATCGACATTCGCGCCGATGCTGATAACTGCGGTGCCCAAGTTTGCCTGAACAAGCTCCGAACGTGACTTTGACGCTCCCCCAAGCCCGCTCATAGTATACCGAAAGGCTTCAGCAAGTGTTGACTTTCCACTCCCTCTTGGGCCAATAATGCATGTTAAGCCGGGGGGAAAGTTCAGCAATAAGCCACCAAGGAAGCCCCCATCAATCCCGACCGATTCTATAAGCCAATTTCCCATTCAGAATTCCCCTCCATTTCACCCAACAACCATCCCTGTATAATACTGTATATTACGTTTAAGCACATTCAGACCACTTTTCCGCAACAGTAGCCGATACTGACTTTTGTACTTTTTACAGAAGATCGCTCTTGATTGGGACCGGTACAATTTGAAGTTTTGATGTTGGCATTTCCTATACCTCTCCCCGAAACGCCCGGAATAACAGTGTCTGAAATAGATGCTCGGACTGCCGTGCCGCTTCCTGTTGCCGCCTCTGCAGGTGTCTGGTGCGCCATACCACGTGCGCGAACTGCTTTTGAAGGGCAAGCGGCGGCAAGGGAACTCGTAGAAGTCTCAGATTGGATGGATTAAGGAATGAATAGGCGTTCTCGTCGTCGCTTGTGCGTAAACTGCCCACTCTATCAGGCAAGTAGGTAAATAAAGCCGTAAAGTAGTCCGGCACCATTTTTCCGTAATCCAGCGAAACACGGACTAAGTTAGTACCAATGATGGAAGGCGATTGGATTGGCCGCGCAACACACATACGGCCTGTTGTTCCTGCCCGCGAGATAAGAATATCGCCTACCTCCACAGAATAATTAGTCAGTTGTTGATATTTTGCAGCAGTGATGTAAAGGGGCTCATCCTCAATAAACTCATTTGGCTTGACGTTATTAATGCCCCAGACAGGTATCCCGTCAGCCACATATTCATGCCGTTTTAGGGAACTGCCAAAGGGGCCGCTTTGAGTCCCGGACCGGCTTTTGCTTAATGTCTCCTCTACTGTCACAATATCCCACCCCTTCGGGTTCGTCGCAGGGTCTCCAAACATCTCCCAAAACACCGACTGCAAGAACGTGTCGCTGAGTTGATGGGCGTAGCGGCGGGTGCGGCGCAGGTGGTCGGCTTTGTCAAGGATGGCGGCGAGGCGTTGCTGTTCGGGAAGCGGGGGCAGGCTGATATAAAGTTCGTTGAGATGAGAGGGTCCAAAGTTCTGCTGGGCTGAACCTGTCACGCGACGCGATATTTGGCCGCGAAACTCATCTGAATCAAGCCAATGTTTCAGGAACGCAAGGCTGTATTTGCTTTGCTTTGGCTTAAACCTTATTGTGCTCGTATTCATGCACAAAGGCAAGTTCGCTTGCTCAACAAAGGCACCTCTTGTTCGTAACAAGTTGTCATCATCAAATGAGATGCCTGAACTTGCAATGACAAGATCGCCAGCATCAGCTAGGAAGTGCTTGTATTTTTGGTCTACTTCGCACTCATCAAGATACCTGTCAGTTTTGCTGAGATCAAGGATGCCATCACTTGTTATGTTGGCAACATTCAATAGTTTTATCCCAGAGGATGTAAACTGCCACTTGCGGACGCCCGGACCTTCTTGAAACCAATATGCTTCCGGTAATTCTAACACACTCCAATTATTCACTTCAGCAATCCTGCCAGTTCTCTTGCTTCTTCGGCCATCACGGTTTCCAATGCCAGCAATCGGGACAGAGTGGTTTCGGGTTTATCGTAGTAGGCTTCGTCCTGCTCTACCTGCCGGTACCGCGACGCCGATAAGTCGTATTTGTTCGCGGCGATTGCCGACTTCTCTACCAAGAACTGACGCCCGAGCTGGTTAATCTCGGTCTGCAAGGGATGAATGGCGGCGGACAGCTCCGCGAGACGCGCCCGGTCAACTTCCAAGAGGCGCAGGGCTTCTGCGCCTTCGGCTTCCGGCGCGACGGCGTGCTCAAAGGTTAAGCGGTGGATGTCGACCTGCATGGTCAAACGCTGCGCTTTCAGCGGCTCGATCTGATGGCGTAGGTTGGCCAGGCGAGATGTCCGGGCGGCGGCGAAGGCCGGGTCTTTGCGCTGGTTCCAGCAGGACAGCAAATCAGGCAGGTCGGTCTCGGGAACCCGCTGCCGCTTGTCATCGAGTGAAAACCCGTCATAGGCCATATCGTAGAACCAGACCCGGTCGGTCTGAGCGCCTTTCGTGAAGAACAAGATAGCTGTGGACACGCCGGCATACGGCTTGAAAACGCCAGACGGCATAGACACGACGCCGTCCAAGCGGTTCATCTCAATCAGTGTTTTGCGAGTTTCGACATGGGCCGTGCTGGAGCCGAACAGGACACCGTCCGGAACAATTGCCGCGCACCGGCCCCCGATCTCTAAGAGGCGCAGGAACAGATGCAGAAACAGAAGCTCGGTTTTCTTGAAGGAGGGTAGGGTGGTGGACAGCTCAGATGCATCAATCGCGCCCTTGAACGGCGGATTGGCAAGGATCACATCGTAGCACCGTGCTTCGGTGTAAGCTTTCGAGAGCGTGTCTGTATAGCGGAAACGCGGCTGCTGAATGCCGTGCAGCATCAGGTTCATTGCGCCGATGCGGAGGACCGTCATACCGGAGTCGTTATCATAGCCGGTTAGCGCCTCAGTTTGCAGGAACTCGTTTTCGGCCTCGGTCAAACGGTCGCCGTCCAGATGATGCGGGAAGCCGTCTTCATCATACGTGAGACTTTCCGGCGCGGTATGCGTCTCCAAGACCCGCTGGTAAGCATTGACCAGAAACCCGCCTGTTCCCGCTGCCGGATCGCAGACACGCTCATTGGCCTTTGGCTCGATCATCTGCACCATGAGGCGGATAATGTGACGCGGCGTCCGAAACTGCCCGTTCAGCCCTGCCGTATTCAGCCGCCCCAGCAGATACTCGTACAAGTCGCCCTGCACGTCCTGGTTCTGCTGAGAGACATGCATGGCATCAATTGCCGCGCAGCATTCCAGCAACAGACCCGCGCGGGGGATCTTAAACTCCGCGTTTGCCATGAGCCCCTCAAACGCACCGCCTGCATCGCCGAGCGTCTGAATGAACGGAAACACTTTCAGCTTGACATGCCCCAGGACAGTCTCGCCCGTCATTTGGGTCCATTCCGACCAACGCAGCCGCGCCGGGTGACCGTCTTTGTCTGTCTCCGGGAACAGGGACACAAACCCCGCCTGGCCTCGACGTGCCGCCGCCCGTGCCCGTGCCGCGTCTTCCTCATCCAGCCGCTTCATAAACAGCAGATACGAAATCTGCTCAATCGCATCTAAAGGGTTTGTTAGCCCCCCGCTCCACAGCTTATTCCAAAGCTGGTCTACCTGCGCCTTTAGCGCCCCATCTGTCAGCATGCGTTGTATTTCCTTATTTCCGTCTCTAGGCCGTCAGTGACAGTCCATGCGTCCAGGTCAGCAGATCGTCAATCTCCGGCGGCGTGAAGAAGCGATCTACGGCTTCGATCCCAAAAGTCTTGAGCGGAGCGGCGTCGTACAGGTCATTCCGCGAGAGGCCACGCTGCCGCAAGAAGACCTCTTGAACCGCTCGCAAGAACCGGATCTGGTCTGCCGTGTACGGATGTGATGTCAAACGCTGCTCAAAAGCGTGTTTCACCACTGCATCATAATCCGGCAATCCTTCCAAAGCCAGCACATGCCGCAGAAACGCGAGGAAACTGGTCAAATGCAGCCCATACGCCTTGCGAATGTTTTCCGTCGTTAGATCTACATGGGTTCCGCCGAGGCCCTGCCGCAGAGTTCGTTCCAGGGCGACAAGTTCGAAGTCCGAGACTTCTTGCCCGTCGGTGATCGCCTTGACGGTGGGGTGACCATTGGCAATCGCCTGAATGCGTTCTTCCACCCGCTTGCGGTACTCGGTGACATAGACCCGCTCGCCGCTGCCGTCGCTCAGGGTCACGTAGCCGCGGTCATTGATCATATCTGCCAGGTCTAGCGCAACCAGGCTCACAGGCCGCTCCGTTCGCAGCCTCATCAGCGGGGCCAGTGTGTCCACCGCTTCTCGCAGCTTCGGCAGGTCCGCTTTGCTCAGGCCTGGTGCGACGCACAGGTCCAGCGCCGGCTTCACTAACAGGTTTTCATGGACAAACGCCGGCAAGCGGCTGACATCCTCTGCGATGGACTGCCGCGAGGCAGCTTCGTCTTTGCCGGTGAGGATTTGTAGCCGCAGCCGCTCCATCTTGCTGGTAAACGTCCAAGCCGCGACGTCTACTTCACTTGCCAGGCGCAGCAGCGGCCCGACCTGCGTTCGCAGGAACTCAGTTGCGGCAATCGTGAGATACGACCAGAACGGGTCACCCCAGGCCCGTTCAATCTGCGGCCACACGCGCTTGACGGGAAACGCCTCTTGCGGAATAAGCGCCAGCATCGCTCGCAGACCTGCCTTGCACTGCTGCTCTTCCGGCCCGTTCTGCGCGGCCAGCGCTGCGCTTAGGATTTTTAGCCGCGTGTTGAAGACCGTGACTAGAACAGGAACAGTCGCCGCGTCCTTGTCCCCGGCCTGCCGCTCAAAATCGTTTTGCCAGAAGTCAATGACCTTGAACTCGGTCTTCTTCCCGTCCGGCAGACGGTCTTTATAGGTGCAGGCTTCGTTGCTGCGGGTTCCGCGCCCGATCATCTGCCAGAGCTTAATCCGCGACTGCACCGGCTTCATGAAGGCGAGGTTGACCACCTCCGGCACGTCTACGCCCGTATCCAGCATGTCCACCGAGATTGCAATGCGCGGCAGATCATTTTTCTTAAACTGCGTCAGCAGGCCGTCGCCCCAGGAGCCGTCGCGGACACGTTCAGTATCGGACGTGATCACCTGGACCATGTTCTGATAATGGGGGTACATGGTCTCAAACGTCGTCCGCAGCCGCTCTGCATGCGCCTGGGTGATAGCAAAGACAATGCTTTTGCCGGGGAGCTGGCCGGACTCGTCCTTGAGGCAAACGTCCATGAACTCTTCCCACTGCCGCCGCAGCGTGTCTTCATTGGTGACCGACTTCTCGATCTCGCTGCCGGCGTAGTCGATCTCGTCCGGGTCCAGCCCCTGCTCGATGAGAGCATTGCGGCTCTCCTCGTCCAGGTCCACCCCTTTAATCCCGTTACGCTGAAAACCGGTTCGCGCTTGGTAGAGGCTGAAGTCTACCAAATACCCTTCGTCCACCGCCTGCTTGTAAGAATACAAAAACGTCGGCGTTTTGTCGTCGCATCCGAACAAGCGGAAGGTATCTCGCTCCAGAAAGTCTGCCGGCGTTGCGGTCAGCCCAATCATGCGTCCGTCAAAGTAGTTCATGATCTCGCCGAAGCGGCTGTACACCGAGCGGTGCGCTTCATCAAACATGATCAGGTCAAAAAAGCCAGGGGAGTAGTGCTCAAAGCAGCGACTCATGGTTTGCAAAGTCGCCACATAAAGACGCTTGGACAAATCCTGCTCGTGCGCCCAGATCCGCAGGCGCGGCTCGTCAGGGAGAAATGCCTTGAAGCCGTCTTGCAGTGCCTGATCCACCAGTGCATCCCGGTCCGCAAGGAACAAAATGCGCCGGGCTTGATTCGCCCGGAGGAAAAGGTCTACCAGAGCAACCGTTGTGCGCGTCTTGCCCGTGCCGGTCGCCATAACCAGCAGCGCCCGTCGTTTGCCAGCCTCAAACGCGTCCACAACTCGCCGGATCGCCTCATGCTGATAGGGCCGGCTGGCAATTTTGGAGTTAATGAGTGTCTGCGCCAGCGGCTGCCCGTTCAATCGCAGAAACAAAAGATTGTCAAGATCGTCAGGCGAAAAGAAGCCGGCGACGAGGCGCGGGGAAGCCGCCTCGACATCCCAAAAGTAAGTGTCCAGCCCGTTGGTGAAGAACGCAAACGGTGTAAAGGTTTGAGGAACAGAGAAGGTCTGCGGACCAGGGAAGGCTTGAGAACCAACTGCCGCGCCGCGCTCTGCGATGTTCAGCACATAGAGCCGGGTCTGCTCCCGCGCAACATTCGGGTCCCGCGCCTGCTTTTTGGCTTCCACCACCGCCAGCACCTGCCCGTCGGGCCGGTACAAGCAGTAATCTGTCACCCCATTCCACGGCTCTGCATCCGGCCCATCGACAGGAACCTCAATGCCTACCTGTGCGAGATCGTTCACGTTCCAGCCGGCGCGCAGCAGTGCCGGATCAATCAGTTCCCGGCGTGTCCAGGCTTCGCTTGGTGTCATTCGTGCAGTCCTTCATATGAGGGGTGAATGGGAGTGGTACTTGAGGGGAGTGAGGCGTAACGATGCAGGCGGGGCTGGGACATGGTGATTAGCGCCCTTCTGGTTCCTTCGGCTTGTTCTTGGCCCCGCGCGGGCGTCCCTTGCCTGAGTAGCCTTCGCTCTGGCGACGCACCATGAACGCCTCTAGGTCGCTGTCTTCCACGGCAATCGCTTTGGCATTGATCTGCGTGAGCGGAACATCCGCATTTGCCAACGCGCGTCTGATGCTTGTCGGCGTGACCCCCGCGCGGCGCGCGGCTTCCGGCATTCCAATAAGGCTCATAATAGAGTATAACATAATCCAAAAAATAATGCTAGTTATTTTGCACTATCTGCTGGTTTTAATGCTAAACACGGTTCAATATAAATGACAGAAAGAGAAGCCTTCAGTACAGAAACATCGACAAGGCCAAGAATAAAGATTAGCACCCAGGTCAGTGCTACGCGGCGATGATGATATTTTTTGTTCCCTTGTAAATGCCGAGCGTGAGAGCATCATACTGGTTGTAGAATGTCTCAAACTCAAATCGGTGACAGGCTCCATTGCTGTCATCCAAAATAATTTCTGCGCTGCCTAAAGGCCCGCGGGTTTTGTACCCGCAGTAAGATTTGATATTCTCGAGCACCATCAGCTCATTGATGTTCGAAAAGCGCTGCTGAAAAGCGCGGGAGGTCACAAAGTAGCGGACTGGATTTACTCCTTCTTCAGGCCGGAGAGGATGGCACCCGATCAAACCCACAGCGGGCGCTGTGTGCAGTTCGACGAGGCGCCAAAGCGTCGTTGTCAGACTGTTCGAGAACAATTTGCTGAGCTGCTGAGCAAGTTTGATGCTTGCCGGCGACTGAGTTGCCATTGCATCGAACTTCTCTTGCAGAAACAAAAGCCGCCCGGTAGCATAATTGGCCTCGTGCTCTATCTGCTCGTGACAAAAGAGGCTGAGTGTCTGCTTATCGTCTCCAAGGGTGAGGCCGCTATGCCAGGGGATAATGCTGTGCGTGTATTCGTGCGCTTCGCTCCAGCGCTGTTTCGGCTTTGGCAATTCTTCGTCAATGAGTATTCGCTTCTGATCCGGCAAGTAGAGCGCTTTGAGATCAAACTTTCGAACCGCATCCAGGATCAGCTCAGGCCGGTGGATAATTTGCTTGCCAGCAATTTTGATCTTACTGACGTACTCTTGAAGAGGCCCCTCCTTTGTGGAGGAATAGTACTGCTTGTCCAGCGCCAACAGCAAGCGAACATCTTCAAGGCGCAAGGGCGGCTCGGGGTGACCAAGACCGCGAAGAACTTTATTCACCTGAGCGTCAATATCGGTTTTCGCCCGTTCATTGAGAAATACGTTGTTCAAAGGACAAATGCCTACTTCTCACTCAGATACTTCACAAAGTCTTGTAAAGCTCGGTGTTCTTCTTTCGTCAGTTTATCGACGGTCTCGGACCGCGCGGCAAAGCGCACCGCTTGGTTGTTGAACGCTTGATCTGCCGAGAACTTCAGCCCCGAAACGACAAAAAGCTTGTCTGAAGGCAGGTCTAGTGCCTGAGCCAGCGCGAAGACTGTTCGCGGCTGCGGGTCGATGCACTGACCTGCTTCAATGGTGATGATCTCTCTCAAGTCGACATTGGCTTTGTCGGCGAGCTGCTCCATAGAGAGGCGATTGTGACGCCGCTGCAAGCTGATCAGGCGGCCGAACGGAATCGGCGAGGCAGTAGATAATGGAATCGGCGAGGTAGTGGATGTGACCTGCTTGGGTGGTTCCTTCGCCTCCTCAGAAATCATGTCACGCTCCTCAAAAACCAGGTCACGAAACCCCGCCGTGACTTCGAGCTGTTCTTCTTTGCTTGCTTCCCCCTCGTACCATTCGCGCTGTAAATTAAGTCTCATCGGTTTGCTCCACGTAAAAATATTTTCGCTTGGCTGGGCGTCATCTCAAAGTACCGCAAGTTTTCCCCGCCCGGCCCAGCATCAATGCCAAGATCTGTCATTCTGCATTCGTTTAGATAGAAGGCTTCGGCTTGCGGCAGCGAATGCAGTCCGACGCGGCCATGAAATCCGTTGTCCAAGCTGAGCTGAACCGCCGCTGCAATAAAGATCTTTCCAACAAGTCCGAAGCGAGGATTATCGACAAAAGAAAAAAGGTTCCAGGGAGCTGACGCGAGAAAATGAACGGATACCAATGGCTTTCCTGCCTGACTACTCATTCGGCATGCGGCTCCTACAGTTCCTGTCAGCATCAGGCCCTGCATCTCTCCGTTGCATTCAATACCCAAGAATTGGTAAGCCAGAAGCCCGGAAACCGCTTTCACTTTCCGGTCCCAGTCCCAGTGCGCATGTTGCGGCCAATCTTTCCTCGGCACGCTTTGTTGTTTCAGAGTAGCAACACGTTCATCAATAAGCGGCTGCCAAGAAGCGACCGCCGCCATCACTTTGGCAGGATCCAGTTCGTCAAACAGAGATGCTTCTATCAGCTGTTTACTCGCCCGGTCCCATAGAAAAACATTGGATACTTCACTCAAAACAACATCAGCTCCGATTTTTGTTTCAGGCTGTCCTCAAAGAACAATTTCTCGCCCATTGCAATTCGCACATCGACGGCCTGGTAAAGCCGGAGCGCCTGACGCAGAACCGCCGTTTTGGAAAGCTCTTTACGCTCTGAAAGCTGATCAAGTGCCTGCATTTCGGCGTCGGTCAGATTAAGGGTCATCGTCTTTTTACTAACACTCATTTTCATCTCCAGTGATAATAGTATACTCCGCGGCCAAAAAAAATACAATATGTAATTAAATAATAGCTATATTTTGGCTAAATATGGGCTATACTAGAGGTGTCAGCAATTGGGCTGATAGCTATCGCTTCTGAAAGGAGCATCAAATGACCATAGAAATGACTGTAGAGACGGAAGTTGTAGAAGAGATTATTCTCTTAGAGTTTGCTGAGCAGGGCAAGCCCGTGCCCCCTGCCAAAGTTTACTGGGTCCATATCAACGGCGAAAAGATTAAAATTGAGACGCCCCAGCCGACCGGGGAGGTGCTGCTCAAAGCTGCTGGCAAACGCCGCTGTGCATTTGCGCTAATTGCGGAGTTTGTCCACCGCGAAAGCGAAGTGATCGAGCCGCCTGAAACGGTCGACCTGCGGAAGCATGGACTGAAGGGATTCATCACCGCACATAAGGAAATTGTGACCATCTTTATCGGCGGGAAACCATACTCTATTGAACGCGGCGAGCGCTCCGTAGCTGAAATACTCGCAACGGTGGGGCAGGCTTCAACCGGTTACGATCTTTATGAGGAGAAGACCGGCTTGCCAGTGCCTTCCAATCAGCCGGTGAAAATCCACGGCTGTGAGGAGTTCATCACGCAGGTGCGCGGCGGCGCAGCATCCTAGCCGCAGTGAGCAAGCCGATAAGAAGAAAAGTGAGAGGAAGAAAGGGGAGAGGGAGAAAGGTGACAATGTACCCTGAGGAACAACTTGAAGCGCTGAAGAAGTACTGCTCCAAACTCAGCGCGTTTGCGGAGGGCGGCGTCACCTTCCTCTACCTGGAAAATCTGCGCCTGCCGCAAGGCTGCATCCCGGGCGTCTGCGACGCCCTTCTTTGCCCTGTCAACCGGGATGGTTACCCATCCCGCCTCTTCTTCTCCGCCGAAGCCGCGTCGCTGCGGTCACAGAAATGGAACATGGCTGATGCCCATATCGGCGGCAAGAACTGGTGGGCTTTTTCCTGGCGGCATACTCTTACAAACCCGACACTGGTCCAACTTTTGGTGGAACACTTGACTGCTTTTACAAGGGCTGCATGACGATTACTTGAACAGCATAAGGATAGAAATCAAAACGATGGAAACCAAAATGGAAGTCAAAATGACAGGCTTTCTGTATAAGGCGCTTAAAGCGGACCTTGCTCGGCCTCACCCTTTTGCGGCTGAACGTGTCGGCTTTGTGTTCGGAAAGCTGGGGGCACTTTCAGGCGACAGCAAAACCGTCATTCTGACGCGCTACCATTCGATCCCGGACGATCAGTACGAAGAAGATGATACTGTCGGCGCACGCATCGGCAGTGAAGCGATGAAAACGGCGATGCAGGCCGTGTTTCAGGGACGAACCAGTGGAGAAGGCATCTTTCACATCCACATTCACGACCACCCGGGGCCAACGGGCATGAGCCGGGTTGATACTCATGGTCTTCCTCCAATGCTTCCCGGCTTTCAGGCGATGGGGCGTTCTGCGGCTCATGGGATTATTATCCTCAGCCGTGACCATGGCTCCGGTTGGGTTCGGCTTCCAGGCGACGAAGAGGCAATCCGCGCCGCGACAATTGCCGTCATTGGTTCGCCCGTTGGCATCTTTAAACGAGGGGATGTAAAGTGAATACAAAGCGTTATCTACGTCAGTCGTTTTTAGGGCCGAACTCTGACGAACTAATTGCCCAATGCACGATTGGAATTGCGGGGCTTGGCGGCGGCGGCTCGCACGTTGTCCAGCAGCTTGCTCACATTGGCTTTCAGAATTACATCATTTACGATGATGATATTGTGGAAGAGACAAACCTTAATCGCCTGATTGGAAGCAAATCTTTTGATGTTCCGGCAGGAACACCGAAGCTGCATGTGGCAAAGACGCTGATCTACGGTCTTCGGCCCCAAGCGAGCGTGCGGGGTTTCGCCTGCAAGTGGCAAGAAGAGCCGGAGCCATTGCGGGAATGCCAAATTGTCATTGGCTGCATTGACGGCTATCAGGGGCGCCGCGAACTAGAAGTGGCCTGCCGGCGCTACCTGATGCACTACGTTGATATTGGAATGGATGTACATGGGACAGACCCTCCCGTGATCGGAGGGCAGATCATCTTGTCCTCGCCGGGCGGCCCCTGCATGTGGTGCATGGGGTTCTTGACTGAGGAGAAGCTGGAGCAAGAAGCGAGACTATACGGCGATGCTGGCGGCCGACCGCAGGTCGTGTGGCCGAACGGCGTTCTTGCCTCTACTGCAGTTGGACTGGCAGTTGATCTTGTGACTGATTGGACCCGCCTGCGGCGCTCACATGCGTACTTGATGTATGACGGGAACTTGGCGACGATGCAGGAGAGCTTGACACTTCGCAGTCTAAAGTTCGATGTCTGTCCACATTTCTCTGCTAATGAGGTTGGCGATCCTGTTTTTGTCGCGCTTTGATTTCTGCGGCAGATCATGCCGCCCAGTAGCTAAAGAAGTTGCTTGAAGAGATGGGCCGCCATAAAGTAGCGTCGGCAGTACAATTTGACTGGTCAGTCCCAATAACAAAATTGAGTCATCAAATCACTAATAGTAGTTATTATCTGTCAAAATCGCATGCATATTTGTGAAGTTTTCTAACCGAGCAGGAGTTTGGCTTTGAGCCCGCTGAGGCTGTCGAGAACCGGGCTCCACTCGTCGCGCCCGTTCTCTGAGCCGCCGAAGATCCTGGCCCCAATGTACGCCCCCGCCGCGATGCCGAGCGGGCCGCCGAGTACTCCCATGATGCCGCCCGCGACCGCTCCGCCTTTCGCACAATTATTTCGGGTGACTTTGCGGCTTTCTACGCAGCGCACCTGGCAGCACTCCAGCTTCAGCAGCAACACCGCACAGTCCGTCTCAAGGCTTGCTGCCTGAACAAGCAAAGAGTCGACCTCAGACTTCGCTGCCGCAAGAGAGATGAGCCCTGGGCTGCGGCGCTCCTCTTTCAACACTTCCGTGTAAACCGCAATGGCTTCCTGCCGGGCCGGCGCGGAATCCGGATGGAGGCGGGCGATGATGTCTAGGTAGAACGCTGCGCCCCGCACGTCGCCCCGGCTCAAAAGAACGCCGGCAATAGCCGAGTGGCTTCCCGTGAAACCCGGATCGACCTGGATGGCCTTTCGCCACTGCTGGGCGGCGTCACTCTCTTTGCCCACGCGCGAGAAAGCCACGCCGAGGTTGTAACGGAGCGTAAGAAGCGCCTCCGTAGCTTCCGGCGGGCACAGCGAGAGCGCAGCCTGGAACTGGCCGATACTCTCCTGCATATTCCCCGACCTGAACAGAGCATCGGCCAAGCCGTAATGCGCTTCCGGGTACTCTGCCTGCAGCGCAATGGCCTGAGTAAAAGCGTCAATCGCGTCGCTGAACTGTTCCCCGGCGCTGTAGGCAATCCCTAAATTGTGGTAAATTTCCGCAGAGCGAGGCGTGAGCGCAAGGCCACGCTCAAAGGCTTGAACCGCGCCGTGAAAATCGCCTTGCTCGGCGGACGCGATCCCCCGCTCAAGCTGACACTTTGCCGCGAGTTCATCTGCCAGGTGGCGTTTTGACGCCAGTTCATGTGCCTGCATATCAATTTCGTTCGCCTGCATCTCACTGTACCTCCCACCCGAATGACGGTTATACCCCGCTAGTATTTCGGCACTGTGATCTTTTCCAGGGCCTCACGCGCGGCTTGCTGCGCGTAGGATTTCGTCTCCGCCGCGACTGCCCTCAAGACCGGAACGGCGCGCGGATCGCCAATGTTTCCAAGCACTTCGGCAGCGAACGCACGCGGCATTTCTTTCTGGCTTGTGCTAAGGAGCGCCGTCAGAGGATCCACGGCTTCCAGTCCAATTCCGGTGAGAACGTCGCACGCCCCCTGGGCAACGCCCGGCTCTGTCTTCTCGAAGCACGCGATCATGGTCGGAATGGACCGCGTGCCCATCGCCGTCAGCTGCGTGATCGCGTTATCGCGCTGCCGATTCTCCATCTCGAAGGGGGTTGTCTCTTTTGTTACCTGATGGATGGCAACCATACCGACAGAATAGGGCAGCAGGCCGCTCAGGCGCCTGAGCTTTCCCGGCTCTGCCGCTGCTGCTTGATTATCGAGGAACTTGTTGAAGCCATCGCTCTCCACCAATTTTTTGAATGCTTGTCCCAGGAATCCCATCGCGCTTTCTCCTTTGTCGATCTCTCTTTTTTCGATCTTTCTTTCAGACCCGTTTTAATGACCGGTTCTTCGTCTACTCTCCACTGGTTTTTACTCTTTACTGATTTATATTTTTTACTGATTCTCGTCAGTCTTCTCGATGAACCGGCTTAGATTAATCTGGTGCTTTAAGCGGTACCCACGCGTTTTGAGAATAATCCCGGCAACGAGTGACACCCAAACGGGCCCCCAGAACCAGTTCCCGGTCACGCTGCTCTGCGCCTGATGCCCCATGTTCGGGTCGCTGGGCATTTGATCCATCTCCTGCTGAAGATGCTCCTGGGCAAACGCCGTTTCCTGCGGCGTCGCGTCGCGCCCGTTCTCCACGCGGAAGTTGTCCTGGTAACGCTGCATGTAGCTGCTCATGACGCTCTGCTGGGCAAGTCCGGTGATGGCATGGAAGGCCGTGACCATGCAGATTGGATACAGGATGGCTGCCGCGATCCAGATAAGGCGCCACGTTTGCACGGAAAACGGGCGCAACGCACGTGCGGCGAGGCCCAGGGCGAGGACCACGAGAACGCTGCTGTAGGTGTTGTGGGGATCAAAAAGTGCGCCGGGATCGAGCTGATAGCCGAGCGAGCTGGCGTAGATCCAGCCGGCCAGCAATCCCGCGAGCATCACTCCGCCGACGCCTAGCACCCCTGCTTTGGCGCCTGAGTTTGCGACAGGCTTCACCCCTGCCGGTGCGACCGACTTGACATCTGCGTCCATAAAATGCGTTCCTTTACGTTCGTAAGTGAGGTTAGTAAAATAAAGCCGTGAAACAAGGCTTAGAAATCAGGCCGAACAATATTCCCAAAAAATAAGGCCCTTGATTTCCAGTATATCATGTTTTATGGTCAGAATCCACCCCGCTTCTTGCTTTGATTAGATTTATTAATCAAAGCCCCTTGCCCCTTAGAATAGGGGCATGAAGAAGAGCATTTACACGTCGGGGCAGGAGGTACTTCTCGGGCTTCTGCGCCAGCTTCGCGCGGACGCCGGGCTGACGCAGCGGCAGATGGCAAAAAAGCTCGATACGCTGCAAGCCATCGTCAGTAACTATGAAACCGGGGAGCGGCGGCTCGATATCCTCGAGCTCCGGCAAGTGTGCGACGTGCTTGGTATTTCACTGCTGGACTTCGTGAGCGCACTGGAGGCTCAGCTTGCCGGCGCATCCCCAGCGGCAGGGCCGGGGGATGTGGCTGGGGCAGGAGTAGGGGATGTGATGGGAGCAGGGGATGTGATGGGAGCAGGGGATGTGGTAGAATGGGACGCAGGCCGAAGAAGCAAAGGCCGCTCCGCCGGCGCTCAAGACAGCGCTGCCTCCACTACGGAACAAGGTTTGCAGCAAGATTTGCCCCAAGGTTTACAGCAAGATTTGCAGCAAGATTTGCAGCAAGATTTGCAGCAAGATTTGCAGCAAGATTTGCAGCAAGATTTGGAACCAGAGCCGCTGGTGGAAGAGCGGCGGTTCTTTGCAGAGTCGCTCCCGCTGTGGATGGAAGAACACGCGGGCGCCTTTGCCTTGGTCTATGAACGCGAGGTGATCGGCTTCTTCGATAGCTTTTCTGAGGCTTCCGCCGAAGGCGCACGGCGGTTTGGCACGGCAAACCATCTGATCCGGGAAGTTGGGCCCCGCAAGCGGTTCACGCTGTCAGCGGGAGAAACGGTGTATATCGGTGGCGATCTTGCGGGTCCAATCTCAACTCCAAAGGTACTCTGAGGCACAAAAGCCCTCTGAGGCACACAGGCACTCTGAGTCACAAAGGTACTCTGAACCCCAGGGTGAAGCTGAGCAGCAAAGCGAGCCTGAGCAGGTAGATGACCTGGCGGCTATTCTGCGTCGCACGGGACCGGTTGTGGAGGTGACCCTGAGCGCCCCCGAGAGCGCTCTGCCTGGACTTGCACGCCTCGGCAGGCAGATTCCCCCGGCACTGACCGGCCTTGCGCTGATCAGCACCCAAGCCGAACTCTCCCTGATCGACTCTCAGGCCGCAAGGGCTCTTGCGCTGCCGGTGATTGATGTCGCGGAAGCGGCTGCGGAGGCCGGAAGAGATGCAGATTATGGAAGAGATGCAGAGGCTGGAAACAACATAACTGGAAGAGACACCCACGGGATCGAGGTTTATGCGGTTCACTTCTCTGTCGCTGGCATAAGCTTTGCGCGGGATCTGGAACGCGTTCTTGGGAGCCGCCTGGGCGGCAGCCTTCTCATGGTCATTGGACGCGACGTTCTTGAGGAATGTGCGTTCCTCTACAACGGCAAGCATGGCGAGTTCACGCTCTTCACCTAACGAAACCGATTCCCCTGACGAAACCGATTCCCCTAACAGAGATCATTTCTTCCTGACGAAACCATTTCTTCCTGACGAAACTCTGTCTGGCCGTCCAGGGATAAAGAAATGGATGAAGAACACGTCGCCGTTCCCGCCCCGGTCTTCCGGGCGGGTATCATAAGACCCTCACGCCTCTTGCCAGTTGCGGCGGGGAAAACTTAAGGAGGTACCGATGACCACCGAAGAAGCCCTGATCATTGAAGAAGCCTTGACCAAACAAGGCATATCCGAAGAAGCCCGCGACGGCGCGTTCAATTTCAACCTGCCTGATAAGACCCGCGCCGAGATGCGCGTTGTCCGCACGTCCAAGATCAAGGTGAGGAAGTTTGGCTCCGCCTACCGCCTTGAGCCTCACAACAAATACGAGGAGCGCTGGCAGGAGCTGCGGATGGATCGGGATCTCAGCAACCTCTGGAAACCATCGGCCCTGGCGGAGCGTCACATTGGACTGCGTCTTTTTCTATTCATCGGCTTCGCTAAAGAACCCGAGCCGTTCGGCAAAGAACTGGCGCAATTGAGCGAGCAGCTCCGCTGGAGCGAGAGCGGATCATCCTACGAAACCAGAACATGGGCAGATCGCGAAGATCGCCACTTCTTTGTCAGGCTTAGCGCCTGGAGCAGGCCGAATCCATAATCATGCAAGCGCTCTACCCAAAGCCGCAAAAGTTCTCTGATTCCTACCATGACTGGCACGGCTATGAGGCGTTCTTTCAAGACATCCTCGACAAAAATCCCGATGACCTAGATTTAGATGATTTCAACATGATATTCGCGACGATCCTTCCTGCCGCTGATTATGAGGAAGGCGTGTTTTACCTGGAAGCGTGCTTTCTCTGGATGAGCCGTCAGGAAGACCCCATCGACAGCAATCTGTGTTCGGGAGCGCTCTGGTTCATTGACCATCATCATCAGCGGCTGGAACGCGACGACTTACTGGAACCCTGCCTCCATCTGGTCGCTGATCTCTGCCGCCTTTATACTTCGGGCTATGAGCTGTTGCGATTGACCAACGAGGAATTGAAAACACATGGCATTCGCGCGTCTTATCGAGAGTTCGTGAAGAATTCTTCGACAGTGCATCGCTGAAATGAGTCGGCAAGTCGGCCTGCCGCCGACCGACAACGCCGTGCT
>CAXTER010000087.1:0-20361 GCA_964243345.1 uncultured Armatimonadales bacterium
AATCGGGTTCGGGTCAAGACGCTGGCCAACCAGCTTTTCAATCGCCCGAAGCTGAGGCGTGTCGCCGTGGGTCACGAAGGTCAGGGCTTTGCCGGAGCGTCCGGCGCGGCCTGTCCGCCCGATGCGGTGTATGTAGTCTTCGGCGTTCACGGGGACATCGTAGTTAATGACATGCGTGATGTGCGGGACATCAATGCCCCGCGCCGCGACATCGGTGGCGACCAGAACATCAATCCGCTTGCCCCGGAACTGTGCCAGAACCCGCTCGCGCTGGTTCTGCGAAATGTCGCCGTGGATGGAGCCGGAGCGCATCCCGGCGTCGGCCAGAGTCTTCTCCAGCCGGTCCACACCGTGGCGGGTGCGGGCAAAGACCAGTGCGCCGCCGCCGCCTTCGCGGGCTTCATGCAGCAGGGTCAAAAGCAGCTCGCCCTTCTCGGCGGCAGTCACGCGGTGGACAATCTGCTCGATCTGCTCAACAACCGTCGAGCGCGGCCCGGCATTGATGATCACCGGGTTATGCAGATACGCCTGGGCCAGCTTTTCGACATCGCCGTCCATTGTGGCTGAGAACAGCATAGTCTGGCGGCCTTCCGACTTCAGGTGCTTGGCGATCCGCTGCACCTGGGGCAAAAAGCCCATGTCCAGCATTCTATCCGCTTCGTCCAGTACAAACATGGACACGTCGGACAAATCCACGTAGCCCTGCTCCAAATGGTCGAACAAGCGTCCGGGCGTCGCAACAATCAGGTCCACGCCACGCCGCAGCTTTGCGACCTGTGCGCCCATGCCCGCGCCGCCGTAAATGGCCGCGCCGCGAATGCCGGAGCCTTTGCCGTAAAGGGCAAACGACGCTTCGACCTGCACGGCAAGCTCACGGGTCGGGACAAGCACAAGGGCGCGGGGCCTCACAGCATCGCTGCGGTCCAGCTTGTTGATGATGGGAATAGCGAAAACGGCAGTCTTGCCGCCGCCGGTCTGAGCGCAGGCGATGAGATCCTCGCCGCTGAGCGCGGCGGGAAGCGCCAGCATCTGGATTTCCGTCGGGGTGACATGCCCGGCATTTGCCAGGTTGGTTTGAATAACATCGCGCAGTGCGAGTTCAGCAAAAGTTTCCAAAAGTAATATGTTCTTTCTTGTCCTCCGCACGAGTGGGAAGACTGCCGCCCGTCTGTGAATTTTGTGTTCAGGCGGCGCAATCCAAATCTCCACTCACGCACGGAAGTCCATAGAAAACTTATGGAAGCTTCGCACTTTCTCGGCCAGGCGCAAAAATTGAAACAGAACGGGACAAGGGGGCGCAAACGAACGAGAACAAGCGGATAATTGAAACTGTTGCTCTTATCATACCACATTTTTATATAAAACGCATACCTTCCGTGAAACTGTTTTTCTCGGCGGTTGATTGTAGGACTTGACCCCATCGCCATTCTGCGTTATAATCGTGAATGGCACTCACGCAAAAACCAGCCGACGCTCAGGCGTCGCAGCCTAAAGCCTCCCCGCTTCCGCCGCGCTCAGTGACGCCCCGCGCTCTGCTGCTGGCACTTCTTTTGATGCCCGTCAACGCCTACTGGGTCGTGATGATGGAAAACATCCGGTACTCCGCGCATCCGACCACAATCTCCCTGTTTTTCAACTGCATCTTTATTCTGGTCGTGCTTTCCGGTATGAATGGCCTCGTTGCCAAGCTGCGCCCGCGCTGGGCGTTCTGCCAGGGCGAGCTGCTGCTGGTGTACGCCATGCTCTGCATCGGCTCCTGCATGGCAGGCCATGATTTCATTCAGCTTTTAGTGCCGAACCTGACCTGGCCCTTCGGTCAGGCGAGTGTTCTCAACGGCTACGGGCCGCTGTTCGGGCGCTTTCTGCCGCGCTGGGCCATGGTCAGCGACACGGACGCGACAAAAGCCTACTACTTGGGCAACAGCACGCTGTACACGCCGCAGCATTTAATGGCCTGGCTTCCGGCGGTGCTGGTCTGGACCCTCTTTGTGGTGGTGCTGCTGTTCACCCTGCAATGCGTCAACGTGCTTATCCGGCAGCAGTGGACCGACCATGAGCGCCTTTCCTACCCGCTCGTCAAAATCCCGCTGGAAATCACCGACGCCCAGCCGTTTGGGCGCGGGCGCAGCGGCGTTCCCCTGACGCGCAATAAGCTGTTTTGGGCCGGCTTCGGCGTCGCGTTCTTTATAGATTTAAGCTGCTCGCTGAACTATTACTTTCCCAGCATTCCTGCGCTCGGCTTCGGCAACGGGGCCAGCGTGCTGGATTTAGGGCAGTCCATCACCCAGAAGCCGTGGAGCGCGGTGGGCTGGACACCAATCACGTTTTATCCCTTTGTCATCGGCCTGGGACTGCTGATGCCGACTGAGTTTTTGTTTTCCTGCTGGTTCTTTTATCTGACCTGGAAGCTGCAAGGCGTTTTAGTGTTCGCTAATGCCTGGGACTCGGATTCCCGAATGCCGTATGCCAACTATCAGGGCTTCGGCGCGTACTTTTTGTTTTTCGTGTCCACGCTGTATGTGAGCCGCCGCTACTTCAGGCAGGTCTGGCTTTGTGCGCTCGGTAGATCGTCGGAACTCAATGACACCGCCGAGCCGCTGCGCTACAAATGGGCGCTTCTTGGCTTAGGGGGCGGACTGCTGGCATTGATTGCGTTCTCCGTGGCGCTGGGTTTGGCCTGGTGGCTGGCCGTGCTGTTCTTCTTTATTTATCTCGCGCTGGCGCTGGCGATTACGCGGATGCGGGCAGAGCTGGGAACGCCGGTCCATGACCTGCACTTCACCGGGCCGGATTGGGCGCTGTCGGATTTGCTCGGCCCCCGCGCCATCGGCGCGTCCGGCCTGGGCGTTCTAAGCCTGTTCTACTGGTTCAACCGGGCGTACCGCTGCCACCCGATGCCGTTTCAGCTTGAAGCATTCAAGATGGCCGAGCAGACGGGAGCAATGAACAGCAGGGCAGTGGCGGCGGGGCAGCGCGAGATGCGGGCCTGGTTCTGGACCTTGCTGCTGGCGGGCGGTTTTGGAATGCTGTGCGCGTTCTGGGCCTTGCTGCACCTAAACTACATTTACGGCCTTCAGTGGTCCGATACCAGCGGCTGGGACCGCTACGCGGGCTGGCTCAAAAGCCCAAAGCCGCCGAACACGCATGTCGCGGCGGCGATTGTCGGCGGCTTTCTGTTCGCGGCTTTCTTACAAGCCATGCGCGTGCGCTTCTTTTGGTGGCCGTTCCATCCGCTGGCCTTTGCGGTCAGCGGCTCGTGGGAAATGAACCTCTTGTGGATGCCGCTTTTGATTGCCTGGCTTGCTAAGACGCTGCTGCTGCGCTACGGCGGCATCAAGGCATATACGCAGGCGCTGCCGTTCTTTTATGGCCTGATTTTAGGCCAGTTCATTCCCGGCAGCCTGCTTAACATTTGGGGTATCATTTCTAAAAACCCAACGTATCAGTTTTGGCAGTAATCTATGACAGACATTTACGAAGATGCGCGGCGCTATGACGCGCTGACGCAGCAGCACTTTGGGTCAAGTGACCTGAATTACTGGAAGAAGCAGGCCGCAGAGTGCGGCGGCTCAGTGCTGGAGCTTGCCTGCGGCGCGGGACGTCTGACTCTTCCCATCGCAGCGCAGGGAACAGAAATTGCCGGCCTGGACTCGTCCGAACCTATGCTGATAGTGGCCCGCGAGAAGGCGGCCCGTGCCAATTTGCCGATAAACTGGCATCTTGGCGGCATGGCAGACTTTAACTTAGGCCGTCAGTTTTCGCTGATCTTTCTGCCCAATAATTCCGTCGCGCACTTGCTGACCTGGCAGGATTTCGGACGCTGCCTTGCGTGTGTCCGCCGGCATCTAGCGGCTGGCGGGCGGTTCATGCTGGACTACTTTAACCCGTCGCTGACGCTTCTCAGCCGTAACCCTAACCAGCGTTATCCGGCAGGCGCGTTTGACGCTCCGGGCGGCTCCGGGCAGATCAGCGTCTCCGAGCAGGTGCGCTATGACACGGCTGCTCAAATCAATCATATTCGCTGGTTCTGGCGCACGGAAGCGACGGGAAAAGAGGAAACTTCAGACTTCTCCATGCGCGTCTACTTTCCGCAGGAGCTTGACGCTTTGCTTGCCTTGAACGGCTTCGCGGTGGAAGCCAAATACGGCGATTACAATTTGTCCCCGTTTACGTCGGCGTCCCGCCATCAGCTTATTGCGGCAAGGCTGATGCCCAATCTGCCGGAGCGCTAGGGTATCATAACGCTGGCAAACAAGAGAAACAGCCGGTGAAAGAGCTTTTATGGACATTCACGAATGGATTTGGAAACATGCAGAACGCGCTTATGAGGCGCGGGACCGAGAAAGCTATCAGCTGGTGGCGCTGACACGGCAGGCAGTGCCGATGATTCGGGATGACCCGGACCGGGCGCTGGAACTGCTGAGTGAGGGCAAAGCGCTGGCGGAGCGTTTGGACGAACCCTGGTTTGCCCGCTTTTTCGAGCATTGGACCATTCAAGCGCTGCTGTTCCATAAGCGCGACCCGAGCAAAGCGCTGCCGATGGCCGAAGCGTCGGTTCAGGAGACCGCCAAACCGGAATATGCCGATTTTCCGCAGCGCATCTGCCTGCGGGAAGACGTGATCTTTTCCTACCTGCACCGTGACCCGTTCGGCTACGCCCGCGAGATTGAGGAAGCGATTCGCTACATGCAGGCGGAAATTCCAGAAGACTGTGCCTGCCGGCACTGCCTGGCGGGCATTCAAACGGATTTTCTGCTGGCGCGGGGAGAGCTTGCGGCGGCGGAACAGGCCGCGCTGGATGCGATCCGTTCCGCCTGGCCGGCATCCGACTACCATCATGCTCTAGGGGCCTATGCATCCCTGTGCCAGATCAGTTATGAGCGCCGCGACTGGCAGAAGCTGCGGCACTGGGCCGGAGCGGGAAAAACCTTTGAGGGGCAGGACGTTGGTGCAACTTCCGTCCACGAGCTGCTGCTGTGGCAGGCGGCGGCGCTCCGGCGCGGCGGCGACTCCGACAGCGCCGCCGCTGAGTACCGGCGCGTCCGCGCCCAAACCCGGCGTCAGGCAGCCGTGCCGTCGCCCGGCTTTTTTGATGCGCTGTTTGCCTACCACGAGGCGAACCCGGACCCGCGTCCGGCGCTTGCCGCCTGCGCTTTGGAGCTGGCGCATCTGCCGCAAGGCGGAGAAATCCTGCGGGAATGCCGGGTGCGCCTGCGCCGCCGCCGTTTGCTACTGCTTGCCGGGAAATCCGCTGCCGAGGAAGACGCCACCATTCAGGCGCTGGCGCAGACGCTTCGTGATCCGCAGCCGATCCTTTCGCAGATGGCGGGCTTGTCCGTTGCAGATTGAAGGCACAGTATTTCGCACGCACAGCGGCAACTATTATGTCCAAACCGACACAGCGGGCGTTTTGGTCTGCAAGCTGCGCGGCAACCTGAAAAAAGAGCTGGTGTATTCCACGTCGAATAGCCACGCCCGGCGCGTCGAAACGGCTCAGAAGCGCCGCTCCACCGACCCGCTGACTGTCGGCGACCGGGTCACTTTAGACTCGGAGCTTGCAATGATTGAGAGCGTGTTCCCGCGCACGTCTTCCCTGTCCCGCCACTCGCCGTCGGGCCGGGGCGAGCATACGCTGGTCGCTAACTTAGACCAGGCGTTTTTGACCGTCGCCGCCGCCCATCCTAAGCCCGATGTCTGGCTGCTGGATCGTTTTCTCGTGCTGGCCGAAGCCGCCGACATACCCCCGCGCATCATCGTCAACAAAGTGGATCGTTTGGAAGACACAGACCGAGCCGAGGTGGAGGCCGCGATTGCCGTGTACGAGAAAATCGGCTACCCCGTGTACTGGGTCAGCGCGAGAACAGGACAAGGAATTGACGCGGTTCGGGACGCGATGCACGGGCGCATTTCGGCAGTCGCCGGGCCGTCGGGCGTCGGCAAAAGCAGCCTTTTAAATGCCGTTCAGCCGGGGCTGGCGCTGAAGACCGGCGACATCAGCGAAACCAATCTGGCGGGCAGGCACACGACCACCACTGCCGAGCTTCTGCCCCTAGACGGCGGCGGCTGGGTCGCGGACACGCCGGGGCTGCGCCAGGTGGACTTCTGGGAAATCGAGAAAAGCGAAGTTCGGTACTGCTTTCCGGAGTTCGCGCCGTTTTTGGACGAGTGCAAGTTTGCCGACTGCCGCCACCATACCGAGCTTGGCTGCGCCGTCCGCGCCGCCGTGGACGCCGGGGAGGTAGACCGCCGGCGCTACGAAAGTTACATCGGGATGACATGAGGCGCACCCGCCCGCGCTTGACTTTGCCGCCGCCACAGGGCCATAATGAGCGATAATGTTCGTCTCCGTTGTTATCCCCGCCTTCAATGAGGCGGCGCGGCTGCCGCTGACCCTCAGCGCAACCGTGGATTATTTCGCGGCACGAAAAGCAGCGCTGGGGGAAGGCTTTGAAGTGCTGGTGGTAGATGACGGCAGCACGGATGCGACGGCCTCTGTTGTGGAGAAGTTCGCGGCTGCCCGCCCTGACGACGCCGTGCAGTGCCTGAGCTACGGCGGCAACCGGGGCAAAGGCTACGCCGTGCGCTATGGAATGCTTCGGGCTACCGGCGACCTGCGCTTGTTCTGCGACGCCGATTTAGCGACGCCGGCGGAAGAATATGAAGTTGTTCTCGCAGCCATGCAGAAGCAGAGCGCTCCCATCGGTATCGGCTCGCGGCCTCTGCGAAACTCAAATCTGCTGGTGCATCAGCCTTGGTACCGGGAGCAGCTTGGGCGGGGGTTCAATGCCGCCGTGCAGCTTCTCGCCGTGCCGGGGATCAAAGACACGCAGTGCGGGTTTAAGGTTTGGACGGCGGATGCGGCAAAGGCGGTCTTCTCGCAGTGCCGCTTAGACGGCTTTGCGTTTGACAGCGAGGCACTGTTTGTCGCCCGGCGCTTGGGCTACGCCATCGCTGAAGTGCCGATCCGCTGGTCCCACAAAGACGGCTCCAAAGTCAGCATGGTTCGCGACGGTCTCAAAATGCTGGCGGACTTATCGCGCATTCGCTGGATGCACCGGCGTCTTCCGTCTAATTCCACGCCGACCGCCTCTATTTATCCCAAAATATGAAACACGAAGAGTATGAGCGGATGTACCGCTTCGAGGATCGTTACTGGTGGTTTGTCGCCCGGCGGCACCTCATCACCAGCCTGCTGGAAACGTATTACCCGCGCACCGGGCAGCTCCAGATTTTAGACATCGGCTGCGGAACCGGAGCGATGCTGGACGAGCTGAAGCCGTTCGGCGACGTGGTCGGCGCGGACTTCTCGCCGGAAGCGCTTCAGTTCTGCGTCACGCGCGGCGCTCCCGCAGATCTTGCCCGCGCCGATGTCCGGCGTCTGCCGTTCGCGGGCGGGACGTTTGACGTAGTCACGGCCATGGACATTATCGAGCATATTGACGACGACAAGGCCGCCGCCGCTGAAATCTTCCGGGTGCTGAAGCCCGGCGGGCGGCTGCTGGTCACAGTGCCGGCCTTTTCTTCTTTGTGGAGCGAACATGACGTCGCCCTGCACCACTTTCGCCGCTACACGACGCCGCGCCTGAAGGACTTATTTCAGCGCGTGGGCCTCTCGGTAGATAAGCTTTCCTATACGGTGACAACGCTGTTTGGGCCAATCTGGGTGTACCGCCAGATCAGCAATCTTCTGTCCCGCAAGCTGTTTTCTGGTAAAGCTGAAGACGGCGAGAAGAAAGCCAATTTGGTCAACTTTTCCGGGCCGGTCAACCAGGCGCTGCTGTCGCTGTCCCAGTGGGAAACGCGGCTGGTCCACTCTTTGGACCTGCCGTTCGGCGTGTCTGTCGTCTGCGTCGCGCACAAGCCGGAAGGGTCGCCGGGCATCGAAAGCGCGGCGTCTGTAACCGAGCGGACGGCGGTATGACAAGGCTGCTGCGCGGGCTGGGCCTGCTGACGGGCGCTGCCGGCGCGGGTCTGCTGACCTATGCCGTTGGAGTTGAGCCGTATGCCATTGAAACCGTGCATCTGGACCTGTACGCCCCGCGCCTGCCGGAAGCGTTTGAAGGCTACACAATCATTCAAGTGTCCGACCTGCACATGCGGCAAATGGGCCGGCGCGAGCGGCTTTTGGAGACTCTTCTGCGCGGCCTGCCCCCAGCGGATTTAGTCGCCGTCACCGGCGACCTCGTTCACACCCCTGCCGGCATCGCGCCGTTTCTCGAACTTGCCCGTGCATTCCAGGCAAAGGACGGCGTGTATGCCATTTTCGGCAACTCTGAGCATAAAAACGGCGTCCGGCCTTATGCGTTTTCCCAGACATTAGCTGAGAATGCCATCATGCCCCTAATGAACCAGCACGCTCTGCTGTCGCGCGGCGGCGCGTCCATTGTTCTTGCAGGCGTCGACGACCCGGTAAACGACAAGGACGACATCGCCGAAGCTCTCAAAGACGCGCCTGCCGACCTCTTTACTTTGCTCCTCATGCACTCTCCCGACTCTATTGCCGAAGCCGCGCTGCGGGGCGTCGACGTGGTGCTGTCCGGCCACACCCACGGCGGCCAAATCCGCCTGCCCTGGTACGGCCCGCTGTACACCCACTCGCGGCTGGGACGGCGCATGAGCGACGGCTATTACAGCCGCAGCCGCCTGCGCCGGGCCATCGGCATTCGTCCGGGCCGCACCCAGCTTTACGTCACGCGCGGCATCGGCATCAGCGGCCTCGCCCTGCGCTTTTTGACCCGCCCCGAACTCACAATCCTCACGCTCAGGCGCGGCCTGCCCCATGTCCGGCGCGTGAACTGACATGACGAAACTCAGCCGGACACTTGCCGTTCTTCTGCTGATGGCTTGCGACTGGGTGCAGCCGGTACAGGCAGATGGGCCGACGCGCGAGATTTTGCTGTCTTTTGCCGGCGACTGCACGTTCGGCTCGGTCAACGGCGACAGCGGCGGGGTGCGGTTTCCGGCGGTTTACCGGCAGTCAGGCCAAAAAGACTATCCATTTCACTTAGTCAAGCCGTGGTTCCTGCGCGATGATTTAACAGTCGTAAACTTTGAATGCACGCTGACGAATGCGTCCCACCCCGCCGGCAAGCAGTGGAGATTCAAGGGGCCGGCCCGCTATGCGTCGATCTTCCCTGCCGGCTCGGTGGAAGCCGTCGGACTGTCTAACAACCACTCGATGGACTACCTTCAGGCCGGGTTCCATGACACCGTAGCGAACTTCCGACAGGCCTGCGTTCCGGTCTTCTACCAGAACGTGCCGTATGTCACCACGCTGCGCGGCATCCAAACCGTGATTATCGCCGACTGCACGGTAGTCGGCGAGAATACCACCCAAATTGACGGAGCGCCGGGGCGGGTCTTGCGCGAAATTGAGCAATACAAGAAGCCCGGCAATGTTGTAATTGTCGTCATGCACTGGGGCAGTGAGCTTGCCGCCGTTCCTTTCCCCTGGCAGGAGGCAATGGGCCGGCAATTTATTGATGCCGGGGCTGACGCCGTTGTCGGGCATCATCCGCACGTTTTACAGGGGATTGAGCGTTACAAAGGCAAGTGTATCGCATATAGCCTCGGCAACTTTGCATTTGGCGGGAACTCTCTTGCCCGCAATCCTGAGACCGTCATTTTGAGACTGAAGTTTCGTGCGTCAGGCGGCAGAACAAGCCCTGCCGGCGCGTCTCTTGTTCCCTGCTTTACGACTTCCAGCCGGGCGCGGAACCCGGCGGGCATCCTGCGAAACAACTACCAGCCGAAGCCGGTCTTCGGCGCGGATGCCGCCCGTGTCACAGCGCTGGTTATTAGACGCAGCGCAGGCTTGAAGTACGGGGTGCGGAAGATGTAACCCGCTTCATCCCTGCGTGAGTTTGTGTGCTATAATCCTGGCATGGAAAAGCAGAGCAAGTGCTTGGCGGGAGGCGGAAAATGCCGCTTCTAAATACACGGCAGGCGCTGCTGGTGGAGCAGGTCGGCTACAATCTGCGCGGCGGCTTTCTGGTCCGGCCCCTGATTATTGCGGTCTCGCTGGGAGTGGCGGGGGCAGTGTTTTCGTCATTGGAAGAAGCCTTCCCTGTTCTGAGCGGCTGGGTTCCGCACGTCTTGTTTCCGTCCCATGCCGACCCGCAGGTCTCGCAGACCATTCTCGGCGCGATTGCAACGGCCATGATGACGGTTGTGTCCATTGTTTTTGCCATTCTGCTGATGACGCTGACGCTGGCGTCCATGCAGTTCTCGCCGCGCATCATTGTGTCGTTCTCGTCGGACCGCGTGACCCAGCAGACGCTCGGCATTTTCTTAGGCACATTCGCTTACTGCCTGGCGGCGATGCCGGCGGCCCGCTCGCTGCCCCACCCGTTCGCGCCGGTGGCGACTGTCATGGGCGCGATTTTGCTTGCGCTGCTGTGCATTGCCTGGCTGCTGTACTTTATCCATCATATCTCGCAGGCGGTCAGCGTCAACTACATTGTAGACCGGATCGCCTCTGAAACCGAAGGCGTCATCGACGAAATCATGCCCCGCCCGCTGCGCGAAAGCCGCATCCTGCCCCTGGATGCCTGGCTGGAAGAAGATCCGCGCGAAGTGCCGGTCCTGAGCGAAAAATCCGGCTATGTCCGGTATATCAACACGCCGCGCCTGGTGGCTGTGGCTCGAAGCAGCGGCCTCACCGTGCGCGTCCTGCGCCGCGTCGGCCACTTTGTCCCGGCAGGCGTCCCGCTGATGACGGTCTCCAGAGGCCACAAGCTGACCCGCGCCGCATTGGCCGACCTGCGCGGGTCGTTTGACATCGGCCCAACGCGGACACTTCAGCAGGACATAGAATACGGCATCTTGCAGATTGTGGACATTGCGCTCAAAGCGATCTCGCCGGCAGTCAACGACCCCAGCACGGCGATTAGCTGCGTAGATCAGCTTTCGCGTGTTTTGATCCGGTTCGCGTCGCGGGAGCCGCTGCCATCCCTTTTGTATAATCCGCCGGGAACCGTGCGCGTTTATATTCCCTGGCTTGGCTTTGACCGTTTAGTGGAATCGGCGTTTGAGCAGATCCGGCTGTATTCCAAATCGGACGTTGCAGTCAACCTGCGAATGCTGCGGGCGCTCAGCGACATTGCGGCGACCGTGTCCGACCCCGACGCTTGCCGGGTGCTGGCGGAGCAGGGACGGCGCACGGTTGCGGGCTGCGCGGAGCAGCTCGGCGATCAGGAAATGGGCGAAATCCACGCCCGTCTGGCGACTCTGGAAACATTCGCCGCCGAGCCGCCGGAAAGTCCGCCTGTTTTTGCCGTCAATGCTTAACTTACGAGGAGAGAGTCATGCTGCCCAAAAAACTGCACCGCTACCTGCTGATTGATTTAGAGTCGGCCCCGGACGTTTTGGCAAAGCTGCTGGGAGGCGTTACAGGTTCCGCCTGGGACAATCGCCCTGACCCGGAGCGCTTCACCCTGCGTGAAGTCGCCGCCCATTTGGCCGACTGGGACAAAGTATTTTTAGGCCGCCTCCTCCAGACCCGCGACAGCGACAATGCACTTCTGCAAGGCTTAGACGAGGGCCAAGTCGCCCTTGACAACGACTACGCCCATTCTGACCCGCACGAGAGCCTCACGAGGTACGCGGCGGGCCGAATGGAAACAACCGCTTTCCTGCGGTCACTCACGCCGGAGCAGTGGGCAAGGACCGCCCATCACACCGAGATTGGCCCAATCACGATGGAAGCGCAGGCCGCGCTCATCGCCTTCCATGACGGCTACCACCGGCAGCAGGTAGTGGAATGGCTGAGTTTGGCGAGAGAGTGAAGCCGCGAAAACAGAGCCAGCGACAGATGTCGCCGGCTCTGTCTTTGCGGCTTTGTTTGTTTTTCGTCACGCACGGTCTAGAGCTTGCAGGTAGGTGCTGATTTCTGCGCGAGATTTCGCGTCGCCGGTCTTCAGCGCGAGGGCCTGCCGGTACAAGGCTCTTGCCTGCTCTGTCCGGCCGAGGTTCTGGTTTTCGACGCCTAAGTTCGCCAGCGTAGAAAAATCGCTCGGCTGGAGTTTCAAGGCCAGCATATCATCGGTGACGGCCTCCTGGAAGCTGCCGGCGTTTGCTGCCGCTTCCGCGAGGGCCGAGTAAACCTCGAACTTGTGGGGGGTTCCCAGCGCAAGCGCTCTGTTCAAGGCAGGCACGGATTTTGCGTCGTCCCCCACCTGATGATAGAGCAGGCCGGCCAGCAGAAACGGAGCGCTGTCTTTGCGGCTGAGTGAGGCGGCTTCGGCAAAGGCATCTGCCGCTTCAGCGGAGTTTCCCGCCTGATTCAGCGCGATCCCAAGCTGGAAAGCAGTCTGCGGGTCTTTCGGCGTATGGGCAAGGGAGGCTTGCTCAAGGTGGATCGCCTTTTGAGGCTGGCCGGTCTGGAGATAAGCAGTCGCAAGAAGATTTTGGGTGGATGAGACCTCAGCAGGGAAGTCCGGGTGGAAGCCGGCTGCGCTTTCTAGGCCGGCAGCCGCTTCCAGCTGGGGGACAGCCTTCTGGGCTTGACTTTGCCGCAGGTAGATGGCAGACAAAAGCAGCCTCGCTCTGACATCCTGCGGAGTCTTCTTGAGGATCATCTCCAGTTCCGGCGCTGCTTTTTCAAAGTGGTTCTCGGAATAATTCTGGGAAGCGAGCTGCAATGGGGTTTCATTGACCGGGAGGTCAGGCACAACACCTATTGCTTCATCTGCGTATGCAGACAGGCCGGGATACGGATCTACATAAGAGTTAGTGGACCCGGCCTGGTTCGAGGCGGACGAGCTGGAGGCAGCCGCGCCGGTTGCGAACAGAGTGCCGAGCAGCGCCGCCCCTACTGCGAGGGCAAGCCTATATTTCGGCAAAGAACGACGAGAATGCCGGGCAAAACTGAGAGTGTTAAGCGTCATCTGTACTTGTTCTCCTATCGAAGATAGACAAAGTATGACGGCTTGGAACTTTTTTGTCAACTCTCAGATTAGTCGACTTTCAGAAAAAGCCGGTGACGGCGCGTTAGGATCCTAAAGCTCGACGACCGGGCGGAACGCGCCTGCCGCCTGCCATATCTGCACCCGCTGGTCTTCATGGCTGAGGGCGGCAAGCCGGGCTTCCAGCGCTTCCGCAGTCTGCGGGGCGGCGAAGAAGTAGCCCTGCCCTAGCTGACATCCCAGCCCTTGCAGCATCTGCCACTGGGCTTCCGTTTCAATGCCCTCACTTGTGATTTCCAGGCCCAGCGACTGGGCCAAAGTCACAATGGCCCTCACAATTGCCAGCCCGTCCGGCTGATCCAGGCGGCTGACAAACGCCCGGTCGATCTTCAGCGTGTCCAGGGGAAAAGTGCTGAGATAGGACATGGACGAATACCCGGTTCCAAAGTCGTCCACGGCAATGCGGACGCCCAGCGCTTTCAGCGATTGCAGGCAGGCAATGGTTTCCTCAGCGTTCCCCATCATCACGCTTTCCGTGATTTCCAGCTTCAGGCAGGACGGCGGCAGACGAGTCTCGGCAAGGATGCGTGCGACCTCTGTCACCAGACCCGGATGCTCCAGCTGGCGCACAGAGAGGTTGACGCCGACGACAAGCGGCAAATCCTGCGGATGGTCCTGCTGCCAGCGGCGGGTCTGCTGGCAGGCTTCGCGCAGCACCCAGCAGCCTAAGTCCCCGATCATGCCGCATTCTTCGGCCAGCGGAATAAACTTCAGCGGCGGGATGAGGCCGCGCTTGGGGTGACGCCAGCGGGCCAGCGCTTCGATTTCTACTAACACGCCGGTATCCAGGTCCACAATCGGCTGGTAATGCAGCAGCAGTTCCCCGCCGGATGACATACTATCGGCGATGGCATGGCGCAGGTCTCCCTCAAGTTCCATGCGCTCCTGCACCTGGGCGTTCATGCCCCGATTGAAGACGACCCAGCGGGCCTTGCCGCCGTTTTTCGCCTGGTACATGGCAACATCCGCTTCACGCAGCAGGTCTTCGCCGCTCGGTCCCGGCGCGGCTTCTCCTTCGGCATTGTTGGCTCCCATGTGACGAAGACTGTTTAAAGCCAGGCCGATGGACGCAGTGACAGTGAACGGACGGCCCTCTAAGATGAGCGGCAGGCCGAGAGCTTCGGCAATGCGGGCGGCGACTTCCTCAGCCGCATCCCGGTTCGGCAGGTCTTCCAGCAGCAGCGTGAATTCGTCGCCGCCCAGGCGGGCCACCGTGTCGCCAGTCCGGGCGCAGGCTCCAAGCCGGGCGGCGACTTCCGACAGCAGGGCGTCCCCTACGGAATGTCCCAGGCTGTCATTGACTACCTTGAAGTTGTCCAAATCCACGAACAGAACGGCAACCGTTGATCCCTGCCGCTCCGAGCGGGCCAGCGCATGGGTCAGCCGATCTAGAAATAGGGCGCGGTTCGGCAGGCCGGTCAGCGAGTCATGGAACGCTTGATGCGCGAGCTGCCGCTCCAGGCGCTTATGCTCGGTCAGGTCATACGCGACTCCGACAACGCCGGTCAGCGTTCCCGCTTCGTCATGCAGCGGCGTCATGTGCGTCTCGTGATGCCGCCCGCGCACTTCGTAGGTCCAGGTGTGCAGGGTTCCGGCGAGAGCGATGGGAACGGGGTCAAGCATCTCGGCTTCCCCGGCGTAGACCTCAAAAATCGAGCGTCCGACCACTTCCCCCGGCGTCAGTCCCAGCGCGGCTAGGCCCTGCCCGTCGGAGAAGGTGAAAACGCCGCGCGTGTCCAGCGCGAAGACAACCACGGGAACGCTGGCAATGACGGTTTGCAGGCGCATGTCGGTTTCGCGGGACGCCGCTTCCGCCCACAGCCGCTCCGATTCCTGGGCCTGCCGGAGCGTCTGCATCGTCACCCGGTACAGGCCGGCAAAGAACAGCAGTGCAAAGAACGTGGACACGGCAGCGAGAACATCCACGCGCCCGCGCCGCGCCGAGAACGTGTCCATGCGCTGGGCGAGAAGGCCGTCCAGGCTGCTTAGGGCAGCCCGGTCATACGTCCGGCTCGCGCCATAGATGCCGCGCGGCGAAGGCGGCGTCTTGGGGTGGCTCATGCTGTTGATGTCGTCCTGCACCGCGTCAATGTAAGACTGAACAGAAGCATCCAGCGTCTCAGTTGGTCCCAGCAAAACAGAGGACAGGGCTGGCGTCGCGCTTGTCGCCTGGCCGATGTCGTAGCGCACGGCAACCATCGGCGCGTGAATTTGGCCGCGCAGGGTAATAATTCGCTCCTGGTCCACCGGCGGCAGAACGGCAGCCCCAGTCGGCAAAAGCGCGGCAGCAGCATTGGTTTGACCGGCATTGATGACAATTTGGGGAAGCTGCGTAATGACCGTGTCCTGTGCATAGTAGCTGTCCATCTCCGGGTCCAAAATGAGATTGGACGTGTTGCCGGTCGTGGTCAGCAGGCCCGCCAGTCCCTGCTCAAAATGTGTCTGCCGTTCCCGCTTCTGCTCCGGGGCGAGGTCCGGGGCATGGAGCCGCTGCCACTCAGCCTGAAGCTGCTGCCACTCCTCATGTGTGCCGAGCGTCTGTCCGTAGATGTGGTCAGCGGCATCCATCGCGCTGATGTCTGCCGTAACCTCCGGCTGCCAGGCCGGATCGTCGTCCGCCTGAACCGAGTCGAGCAGCAGGGCAGACAGCGGGCGGCTGTACGCTACGCCTTCACGCTCAAGCAGGTTCGTCGCCATGCCGCGTCCGATTTCCGCGTGGAAGTCGTACAGCAGCACGCCCAGAGGCAGCAAAAACAGAAGCCCGGTCACAACAAACCGGGTCAGCAGTCGGCGTCGCCCCAGCTCAGAGCGCGGCGCAATGTTCACAGCAGTAGCTTTCGCTTGTCGAAAAAGAGGGCGCATCATAGGTTTTGCCGGTCCATAGCATTTCACGTATGGAAGAAAACGTGTATTAATGGAATGAGTTGCGAGAAAGTGCATACTAATCATCGGCAGAAGTACGAAGGAGCAAGAGGCAAGCGGCTTAAAGATTAACAACAGGTTAAAAATGAGAATTATTTTCTCTTCCCTTTTCCTCCTGCCTTGAAATCTTGTGGTACACTAAAATCGTTTTTCTTGGCGCTCGTTGCCGGATTGACGCTCCGTTACTCTGACGCTTTGAGGAAATCATGGCCGAAATTATCTACTACCCACAGTACGGCAGTATCCGGCCCAGCGGCAGCCTCCGCGTCCCGGTATCGGGACACTCTGAAGACGGTGAGGCATGGGAAGGAGAAGCGGAAATCGGCCTGGATCACCCGTCTTACGCCGAATGGCGGCAGGCCATCGCTCAAAAAGAGCAGCACCTCACGATCTTGCGCGAAGGGCGGATGCAGGCACATGAAGCTCGCCGCCGGGCAGCGGAGTGGAAGCGCCTGTTAAAAGACGGCTGAAAAAGACAACCAAAAAAGACAGTTAAAAAGAGACGATTGAGGCAAATCTACTCTGAATAAACCGTAAAAAGATGCCGACAATGGCGGCATGACCGAAACTATTGAACGGCTGCCCTACCGGAAAATCAGCGATTATGTGCTTGTCCGCGCGATTGGACGCGGCACGCACTACACGCTGTACCAAGCTGTAGACCCACGCTCCGGGCGCATGGTAGTCATCAAAATCCTGCACGTCGCCGCCGGCAAGCCGGACACCGACGCCGAGATGGCCGATGTGCTGGAAGCGCGGCTCCAGCGCGAAGCGCACGCGCTGTCATCGCTGTCGCATCCCAACATCCCTGAAATCTACGAGTTAGGCGAGCAGGACAGCCACCCGTTCCTGGTCATGGAGTATCTGGTCGGTCATCCTCTGCGCCAGCATCTGGACCTCAGAGAACTGCCGATGGATGAAGCGGTCCGCATTCTAGAGCAGGTCGCCCGCGCCGTGGACGCCGTCCATGCCTACGGCATTCTGCACCGCGACATTCGCGCCTCGAATGTCATGCTGCTGCACGATGGCCGGGTCAAGCTGGTGGAATTTGGGCTGGCGCGGCAGCCGGGCGATGCCACAGTGACGCTGATGGGGATGCTGGTAGGCGAGCCGGCCTATATGTCCCCGGAGCAGCTTCGGAACCAGCCCGCAACCCCGCAGTCTGATTTGTGGGCGATGGGCGTGCTTCTTTACGAAATGCTGGCCGGACGACCGCCCTTTGAAGGCGCGAACTTTACAATGACCGCCCATCAGGTCATCATGGGCCAGCCCGCGCCGGTGCCGGATGTTTCTCAGGCAGTTCAAGCCGTGCTGGACCGGGCGCTGGAAAAAGACCCGGCAAAGCGCTACTCCACGGCGCAGGACATGGTCCAAGCGCTCCAGAAGGCCGCCGGGGCCACCGCTCTGCCGCGCCGCGCCGCCGCGCCGGATCACAGCGCCAAGCGACCTGCGCCTCGCGCCCTTGCCTGGGCTGCCGTTTTGGCGCTCCTCGCCGTCTCCATATTTATCGGTTTTTCTTTGGCCCGAACCGGGCCGCCTCTCGCACCCACGGCGTCCGCCGCGACACTTCCGCAGCCGGCCCCGCCCAGCCGCCCGTCGCGCCCTGCCGCCGTCCCGCTCCCCGGCAGAACGGTGTTTACCAACCGGACCCCGTTCGGCCCCAGCACCCGCTAATGCTGCTTTGGAGCTAGTGCTGCTTTGGAGCCGGCGGCCAAACAGCGCTGTCTGCCTTTTCCGGCGCTTGCGAAGATGCCGAACGCGGCAGACCTGACAGACGCGCGGCCCGCCGGTTCCAGGCCGCGTGGAACGGCCAGCAGAACCCAAAAAACAGCAGCGGCAGGCACAGCGTAAGGCTTATCCCCAAGACCTGCGAAGTCCGGTCGGACGCCATTGCCGAAAGCGTCGCCAGCGTTTCGGCCACACCCGGCGGCACCGCCCAGTGCTGACGCGCAGCCACTTGCGGCCCGAACGCGCACATCGCCCCCACCAGTCCAATCAGCAGCGCCCCCGCCCCGGAAAGTGCGACAAACAGCCGTACCCACACCCAAATCGGCATCGGCGCATCCCGCGCCGGGCGCAGAGCCAGAAACGGCCCCCACGTCCAGTCCTGGTCACTCTGCCAATTGAAAAACCGCTCCCACTTGCTCATGCTGCGGCCGCTTCCGTGGCCGCTGTTTCTCCCGGCCTGCGCCGCCAGCCGCTCGCGCAAAGAAGCCAGCCGAGACCAATCAGCAGCACCCCGGCACCGCCGTAGCAGGCCAGCTCTGTGACGCTCATCCCACTGTCCGCACGGTCCGCGACTCGCAGAACCGCTTTGAGGCCCATTTGGTGTACGCTCCACGCCGTGCCGCCCAGCAGGGCCGTATCGTACAGGAAGTGAGTCAGCATCGACGGGAAAATAGAGCCGCTCCGCAGCACAAGCACCCCCAGCAGCGCTCCCAGCAAAAGCCGCACGATAAATCCCTGCAAATCCAAATGAACCGCCGAAAACAAGACCGATGCCAGCCCAATGGCAATCCAGGCCGGCATCCGCTTGATCAGCGCCCGCTGAAGCACGCCCCGGAACAACAGCTCCTCGCTGAACGCCGCCGACAGCGGCACCGCCAGCGCCATCAGGAGAGGATGCTGCTGCACCAGCGGCAGCAAAAGCGCATTGTTCGCCTCCTGCCCTGCCATGCCGCGCGGCCAGACATGGTTTTGCAGGACGATTAAGACTTGCGCCGCCGCCGCCGACCCCAGCGCCAGCAGCACCGCGCCCAGATACTGGCGTCCGCTGACCTGCCGCCAGGCGAACGCTTCCGTGAGCTTTTGCCTTCCAACGAGCGCCCACAGCCAGGCCGGAACCGCGCAGAACGCCAGCTCGCTGATGACTATTGCGGCGACTATGACAATTCCAAGCCAGGACGGCAGATTTGTCGGCAAGCTAGACATACTCATATCTTCGGCAAATCCTCAGCAGAAATCCTCGGCGGCGGGGGCCAAACGCCAGGCATGGCAGCAGGCAGCGGCACAAGTCCTTCACGGTTCAAGCGATCCGCCCGGCGGTTCCAGGCCCAGTGAGCGAGAAAGAGCATCAAAAACGCGGCCAATATAAGCAGTCCACAAGCAAACAAGCTGGCTTCAGGCATGGTACTGTTCAGCCAATTTTCTGCAACCACGACGGGCATAATCTTCTTCTCGCGGTGCTGCGCCGCCGTGTAGTCGTAGTAGGCCAGCAGCGTCCCCAGAACTGCGCCAACCGGAACAGTGAACAACAGGGCAAATCCGAAGAGTGTCAGCCAGAACCGCAGCGTCATCCGCACATTTTTAGGCGGGCGCAGATACAGAAGCGGTCCCCACGAGTCATCATTATCGCTCTGCCGGTTAAAGAAGCGTTCTAGCGCATCAGCCATAGACTTGAAAACGGTAAGGAGGCAGGAAAAGGTTCGGCTGCGGCAAAACTATTTTGATTTTGCGTAATCAGCCAGCAGGCCGTAGCGGAGGCCGCGGGCGCTGAGAAGGAAATAGTCGGCGTGAAAATAGGCGAGGAGGGTGTCTAAGATAATGGCTCCGGCAACAATAACATCGGCGCGTTTGGGTTCCAGGCCAGGAATGGTCCGGCGCTCGGCCAGCGGAACTGAGGAAAAGCGGGACAGGGCGGCGGCGACTTCAGCGGCGGACAGCGACGCGCCGTGGACGGCGTCGGGGTCCGGCTGCGCCTGGCCCTGCGTGACGGCGGCGATGTTCAGAGCCGTGCCGCCGATGCCGGCAATCAATGGCGGCGTGTCCGGCGGGGCAAATGTGGCAAAGGCGTCGGAGGCAAACTGACGCGCTTGGTCAAGATCGGAGGCTGCCGGCGGGTCGGAATGGAGGAAGCGCTCAAAAAGGCGCACTGCGCCGATGTCCAGGCTTTTGTAGCGCCCTACCCCATCGGCGTCGCCCAAAATCAGCTCGGTGCTGCCGCCGCCGATGTCAAAGACAAGCAAAGACGCGGCTCCGGGGATGCTGAGGCTGGCATCGGAGCGGACGGCGGCATAGGCAAGCTGCGCTTCCCGGTCGCCGGTGATGATCTCGACTTCGACGCCGGACGCTGCCCGCACCTGGTCAATAAAGTCTGGGCCATTGACGGCATCCCGCAGGGCGCTTGTCCCCGCGCCCAGCACGACCTCCGCGCCCAGCGCTTTCGCCGCGTCCGCGAACCGCGCCACAGCGTCCAGCGTCCGGGCCATTGCCGCGCCGCCGAGACGCCGGGACTTGTCGACGCCTTCGCCGAGGCGCGTTACATCGGATTGCTCGGAGACGACCGACAGCAGGCCGGTGTCCGACACATCAGCCACAGTCATTTTAGTGGAATTGGTTCCAATGTCAATCGCAGCCAGGCGCATGAAAGTCCTCACGCAAATTTTTAGAGAGTAGGTAAAAAGTCTGTCAGGCGACTGAAGTCGCGGCAACAAGTTCTCAAAGTCCGCCTGCTCGGACTCAGACTCTGAACCTG
>CAXTER010000088.1:0-20318 GCA_964243345.1 uncultured Armatimonadales bacterium
ACGCCGCGCAATCAGGCGCCTTGTAGAGAAAGCCAGACACGGACAAGAAGGGCGAACCCCCGTGTTCGTTCTCCTGAGTCCCAATCCATTGTTTTCCTGAGTCCGCCGTGGTACAATACCCTGCTCATGCCTACTCAGCCTTCTCAAAAACCGACATCGCGCCGCGTGAAACCGCCTGCCGCAAATCTTCCCATCAACCAAATTATTCTGGGCGACTGTGTGGAATCAATGAACGCCCTGCCGGCAAAATCGGTAGATCTAGTCTTTGCCGACCCGCCCTACAACATGCAGCTCGGCGGAGAATTGTGGCGGCCCAACATGACCAAAGTGGACGCCGTCACCGATCCGTGGGACAAGTTCAAATCGTTTGCCGAATACGATGCGTTCACCCGCGCCTGGCTTTCCGCCGCCCGGCGGGTGCTGAAAGACACCGGGACGCTCTGGGTCATCGGCTCCTACCACAATATCTACCGCGTCGGCGCGATCCTCATGGATGCCGGCTACTGGGTGCTGAATGATGTAGTCTGGGTAAAGGCAAATCCGACGCCGCAGATGCATGGGACTCGCTTTTGCAACGCTCACGAGACACTGCTTTGGGCCAAAAAATCAGCGGACCAGAAGAAGTACACGTTCCATTACCATGCGCTCAAAGCAGGAAACGACGACAAGCAGATGCGCTCGGATTGGCACATCCCGCTTTGCTCCGGCGGCGAGCGCGTGATGCAAAACGGCAAAAAAGCGCACGCAACCCAAAAGCCGGAAGCGCTGATGCACCGGATCATCGCTGCGACGACAAACCCCGGCGATGTGGTGCTGGACCCGTTCTGTGGTTCGGGTACCACTGCCGCTGTTGCCAAAAAGCTGGGCAGGAACTATGTGACGATTGATCGGGAAGCGGCGTATGTGGAGGTGGCCGAACGGCGGTTAGCAAATATCTCGTCCGCGCTTCTGACGAGCGCCGACGAAGGCGGGGTGCTGCTGGGAGGGCCAAAGCCGCGCGTGCCGTTTATCAGCTTCGTGGAAAGCGGGCGGCTGCCAATTGGCTCAGCGCTGCGGCTCAAAGGCACGGATATTCATGCCGCTGTCCATGCCGACGGCACAATCTCCGCCGGGGGGCATCGCGGCTCCATTCACAAAGTCGCCGCCGCCTGCCTGGGTCTGCCCTCGGCCAACGGCTGGACCTCGTGGCTGTTTCGGGACGCTGAGACCCAAACGGAGACGCTTTTAGACACGCTTCGTCCGGCGTCTTAAACGGCAACGGCTTCTTCAGTCATCAGGGCTGTTTCTTCGACAGTGGTTTCTTCTGCGACCAGCGTGTCTTCGGAAAGTGCTTCCGCCCGGCCGCTTCCCGAAGCGACTGCGTGCGAGACACATTCCTGCTGAGCCAGCCGGGCCGTTTCCATGGTCCCCAGAACCACGGAATGCTCCAGCAATCCGGCTCCGTCAGGAGTTTCCGCAATCCGGTCCTGCAAGATGTCCAGGCGTCCTTTGGTATAATCCTGCTGGCCGTGCAGCAGGCAGAACCGCCAGCGGGTCGCCTGGGGCAGTTCCGGGCCGCTTTCGGGATAGACCACATAGCGGGAGCAAAAACGCTGCTCCGGGCCAAACTTGCCGGACAAAATATACAGCCGCTGTCGTCCAAACGCGCCGATTGTCCAGCAGGCTGAAATGGCCGGGGCTAATGTTTCCAGGCTGACCAGACCCGACTCCTGCGCCGCCCGTGCTTTGGACAAATGAGTATTCATAAACCCAGTATACCCGACGGCAGGCGCGGTTCGTGCAGGCGACGGAAATGTTTGGTGAGAAGTCCCCCCAGCCCCTAATAATGGGGAAGCAGACGAAGAACCTCACCCGCCTCGTTCCTATGCCTTCGGCATTACTTCGTATCTGGTGACCCTCTCCTTAACAAGGAGAGGGTGAAAACTTGTTTCCGGGTGAGGTTCCCAGAGTCTGCCAGCACAAAAAAGAGGGCCGCCGAAGCGGCCCTCTCCAAGTGAGGCTTACCAATTTTTTACAACAGCAGCGAATTACTGAAGAAGCTTCAGGATTGCCTGCGGAGCCTGGTTGGCATAGGACAGGGCGCTTGTACCGGCCTGAACCAAAATCTGGTTCTTGGTGTAGTCAACGACCGTCGCGGCAAGGTCCGTGTCACGAACCGTGGACAGCGAGCTGTCGTTGTTCGACTGGGACACAGCCAGGCTTTGGATATTCGATTGAAGGACGTTGGTCTGGGTGGAACCCAGTTTTTCCGAAGCCGCCGAGATGTCCTGGATCGCTTGATCAATAACACCCAAAGCCGCTTGCTGAGACTTGCCCGTGACATCCGTCAGGTTCAGTGCGCCGCCGCTGAGCAGGTCCTGCAGTTTGTAGGAGTTGCCGCTGACTGCATCGGCATAGTTGCCGATGTTGTTCGACTTCGTGCTGCCGATGGAGAGCTGAATCGTCTGGTACTGGTTCGAGCCGATCTGGAACTGCAGGTTGTTGCCGGCAACCGATTTGTCAACAGTCGAGCTGAACGTGCCGAGAGTGCCCGCTGTGGTCGTGCTTGTCGTCAGCGCCAGACCCTTGAGCTGGCCGCTGGTGAAGCTATAAGTGACGCCGTCAGCCGCCACAGCGCCGCTTGACTGACCGTTCAGGGTCAGGTGGGTGTTTGTGCCTGTCGTAGTCACGGAGCTGGACACAGCGCCGGTCGCAGTGGACGCCGTCAGGCCGGAATAGACGCCTGCTGTCCGGGTGCCGGTTGCGGCATTGGTGAAAACCAGACCGTTTTTGGAGTCGCCGGTGACCGTGACGCTCTCTCCGGTCTGCTGCGAAATCGCTGTCTGAATATCGGTCGTGGAGTTTCCTGAGCCGGACAGGGTCACGGCTTTGCCGTCAATCGAGAACGAGCCGCCGTAAGTGTCGGTCGTCACCGCCGCAGGTGTTGCGAACGTGACTGTCTCAGCTTCGGCCGCTCCAGCGACCAGGGCGACAGTCTGTCCCGAGAGAGCCGAGGCGCCATAAGCGTTGGCCTGGTTCGCAACTGCCAGTGTCTTGCCTGATGCCGGTGTGACCGAGCCTGTACCGGCGGTGAAAGCCGCACCTGAAGCGCTGGCGGAGCCGTCCAGCAGAGTTTTGCCGTTGAACTGGGTCGTGGAAGCGATGCGGTCGATGCTGCTGATCGAGTCGGAAACGGCCTGAGCATCGGCGGTCAGCGCGGTCGAGTTGTTGGTTCCGACGTTGGCGGCCTGGACGATGGTCTGGCGGATGTTGACGAGAAGGGACTGAACCTGGGTCAACGCGCCTTCGGCGGTCTTGACTACGTTGATGGCGTCGTTGGTGTTGTTCGTGGCCTGGGTGATGGAACCCGACTGGGCCTGCAGGCTCTGGGACAGGACGTAGCCCGACGGGTCGTCGGCAGCGGAGTTGATCCGCAGACCCGATGACAGGCGCTGGATGTCCTGGGACTCGGCGGCGGTGTTCTTGCTCAGGTTGACCGACGCATCAAACGCGGTCGTGTTGGTATTAATTCGTGTAGACATGGGTTTCCTCCCTGATGTTTCCGGCTGTCTAAACCGAAAACGGTTGCGTGAATAAGTGTGGCTTCCTGCCACAAAGCAGATGTGCGCGGCGGCGAGGCGCTCCGCTCCGTCCGGGACGGTGGAGGCGAGCTAAGTAACCGGTTCGGCTCCGGTTCCTATCAGCCCCGGCGAAGATTGCGCTCCGGCGACTGCGTACAGTTGTATTATGGAGTGTTCTCTCTGGTTCTTTAGGGCTTTTTCCACGTTCTTTCTCCACCCTCTTCGGCGAGACGTTTTCCCCAAATTTCTGGTATTATACTGTGATGAAGTACGAAGCGCCGCCGTCACCGACGCCGCCGGCTGAAACTCCTATTACTGAACTCAGCCTCCATGATGCTTTAAACGCGCTGCGCGTTTCCGGGCAGCCGTCACTGCCGCTGCGGGACGCCGAAGGCCGCATTGTCGCCGTCCTCTCCCAGCCGCTTGCCGCCCCGGCAGTCCAGGCCGCGCCGCCGCGCCTCGGCGGCATGGCGACCCCGCTTGGCGTCTACCTGCACGACGGCGTTTCCAGCGGCGGCGCGGGCTTTTGGGGATTAGTTCTCACCGGCATGACCATGAGCGTTCTGGCGCTGACGGCGCAGATTTTCGCGCATGGCCTGAGCCGCTTAGCGGACGCGCACTTTCCCGCGCTGGGCGTCTGGGAAAGCCGCCTGCCGTATGGCCTGCCGGCGCTGCTGGCCGCGATTTCGCCCTGGCTGCCGCTGCCGTTTGTCTTTCTGCTGCTGCGTTTGGCTCCGCTGTCCGGCATTCATGCCGCCGAGCATCAGGTCGTTCACTGCATCGAACGCCAGCTGCCGCTTTCCGTAAAGACCGTCCGCGCCATGCCGCGCGTCCATCCGCGCTGCGGCACCAACATCTTCGCCGGCTTTACGCTCTTTTTGCTGTCTTTTTTAACCGTGTTCACGCTGACCCAGGCATCCCAGTGGCAGCTTCTCGACTCCGTGACGCTTGCCGCCATGCTGTCCGGGCCATTGACACTCATCTACTGGCGGCGCATCGGCGGCTGGGTGCAGCAGCATTTTGCCACCCGCCCGGCTGCCGACTATCAAATTGCTGGGGCCATCCACGCCGCCGAGCAGGTTCTGTCCCGTCATCAGCGGCGTATGGAGCGCTGCGAGCGCCCGCGCTTTTTGCCGCTGCGCCGCCTGTGGACGATGGGCCTCGGACAGATACTGTGCGGCTACGCCGTCGTCATCGCTCTGCTTTCCGGCGCAGAAGCGATTTGGCCGAGTTTAAGCCGCTGGCTGCAATGACTTCTATTTCTTGCTATTGTAGGGGCAGGGTTTACCCCTGCCCTTTGAACTTACAGGATACCTATGATTAAGGAACAACTCGCACAACTTATCACGCAGGCGCTTGAAGCCGCCAAAGCCAGCGGCGAACTCGCTTGGGACACGCTGCCCGCCGTGACGCTGGAAATGCCCAAGCAGAAGTCGCATGGCGACTGGGCCACATCGGTCGCGCTCGGCCTCGCCCGGACTCTCGGCATGAACCCGCGCGATGTGGCAGGCAAAATTGTCGCACTTCTGCCCATCGGCGGCGACTCCATTGTCGCCGGTGCAGAAATCGCCGGGCCGGGCTTTATCAACCTGACTCTGCGCCCGGACTGGCTGGCGGACATCCTGCGGCGCATTGAAGCGGCGGGCGCAGACTACGGCAAAACCGACACCAACAGCGGCCAAAGCGTTGTTGTTGAGTTCGTCTCCACCAATCCCAATGGCCCTATCACCGTCGCGGGCGGGCGCAACGCCGCTATCGGCGACACGATTTCGTCCCTGCTTGCTGCAACGGGCCATAACGTATCCCGCGAATACTACATCAACGACGCCTTGAACTCGGTCCAGATGAACAACTTTGGTCTGTCCGTCTTCTTCCGCTACCGTGAACTTTTGGGCCATAAAGACGCCGAATGGGAAGAAATGTACCGGGGCGACTATATCACCGATGTTGCCAAGCGCATTTTAGATGAGCACGGCAGCGAGTTTGAACACGCCGACCGAGACGATCCAAAGACTGTCCGCACCTTCCGCGACTTGTCGCAGGACGGCATGATCGCCCAGCAGAAATCTGATTTGGCCGCCTTCGGCGTCACGTTCAATACCTGGTTCAGCGAAGCCACGCTCCACGCCGACGGGCGGGTTGACGCCGCCATCCAAACGCTCACCGAGCGCGGCTACACCTACGAAAAAGACGGCGCACTGTGGCTCAAATCCACCGAGTTCGGCGATGACAAAGACCGCGTCCTGATGCGGGCCGACGGCACGGCGACTTACATTGCCGGCGACGTGGCCTACCACAAAGACAAGTTTGACCGGGGCTTTGATAAAGCGATCAACGTCTGGGGCGCAGACCACGCCGGCTATGTCGCCCGCACCAAAGCCAGCATTGCCGCCCTCGGCTACGACCCCAGCCGCCTGCACGTTCTTTTGTACCAATTGGTCAGCATTGTCAAGAACGGCGAGCTGGTGATGTCATCCAAGCGCAAAGGCAACATCCTAGAACTCAAAGCCGATCTTATTGACGAAATCGGCAAAGACGCCGCCCGCTTCTTCTTTCTGATGCGCTCCCCGCACTCGGCGTTAGACATTGACATTGATTTGGCCCGCAAGACTGAAAAAGACAATCCGGTCTACTACGTTCAGTACGCCCACGCAAGAATAGTCCAGGCGATTGACCGCGCCCGCGAAGAAAAAGGCGTCGCCGTCCCCGCCGCCGCTGACGCCAACTTATCTTTGCTGACCGAAGACACCGAGTCCGACCTCATCAAAAAACTGAGCGAGCTTCCCAATGAAATCGCCTTGTCTGCGTCCGAATACGCCCCGCAGCGCCTCGTCCAGTACGCCCGCGACCTCGCCGCCGTCTTCCATTCTTTTTATGACGCCGGCAACCGCACCCCGTCCCTGCGCGTCGTCTGCGACGACCCCGAAACCCTCAAAGCCCGGCTCGTCTTAGTTCATGCCACGCAGATTGTCCTGCAAAACACACTGTCCCTGCTGGGACTGTCCGCGCCGGAACGGATGTGATCAGAAACGAAAATGGAAAACGACCAGACCGATTTGGCAAAACGGCTGGAACAAGTTGAGCAACAGCTTGAACAGCTTCATGTGCGGCTTGCGGCTCTTGATGCTGTCGGCAGTACCGTCAAGGCTCCTTTTACTGTCACTGATAACAATGGCAGCAAACTTCTTGAAATTGTCAACAATCCAAACGACATCAGCCTGCGCTTGTTCAACTCCCAGGGAAAATTGGCGGCTTCGCTCGGTGCTGACGGAACAAAGTGCGGCTACATTGCAATACGAAATGCGGAAGAACGGCTTGTCGGTTACTTGTCGGTCGAGAACTACGGCGGGCGTCTCATCATCCAAGACAACAACGAAGACGGCGGCGTGTACATACATGGGGGCGAGTGCGACAACGAAGGCGCTGGCATTGTGGTCGGGAGCACCGGTGGGTGGAACAGCAGCCGTTTAGATATTTGGGTCACACCTAGTGGCGGAAGCATCAAAACAACAAATGGGTCGGACGAACAGATAGTCGCATGGCCTAAATCGGGGGGGTGACAAATGACAACAATCAGTATTGATGACATACAGCAGGATTTAGCCGGATACTTTGAGCGCGTTCAGGCAGGGGAAACTTTGCTGGTTACACAGGCGGGCCAACCCGTCGCCGAAATCAATCCCATCAAATCTGCTGAGGCCGAAGATGTGCCGCTTACCCCGCGTCCTCGCGGGCTTGCGAAGGGGGATTTTGTTGTGCCGGACGATTTTGACGATCCTCTCCCGGAAGAACTTCAGCGGCTATTTGAGGGGCGATGAAGGCCAGGCATTGGAAATACCCGTCTGGGAGGCTGCGCCGACTGTTCAAGGAACAGAAGAGCGGACAGAGCAGAACAAATTAGGAACAATAACCGTCACTCTTGGTATTAAGGTCTTTGTATTCCGTTCCTTGAACGGTCGGCGAAGCCTCCCAGACGGGTATTTCCAATGCCCGGCCTTCATTGCCCGGCCTTCATCGCCCGGCTTCTAATGCTCGCCTCTAGTTTACAATCAAATCCCATGCACATTCCACGGAGGGAAAGATGCCAGAAAGCAAAGGCGAGTATTATCTGCATTTTGTTTGGACTACCCAGCAGCGCCATCCGCTGCTAATTCCAGACGTTGAGGCGAGTGTCCACCGCTGCCTGCAATTAGAAGCGCAGCGGCTTCGGTGCAGCGTCTTGGCGATCGGTGGGGTGCCGGACCATGTCCATCTGGCGGTAAAAGCGCCGACAGCTCTCAGCCCGGCGCAGATTATGAAGCAGCTCAAAGGTGTTTCTTCCAAATTCGCCGGTGACGAGTTTGTCCGCGCAGACGGTGGCCTCCTCACCTGGTTTCGCTGGCAGGAGGGCTACGGCGTGTTCTCGTTCAGCGCGTCTCAGAAAGAGCGCATTGTCCAGTATATCCACAACCAGAAGCGCCACCATGCCGAAGACAATCTTTGGCCTTCGTGCGAAACCGACTAAATGGGAACGTCTCTCATCTTCAACTTCTTCCGTCCCCTGGACGGTCGGCGAAGCCTCCCATACGGGCACTTCTAATGCCCGGCTTTCAGCGCCCATTTTGTTTATGCTCCTACTCCTATGAAACACCTTCCAACACTGCTGCTCACGCTCACTTTCCTGCCGACACCGCTGCTTGCGGCGAACACCAATACGCACAGCAAGAGTGCGCCGGCACTTGCCGCGCCGATGAACCTGCTCAAGCCGCAGGCAAGCGGCGTTTACCAAGATGGGGCGGGAACAGGCCATGCGTGGAGTGTCGAGCAGGCGCATGGGCTGACTTGGGACGGGACGCCGTACCTGCCTGTTGGGGCGGCGTTTGTTCCGCTAACCTGGACGGACCTGCCGACGGATGACAACTGGGCCAAAGACAAAGCCGCTTTAGATTTGCTGGCAAAGAACGGTGTCCACGACGTGCTGCTGTCGGCAGGGACGCTGGGGCTGACCCATGCGTCGCCTGCCGCCGTCCAGCGCGTTTTAGATTATTTAGATGCCCATAACTTTCAGTACGGTCTGCGGATTGCCGACACGCCCGACAACCCGCTGGTCGGCTACGTCGTCAAGCCCGCCGTGTACCGCAACCCGTCGCCGTCCGCCGGTGGATCGACCCGCTTCAGCCATATTCCGGGGCTGACCAGCGCGTTCTATGTGCTGGCGTCTACCCACGACAAAGAGATCGATGAGAGCGGCAGCGCACGAGTTGTCGGCAGCGACACGGCGGAAGTCTCGCTGAAAGCCCAGAACACAGACGACATCCTGCTGCTGTATCCGCAGCGGCTCTACGCGCCGGGAACGCCGGAAAGCCGCCTGCCGGACTTATGGCAGGGCTATGATGATTACCGGGACCGGGTGCTGGGGTTCTTCAGCCATGTCAAGCTGGGGCCGGGATTTCGCTTCTTTTTGGACCCGCTGACCGCCAATATCGGGTTTGCCGGGGAAGTGGACAATGTCATCCCGACGTCCGACGGCTATCGGCTGGATTTTCAAGCCTGGCTTAACAAAAAATATAACCACAACGTAGACGATCTGAACCGGGGGTGGGGGATACGGGACCACGACTTGCCGGACTTCACCGTCGCTTCCCGCTGTTTGCCGCTTTGGTCCGGCTCCAAAGGGGTCGCGGCGGTTTATGACCCGGTCAAAAAGGTGTCTTACGCGGTCTTAGACGAACACGGCATCGGCGGGCATTTATGGACCGATTTGAACCAGTTTCGCTTAGAGTCCGTGCGCGGCTACATGAACTCGATGGCCGATGTATTAAAGAAAGGCGTCGCTGATGTCCCGGTCCTGTATGCCTGGGGCGGCGGCAGCGGCCTCTTTACGAACACGCAGACCCGCAGCGGCTTTGACGGCCTCAGCATGGACAGCGCGGCGTCGGGCGTCTACGCCTTCGCTCAGGCCGAAGACACGCCCCGAACCACCTGGCTGATTGCCGATAATGCCGATGCCAATCAGTCCGAGTTAAACCAAAATTGGGACTCGCTCAAAGCCATTGGCGCGAGAGGCTTTTTTGCGTCGCCTGCCGCAATCACAGCCGCCGACGCCCGGCGGCTCGGCGACTACGGCGCGTCGCTTTCGTTCCAGGCACGCGATTTGATTGCCCTTCCGCGCATCCTGCCGTACCCGGCGGGAGCGGCGGGCGTGAGTGTCGGCGCACGGCAATTGCCGGACGGCGTCTGGTGGCTGCCCTCCTACCGGGCCGGGGCGCTGTTCCAAAACGGCGACTCGTTTACCCTCGGCCCCCAGCTTCGCGGCTACAAGCTGAATGATCCTGACGGCGCTTTGCCGCGCTTTGTGGTCTGGTCCCCGCACGCCGACGCTCCCGTAGAAACCTCGTTCCCGTTCACCAAAGATGCGCCGGTGCAGATTACTGACGCGGACGGCGCTCCCATCAAAGTGGAAAAAAAGAAAGACGGCTGGACCGTGCCGATTGGCCGGGACCCGATCATTTTGACCCATCTGCAGAGCGTGCCTCTGCCGACAAATGCCGCCGATGCCGCCGATGCCGAGGCTGTGCGCCTGCTGAAACTGGCAAAGCAGCAGGGTCTTTCCACCGAGCTGTACGATCAGCAGTTGTTTGAGATCCGCAACACGATCCCAACCTCGGCGACAGACGCCGACCTGCGCTACAACCAGTTTGCGCGTTTTATCGGCTCGCTGTCCCAAATCTTGCAGCCGTTTGTCTGGATTGAAGGTGAAAGCGCAAGCTCTTACACGTTTGATTCGCTGGTTTCCGACCCGGAAGCGTCCGGCGGCTCCTTTCTGTCGCTTGACACCGACCGTCCTTCGCCCGCGTCCGGCGGCTACGAAGCGCAGTACCAGCTCAGCGTCAATTCCGCCGGCTCCTACGAGTTCTGGATTGCCGGCAGTCCTCTTGCCGCCTCGTCGCCCTTCACTTACACCCTTGATGACGGCGGCGCGAACTCGTCCGAAGACGCCCGCTCGGATGGCGGCCTCTACGGCGGCAAGTTTATTTGGAACCAGCTCGGCAGCGTGTCTCTTGCCCGTGGCCGCCACACGCTGACCATCAATATCACCGGCCCGCGCCCCTCCGACAGCCGCTACGTTCTGTCCATTGACGCTTTCTGCCTCAGCCGCGTCCCGTTCCACCCCAGCGGCACGGAAATCCCTGCCATCGAGCTGCTCCCGCCGCCGGTGCTAAAAGACAAAAAAGGCAAGCCAATCCAGAAGAAAGAAGACAAGGACAACGCCGCCTCCGACCTGCCCACGCCGGAGCCGGAGTAAAAGACAGGCTATTTTTTCAGGAACGTACCATGATACCGGACAACACCAGGCGGGGCTTGGCATCCTTCGATAGAAAATGGAAAACTGCCACCCTGGTTATCGGCTCGGCAATCAGCCTGCTCGGGTTGTTGGCGCTGGTCGGCAGTGTTCGAGCTATCCCCGAAGACAGGAAACAGCTTGAGCTGTACCAAAGGTCCCCCGGCACTCTTCTCACAGAACATCTTGTCAGCAAGCGCAGCATCCATCACTCAAAAAATGCGGATGACATCTTCCTGACGCTCCAAAATAGGCGGGCTGCGCCGCACGAAATTCAGATTTTAGACTACGATTTCTGGTTCCGTGTCCCTGCCGGAACCGTCGTCACGACTAGGACCTGGCAGGGGCATATCGTGGAAGTGGACGCGCCCGGCTACAAAACAATCACTCTCGACAATCCGAACCATGCCTATTCCGACGACCGCCAGCTTGCTTGGGTGGCCGGCTTCATTACCCTGTTCTTCGGGACGCTGTGCGTCTTCGGCTGGCGCTCTCTTTCGGGAAAAGCCGTCAAGGAATAAGCTGTTATGAAGCGCTCCCAAGCCAATCCGCCGCCGACAAACACAAGAATCCAGAAGCAGGCGCTGCTGTTCGGTTCCGCCTTCTCCCTGCTGCTGCTGTTCGGATTTTGCCTGCTCCTTCTGGCGGCTTATAGCGACAAAAATCAGGCGAATGCCTACCGCCACTCCCCGCACTGCCTGCCTGGAACGTCCGCGTCCGCCGGCCTTACGCCCTGCATTTCACTCACAGAGAAGGTCGTGAGCAAGCGCCGCGAAGCGGGTGCCCGAGGTTCTGTGAACTACTTCGTCAAACTTCAAAGCGGACAGGCCGCCCCGCAGGAAGCCGAGGTCGTTGACAGCCGCTGCTGGGATCTGCTGGCTGCCGGTGATACCCTCACCGTACAGACCTGGCGGGGCCACGTCATGGCCGTAGCTGCCCACAACCGCCGCTCGCTGACAGCGGACAATCCGATTTATAGCGTTTCGACCGACCGCGAGCTATTCTTCCTCCTCACGCCCTTGACTTTATTCTTCGTAACCGTGACTTTCCTGGCTTGGAAGAAGACACTCAGAGAAAGAGCAGCCCGGACGTAACCCCAGACTGCACTGTTTACTAGGCGGCGCGTGGAGGCCCTCATATGAAACCATGAGCAGAGCCTACTTCAAGGAACTCACAAAAGCGCAGCGGGAAATCGCTGTTTATCTGGCTGTGCCTACCACTTCTAGTGAGCCAAGCTGACCATGAGGCGAGTTCATTCTAGCTGGCATGAGGTTCGTATTGTTGCCGGGCGTGAGTGGTGTCTATGGTATATGAAGCATGGCTACTTGCAGACCCAATACATCAATCGGTGCGCTTTTGTCGGAACAAAAACTGCGGAGAGGTACTGGTGGAAGCTAGGTCATGCGCCGCATGGATGGAGGTCTCGCAACCTTTGGCCTGTTGGCTTCTCACGTCGGCAGGGCAACCCAAATGTATGGGCTTGTGCTTGGGTGAGACCGAGGCCAATAAGAATGTACTTCAAAACTCGGCAAGGGTCCCCCTAGCCCCCAATAATGGGGGAACCGGACGAGAAAAATCTGCTCTTGCTCCCCCATTATTGGGGGCAGGGGGGAGTTTTGAAGTAGGTTCTAAAGCATCAGGCTATCTACAAAATTATAAAAAAGCCGCCTGATCAAGTGATCAGGCGGCTTTTTGGTTCTCAGTTTAACCTTCCAGCAGCAGGGCTTCGGGGTCTTCAATGAGTTCTTTAATTTTGACCAGGAAGCGCACGGCTTCGCCGCCGTCTACGATGCGGTGGTCATAGGACAGCGCGACGTACATCATGGGGCGGATGACGACTTCGCCATTCAAAGCAATGGGCCGCTGCTCGATTTTGTGCAGGCCCAGAATGCCGACTTGGGGACCGTTCAAGATGGGCGTGGACATCATCGAGCCGAAAATGCCGCCGTTAGTGATGGTGAACGTGCCGCCCTGAAGCTCCGGCAGGGTCAGTGTGTTCTCGCGGGCGCGTTTTGCGAGGTCGGCAATCGCTTTTTCAATGCCGGCAAAGGTTCTCTGGTCGGCGTCCCGGACTACGGGGACAACTAAGCCTTCGTCGGTGCCAACCGCAATGCCAATGTCGTAGTAGCCTTTTTTGACAATCTCTAGGCCCTGGATTTCCGCGTTCAGCAGCGGGAAGGCTTTCAATGCGCCGATAGTGGCTTTGGTGAAGAACGACATGAAGCCCAGCCCAATGCCGAACTTCTCTTTGAACGTATCCTTGCGCTTAGACCGGATTGCCATCACTGCCGTCATGTCAATTTCGTTGAACGTCGTCAGCATCGCCGCCGTGTGCTGCGTTTCCACTAAACGAGTAGCGATTGTCTGACGGCGGCGCGTCATTCGAATGCGCTCTTCAGGCCGGCCATTTGCTGTCGAGGTCGGGGCGGACGGTGCGGCGGCGGGCTTGGGCGGTGCGGTAACGGACGCAGGCGGAGTCGCTGCGGGCTTCGGAAGCGGGGTTCCGTACTCGGCGGCGCGTTCTTCCTGACGCTCGGCGGCCTGGGCCGGCGCGGTCTGGCTGCCCTGGCCCAAGTAACCGGTCACGTCGTCTTTAGTGATGCGCCCGCCGGGGCCGGTGCCTTTGACCTGCGTGAGGTCCAGCTTGGCTTCCTCGGCCAGCGCCTGTGCCAGCGGCGACGCGGCAGGAGCCGACACGCCGTTTTGACCGTTGGAGGCCGGCGCCGTAGGGGCGCTGCTTGCTGCGCCTGCTTCCGAAGAGGGCGCAGCAAGCGCCGCCCCTACATTTGTCACCGGCGCGGCGTCGCCGATGACGGCCAGCACGTCGCCGACAGCCACCGTGTCGCCTTCGGCATGGGCGAAGCTTTGGATAATTCCTGCATTGTCGGCGGGAACTTCGACGTTGACTTTGTCTGTCTCAAGCTCAGCGATGCCTTCGCCGGCAGAGACCGAGTCGCCTTCTTTTTTCAGCCAGCGCAGGATTGTCGCTTCAGTGACCGACTCTCCCATCTGCGGGACACGGATTTCAGCGGGCATGGATGGGTTCACTCCTCTTCAAATTGTCGCCCTTCAGTTTTGCGCCGTTCAAGGCCGGCTTTGGGACTTCACTCAGCACGGCAGACAGCAGACGGCCCTGCTCCACATCATGGCGGCGCTTGGAGCCTTCCGACGGGCTGGCGGATTTGGGACGGCCTACAAAAGTCAAGTCCACGCCCTGCGGCAGCGTCTCGCGAATGCGCGACGACACAAACACCCAGGCTCCGGCGTTGCGCGGCTCTTCCTGAAGCCAGACGGCTTCTTTGAGGTTCGGATACTGGGCGATGACTTCCCGCAGCTCCGGGTAAGGGAACGGATACAGCTCTTCAATCCGCACCACTGCAACGCTGGATGCCGCCGCATATTCCTCACGGGCCGCTAAATCCACATAGACTTTGCCGGAGCAAAGCACCAGCCGCGTCACCTGCGAATTGTCGCGTGAGCGCGGATCATTCAGTACCGGCTGGAAATGGCCCTCGGCCAGCTCCGAAAGCGACGAGCCGACCGGCGGCTTGTCCACTTTCAGCAAGCCTTTCGGGGTCATCAGCACCAAGGGGCGCGGCGCGGCTTCCAGCAGCGCGGCCTGACGGCGCAGAATGTGAAAATACTGGGCCGCTGTCGTGCAGTAGGCGATTCGCATGTTGCCGTTCGCGGCCAGCTCCAAATAGCGCTCCAAACGCGCCGACGAATGTTCCGGCCCCTGGCCTTCGTAACCATGCGGCAGCAGCAGCACCAGCGACGGCGTCTGCGCCCATTTCGAGTTCCCGGACGCGATAAACTGGTCAATAATCACTTGTGCGCCATTGGCAAAGTCGCCGAACTGGGCTTCCCAGAACACCAAGCAGCCGGCGGCGTGCATGGAGTAGCCGTACTCAAAGCCCAGCACGGCATTTTCAGACAGCGGGCTGTTATAGACCGCAAACGACGCTTTGGCCTGGGGCAGCGACTGAAGCGGGCTGTACGTCTCGCCCGTCGTCGGATCATGCAGCACTAAATGCCGCTGGCTGAATGTCCCGGCCTGTGCGTCTTGGCCGGACAGCCGGATCGGCGTGCCGTCAGCAAGGATAGACGCAAACGCCAGCGCCTCGGCATGGGACCAGCGAATGCCGCCTTCAATCGTCAGTGCCGCCCGGCGCGGCTGAAGCGACAATCGTTCCAGCTTGGCGTTTGCCGTGAAGCCTTCCGGCCGGGCCAGCAGCGCGTCGTTTAGTGCAGTCAGCTCCTCGGCGGGGACAGCGGTGCGGAACTGCTTGGCAAACTCGGCCAAGTTCTCCGGCGTCGGCAGCCCTTTTGCCAGCCCTTTGCCGGTCGGCTGGGTGCGGGCCTCGGCCAGCTTTTGCATGACTTCCGCCGTCATTGCCTGCGCTTCGTCGCGGGTGACAATGCCCTGTCGCTCCAGCTCTTTTGCCCACACTTCGCGGGCGGTCGGGTGCGACCGGATGCCTTCGTACATGCGCGGCTGGGTATAGGTCGGCTCTTCGCCTTCGTTGTGACCCCAGCGCCGGTAGCCGACCAAGTCAATCAAAAAATCTTTGCCGAACTTTTCCCGGTACGCAAACGCCATGCGGGCGGCGGCAATACACGCCTCGGCATCGTCGGCGTTGACATGGACTACGGGAATCTCAAAGCCTTTCGCCAGATCGCTGGCATACAGCGTCGAGCGTGAGTCGCTGGAAAGCGTCGTGAAGCCAATCTGGTTGTTTGTGATAATATGGATCGTGCCGCCGACCGAGTAGCCTGGAAGCTGGGACATGTTCAGCGTTTCGGCGACAACGCCCTGGCCGGGGAATGCGGCATCGCCGTGGATCATAATCGCCAAAGACGCCTTCGGGTCCTGCACCGGCTTGCCGGGCTGGGTGCGGTTGTCCTGGGCGGCGCGGGCGCGGCCTTCGACCACCGGGTCCACAAACTCCAAATGGCTGGGGTTCGGGGTGAGTGTAATCGGCATCTGCTCGACACCGTTGTCGCTAAAGTCTAGCCGTGCGCCGCCGTGGTAAATCACGTCGCCGAAGTAGCCCTGCTGCGAGCCGCCCGCGACCGAAGAGCCGTCGTCCTGTTTGCTTGACTTAAACTCCTGCAGAATATCCGTGTACGGCTTGCCGAGAATATGTGCCAGGACATTGAGGCGTCCCCGGTGCGCCATGCCCATGACCACTTCATGCGTATGAGCGGCAGATGCTTCGTGAACAATTCTATCCAGCATCGGAACCAAAGCATCGACGCCTTCAATGGAAAAGCGCTTGGCCCCAACAAAGGTCGTGTGCAGGAACTTTTCCAGACCCTCCACTTCAGACAAGCGCTTCAAAACCGCCCTTTTGTCTTCCGGCGCGAAGTTCTGAAAAAACTCGCGGCTCTCGGCGGCATCTTGCAGCCACGCCCGCTCTTCCGGGTCCTGAATATGGCCGTCCTCGTAGCCAACCGAGCCGGAGTAGGCTTTCCGCAGCCGTCCCAGCGCTTCCAAAGCATTCTTTGCTCCTTCGGCCAGCGGCCCGCCGACAACCGCTGCCGGCAGGGCTTCCAAATCGCCTGTTGTCAGGCCGTGCGTCGTCATCTCCAGCTCCGGGGAGCCGGGCGGCGGGCTGCCCAGTGGGTCAATGTGCGCGGTCAGATGCCCGCGCTGGCGTACCAGACGAGTAAGGCGAGCGGCGGCAACGACCTTCATCACGTCCACCTGCGGCGCTGTCGTCGCTTGGGAAGGAGAAGGTGGGGCAGCGCTCCCATTGCTGCTGGTCCCGTGACTGCCATTCCCATTGCGTGGAGGCGGAGAGACAGCAACCGGGTTCCAGTCTTGAAACATACTGCGGGTTGCGGGGTCTACCGAGGCGGGATCCTGCTGGTAGCGCTCGTAGAGGTCCAGCACGTACCCGGCATTGGGTCCGTAAAACTGTTCTAATTCGCTCATAAGTCTTGCTTCTCTTTGGTGTAAACTCGTGTGGAGGAGTTGGTTTCGCTTATTGTACCCCAGGCGGCGCAAAACTGTCATACTTTTTCAGGCGCACCGTGGGTATGAAACCCACGGCAGGAGAAAGCTGACGCCCTTCGGGCTGTTCGAGTCCGGCCTCCTGCGTCCAAAGGACAGTTGAATTGTCCTGCCGTGGGTTTCATACCCACGGCCTCCACACCCACGGCTCCTCTGCCCACGGCTCCTAAGCCTTTCGAGAAAGCACGCTGTAAACTACGCGGCTTTTGCGGCCTGCCACCACTTCCGTGACCCATTCCTGCACCGGCCCCGGCAGCGGCTCGTCGCGCGGGTGCTTGATGACTACCCGCCGCCGGGCGACCCGACGGGCCTCATCCACGGTTTCTGCCTCTAACGGGGCCGGGTTGCCGAACACGAACAGCGGAGAGACAGACACTTCCGACCCGCTCAGGCGATGCTCAAAGAACGGGTCAAAGTAGACTACGTCAACTGAACTCTCTGGGCAGCCCGGCAGATACGCCCGTGCGTTCGCCGTCACGACCTGCACCCGCCGCAGCGCCTCCGTCAGTGTGCCGCTGTGCAGCACAAAGCTTTGCGTGCCGATGCGGGTCACAAGCGCCAGCTCCGGGACACTTTCCAGCCCAACAACTTGCCCGGATGTGCCGACAGCTAGGGCAGCGAGACTTGCCTCACACGCAAATCCCAGCGTACAGTCCAGCACCGAGTCGCCCGGCGCAAGCTGCGCGGCCTCTAAAAAATGGTCCCGTCCGCCATGCGCTAAATTGTACGCCCGCACTTGAAAGAGATTGGGATGGAAAAAGTATTCGGCATCCGTGGCCCTGTCCCGCAGGCGCAGATGGTCCAGCCCGGCAATCAAGAGGCGCTTGGCCCCGCAGGCGGCAAGCACGGCAGGAACAGGCAGGCCAAAGCGCGGCACATAAGGCGCATGGAGTTCGGCGGCATAGCCGCGTGCCTGAGTTTCTAAGGCTAAAGGAGGGTGCGCGGAGGTGGTGACGGCGAAGGGGATGAGCATACAGGTTTCCCCGGTCTGAAGACCGGGGCTTTAGAAAAGCAATATGTCCCTACGGGACGAAAATGCTGTCTGTGATTCGCTTCTTGCGTCTGTGAAGCAGACATTTTGCCCTTCCTCACCCCCCGGTCTTCAGACCGGGGGTGAGGCGAGAGTCACTGCGGAATCACCAAGCTGCCGTTCGTGAAGCTACAATTCCCGCACGGCGTCTTTAATGTCGGCGACCGCGGCAGACGGGACAATAAGCTGGCTGAAGCCCATGCCGACCGTGTCGCCCAAAACCTGCGGCCACCAGTCGCCCCCAATCCGCACCGTGGCCGGCTTGCCCGCCCGTCGCGCCTGCCCTGCCGCAAGCAGCAGCCGCTCCCAGGATGCGCCCTGCAAGCTGCCGGTCATAAATGTTCCGGCGAAGCCGTCCAAATCTTCCGGCAGGTCATCGTCTGCGTCGTCGCCTTCTACCGAGACCCCTAGCTCCAGCTGAACCCGGCCAAAGAGCGTGTCTTCTTCCTCTAAGCTGGCTTCGATTTCATCTAAGCGCTCTTGAAGCTCTTCACGCTCCGACGGGTCACGCAGAACCAAATGCAGCGGCAGACGGGCCGCGCCGCGTACCAGCGCTGTCAGAGCTAAATTGTCGTGGGGGATGTCCAAGTAAAGAGGCTGGCCGCCGATAATCCGTGCCAAGTCGCCCAGCACCTGCGCCTGCTCTCCGGCAGTCTGCGGCAGCGTGTCTGCGCCGAGAAAATCATTGCCGGCGGGAATGACCAGGCCGTCCGCGCCCTGCGCCATCGCTTCTTCGGCCTGCGCGAGTGACCAGGCCGCGCACAAAATTGAAACGACGCGGTTGTCCGATGCCGTCCGGGCAGGCAAATGAGCGCCTTCCAAGAAGAAGCGGCGTGAGAGCGTCAAAGGCGCTTGGTAACGCGCAACGGTGGACGCATCCGGGGCAACATACACCCTGCCCCGGTCACCGTCAATGATTACGATGTCGTCTTCTTCTACCTGCCGCAGCAGCATCTCGCCGAGGCCAAGCACGACCGGCAGCTCAGGCTTGGGAGAAAGCGGCGCGGCGGACTGAGCGGCGATCCCGACAATCTGGACGCCAGGCAAAGGGGCCAGCCAGAATGCTTGGGGGATGCGGTCGGCGACCAGCACAATCTGCTCCGGCTCCGGGTTTTCCAGGCCGAACGAGCGCAGCCGCTCGCCGATCCGCCGCAGCCGGTCCGGTGAAAGCGACGCCGCGCCGTATTCCTCGTGCAGACGCGCCGCGGCGGCGATGGCGACGCCGGGATGGGCGCTGACCCCGTGCAGCACTTCCATTAGGGACTGCCTGCCGGGGGCGCAGACGCCGGCGGCGTCGGGGCGGAAGCCGGCGGCACCTGCGCCGGCTGGGCCGGAACAGCGGCTGGGCTTGAAGACGCTGGGCTTGCCGGGGTTTGATTGAGCGGAGTTTTGCTGGGCGACGCTTGAGCAGCCGGGGCGGGCGGAGTCGGTTTCGGCGCGGCGTGCGCTTCGCCCGGAGCGGGCGTGTGCGGCGGCGGGACCGGCAATGTCAGGTCCGCGTCATCGTCGGAAGAGTCATCTTTGCTGTTTTTGGACTGCGGCTTGACAGTGAAATGGCCTGTGGTGTCAAATGGAACGTCAATCATCTCTGAGCCTTCTTTGATGTTGATCAGTACCGGTTTTCCCTTTGGCCGGGTGTCGCCCTCTATGACACTGCCGTCGCTGTAAGTGCCTTTAATGTCGCCGACCAATTGGATCGTCTCCGCCTTGCCGTTGTACAGCCCGGCATCGGCGGTCAGGATGCGGGTTTGCAGGCCGTCGTCTTTGGTTTGGATGGTCTGCGTCACCGTCAGCGGGCCGGGAATGCGCCCGATCTTGTGCTTGTAATCGTAGGTCATCTCCGCGCAGGTCAGGGTCGCCGGGTCCTTGAACTGGCGGCGCGGCGACGTATCTGAAGCATTCGCTTCGTGCTTGCCTGGCTTGACCACCAGCACGATGTTGTCCGTAAGCGTCGCCAGGTGCTTGGTGAAATCTACGGTGCCGTGCCGCCCGGTCAAATCGTCCTCCGGGTCGTAAAGATGCACCGGCCCCGGCGCTTTAGCGTTCAGCAGGTTGTTGTCTTTATCAAGGAGAATGACTGCGTTGTCGGTACGCATGGTGGCATCCCCCTGACCAAACTGGACGCCGTGGTAGAACTCCATTGTGTGCGGGGCCGAAAGATACCGAGAGCTGCCGGAATTGTAGGTCACGTCATCCGCAGCATTATTAGGCGCAGCGTTATTGGGTGCGGCGCTTTGGGCATGAAGGACTGCGCTTGAATGGGTCAAAAAGAGGCCGGCGGCGGAAAGCGGCAGAACGAGCGCGAGAAACCGTGATGTTCGCATGTTTCGCATGGCCTATTGTACCTCCGGCGAAAGCCGCAGAGTTCCCCGCAGCTCTTGGCAGGACAAA
>CAXTER010000089.1:0-20155 GCA_964243345.1 uncultured Armatimonadales bacterium
AATCTGGGGCTGACTATTTGATCATTGACACGGCGGGCCGCCTGCACAACAAGGCCAACCTCATGGAAGAGCTGAAAAAGATAAATCGTATTATTCAGCGTGAGCTGGGCGGGCGCTCCGCCGATGAAACTTTGCTGGTCCTTGACGCCACCACCGGCCAGAACGCCGTCAACCAGGCCCGTGAGTTCAAGCTTGCCGTCTCTATTACCGGCCTCATCCTGGCAAAGCTCGACGGCACGGCACGCGGCGGCATCGTCATCACCATCAAAGATGAACTCGGCGTCCCCATCAAGCTCATTGGGACCGGCGAGAAAATCGGCGACATTGAAGTTTTCAACCCTCAAGCCTTTGTAGACGCGCTGTTTGAGTAGAAGCAGATAAACGAACAAGGGTGTAAACGTCCTCGTTTCCGGTACGGAAGCCTCTACTCGGAGTTTCTGCTGTTTGCGGCAGCAGCGGCGGCGCGGGAGCCGAAAATGTAGCCTAAGATGGCCGTAAAGATGGGAAGCAGCGTTTTTGTCGCCAGCAGATCAAATAAGCTGGTGACGCGGCTAATTGCTTCAGCGTTCAGCGCCTTGTAGTTGTCCAGCGCAGCCTGATTGACTGCCTGATAGCTCGCCAGCGCGTCTTTGGCTTTGGCCGGATCGTTGACAGCCGGCAGCGGCAGGAGGGCGGGCGGCTTCGGTGCGGTCTGGAACCAGACTACCGCGACGAATACCAAGCCTCCAATAATCGTTGATCCCACCCCTGCCGCCAGCCACAGCCCCGCCTGCTGCGTCGGCGTCAGCCTCTCCAAGGTCGCTGACCGCCTCCGGGCTTCCGATACCTCCCTCGCGAAGGATTTCCGTGCGGGGAACCGTCTCCGCAGTTTCCTGCGCCTGCAATGCCCTGGCTCGAACTGCCGCGAACTCGTTTTCGTCCATGAGTTCTCCTCCCGCTCAGCACGCTCGCTACGGCAGGATGATGTCTTTGATGACCAAACCCTGATTGTCCGTGATAGAGACTTTTCGGTCTGGGTTCATGGTTTCCTTGTTAAGGTAGACATAGCTTGCGACCGCCTTACGAATAATGTCGGCTTTTGTTGTTCCCTGTTGTTTGGAAGCATCGGCAAGCGCTTTGTCAAAGTCGCTGCTGAAATTGACAGAATACTGGGGCATGGTTTTAGTCCTTTCGCGCAAAGTTATTTTCGAGACCAATTGGATTATACCTAAAAATTATGTATAATTGAATTATCTTTTATGTAGTCTGCGGTGGAGGCTGGGGGAATGCCAAGACGTCGCTCGCTGTTCGGTGTGCCGCCCGGTCAATGGCTGGCTGTTTTTGTCATTGTCACTCTTGTCTACGCCATTTTATACCCTGTGTTCCAGAAGGTCGAAAAGAACACGCGCGACTACAGGTGCTTGCCAAACATGAAGCAGCTTGGGCTTGCTTATGCTGAATATGAGCAGGACAGTGATCTCGCAGTTCCACCCGGCAGGAATTCGGCAGGTGACGGTTGGGCAGGTCAAATTTATTTTTACGCGCCGTACAACAGCATCTACCAATGCCCAGACGACTTACACGTCGCGCCCTACATATCCTACGCTGAGAACCGGAGCATTGCCAAGCAGCACGTCGGAGACTTCACGAATCCCGCCGGGACCGTCGCGCTTTATGAGTTCACGACACTGAACTGCGATCCATCGAAGCCCGAAGCCGTCAGCGCAGCCGGGCTGAGTGCGCCGCAGGACAGCACAAGACATGACGCTAAAACTTTCGGGCTGAACTTTGGGTTCGCCGACGGTCATGTCAAGTATCTGACGCCGGGGCAGGTTTCAGGCGGCGCAAATGCCGTGCCGCCGACACACAAAGGAAAGTATCTGGCGACATTCGCCATTAAATAGGCAGGAACACGCATACTTTATGCAGACAATCACGCCGACTCAGCTCGGCAAATTACTTCTCAATGTCGCCCTCACACGTCCTGTTTTTGTTTGGGGACAGCCCGGCATCGGCAAATCGGCGCTGATTGAGCGGTTCGCCCGCGATGTCGGGCTGGACTGCGTTTCTCTGCTCGGCTCCCAGCTTGCGCCGGAAGATTTAATCGGCGTCCCGCAAATTGTGGACGGCCGCTCGGTCTTCTGCCCGCCCCGCATGATTGCCCGCGACACGCCGTACCTGCTGTTCGTAGATGAGCTGAACGCCTGCTCTTTTGAAGTTCAGAAGGCGTTTTATTCGCTGATTAATGACCGGCGGCTGGGCGAATACACGCTGCCGGAAGGATCGGTCGTGGTCGGCGCGGGCAACCGGGCGCAGGACCAGGCCATCGTCAAGCCGATGTCGTCAGCCCTGATGAACCGGATGCTCCATGTCGAGCTGAAGCCGACCGTCCGGGACTGGCTGGACTGGGCCTATGCCGAAGGAGTCCATGAGTGGGTCATCCATTACATTGAAACACGGCCTGACCATTTGGTTGTCCTGCCGCCTAAGACTGAAGAGACGTTCTCGACGCCTCGCGCCTGGCACATTCTGAGCGACGCCCTGCGCTCCTACGGCCCGGAAATTAGGACGGACGAGGCCGAAATGCTGGCGGCGGGTGTTCTTAGCCCCAATCACGCCCGCAGCTTTGCGGCCTTTGTCAAGCAGCTCCACGGCAGCCTGCGCGTCGAGCTGATTTTGTCCGGCGAGCAGCCGCTGCCTCGCGCCGCCGAAGACCGGGACGTGCTGTATTTCGTGGTCCAGTCCCTTCGGGCGCAGCTTGCCAAGACCCTGCCGCCGGAGCGCGAGAACGTGAGGCCCGCCCACCGGCACTTGGTCAGCCAGGCCAAGCGCGTTTTAGTGGATTTGTGCGACATCTCCGTCGAAATGGCAACCGTCATGGTCGCCGAAGAAACCGGCGATGACGCCCGCTCTCTCCCAGACTGGTTTTTAGTAGAAGTCGTCCGCGACCTCCCCCGCCTCGCCCAGCGCGTCGCCGTGAAAGCCTAACTAATGCCTGTCACGAAAACCGAGTTTGAGGCAGCAGTGCGGCGCGGTCTTGGCCGGGCCGTTCTGTGGCTGAGGCGCGGCGAAGTCATCGCCAGCCGCGATTTTCTCTTGTACGCCTGCACCCACAACCTTGCCTACTATCTGCAATCCGCAGAAGACCGCGCCCGGTATATGTTTGACGTGACTCAGGCTACGGGTGAACCGGAATTCTACTCGCAGTTTGTCAGGCAGTCTTTGGACGAAATTAGCGATAATGAGGATGACTGGTGGGAGGAAGATGAACGCAGTATTGGGCAGATGTTCGGCCTGCTGGGTCTGCTGGCAAAGAACGGCGATCACTCCGTCCGAAAATCGCTCTACTTGTTTTTCGGAAAACATTCTGCTGGCTCCGATTATTCAAGGGCGGAAGTCGTAGTGGACATTGACGGCCTCAATGGATACTTGGCCGTCGTGCACCAGTGGATTTTGCACCCGCGAGAACAAGACGATCATTGGACCGAAGCGTGGCTGCTGGAACAAGTCGAGGAGCGATTTGGACTTGAGACCGTCCAGTCGTTTCTGGAACAGGCGGCTGAGGCCGAACCGGCTGTTGGCGTATACCTTGCGGAAGTCCGTGAAAAGCAGACAGCCTGGCACAAAAGACAAGGCTCAAAATCTCGTCGAGATCGGCCTGATTATGCCAAGCTGCGCCGCCTCATTTCCAGCCCGGAGAAACGCGAAAACCACATGGTTTGGGGTCGCTGGGGCGCGGCACTCGCTGAGGATGATGCAGAGCGGCTGGCTTCTGAACTGCTGTTGGAGACAGACACGCAGCGTCTGGAACGCTATCTGCTCTTATTTTGGGTGCGTCCATTTCCATTGGACCATACGCCTCTGCTGGTGCTTGCCCAGAACGAAAATCAGAAGATTGCAACGGCGGCCCGCGCTGCTCTGGCACGCATCGAGGACGTCTCCATTCACGATTTGGCGTTAGAGTTGATGGAAACCGACGAGCGGCCCTGGGAGCTAATTGAACTTCTCGCCCGGAACTTTCGCGAGGGCGACGAGAAGGCCATTGAGCGCATCTTGGAAGAACCCTGGGGCGCAAAGAAGACGGAACGGATTGGCTTAGAACTGCGAAAGGTTGTCGAAGAAAATATGACGCCGGCAGCCGCCTCAGCACTGCTGCTCTTCTACGAGCGCGGCTACTGTGGTATGTGCCGACATGGAACTATTGAGCTTCTTGACGAACTCGGTCAACTGCCGCCATATATTGTTGAAGAAGGCCAGTACGATGCTGATGACAGCATACGGGAATACGTAGAACAGGCAATCAGCAGCAATGGCGCGGCGTAAAGATAAGGAAAAGCAGAGAGAAACGCAGCTTGAAAAGACGCTGAAGCGCGTTGCCGGGGCAAGGGTGCGCCTGAGCAAGACGCTTTTGGGGCCGCTGATGCAGCATGTGCGTCTGGTGGAATGCAGCGGCGTGGAAAGTGACCCGGAGATAGCCTGCGTGGATACGGCGCAGGGGGTCATCTGGTTCAATCCGCACAAGCGGCACGATCTCGGCGAGCCGGAGTGGACATTTGTGCTGGCCCATCAGCTTTTGCATCTCGGATTAGGGCATGGGCCGGGAAGGTTGGGGCGTGACCCTAAAGCCTGGAACCTGGCCTGCGAACACGCCGCCGACAACATGCTGTATGCGTTCAAGATCGGCCACGCGCCGCATGATTTCGCGGTAGACTTGGCATTTGCAAATCAGCGTGAGGAAGACATTTATGAAATGCTGGTTGGTGATAAGCCGGCGATGGAAGGCTTCAAGACCTACGCCGGCGCACGCCGGCCCGACATGGTGACGCGGCCTTTAGTGACCCAAGCTGATTATTCCTACAGCCCCTACGGACGCGCCAAGCCCCGGCGGGACTGGGACCGGCTGCTGGCGGAAGGCATCGGGGAGGCTGTCGAGGACGCCGTGGAGGAAGCGGCGGAAACTTTGGGGCAGGCGGACAGTGACAAGCGCAAGGTATGGCGGCCCGGTGAGCTGGCCCGGCGCTGGGTCCTCAGCGAGATGCCGCTGCTGGGCGCGGTCGCCGCGCACATGACCCTTGTGGCCGACGAAGCGGTTTGTGACCGCATGGATATTAGCGTCGCCGCCGTGGATGCGTATTTGGGGGAGATTTATTTTCATCCACGCCGAGGCTTGTCCAATCAGGAGATAATCTTTGTCTACGCCCATGAGCTGCTTCATGCGGCCCTGCTGCACCACACGCGGCAGCGAGGCCGCGATCCGTGGGTGTGGAACATTGCCTGCGATTTTGTGATTAACGACTGGCTCATTGAGATGGGGGTGGGGCAGTTCCCGACCGTCGGCGGGCTGTACGACCCGCGCCTTAAAGGCATGTCGGCGGACGAAGTCTACGACCTGCTCCTGCGCGAGCCGGGCCGCACGAAAGGCGCACGGGGCTTTCGCGGCGCACTCGGCGACGTTTTGTTTGAGAGCGAGTCGCGCCGCATTTACCGGGGCGACGTGTCTACTTTGGACGACTTCTACCGGCGCAGCCTTACATCGGGCCTCACTCATGCGATGGGCCGGGGCCATGTACCGGCAGGCCTCGTGGAAGAAATCCGCTCACTTTGGACACCGCCCGTGCCGTGGGATGTGGAACTTGCCCGCTGGATGGCGGAACATGTGCCGCTGCTGATAGACCCCCTGCGGACTTATGCGCGGGCCAGCCGCCGGCAGTCGTCCACGCCCGACATCCCGCGCCCCGCCCGCTTCGTGCCGCAGGAATGGAAAGATGCCTGCACGTTCGGCGTCGTTTTGGACACGTCCGGCTCGATGGACCGCGAGCTTTTGGGCCGCGCCCTGGGCGCAGTCGCGTCGTATGCCGAAGCCCGCGACGTTCCCAGTGTCCGCCTCGTGCTGTGCGATGCCGCGCCGTATGACCAGGGCTTTGTCGCGCCGTCCGACCTGCGCGGCGTCTTTTCCATCAAAGGCCGGGGCGGGACCGTCTTGCAGCCTGCCGTTTCTTTCCTGCACCGTCAGGGCGATTTCCCGCCGGATGCCCCGATCATGATCATCACCGACGGCTGGTGCGAGGAAGAGCTGCTGGTTCCCCGCGACCACTGCTTTGTCCTGCCCCGCAAAGGCTGGAAAGAAGGAGCCATGCTGCTGCGAACCTCCGCTCCCATCTTCCGCGTCCTCAAAGAAGACCATTACGGCGACTGAAATGGTTTGGCATAGGCCCTGAAGACCATGCCATGAATGGCACGTCTATTGGGCGAAGATGCCGCAAAACACCGTTTCGCGGGGTTAGGATTTGGAATTGTAGGGCGTAGGGCTTGCCCCTACCCTCCTGCCCCTTGTTCCGAGTACCGCGCCTTCCAGGTCTGCCAATGCAGCCGTCCAGGTCTGCCAATGCAGAAGTGGTACTTCGTGGCATCCGCGTCGTCTAGCCGTGCCGTTCATGGCGTGGTTCCTACTCTTCCACAATCTCCGCGAGTCTATCCACCATCTTGGACAGGACGCCGAAGGCACGCTGAATGGGTTCCGGGGAAGTCATGTCAATTCCGGCGAGTCTCAGCGCGTCTAACGGGTACAGCGAGCCGCCGGCTTTGAGGAAGCTTAAATAACGCTTGGCGGCAGGCTGGCCTTCGGTGCGGACATCTTCGGCTAACGCATTGGCCGCTGAAATTCCCGTGGCATATTGGTAGACGTAGAACGGCGCGTACAGATGGCGGAACTCGGCCCAGGTGACGCCTAAGCGGGCCTCGTCAATCTCCACTTGCCCCCCATAGCCTTCGCGGAAGAAGTTCGCCAAAGTTTGGCCCATGCCGTCGGCGGTCAGAGCCTCGCCGCGCTCGATCTTCTCATGGCAATCCAATTCAAACCGGGCCAGGGTCGGCATGACAAATAGGTAGCGGTGGAAATTAGAAATGGCCTCTTCAATGACGGCAAGCACCGAGTCACGGTCGGTCAGCGTATCTAAAAGATGCCCGCGCACCAATGCTTGATCAAAATTAGAGGCGACTTCGGCGACAAACAGCGAATAGCCGGAATAAATCGGCGGCTGGTTCTGCCAGGTCAAATACGAGTGCATGGAGTGGCCCAGCTCATGCGCCAGCGTGCTGACTGAAAACAAATCGTCGCGGAAGTTCATCATAATGAACGGGTAGGAGCCGGGCATCCCGGACGAAAACGCGCCGCTGCCCTTGCCGATGTTCGGGACACCGTCTACCCAGCGGTCGCGTTCTAAGCCTTGACGCATGGGACTAACATAACCGTCGCCAAGCGGGGCCATACCTTCGCAGATCATGTCGGTCGCTTCCGCGAACGAAATTGCTTTTTCGGTCTTCGGCATCGGGGCCGGGACAGTGTCGGCAGGAACATCCGAGCAGTACAGCGTCTCGACGCCGAGGCCCTTTTTCAATAGCCCAAAATAGCGGTGCCAGATGGGCAGGTTTTCTTTAAATGTGGAAAGCAGCGTGTCGAACACTTCGCGGGGAATGGCACCCGGCGCGAGCGACGCTTCCAGGGCCGACGGGTAGCGCCGGGCGCGGCTCTGAAAGACGCTTTGCTTGACCCGCCCGCTGAGGCACGCGGCCAGCGTGTTCTTGACTGAGAGATGCCCGTCGGCATACGATTCCCAGGCGGCTTTGCGAACGGCTTGGTCGTCATGCCGCAGCAGATCGGCAATCGTCCCCTGCGCGACTTCGTGCGAGACGCCGTTTGCGTCAACGACAGGCGCGAACTTCAAATCAGCATCGGTCAGTGAGCCGGACGCCGTTCCCAGCGCCGACAGCGGCTCCGAGACCTGCGCCAGCAGCGCCTCGACTTCTTCCGAGCGCACATGCTCCCGCCGCCGGGCCAGCGTGTTAAAGTAGTGGGTGTAAATTGTCAGCTCTGGCGTTTGCGTCACCCACTCGGTCAGCGTCTTAGGGTCAACGGCCAGCAGCTCCGGCTCATAGAACGCCGTCGCCGACGCAAACCGTGCGCCTAATCCGCCGGCCCGGCTCGACAGCGCGGCGGCTGTTTGGTCGCCGGTGTCGCCGGAGCGCAGCATACTCGCGTACAGCCCCAGCTTCCGCACAGCCATTCCGACTTCCGTGCGCTTCGCCAGCGCCGCCGTCAGCAGGTCGGGAGATTCGCTGAGATGCCCGGCATATTCGGCGAACCCTTCCAAAAGGCCCCCGACGCGAACAAACTCGGTTTCCCAGGTATCCACCGACGGGAACACGCTTTCCACGTTCCAGGTTTTCTCAATGGGTACATCCTGCCGCCGGGGCAAAGTTTCTGCTGTCATCTGTTATTCCTTTCGCAATGTCAAAAAAGTACGGGAGACCTCACCCGGTCACAAGTGACCACCCTCTCCTTAACAAGGAGAGGGTAAGGAGCAGAAGCAAGCAGTTGCTGAAAAGCTACACTGTTCTTATTCCTGATTGTCTTTACCCTCTCCTTGTTAAGGAGAGGGTGGTCACTTGTGACCGGGTGAGGTTCTTAATTCGTGCGCTGCAATGTCAAAAATGCCAAGTTCATCGCCTGCCAGTGCGCCGGGTCTGCCGCCCGCACCGTGAAGACATGATCTCCGGGGGCGGCAACGGTCACTGTGCCGCCGGAAATTGTTTGGTAATCATCCCAGCCGCCTGTCTTTGGGACCGCCATCGGCGCAGACGCGCCTGCGCCGGCATCCAGCACAAACGCCGTTGGGCCGCTGGCGGCGGAAGTCTTTGCCGAAACGGCGTAGGTGCCGGCAGTGTCAAAGTGAACCGTCCAGGAGACCGTATCGCCGGCATCAGTCCAGTAGCCGAGATTGGGAACCGCGCCGCCCTGCGCGTTGACCCTCCCGTGCGGCTCGGCAGTGTCCGGGGTCAGCGTAAGCAGGCCGCTTGCGTCGGCATGAACTGTCGGCGGAGGCGGCGGAAGCGGGTGCGACGCCGCTAAATCTAAGCCTTCGATCTTCAGCGCAAACGCATGATCGCAGGGCCTTACCGCAGGCACAGTCACTTCTAATCCACTGGCAGTCTGGGTCCAAGCAAGTTTTTCCGGCGAACCAAGCAGCGAGACCGTGTGGATTTTGCCGGACAAACCCGGCGCGTTTGCGGCCAGCGTGCGGACAATCAGCCTGCCGTCGTCCGGCCAGCCGAGCGCGAAGGCGTACAATGTGTTGTTTTTGGTCGTAAACCGGAAGTCATGCGAACCATAGGGGCGCACGGCCTCGTTGAACCCGCCGCCGCCGACTTTGACCGGACCTTCGCCGTACAGCGTCCACGGACGAGTCGCAAAAACCGCCTCGCCGTTAACCTCCATCCACGCCGCCATGCTCTGCAAAAACGCCGCTTCGTCGGGGTCAATCGTGCCGTCGCCCCGCACGGGGATACTCAAAAGCAGGTTGCCGTTCTTGCTGACAACATCCAGCAGAGTTTTGATGACCTGGTCAGGCGTCTTGTACTGATGGTTCTCGTAAATCGAGCGCCGGTAATGCCATTCGCCGATGCAGGTATCCGTCTGCCACGGGTGAGGCCGAATGACATCCGACTGGCCGCGCTCGTAATCCATGACCATGCTGCGCTGCTGGCTGTCGCTGAGCTGCTTTCCCGTCAAAACCGCCTGCATTTTGCCGCCGTGGACTTTCAGGCTGGTGTTGTAATGATGCGCCGCGATTTTCAGGCCGATGGTCGGGTCAACTTCATACAGCGGCAGAATGGTATCGTCAAAGTAAATCAGGTCTGGATGATACTTGTCAATCAAGTCAACTGTGCGGCTGTAAAACTTGTCCATGTAAGGGCGGCTCGGCAGATCGCCGTGACCGTGGTTGTCCCATTCCCAGTCCAGGCCCATCGGCGCGTGGTTCTGCGCGTACAAGTCCTGTGGGTCTAAGCCTTCCCACCATTGGCCCTTGCCGTCGGCTTTGGTGAGATGCCCGTCATACGGCACGCCTGCCAGCGGCCCTTTGCTGTCGGCCCCCTGCGCGACTTCAAACCAGCTCCAAGCACGGGATCCGTGGCTGCTGACCCCAAAGTTTAGACCCGCCTGCCGGGCGGCTTTCATCCAAGTTCCGACAATGTCCTTCTTCGGCCCAATCGCCACCGAGTTCCAGGGCTGATACCGAGAATCGAAGCAGTCAAAGTTATCGTGGTGCTGGGCAAGCGCCACAAAGTATTTCGCGCCGGCGGCTTTGTACAGCCCCATCAGATGCTCTGGGTTCCAGTGCTCGGCCTTCCACTGGTAGTCAATGTCTTTGAAGCCGACTTTGGACGGATGTCCGTAATGTTCCACCTGATAGTTGTAATCCGGGTTGCCCTCTTGATACATCTGGCGGCCATACCAATCGCCCTGCTCCGGGACGCACTGGGCGGACCAGTGCGCCCAAATACCGAACTTGGCATCCCGGAACCACGCTGGGCATTGGTACTGCGCCAGCGACTCCCATGACGGCTGGAACGGCGCGTCTCCTAACGCCGGAATGTTGAGTGCCGAAGCGGCCTCTGCCGGGCGTCCTGCTCTGTGTCCTCCCTCTGCTTGCCAGAGCGCGAGGCTTGCCGTGGCTGCCACGCTTTTGAAGAGAAATGACCGCCGTGAGAGTTTCATTAGGTTCTCCTAGTGCTGAGAGATTGTAGAGAAAGTCTGTCGGGCGACTGAAGTCGCGGCAGCACAAGCACAAAGTCTACCTTCGTGGACTAAGAATTGAATTTCAATCTGAACCTGCGAAGGCTGGTTTTGCGAACGGGTTGCCGCGACTTCAGTCGCCCGACAGACTTTCTCTACAAAGTCCCACGCAAGGCTTATCCGGCCGCCATCAGCTTACGCCGCTGCCTGCAAGACATACAGCACGCCGTTTGTGGCGGCGCAAACCAGCGTATCGCCGTACAAGGCCGCGCCCGCCGTTCCCAGGCGCGTGCCGGGCGACGTTTCATACGCTTTTTTCACTTCGTACCCAGCGTCCAGCGAATACAAATTGCCGTCATCCGCGCCCACAAACACCGTCGAGCCGCTGCACACCGGCGACGAGCGCAGGGGGGCATTGCTGACACGCCGGGAGCGGATCAGATTGCCCGAATGGGCGGCGACAACGTGCAGATAGCCGTCATCGCAGGCCGCAAATAAGAGAGCGCCATCGGCGGACAGCGCGGGAGTGACGGAAATTGAACGGGACGACACACTGGTCTTCCAGCGCACAAGCCCCGTCGCTGTTTCCAGCGCATACACTGTCCCGGCCATTGTTGCGGCGTACACGACCCCGTCCCGCACTAAAAGCGCGGCGTCAAACGAGCCGTCGGTCTGCGCTTTCCACACTTCCGCGCCGGTGTTGAGGTCAAACGCCCGCACTTCGGACGAGTCTCCCGCCGCAAAGACCCCGCCGCCCCAGACTGCCGGGGCCGTATCGCACTGCCCGCCTACCGAAAGCGTTCGAAGCGCCGCGCCTGAGCTGCGGTCCAGCAAAGCGATTGTCTCGCCCGCCGGGACCAGCAGCAGGTTCTCGCTGAGTGTCACGCCGCCGTAGACCGCGCCGGACACTTTTGTTTCCCAGCGGCGCGTTCCCCGGACGGCGTCCATCGCCAGCACCGAGCCGCCCAAAGTCGCCGCGTACAGCATCCCATCTTCCGATAAAGCCATGCCGCCCCGGTCCGGGTACAGGCCGGACGCATCCGGCAGATCAAAGTCCCACAGCGCCGCGCCGGTTGTCAAATCAAACGCATAAAGCGACGCCCGGCTTGCAGTGGTGTCAATGCCGGACGCAACGACCATGCCGAACGACGCTAGCGGGGCGCTCCATTCTAAAGTGTCCGCGGCTCGCGTCGGGGCAAACGATGGAAACGACCATCGCCGGGCAAGATGCGTTCCCAGCGTTCGCGCCGAAGCCAGCGCGTGAGAAGCGTCCCCGCCCGGCGACATCCGCCAGTCGCTTTCGCTTCTGAGGACATGCGCCGAACTGAGGCGGCAGACCTTCGCCAGCCAGGTGTTCGGTGTCCCGCACACCCGGCACAAGCGTATCCGCTCGCCGCAGCGCCGGCATTCGGTCGCGCCTTCCGGCAGATCGGCGGCGCAGTGCGGGCAGTTAGAGAGCGGGGGCGTGACCGCAATCGCCAGCGCCAAATCCCCCGGCAGATCGGCGGCATCCGCCGCCGAAATTGAAAGATACTGCCCGAACAGCGACACGGCAGTCGCCGCCAGCGCCGCGTGTCCCGCCCGCTCCGGCCTCAGCTCCGCCGTCACCGCCTGCGCTTCCGCCGGGGCCAGCGCAAACTCGCTTGGATACACCTCAAGCCACGGCACCGGCGACTTCACCCCCACATGCAGCACCGCCCGCCCGCTTTCGTTGCGGACCACAGCAACGCGCCGGGCGACTTTATCCGCCCCCAGCGCGTGTTCCTGTGAAAAATCAAACTCAGTGGTGTCCAAAACAGGCATGGGCATCAGACCGCCGCGTCCAAAGCGGCGTAATCAATGCCCATGCGCTGGGCCTCTTCAGGCGTCAAGCCCATGGCAATACTCACCCTCTTGCCGTCCTCGTTCGGGTGCGATTCTTTGTAGGCACGTAAAATTACCTGAGAGCGGTCCCGTTGCGGCATCTGCGACCACTCAGACCAAATCACATAAAAGTGCAACAGGTCATCGTAATACTGCGCCGTTTCTTCAATGATGATAGGTTCCGATGCGCCTTCCTGCGGGTGCAGCCATTCTTGGATAAGACGTGCTTGTAGTTCATCTGATTTCTGCAAGCCTAGTTGTGGTTTCAGTTGCGCGACAGACATTTAATCCTCCCAAAGTATTTTGTAATTCTTATCCAGCCAAAGCACATCATCCTGCACTGCGGCGCTGTCCAAAGTCAAAGAGGTATCAGGAAAATACCGCATGGTGACATTCCAATTATTGTGCAGGCGATCCGTACAGGCCCTAAAATCTTGGTCAAACCTGCTTTCCCAAGCTTTTCCCTGACCGATTCGGCTTTCCCGGAGCAGGAAGGCCCAAAACTGGAGGCTGTGATAACTGCCGGCATCCGGGGCCGTTACATTGGCAAGAGCAGCAAGCCTTGACGCCTCCTGTTTGACGGCCCTTAGCTTTGTGCTGTCAACTTCGTAGCCCCCAATTTGCAGGGATGCCCCTTCTTTAAAGCGGAAGTAAGCGCACTTCAAACGTACCTCCGCGACATAACCAAGCAAGTAAGTCCCGGACGCTAGAAACCTTTGTCCCGGATCGCCCAGCAGCAACAGTCCAGCTTCCCGCTTCTCAGGGGCAGACAGCTCAAACTCTTCCAAAGTCGCATCACGTTGGCTGAGTGGGTTGGATGAATTAGCAGGCAAGACAGCCACAAGCATATTCCTCCAATGAGTGTTAGCAAAGATGCACCACAAAGGCCAGCGATGCCGCTTGTTACTACGCGCTTTGACAGACCAGTGGCATCACCCACCGGGCCACTTTATCCGTCCCCAGCGCGTGTTCCTGCGAAAAATTAAACTCAGTGGTGTCCAGAACGGCCATACTATGTTAGATCCGGGCTGAGAAACCCGGCAGCTTTACCCGACAATTCCCGTATCATGACCAATGCTTACACACAAACCTTATACGCGCCAAACCCGCCGCAGATTGACGAACCCTGGCTTAAAATCGCTTTTGTGCTTGTCGCGCTCTGTTTACTAACCGCCCTTGTCATGGGAGCGTCAGCCTAAAAACCGGGTCGTCAGCGGCGTTTCCGTGACGCTGTCTCCCTGGCGCTCTACGCGGTACGCCAGTGCGTTCGGACGGGACGAGATTGCTTCGACCAGTTCCGTGCCAGCAAAATGCAGGGCCGCGCCGTCATCTGCCGCGAAGCCGTCCGGCAGGCCATCTGCAATAAACTGATGATAAGTAGAACGGCGCAATGCTTCGCCGTCGTAGTGCGGGCAAAAACTTCCCGGCAGGAAGCCGAGGCAGCCCTGAAGCGGCGACAGGCCGCTGCCAAACGAGTCCGTGCTGCCGCTCCCAAACCAGCACAGCGCCCCGGCGCTGACGCCGCATAAAACAACGCCCGCGTCCCACGCTTCCCGCAAAATAGCGTCTAGCCCGTGTGCCCGCCAGACCGCCAGCAGGTTGGCCGTGCTGCCGCCGCCGACATAAATTACGTCCTGCGACAGCACAAACTCCCGCAGGTCCGGCTCCGTTCTTGGGAACAGGCCAAGCCAGGAGGCTTCCGCACGCTTGACAGGAAAAGCTTGGTAGAAGCGCACCACATAGCCTGGAGCATCGCCGGATGCCGTCGGCACGAAGCACACTTTTGGCTTCGGCTTTCCTGTGAGGCTTAGAATAAAGTCGTCCAGCAGCGGATTGTCGGGTTCCATTGAGAACCCGCCGCCGCCCAGCGCGATGATATGTTTCATAAGGGTTCACGCCGGGGTTGTGGAAAACCCCGGCACACCAACTAATAATGCTGGGCCACCGGCACCGAAATCGCATTTGCCACATGCGCCGTGTACAAGCTGCCGCGCTTGGCCGTCACTTTCAGGCTGCCGTTGAACTGCCGGGCCGGATCATAAATCGTGGTAGACTCCGACCCATTCGGCTGCGTGTAGTAGCCGTCCGGGTTGCCGGACTGGACATAGCCGTCCGGGTCCAAAGGCTCCAGCCGGAACGAGTAAAACTCCTGGGCATCCATCTCGTCTGCTGCGTCTGCCGCCGCGCCGCTGCCGGAGCCGACGACTAAATTGACCGGCACTTCCACGCCGTTCGTCGCCTGGACACTGCTGCAGACAAACGTGAGCTGACCGCGCCGCCCAAACCGGTCATGCTCGGTAGAGGCCGTCACTTTGCCGGTCGCTTCCATGCCTTTGGTCAGCAGCAGAATATGGTTGGGGCCGTAGACATCCCGGTCTACCGTGAACTGCACCAGGTCGCCGGGCTTGCTTGTCCCCGCTTCTAAATCCGTGTCCAGCCGCAGCCGGACAATCGTGCCTTTGGTCAAAACGCCGGCAGTCACGCTGCTTGATGCCGCCGCCGGAGCTGCCGGATCAGCGTAGACGCTGCCTGCCGCTAGGGTCAGCGCGGCGCAGATCGTTGGAACTATGAAACGCATTGGTTTTTCCTTTTTAGACTTATCGTGTCATCTTTTATAACACTTTAGTACCCAATATCGCTCCAATGCCCCCCAGCGAGGTCCCGCCCTGAAGGACAGGTCTCAGGGCCTTCAGCCAGCCGGTCTGCGACCGGAAGATAGATGGGGGCGTCCATGGCAATTTCCCGCCCGCAGGGCGTTTGGCACTTCGCCCAAAGACCTGCCCTTCAGGGCGGGGCTGAACGGAACGAGTTCAAGTGTTACTCCCGCCCAAAGACTTCCCGGCGGGCGTCGCGCTCGCGGTCGCGGTCGGCGATGGAGTCGCGCTTGTCCCACAGCTTTTTGCCGCGTCCGACGCCGATTTCCAGCTTGGCAAAGCCGTTGTCAAAGAACAGCTTGGTGGGGATGACCGACAGGCCGCGCTCGTTGACCCGCGTGGTCATTTTAGTAATCTGCCACTTGTGCAAAAGCAGCTTGCGCTGCCGGCGCGGCTCCGGGTTGTACCGGTTGCCCTGGTCATACGGGGCAATGTAGAAGTTGTAGACCCAAACCTCGCCGTTTTGGATGCGGCAGAATGAATCCTGCAAGTTCGCCAGCCCCAAACGGACGGACTTAATTTCGGTCCCCGTCAGCGCGATCCCGGCCACATACGTTTCTTCAATCTCGTATTCATGCCGGGCCTTGCGGTTGAGAATAGACACATTGCGCTTGCGGGCGTCCTCTTTTGCTTTTGTCGTCGCAGTTGCCATAGTAGGATGATTATAGCAGATTGGTAACATAAGCGGCATCATGGTATAATGGAGACATCTTCCTGTTTCGACTTGACTTTAGGGTACATTTCGAGCAATCCTCTGGACGCAAACAATCACTGCGAATAGGGGGAACTTGCTGATGCTGCGCTCGAATTATTTTGCCGTTAAAGACGCGCCCGAATTTTCCGAGTTCTGCGACCGCTGGGAGTTTGAGGCGATCCAAAACAGCGAGAACTTGCACGGTTTCTTGCGCGTAGAAGACATGTTCTCTGAAGAAGATGAGCTTTTAAGCGAACTCGCGGATTTGCTTGCTGCCGACAATGTTGCTGTCGTCATGCAGGTCAATCACGACAAGATGCGCTGGCTGGACGGCATGGCTTGGGCCGTCAACAGCCGCCACGAGCGCCAGACTGTAGCTCTGAGCGACATTTACGAATTGGCGAGGCCGCTTGGCCCGTTTGTGACGGAAGCGCTGTGTTGAGCTGTCGCCCAGGATTGAAATCCTGGGCTGAAGGGCGCTTTGCGCCGGCTGTCCTGCGGACAGAAGATTACGTTGCGATGGTTTAGTTTTTTGTCCGCAGGACAACCAGCCGCAGGCTCTTCAGCCCAGGATTTTAATCCTGGGAGTCTGGTTAAAGTTCAGTCTGAGTCTAGGTAGTCATTCTCATTATTGCTTGAAGTTCTGCATGGTTTCTTGCCAAGCGTCCCTGCTGGCGGCCGTGAAAGTCTTTTTCGAGACCGTGAAGGTAGAAGTCGGCAAGCAGGGTTAGAAAGCAGCGGAGTGTGAGTGTTTCCGTAGTGACCGGCGGCGCGGGATTTATCGGGTCGCATCTGGCGGCCCGGCTGGCACGGGACGGGCGGCAGGTGCGTGTTCTGGACAGCCTGGCCGGTGCGGCGTCGCAGCGCCGGGCGGCACGGCTGGCTGAGATGCCGGGCGTGGAGATTATTGTTGGTGATATTCGGGACGCGGGCGTGTGCCGGCAGGCTTTGATGGACGCCGACTTTGTGTTCCACCTTGCGGCGGAAGTTTCCGTGCCGCAGTCTGTCGCAGACCCGGCGGCGTGCATTGAAGTCAACTTAGGCGGCCTGGTCAACCTGCTGGAAGCGGCCCGCGCCGCGCAGGCAATGCGGCGCTTTGTGCTTGCGTCTTCCTGTGCGGTCTACGGGGACACGCCGGACGAGGAAAAGTCGGAGCAGTCGCAAACGGACCCGCTTTCGCCCTATGCCGTCTCTAAACTGGCCGGGGAGCAGCTTTGCCGTAACTATTTCCTGCTGCACGGCGTAGAGACAATCTGCCTGCGCTACTTTAATGTCTACGGTCCTGGCCAAGACCCAAACGGTGCGTATGCCGCTGTGATCCCAAAATTTATTACGGCGCTTCTCGCAAATGAAAGGCCAATAGTCTACGGCGACGGCGAGCAGTCGCGCGACTTTGTGTTTGTTGAGGACATCGCAGACGCTAACCTTCACGCAGCGGCAGCAGGGTTGGAGGCCGTGGGCGGGTCATATAACATCGGCAGCGGGCGTAGCGCTTCGCTGAACCAGATTTTAGAGAAGCTTGCCGCGAAAGCAAACAATGCTCTTGCCCCGGATCGCCGTCCCGCACGGCCCGGCGACATCCGCAATTCCCGTGCAGACATCCGCGCGGCGGCGAAAATGCTGGATTTTTCGGCGAAAACGCCGCTGGACGACGGGTTGGCACGAACTTTGCATTGGTATCAGTCAGAGTAGATTTAATTCTCAGCGTACAACAATTTAAGGAGCTAAGTTACAGATGAATATCTGCGTCATTGGAACAGGGTATGTTGGGCTGGTCACAGGCGTCGTCTTTGCCGACATGGGCAACGACGTTGTCTGCGTGGACAAGATGGCCTCAAAGATTGACGGTCTGAATCAGGGCATTATGCCGATTTACGAGCCGGGCCTGGAAGAAATGGTCGCCCGAAATGTCGGCGACGGACGCCTAGAGTTCACCACGGATTTGGACAGCGCCGTGCAGAAGGCCGAGATTGTCTTTATCGCTGTCGGCACTCCCCCCCGCGAGGACGGCTCAACAAACCTGGATTATGTCGAAGATGCCGCCAAAGGCATCGCGCGGGCATTAAACCGCTACAAAGTCATCGTCAACAAAAGCACCGTTCCTGTGGGAACCGGAAATTTCGTCCGCGAAGTTATTGAAACCAACAAGCGCCGCGCCGTGGACTTTGACGTTGTCTCAAACCCCGAATTCCTGCGCGAAGGCTCGGCCATTACCGACACGCTGGTTCCCGACCGAATTGTCATCGGCGCACCCTCTAAAATTGTTGCCATGAGATTGCTTGAGCTGTACGCGCCGCTGGAGCGCCCGATGATCACCGTTGATGTGGCCTCCGCGGAGATGATCAAATATGCGTCCAATGCGTTTTTGGCAACCAAGATTTCGTTTGCCAACGCCATTGCGAACATCTGCGAGGAAGTCGGCGCGGATGTGACGCAGGTGGTCAAAGGCATGGGCCTGGACGCCCGCATCGGCCAGGCATTCCTCAATGCCGGCCTGGGTTACGGCGGCTCGTGCTTCCCAAAAGACACCCGCTCTCTCCTGCACACGGCCCAAAGCTACGGCTGCGAGTTCCCGCTGCTTGCTGCGACCATTGAAACCAACGAGCAGCAGCCGAAGCGCTTTATCGCTAAGATTCACGACGCGCTTGGCGGCGAGGACCTCAAAGGCAAGACCGTCGGCATTCTTGGGCTGGCGTTCAAGGCCAACACCGACGACATGCGCGAAGCCAAATCGCTTGATGTCATCGCCGACCTGCTGGCCTCCGGCGCGACCGTTAAAGTCTACGACCCGATTGCGATGGACAACACCAAAACCGAGTTCCCGCAGATTACCTACGGCGCAAACGCCTACGAAGTCGCGACCGATGCCGACGCGCTGGTCATTGTGACTGAGTGGAACGAGTTCAAGAACCTGAACTTCGAGCGCATTTCCGGCCTGATGAACCGCCCGCTGATTTTGGACGGACGCAACCTGTACGACCCGGAGCGCCTGCGCCGGCTGGGCTTTGAGTACCACAGCATCGGGCGCATGTCCGCCAAGCCCGGCCTCAAGCCCGCGCCGGTCTCGTCCAACCATCTCTACGCCGAGAAAGAAGTCGTCGCCGTTTGATGATCGCTCCTGAAACTCAAACGCCGAAACGGCAAATGCCGCTGGCCCATCGTCCGGGCCTGCGGCAGCTTGTCAAGTTCGGCATTGTCGGCGCGAGCAGCACGGTGGTCAATTTTGCCGTGCTGAACCTCATGCTGGTGGTCCTGCACCAGACCAAGTACCCCTCCGTCACCGTGGCGTTTCTGGTGTCCGTCGTCAACGGCTATTTCTGGAACCGCCGTTGGACTTTCAAGGCCGCGCCTGCCAAAGCCGCCCACACCCAGTTCACGCAGTTCCTGCTGGTCAACACCGTCGGCCTCGGCCTAGACTGGCTGATGATCCGGCTGCTCTCTGTCCCCTTCGAGCGCAGCCTGCACCTCTCCAACGCACATCTTTCCATGGTCATCGCCACCAACCTCGCCCAGCTTGTCGCCACCGGCGTCGCCGTCTTCTGGAACTTCTTCGCTAACCGCTTCTGGACGTTTAAGCATTAGCCTCTCAGAAGAAATTGACAATGAACAGACCTGAAATAGTTATCGGGCTAGTTGGGGCATTGGGCATCAACATGGACGTAGTGGTTCAGGCGGTTCAACAGTCTTTAAGCGAGGTAGGATACACTTCTGATCCCATTCGACTTAGCGAGTTGATGCTGGAAGCGGAAGGTCATGTACCATATGACAAAGAAAAACTCCAAAGTGCCGGATCGGAAAAAGACCGTATTACCCTGTTTATGAACGCGGGGAACGCCCTGCGACAGCAGATGGAACGTGGTGATGCCTTAGCGCTTTTCGCGATAGCTGCAATCCGCCAACTTCGCTTGCAACATCATGGGACAAGTGATACTCGCAACAATGAACGGCCAATTCCTGGGCACGTCTATATTCTTCGTTCCCTGAAACATCCGAAGGAAGTCGAGACATTACGCGAAGTTTACGGTCCTTCTTTCTTCTTGTTTTCTGCTTATGCACCAAAGCAGGAACGCCTGCGGAATATGGCTAAGAGGATTGTTGACTCGCTTAGCCAATTTCGTCCCGAAGGCCATGAGGGAGAAGCTCTATCTTTGTTGGAACGAGATGAGGCGGAAGAAGATGATAAATATGGGCAGCAAGTACGCAAAACATTTTGGCGAGGGGATGCTTTTGTGGACACAGCGGAAGCAAGCCTTTTAGAGCAATCCATTCGAAGAATTATGCAACTATGGTTTGGGCATCCATTCCATACGCCAACGCGAGATGAATACGCAATGTTTTGTGCAAGGGCAGCAGCGCTCCGGTCCGCGTCATTAGGCCGTCAAGTGGGAGCCG
>CAXTER010000090.1:0-19654 GCA_964243345.1 uncultured Armatimonadales bacterium
GATGGCGCTGCGGCGTTCGGGAGAAACGTGATCGGTCATTGGATGGCGTTTCGAGTCTCGGATTCATGTTGCGGCATTTCGGGCCGGTACGAAGCTTTTTCTAACAATCTATAACCGCAAATGTACCTACTGCAAAAATCGTGCCAAACGAAAATCGGGAGCCGACTACTCCGCCTTCTTCCGCCGCCGCTTGATCTCCTCCAGTGTCAGCCCCGCCGTAGATGCCGGCTACAACTCGTCCAAGCTGCCGAAGGAGGGGATGATCTTCCCGAGGTTCGTCATGCCGAAGACCCGCGCCGGCTGGCTGGCCGGAGTCAGCAGCACCGCAAGCCGCAGGCCGGTCGCTACCAGTGCCCGGTGGCCGGCGATGAGGCAGGAGAGACCGGAACCGTCAACAATCTTGACACCCCGCAGGTCCACCACCACCTGCCGGTTTTCGAGAACGAGATACCGTCTCTCAATCTGCCCTTCAAGCCTCTGCTGCCCTTCAACCCCCTGTTCTTCAAGGTAGGATTGCCTTACCTCACCCTGACCCGTCGCAAGATTTTGGAGGAGGCGCAAGAGCTGCGGGCTTTCCACCAGGTCAAGATCGCGGGCGAGGCGAACCACGAGGACGAAGTCGCCGAACCGACGCCCCGCGTCCGGCGGCGCTGCTGGGACCGCGTCCGGCGGCGCTGCTGGGACCATATCCGGCGCTGCTGCCTGCGGCTCTGGTCCTTGTTGCCGTGCTTCTCGATCTCGCTGCCGTGCTTCTCGGTCCCGCCGAACATCGTCCACCAGTTTTCGGGACCAGCGCGTGACGGTACCGGCATCTTTGAGGATTTCGCGGGCGGCGGCGAGGTTGTCGCCGGTGCGGGCGTGCATCTCCTCCCACCGGGGATCTTCTGTCATCGATCTTCCTGACTAAAGCCGTTGCGGCTCACCATTCTTCAACTACTCACCATTCTTCAACTACGGCGTCTTCCCTCGCTGCCGGATCTCGGCGAGCGACAGAGGAAGGTCTCACTCGAAATCGAGGTCGTCGCCCTCATCCTCGATCTCCGGCCATGTCCGGTCCTGCAAGGCCAGGTACTGCCGCAGCTCCTCCCGGCTGACCGCCACTTGCATGTGCCGGTCCAGCACTTCCACGGGCCGCAGCTTCCCCTCCCGGCAGAGGTCCCAAGCGGCGGCTTTGGCGCTTTGCAGGCTGCCGTGACCGCTCAGTCCGCGCTGGTGGGGGCCGGTGTAACGCAGAAAGAAGGCAGGTGGTTGTTGGCCGAAGGTCCTATCGGCCTGCTGGCCGGGAATCTTGCTAGAAGGCACTGCTCACCTCGGCGCGGTTCCAAAAATGCCTAATGCTTATCAATGCCTAATGCTTATCAGCGAGAAGACGCTTTGCGCTCTACCAGAGGGTAGTCTGCCGCCGCCAGCAGATCGTTGACGGGAATGCCCATCCCCTGGGCGAACTCGATGACCAGGCTGCGGGCCGGGCGATGTCCCCGCGCCATGCCGGCGATGGTGTCGTGGCTCATGCCCATCTTGCGGCAGGCCATGCGCGTGGAAATCTTTCCCGCATCAGTCCGGTTTTTTCTCAGAGCCAGCTGGACGATCTTGGCAAGCTGCGGATACGGCCCGTCGACCGGGGCATCATCGAGTTCCATATTTGTTAGTTTCCATGCTTCTGCCCCTACTTTCACGACGACCTTTTGCTTTCACGATGCTTCTTTATGCCGCCGCTCCACAGCTGTGACGTAGCGGTTAAGTTCCGTCAGGTAAGCCGTCGTCAGTCTCATGGACTGCACCCCCGCCAGCCGAACCGCCGCCGATGTCCGGCGGAATTCCCCGAGGTCGCCGCCGGCGACAAGGAGAAGGGCCTCAAACGCATCGCAGCAGCTCTTCACCGCCGCGGCGGCCTCCGTCATACGAAGGCAGGCCGTATCCAGGGCCGAACGGGACACCTCTGGTGCTGGGGCACGGGACGCCTCCGGCGGTGCGTCTTCGTTTTCTTCGCCGTTTTTGTTTTCTTCGCCGTTTTTGTTTTCTTCGCCGTTTTTGTTTTCTTCGCCGTCTTCAACTTCTCGGGGCATGACGTTTTGATCTTTCTACTGGGAGGGCGTCAAGGTATGAAGGCTTTTCAACTTAGGGCCGCGGCTGGCCGTCAGGGCGCACTTCCGCGACGGTGATCTCAATCAAATCTTTCTCGATAGCCGCTTCGGCGCCGGTCGGGTCGCCGCCCCTGGGGGAAGTCCCGCAGCGGGGTGAAAGCGTGATGGACTGGTCTATTTTTCGGGTGAGTACGAGCATGATGGGTTCCCTTCAGCCTTTCGACCAATCCGCCAGCAGCGCCCAGCGGATTTTCCGACGCTCGCGGTACTCCGCCGAGACGGACAAACGCAGCGCCCGGAGCCGGCGCAGCTCGCCGCTCAGTTCTTCATAAAGGCGCGTCTGCCGCCGGACGGCCTCCACCTGGGTGATCTTGACGTAGACCTTCCGCACCCGCCCCTCTTCCCGCCACACGCGGTAGAAGTAGGGGCCGTGCCGCTCTCCATAACTGCACCGGCAGCCGGGCTTGCCGCAGCGGATGAACTGCAGGACTACGGAACCAGGCAGCGGCTCCCTGTCTTCTGCGTCAGCCTTTTGTTTTGCGTCAGCTTCTTTTTTCAGGTGGGCTTCTTTTTTCAGGTGGGCTTCTTTCTTACGTCACAGGGTTACTTCGTAAGACGGCTTAATAAATCTGTCAAGCGGCTAGGGCAGCGGCTGGCCGGCCTGACGCGGAGCGTGCGGCGGCGCGAGAGATGCTTCAAGCTGGTGCTTCCACGCGAAGTAGACGGAAACAAAAAAGCCGACGGTCAAGACCAGGGCCAGCGCATACGCCGCAGGCTTACTCATTTTCCGGCTTCTCCTCCCGAAAGCACATCACCCTTACCTGCCAGCAATAAGGTCATAAGAGAGTGCACAAAAGTTGGTCGTTGTGTAAATAGCGGTAATTCGGTTATTGGCCGGATTGCGTCCAGATGAGAAAGTACGATAGAATTGAGGCCAGAATCGTTTCGCGTGAAATCAACCCGAATGACTGCTGCCAGCGTTGACGAGCGCCACAACGAACGCAATGGCTTCCAGAGTTATCTTCACCCAACCATTTGCTTTGTCACCACGGGATCGGCTGTTGGCTAGGACAATTGCAACGACGACAGCAATCGCGTCCATCAGTAAGCCAAACGACGCAACACCTAACAGAAAAGCAGACCAGGCGATGCCTGTCAGCAGCCACATCGTGACAATGAGCCCAAAATTCGGCAACGGCATGAAGCTTGGAGGGATGGTAACAGGAGCCGCCTTGACGGCAACAACTTCTTCGGCAATCCGCCTCATCTCATCGCGATCCAGCGCCGAAATGCTTCCCTGAAAGACTGCATGTTCGGGGGGCGTCTCAGCACGGGCCAGCGGTTCCAGGGGATCACCGAAGCGATGACCGCAGCGCTGACAAGCGACTTCACGCATTCCGGAGGACGTGCCGCACTTCAGGCAGGAGCGCTGCGGCTTGCCGATCCGCTCGCAGCGCGGGCAATCTTTCTCAAACGCTGTCATCATGTAACCGCAGTCAGGACAGGTCATCGCCGGTCTCTTTCAATCTACAATTTCCGAAAGCACAGTTCTTCGACTCGCCGCGCGATCCGGTGGCGCACATCCAACGAATCGCCCTCATAGCCGCACTGGATGCGGTCGCTCAGGACGAAGCCAGGCAACACGCTCATCAAAAGATGATGCGTCAATTCATGTACCAACACCCGTGCTTGGCGCGGCGGCGTTAGGGCGGTGTTGTAGGTAATGGCACCCTGCCCATCCTCGCTGGGACAGTATTCCCCAGACAACCCGCCTGGCGCATAAAAGCCTTCCGTGTGGCACCATATCCGGTCTGCTACATCAATCCACGTTTCCGGCAGGTCCTGCTCACCGCGCTGCCGGACCAGTAAAAATTGCGCGGCTTGACGCGCCATGCTTTCTTCGGCTTCCCGCCTTGCTTTTTGTCCTTGTTTGCCCTGCCAGTAGGCAGGCGGGACGGTAATTGCGGATAAGTGAATGTTTGCTGAGGATCGTTCTGCTGACAAAAGTTCGTGCCTTGCTAATGTCTAGGTTGCTTGCTTACTTGGCCCGCTTGCCGATACTGTTCTCCCGCGACATCTCCAATGCAAGCTCCGCCGCACTTTTGATCGCCCGTTTTCCTCGGTCTGTCCCGCCGGAGTAGGCTTCCACAATCATCTGAATGTCTGGGTCAGTTTCGTACTCTATTTCGCTTGTGGGCGCAAAGCCAGCTGCTTTTAAGCCAGCGTTCAGTAAGGATCGGTAGGAATCTTCATCAGCTTCTGAAGAGGCAAGTGCAAGTGCAAATTTCTCCACGACTTTCCTAGAAGGTGACTTCTTCCCAAGTTCAATCTTTGAGATATAAGTCGTGTCTACGTCAGCGGCGCTTGCCACTTCTTCTTGCGTCAATCCACGTTTTAGACGGTTCTCTTTAAGCCAATGGGCTATCAGTGACCGCTCTGTATTTGTCTCAGTTGTCGCCATTTTCGATGTATCCACAAGCAAGTAACCTAACATAAATCGTCCTCCGGTTACTAAGACACAATTGTGGACTAAAAGTCGCAGCTAGTCCAGGGAATTTTAGTCTTGTAATTCATGGACTATTGGTCTATAATCAGAGAATGGAAACAGATGTTACTCCTGCTCCCGAAAATCCCTTGAAAGAAATGAAGCGCCGTAGCAAGAAGCCCGCGCGGATCATTGCAGCAGAAATTCAGGCGGAGCTTGGTGAGCAAAAACGCGACCTCACATCTGTAACCAAGTTCATCCGGGTGGGTGGTTACAAAAGTGCTATGCACCGCGCCTTTGCCCATGCTGTCAATGCTAAGGTCGAAGAGGTCGCGGCTGCCGCTGAAGAACTCGCACGTCGTAACAAAGAAAAAAAGTCCATTTCTCAATCGTAAATATGGACTAAAAGTCCAAAAATGTAGTATAATATCCTTAGTAGTGGTTACTAAGGAGACAGTCATGCAAGCAGCAGCGGGACTAAGCAAAGCGATTGCACTCGGCGCGGACGGCGCACACGTTCGGGGACTTTTGGCGGGAAGCGCACAGGCGGCGCGTCAAGCGCGGGCGGAAAAAGCGATGCAGGCAGCGGCGAGAAACATCTTGGACACCTGCACGGTGGAACTGGTCCACCGGGCGATGTCGTTCTTTTCGCTTCTGCCGTCGGGCCAGCGCCGGATGGAGGCGCTGATCACCGGCCATGTGCAGGACGGGGAGCTGGTCATCATCGCGTCTGCTGTGCGCGTCGGCAGCGAATGGACGCCGGCGGACTTTGCGGCGGCAGCCAGGCTTCGGGCAGAGCGGCAGGCGGCCCGTGCAGACGGGAGGGTGGCATGAGCGAGGAAACACGCCTTGAAGTCCCGCAGCGCTGGGACCGCGAAACGACGGAAACATTCGCCGTCTGCCCGTTCTGCCGGCGGCAGTGCCTCGACGACTACCCGGAGACCTGCTGCCAGCACCGCGTGGAGCTCGTGATCGATGTCGAGACGGGGCAGGGGTTTGTCGCGTTCGCCGGCGTCCTGGCCTGCCCGTGCAGCCCGGATGCAGAGAATCTGAGGCCCGTTCGGCCTGGGTTTCTGTACTGCTGGGACTGCCTGAGCATCGCCAGCACGGATGCAAACTTTCGGGAGGATGACTACCGGGATCGGAGGGCAGGATGAACCGCCCTTTGGAAACGTGCTTGGAATGCGAGTGCGCCCTGGTCGGCAGCGAGTCGCGCTTCTGCGCGGCGTGCGAAGACGAGATCCGAGCGGAAGCGGCGGAAGCAGAACAGCCCCGCGCTTCGGACATTGATGGGGATGCGGCCAAAGCGTTTGTGGAAGCAGTCAACATGGAGCTGAACCAGACGATCCACACCACGCGGGTGCTTCAGTCGCTCTTGAAGACCTTCGCTTCTGACCACGATCTGCCGTATGTCAGATTCCGCGAGGATAAACGGTTCTCGTCTGCGTGGGGCGACACGGCGAAAAACATGGGAGGCGCGGCATGAGCCGCCTCTTTAGCCGGTACAAGCGGCGCTGCCGTCTGGATGCCGTTCGCGCCGTCCTGGCGGGAGCGGCGGCGGAACTGTCGGACCTTCTCTTGTGCGAGGACACCGTCTATGCAACGGAGGATGCGGCCTGGCAGGAAGGGCCGGACGGGGCGCAGCACTGCCGGGGTTCGGAGAAGCTGCGGCTTGCGATTGCGGTGCTTCAGGGGGTGGACTTGCCGGACGCGGGGGAGCTGGGATGATGGGGGAGCTGGGATGAGACTATCGACAAAAGAAAAGGTGGATGGTTCAAGCGGAAAGGCGTCTGACTTCACGCCGGTGCAGGTCGTCACCAGCCTTTTGGCCGACGCTATGTGCGAAGCGGCCTTCCGCCTCCGCGCCCAGCACAGCGATCCCGCCTTCGCCCGCATGGCGACGGCGTTGACTGTCGAACAAACCGAGTCGGCGAGCGGACTGCTGAACTGGATGGACTGGGTGCATCCGGGGCGCTACAAAGAGGCCTGTGAGGTGTTCGATTATCAGGTCGAGAAGCACGGCTTGGGCGGCCGCAGGGACCATACCCGGTGAACAGAAGGCATACCCGATGAGCCGAATGCCGCCTTTGGGTGTGATGACGTACTACGTCATTTACGACAGCCCCACAGACTTTCCCGGCCTGTCGCCAGAGGCGGGGGTTCCCCGCTTTGTGCTGCGCCGCCACTTTCAGGACCTGCGGGACAACGTGGGAAGCGTGGACCTTGCGGCATGGGCCGCGCCCACCCTCGCCGCGCTCAGGACCAAGCTGCCCGCGGGCCTGTACCGAATTGGGCGGCACCCCGGCGACGAACCGCAGATTTGTGAGGTGTGGATTTGATTTGTGAGGTGTGGATATGAACGACAACACTCAGGTGCGCTCGGCCAAAGCGCAGAACTCGTCTTCCTGGGTGGGCTACCGGGTCAAGTTGCTGCGGGATCTCTCGACCGAGCGCGGTGCAGTGTTTGCCGCCGGCACAGAAATGCAGGTGCTGAAGTGCTTCAAGGGATTGGACCTGGTGGACGACGCAGGCCGCCGCATCAGCCGCGTGCAGAAGTTCGAGGTGACCGTAGTGAGCAAGTCTACCCGGCCATAATCCGGCCACGATCCGGCCAGAATCCGGCCATTCTGAAGGGCCTGCAAGGGGCCGGAAGCAGGAAGAGAAGGCAATAGCCGAATAACGGCTATTCGGCTATTGATTAGCAACAAGGAGAATACGAAATGTCTTGGCTTTCTAAAGTGACCGGAGTTGACATCAACCTGCTGGCTGACGCGAAGGCAAAGGCGGCGGCGACTTCTGCCGTGCAAACCACGGAAGTGGCGGCGGGGAACGCTTTTGTGACAGCGGCCGGCACGATCGTGGCCGAGCTTGCGCCGACGGCGATCACGCGCGTGGAAACGGCCGTGAACGGCCTGCTGATCTCGCACGGGCTGGCAGCCACGACGGACGAGGCGGACGCCTTGATTGAGAGCGAGCTGGCGAAACTGGGGCTGTAATCAGAAGCTGGGGTTGCAATCAATCGGCTATTCGTAAAGGAGAGTAGAAAGTGCCGTTACCAGAACACGAACCCGTGCAGTCATTCGAGCGACGCGACATGATTTCAGAAGCGGCATTCGGGTTGCTGACAGGGGAACTAAAACCTCGCGATAGCATCATCTGTACCGCGATTGGGTGTGAGTCTCCAGCAATTTGTCGTGTCGGGCTTGGCACAGGGCATCCGTCCTGCGAGCGCCATTCTCGCGGAGAGGACCATGTGTCGCCGTTATGATTTCTACTCTCTTTTACGAATAGCCAATAAATCTTGGGCAAGGTGTGGACATGACTTACAAAGTAAATGCCGGCTACTGGGCCTGCTGTGCCGGTGCGTATGTGTATCCCGCTGAGGCGCGGATGATCATGGTGCGAACCGGCGAGTGGAAGGCGAAGGCAAGAAAAGCAAAAGGATGAATCAGGCACAGATCAAAGCGGACTATCATGCCGGCCTGATTGCCGAAGCGCTGGAGATGCTGGACTCGGAAGAAATGTCCGGGCTGGACCTTGCGCTGCGGGAAGGTTTGCGCCGCTACCTCGTGGACCGTATCGAGACGGGCGGCTTTTTGCGCTGCTGCCTGGAGAACGACTTTGCCGGCGCGGTCAGCCGGGCGAATCCGTCGCTGAACCTCACTCAGCTGAAGCTGATCGGACAATTGCTGAATGGCGGCTTTCCGGCAATTGCCTGGGGCAGCCGGGAAACCGTGACGGCGTGGCTGGCAGAAAGCGAAGAAGCGAGGCAGGAATGAGGCAAGAACAATTTTATTTAGGCTCCCGCTCGTTTCAGATCTATCCCAGCATTGTCGCTGCCTGCAGGCAGTGCGGGTGTCAGCGCACCGATTACGAGAAATCCGCCCTGGTGGATGACCTGTGTTTGCACTGCAGGGCCGCTGAACCTCAGACTCAAACTTACGACTTACGCGAACAGGCGAGGACAGGAACGAGTCAATCTTGACTCACAATTTTTTCCGTGTGCCGTCGTTGTTTTGTAAGGGAGTGCCTGCGCCCGCCGGCCAGTGGGACTTTCTAAAACAGGTTCCCAAAGAGGATCGGAAGCAGGAGACAACGCGCTAAGAACCAGCCGAGGCGAACAGCCGAGGCGAACAGCCGAGGCGAACAGCCGAGGCGAACAGCCGAGGCGAACAAAAGAAAGACGCGCAGCGGCTGACCCCGCTGCGCGTCCGCCGGGAGAAACAGTCCGGCTCGCCAGGATGAAAACACGCAATGAACCAACACCCCGACATTTGCCATTTTACCACACACGCGGCCCAAACGAAAGTGGAAGCGAGAGGTGGTCTCCGTTGACGCTCCGAACCCTTTGCTTTGACACCACCGCCGCCCTGCGCGACCGCCGCTTCCGGCGCAAGCTCACCAAGTACGAAGGCATGGACTTCGTGTTCCTCTTGGGCTTTGCCGGGGCAGAGTGCTTCGACCCGGCGTTCATTCCGGCGCGGAAGATGGAAGACCTGGCCTTAGACATGGGCTGGACCGGAAAAGCCGGCGAGGCGCAGAAAGAGAAGCGCCTGGCGAAGTGGAGCGCCCCCGGTATCGAGCTGATCGAGCTGCAAGAGGACGGCGGCATCCAGATCAACTATCTGCTGGACCAGGAGCTTGAGGAAGAAGAGGAGCAAGCCTTCTCGCCCTCACCTTCCGAGCTGTCGCCCTCGCGCACGAACGGGAACGGCTTGAATAGTACTTTGAATAGTAACCTGGATAGTAATTTGAACGGCAGCGGGCCAGAGAAGCGGAACGGCACAGACCGCCGCCAGTCAAACCGGCGCTACAAGCAGAATCCGACTGCGGAGCGGCAGCGCAAGAGCTATTGGGAGCGCAAAAGGAAGGAAACGGGCATTAGCAGCGGCGACTTTGCACCCGCGGGAGACATCGAAAACCTCACAGAAAGCCTCCAGGAAGAAACGCAAAACCTCACACCGTTTGTGAGTAAACCTCACGCTGCCGGCGATGAAAACGGCGCAAATTCTGCCGAAAACCTCACACTCCCCCGTGAGGTTTTGCGTGAGGTTTCTCCTGTTCGCGTCAGAGACGTTAAAGACGTTGTCGGAGATTTAAATAATTATTCAAATTCAGACTACGTTTCTGACGTTGAACGCGAGAAAAACCTCACACAAAACCTCACAGCCGAAAACCTCACAGATTCCGGCCAAAACCTCACAGCGTCTGCCGGTAAGCCGGGTTCAGGCACCATCAAGCTGAATGCTCGCGGGAGACCTGCCGCCCCGGCCCCGCGCCCGCCTCTTTCGCCGGGCGGCATCCCGGCCCAGCGCCAGTTTGACGTGCGCCAAGTGCTCAAAGCGACCGGCGACGACCCGGTGAAGTGGGAAGCCCAGTGGAAGGCGCTGTGGAACCACTGCCAAAGCCGGGACCAGCTCTTCTGCTGGGATGTGGGCGTGGTGTATTTTGCCTGGCGCCTCAAAGTGTCGCCGCCAGCGTCGATCAAGAAGAATGCCCCTTGGCTGCGGGGCGTCGTCTTGAACCAGCTGGAAGAAGCGGGAGCGCCCTACATTCCGAAATCGGGCGGGCAGAATGCGCCTGGCCCCGTCGATCCGGTCGACGCGGAAGAAGAGGCGCGGATCCGCGAGGAAATCCGAAGCCTCAAGGCCGAGTGGGCGGCCGAGGAAGAGGCGCAGCGCGGCGTGATCACGCCCCTGGAAGAGCTGTACCCGGAAGACGGGGAGGACGGGGATACTCACTCTGAAAGGGAGGATGATGATGGCTACTAAACCGGGGAAAGAGCCAGAGTTTTACTATGGCGGCAAGCTGATGGTAATTACGGCAGACGCCTGGGCTGCCTTTGATACCGGAGACGAATATCAGGTGAGCCTTGCGTTCCAGTGCTACAAGTTTTCGGTGGAATGCACGATCTTTGAGGTGGACCGAAAAACCGCACTTGCGGCCGCGTCGGCGGAGCTTTACCAGCTTATTCTGAGTCATCAAAGCCGGTGCGCGGACTGTCAAGCCGACATTGTCAGCGGATTATTGCATCGCCGGCATCCGAAGAAAACGGATGAGCCGGAATGAAAAGAGGCCCGCAATGAAGTGCCTGATCTGCAAAAAAGAGCTGCCTCTGGCGACGGAAAGCTCGCCGCGCACGTTCGCCGGCGGCAACTACTACGGGGCCTGCGCGGGCCATTTCCCCGCCAAGCACCTGTTTCCCGAAAAGTGGGAAGTCAAGTACCGGGAGTTCGAGAAGCTCGCTCAGGCCGCTGCCAGGAAGCGCCCCGCATCGCCGGCGCAGATCGCCATGACGCAGGCCGTGCTGGAGAAGCAAGGAGCAAGCGCGGAAGTGGAGAACGCAAATGCCTGATTACTATCTCGCCGTAGAAGAAGGCCATCGCCAGATAATCCTGCTGGCCCTGCAAAAGCTGCGCCTGGAGAGGCCCGGCTGGGACTGGACCCTCAGCGAGGTCGAAAAGCAGCTTGGCGGTCAGATGCACTGGCCTCCGTATCAGGAAGACGGGCCGACACAAGGCTTCTCCGTGGAAGGTCGCTGCCTCCGGTGTCAGTTCAATTTTCCGGCCTCGCTCCTGTTTACCACCTTGGGCGGCGCTCGCTACTGCCAGAGCTGCTTGCCAAACGTGGTGATCTGCCGGGGCTGCGGCTGCACGGAAGAGGTGGCGTGTCCCGGCGGCTGCTCGTGGGCGTTGCCCGGCGTTTGCAGCACCTGTGCAGCAAGCGTAGGAGCCAGTGAAGCAAGCGAAGGAGCCGGAACTCAATGAGCCGCAAAAACAAGAAAAACAAGCGTCCCGACCGGGTGATCGCCGAAGGTCCGGCCTGTCCTGATCTCGGCCCGTGCTGCTGCTGTCAAAAAATCGGCCCGACTGTCCGCAACTTGATTACCCTTCCGTTTCGCGCTCCGGCGGGGGAAGACGGACGTCGGATTGGGGGCTGGGGGTGCGCGGTGTGTCATCTGCCCTGCGAAGGCGCTGTGGCGGTGATGTGCGACGGCTGCATCGAGGAGAAACGGGAGCTTGTGGAAGCGTGCGCCGGCTACCCGGCATCGGGAGAGCGGCTGCCCATGGCGGCGTTGACGGAGCCATTCGACCATGACCCGGCCCGTCACCGCGAGTTTGGGAACGGCTAATGTTTGACGCTCTTCTTGACGACCTGCCGCCCGCGAAGGGACCTAGACATGGAGACTCGTGATGACAAAAGAAGAATTCTATGACGCGAACATTGCGCCCCTGATGGACAAGATCATTGCGGCGTGCCGGCGGGGAAACATTGATTTTGCCGCTTCCTTCGCGCTGGACGAGGGCGCGGGAGATGAAGACGGGCCGCTGATGTGTTCCACCGTCATCATCGCCGACGACTCGCTGCCCGGCTCGTCCCGGCTTCTGCAAAAAATGCGGGCAGCCATTCGAGAAAGCATGGGAGCCCCTGTGATGGCCTTCACGATTACGCAGGGACAGGGAGACAGCTGATGAACGAGCAGAACAAGCGACGCTGGCCGCCCCACTTCGGGCATGATTTCAACGCAACCCGGCAGGCGATGGAGCGTTCCCGCCGTCGGCGCGAGACGATTGCTTCCGTGCTGATCGGCGTGGTGCTGACTTGCCTCTGCTGGGGTGTCTACGACGCCCTGAAAGCCAAAGGGTGGCTGCCATAACCGCAGAAGAATGGCAAGAAGAGGGCGTCGTCCTGTTCGGCTCCGACCAAATGCAGTGGCGGTTCGTCTGCCCGGTGTGCGGCTTCGCGCAGTCGGTGCAGGACTACAAAGACGCCGGAGCGCCGGAAGCGGCGGTGGCCTTTTCCTGCGTCGGGCGCTGGCGGGACGGGTCGCGCGATGCCTTCAACGGCAAAGGCAGTGGCCCGTGCAACTACACCGGCGGCGGCTTGCTTCGGCTGAACCCAATGGACGTGGACGGGCGGAAGGTCTTTGCCTTTGCCCAAAACTCAGACGCACAGAAAGAGGAGGCACTATGTCCGCCGAACTGAGCGCTCAAGACCAGGAAGATTAAGAGGCCGGTCGAGATCTGCGCCGGGCGACAGAGGGACAACTTCTCGCCGGGGCACATCTCGGCTGCATTCTGCTGATACGCCAAGCCGTGCGGCTGGACGCCCGCCGCAGCGAGTATGTGGAGGCGAACACGCGGGTAGACGGCCAGCCGGAAGGCACCTGGAAGATCACCGTGGAGGAGCTGCCATGAGCGAAAGGAGATGGGTGCCATGACCCAGTACCGAGGTCAAGCCAGTGACAGCTTCGCAAGAGCGCTGGAAAGCGAATGCTTCGGCGGTTACAGCTTTTTGGAGATGGGCTTTTTTCGGTGCCAGAAAATCACGCTGAAGTCTCTTCGTGTGGGCTTGCCGCCTTTGACACGGTCCTACTTTGTCAGCCTGGGAGAGCGCGAGACGTGGTATCACGTCTCGCTTGATGCGAACGCTGACAAAGGGCTGAAACCATGAAAGTGAGTCTGCGATGAACAAAAGCGTCAGCAAAAACAAGAACGTCAGCCGGGTGCAGTTCATCGACATCACCGTCGGGACTGCCTGGATGATTGATGGGGAGCTGTGGCGCTTCCGGCACGGGACCGAGCTTGCTATCGGCCCGGAGAACGATCTGGAAGCCGCCCAGCCGATGGTCACGGCGCGGGTAGCGCTTTCGCTGATCAACGCCGGCAAAGCGCAGCCGTCGGACACGCTTTCGCTGGACGCAGAAGCAAGCCCCGGCGACGGCGCGGAGTGGGTGGAAGAGGGGGACGCGGATCTGGAAAGCGAGAAAGAAACATGAGCGAACCAACACGCGGCCAGCACATGGCCTGGTGCAAAGAGCGGGCGCTGCGCGAGCTGGACGCGCCGGGCAAGGGCGAAAGCGCCGCCGTCGCCTCTGCGTTTGCCTCGATGTTCAGCGACCTGCAAAAGCACCCGGAGACGCAGAACCATCCGGCGCATGATCTAGGGATGCGTCTGCTGGTCAACGGGCATCTCAGCACGCGGGCGAAGATGCGCGAGTTTATTGAGGGCTACAACTAACGATGCCGGCACCGAAAACCCCCCGCCCGTTTGCTAAAGACACCATGGTCACTCAGGAGCAGACCCTCGGCCAGATCCGCACGACGCTCCGCAAATACGGCGGTGCGGAGGGCTTCATGGCCGGCGATGAACCCGGCCGGGCCGTCATCGGCTTCAAGCAGGGCGGGCGGCTTTACCGCTTCGACTTGCCGATGCCGGAAATCGAGGAGTATCGGAAGACGCCGACAGGCATCAAGCGCACCGATTCGGCCGTCGTCAAAGCCTGGCAGGATGAATGCAACCGCCGGTTTCGGGCACTCCTGGCGACCATCAAAGGCCGGCTGATCGCGGTGGACGAGGGCATCAGCACCTTTGAGGAAGAGTTCGCTTTAGAGGTGGTGCTGCCGGACGGCAAGACGACGGTCCGTGAGTACATGCTGCCGCAGATCGAAGTGGCGTACCGCGACCACAAGATGCCGGCGCTGCTCCCTGGAGGAGCTTCTTAGCTTCCCGGCTCGAAAGATTGACAGTTTTGGAAAACACTCCCAGGACGGGCAGGAGGAGGGACTGCGATATACCCAAACACTGATCATCGGTACAGCCGGCGCGGCGGCGTGAACCGCCGCGCCGGGCAAAGGAGGCGGAAATTGACCGTCCACATCACCATCAACATCTTCGGAGGTTTTCCCCCGGAGGCTTACCGTCCCCAAAAACTGAAGGAAACATTCACCGTGGCTACTCAAGCAACAGACGACCAGAAATTCACGCAGCTTTTTGCGTCCGCCGACGCCGACAAGGTCCCCGACGGCTCGGCGCTTCCCGCCGTCACCGTCACGTTCGCCGATGCGAGCGGCAACGACCTGTCCAAGTGGATCTCCGCCGAGCAGGACGCGGCCAACCCGGCCTTGTTCAGCTACACGCGGCTGCCGGACGACGGGACGCAGCCGGCGCAGCTGGACTTCATCGCGACCGGCACGATCACGGTCAACGGCGTGGCCGAGACCGTCGCCTCTTCGCTGAGCTTCGTTCCGGGCGCTCCGGCGGCCCTGACGGCGACCACGGCGGTCGTGCCGCTTGCCGCAGCCGCCGTCAATTAAGCGAAAGTCGCCGCCCGCCGAACCGGATGTCCACGGAAGACGCGGGCGGGTCTTTGCTCACTAGGAAGAAATCAGTGAATATGAGAAAACACTTATGTTAGAACAGCCTACAAAAGCGCAACGGGATGAACTGGATACCTGCATTGCCGTCGGCAGTGAAGTCGTCTCCATGGAACGCGAACAATACCGCCTGCAAAACAAACACGATTTCGACAATGCCAATTTTACAGAAGACGATCAGCGCACGCTCAACACGCTGAACACCTATTTGCCGGGCGAGCGCAAAGAATTACAGCGCCGCAAAGATCATATCCTGATGCGCGGTCAACCCCACCTCTGATTTTCTACACTGAGAGAGGAGCTGGAAACAAGGGGTTTCAACTGTGTTTCTACTCTACTTTACGAAAAACCGATCAACAGAAAGGCTCAAGAATGGAAACACAGACGCCGCCGGTCCCGGCAAAAGGCCTCAAAGAGCGCTTAAAGATGCAGCCGGTGACCAGCAGCAACATCGCCGCCGTGGGATACACCCCCGGCCCGGAAGGCAAGCCCGGCAACCTCTATGTGGACTTCAAGAGCGGCGAGCGCTACGTTTACGCGGACGTGCCGGCGAAAGAGTATGAGGCGCTTCTGAAGGCGGAAAGCCCTGGCCGGTTTTTGGCCGGTCGCATCAAGGCCGTGTACAGCCATCACAAGGCAGAGAAGAACCTTTGAAGGAAGCGCCGCTGGGCAGGCTGAACCCGAATGCACAAAAGCCCCAGAACCACTGAGAAATGGTTCTGGGGCTGTTTTGCTGCCTGGGGGCGGCTGGAGTGTCGCGGCAAGGAAAGGGAGCGGTCGAGGGGAAGTGAAGGGTCTAGCAGAGAACGTAGCAGTGGGTCGCCAGCTCGTCCAGCCGGTAGCCAGAAGACAGCATGACGTTCCAGGCCCGCGAGCTGACCCCAACCCCGCCATGACTTTCGTAAGTGATGCCGTTCAACACAAGCCAGATATGGCCGGTATCGTCTTTGTCATCGGCGATGTGGATGCACACCCGGACATGGCCGTCGGCGAGGGCGCAGTTCTGCGGATCGGTGGGCTTGAACCCAAGCTGGGAGAGGTCCTCGCCCTCATTGCACGAGCCGTCCGGCATCAGCAAAGCGCCGCGTGTGGCGTGGTACAGCAGCCAGCGCATGAAGCCGGAGCAGTCGATTTCGGACACGTCGAGCGGCACGGCCATCAGGTCATGGGCCTTGCCGCCCATCAGGTAGCGGACGTGGGCAGACACGCACAGGGCCATGAGATGCAGCAGGTAGACGATGTCCACCGGGGCGACGCTGTAGCCGGCCAGCGGGCCGGTGGTTGCTTTGGGAAAGGGATTTGCCATTACTGATTGCCTCCAGTGGCGGCGATAGCCGGATCCGAAACGAGAGCGGGGTCCGAGACAAGAGCGGGGTCCGAGACAAGAGCGGGGTCAGAAGTGGCCGCTGGAGCGCCTGCGGGCGTCTCTGGGGCGTCTTTGGGTTCCGGCGGGGCACTGGGGCCGTCCGGCTCTTTCTTGCCTAGCTCGGCGAGCGCGAAGCCCTCCATGTTGGTCTTGTTCGCCTTCTCAACGGCCAGGTCGATCAAGGCCGGCCCAAAAATCCGCATCTCGTCCTGCACGCCGGCTTTGACGGCTTCCTGAAACGCCGCCTGGCGCTTTGCCGCAGGCGCGGCCATGGCCTGCGTGATCCCGCCGGCGAACGCCTGTGCCAGCCCCTGCACGAGAGGCACGGTGTCCGGGGCCGTGGGCCGCAGAATGCCGGCGGCCTGGAACGCATCGGGCGCGGCCAGGAGGACGGCGACGAGTGCGCCGCAGACGATCAGCGCTGCGCCGGTCAGTGTCTGCGGGATGCCGCCTTTCACCAGTTCGGTGGTGAGCGTCCCGAGGCCGACGGCGGCGAGGCGGCTCAGGACAAGCCGCCAGGCGAGGCTGATGCGGAGGCGCGGAAAGTAAATGTGATGGTGTCCGATGGTCATGGAGGGACTCGTTCCTTTCAAGAATAAGGTTTGGCCGTGGCAAAACGAAAGGCATCCCGTTTGGGATGCCTTTCGTTTTGGGATGCCTTTGATGGTTTTCAGGTGGAAAAGGCTGCCGGCATCTCAGGTGGAAGAAGCGGCCAGTCGTTGCCGATTTTCTTCTTGTTGCCGGTTTTCTTCCATGTCCCGCAGCTTCGCTTCCGCACACAGCAGCTGGGAAGACTTGTCGGCCAGCAGCAGCTGCAAGGACGCGATCTGGGTGCTGAAGAGGGCTTCGCGGCTCTCGAAGCCGGCTTTCTCGCTCTCGAACGTCGCTTTTTGCACTTCGAGGAGGGCGATCTGCTCGCGCAGAGTGACGACCTGGATTTGCAGGTTCATCTTTTCGGTTCGCAGGTCTTCGATCTTGGCGTTCGCCGCCGTCATCTGCGTTTCCAGTGTGCCGACGCGCCCCAAAAGCTGGTCGATGTTCTTTTGGTCTGCCGTGCGCGTGTCCACCTTCTCGCGCCAGGCCTGAGTGCGCCGGCCGAGCAGCAGCAGGCCGTAGCCGCCGCCCGCGCTCGTCAGGACGCCTTCGGCGATTTTCTCCCAATCCAGGTGCGACAAGAACGAAGGAATCATAGTGCAGACCTTTGGGAGAAGCGGAAGCGAGAGGGTAGGGCCGAAAGAGCGCGAATGTGTCGGGCAGGTCATACTAAAGCCTGTCATAACCGCGCTCCTTGTCGGCGGCGCTGGGGAAGGCTTTGCCGTACAGCCACAGGGTGGCGAGGACCTGCCCGAAAGACAGCACGCTCTGGAGGAGAAGCGCGACCGAGCGGTGGTCGGCCTGAAACATCAGCCAGCCGAGCCGCTCCCAGAGGAGGACGGCCCCGATGCTGGTAAAGCACCGCAGGCGCTGCCACTGATACCACCAGCTCACCCATTGGCAGAGGCCGAGGGCGAGCATGAGAGCGCCCCAGGCCCACTCCGGCAGCGCGGCCTGCGCCAGCCGGTACAAGTGCGGGGACGCGGCAAAGGCATGAAGCGGCAGCAGCAGCCACAGGCCCCAGCCGATCTTGAGCGTGCCGAGTACCCATTCGAGGGGCGTGGGTTCTCCGGCCAGCAGATGGGCGAGGAAGCGGGACCGGCGCTCGGCTCCGTGTCCGGACTCGGTGCGTTTTTGTGTCTTCAGCATCGGGTGTTACTCAGGCAAGTGATTGGGTGTTACTCGAAAGTGATGTAGCCTGTAGAGAGCTACTCGAAAGTGATGTAACCCAGGCATCACTCGAAAGTGATGTAGCCAGGAGCGCGAAGAAGGTAGCCGGCGGTCTGGACATAGCCCGTGTAGCGGCCTCGCGGCAACGGCAGGCCCGCAAGCGACAAAACGGCGTACAGGCCCGCGCCGGGGCAGGCCGTGCGCGTCTGCCACTCTGCCGGCAGGAAGTCGCTGGGAAGGGGGTCTACGCCGTCCGTGAGGGCGATCTGCACTGCTGCGCCCATGGGGTCGTACACGCTGCCGTCCGCGTCAAGCGTTGCGCTCACGGGGAAGTGCAGAAAGCCCGCGCTGCCGGCTTCGGCGGTCGTCGTTTGCCCGGCGATGCTGAATACGCCCGCGCCGAGGGTGAAGTCCACATCGGGAGCTGCCGCCGGCGCGGGCGCATCCGCCAGGGCCAGTGTTCCGGCAATGGGACCGACGCCCGCCGCCGGGATGAAGACGCCGCCGATCACGTCGCCCGGCTGCACGCTGACCAGCCCCGGCAGAAGGCCCGCCGGCAGCGCCGTGAGGCCAATCGTGAGGGCGAACGTGCCATCACCATTCGCCGAGACGCTATCCGGGTACGGCCCGAACACCTGCCCGGTCTCCACGATCTGAAGCGCCGAGGTCGACGGGTTTGGCGTGTAATTGACGCTCACGGACAAGGACAGCAGGACCGGAAGCACCGGTGCCGAAGACGCCGCCGCGCCGAAGTAACCGGGGGCGAAGTAGCCGCCGGGAAAGAAGCTGGGCGGAAGAGCCGGGCCGGGAGTGCCAGCGCTCACCGGCAGCATCGCAGCAAGATACGCCGGCGGGAAATACCGCGCCGGCAGGTAGAAGGGTGGGAACAGCACACGCGCCTCCCTTTAAGTCAGAGTGCCGGCCGCCGCGCCGGACCGTGCGCCGGAGCTGCTGGTGGTGATCGTCAGCGCCGCCGTAGTGCCGTCCGCACGCACGAACGTGACAGAGCTGCCGCTCACCGTGCTGTCGCCCGCCAGCACCGCCCTGAGCAGACGCAGCGTTTCGGTCAGCGTTTCGCCCGGTTCAATCGTGATGCCGGCGACCGCAGCCTCGATGGTCTGCACGTCGGACGCCAGCAGCACGGACGTTGTGCCGAGCCAGGCGGGGGCCGTCGTCTGCCCGGCGTTGTTGTAGGACTGCGACGGCGCGATCTTGACGCCGGTGGTGGTGAGGTCGGCGAGGACCGTCATCACATCCGCCAGAGTTTGGCCCTGGTTGCTGCTGTCGATGCTGGCATAGGCGGCGGCTTTGGCGCTGTAGCTGGCAAAGGTATGTCCGGCCAGCACGGGCGTCAGGTAAATCCAGCCTTCGCCGGTTGCGGCGGCGTCGTACTGGGCGGACAGGTCGGCTCCCGAAAAATGGCCCGTGACAACAGAATTGGCAATGGCCGCGCCGTCGATTGTTTTGACCATAGCCGTGACGCTGGTGGGGGTGACGACCGCCCCGGTGTCGTCGGTGCAGGGCGAGGCCGGATAAGTGATAAGGGTCATGGTGTTCTCCTGCCCTCCCCCGTCAGGGGAGGGTAAATTGGTCTAGCGGCCTCGGCTGGGCTGGCGGGCGGGGACGAGGGGTAGGGATACGGGCGCAGTAAATGTTCCAAGCGGTACAACAGCCTGCATCAGGGTCTTCGTCAATGGCGTATTGCTGCTGTCGATTGCTACCACCGTGTAGTAGTTGAGCGCTCCCGGCAGAGGCGAGGGGTCGGTGAGCGTCCCGGTGGTGTTGCTCAGGATTTGCG
>CAXTER010000091.1:0-19371 GCA_964243345.1 uncultured Armatimonadales bacterium
ATCGTCAAGCACCCGAACATCTGCGGCGCGGTGACATTCCACACCCTCAGCGGCGTGATCTTACGCCCTTACGGCGTCAAGCCGGACTCGGACATGATTCCGGAAGATTTGTGGACCTTCGGCAAGATCGGCAACAAGGGGACTGAAATCACCGGCTACCCAAACGTCTCCGTGTTCCACGACTTCAAGTACCACCCGAAAGAAGTCATCACCGGCGTCTTTGACGACTGGATGTACGACCATTTGGGCGTCTACGCCTGGACCACCGAGCTGTGGTCTCCCCAGCGCCAGGCCGGCATCACCGATTACAAGTTCATTGACTGGTTCCGCGACCACCCCATTGAAGACGATTTAAAGCTCATCCAATGGAACGACGAAAAACTTGATGGCAAGGGCTTCATTAATTGGACGCCGTTTGAGCATCCCGATTTAGGACCGATCGAAATCGGCGGCTGGGACTACGCCTACTGCTTCCGCAACCCGCCCCCGCATCTTTTAGAAGCCGAAATCGCTCCGCATTCCGACTGGCTCATTTGGCAGTCTTTGATCTCGCCCAAGCTCGAACTCCTTTCTGCCGAAGCCACAGCGCTTGGCGACAGCGTCTACCGCGTCCGCCTCGTTGTCCAGAACACCGGCTGGCTGCCGACCTACGTTTCCAAGCGGGCGATGGAGCGCAAAAGCGTCCGCCCCGTGCTGGCCGAGATTGAACTCCCTGACGGCGCGACCCTGCACGTCGGACGCCTCCGCGAAGAGCTGGGCCAATTGGAAGGCCGCTGCTACAAAGCTGCGAGCGGCTTCAGCCCTGTTGCCGACCCCACCGATGACCGCGCCCACTTCGACTGGATCATCCACGCCCCCAGCGGCGACGCGGTCAAATTAATTGCAAGACATCAGCGAGCAGGCGTCGCCCGTGCTGAGGTACAATTAGATTGAAATCAACTCTTAGCAAAGTTATGAAGATCGTATCAGAAGAATATGGTGAGAAGATGAGTGATCTGACGCCTGATACACGTCTTGTCGAAGACCACCTGCAGTCGATCTTGTTCTGACGCTCTTAGCCTGTGAAGAGAAGTTTGACATCGACATACCGGACGAGGAAGCAGAAAAACTTGTCACAATTGGTTTGCTTGCGGCTTACATTGATAGCCGTCTGCACCCTGACAAAACTGTTTGGCCGCCTGCGCCTAGTGAAGATGCGAGGAAGTAAACTTCACTCGCTGAATAGGGTCGTCCCTCGGACGAAGGAGTAGGAAACGTATCGTCAGCAGTTCTTTTGTCCGAAGGACAAGTTTAACCAGCGAGAGAAGTTTACTTCCTCGTCCGCTTCCACGCGGGACAAACCACTATGACTACCACAACAGAACTCGACTACACGCAGCGAATGAACGCGGACATCCGATGGGCACTCAGGGAGGGCAGCATGTTTTTCCAAAACGAAGGCGAAGTGCAGAAGTCATTGCGGCGTATCACGGCGCGGCTCAACGCGCTGGGCATTGACTACGCCGTGGTCGGCGGCATGGCACTGTTTCTGCATGGCTTCCGGCGGTTTACGGAAGACGTAGATATTCTTGTCACGAGCGAAGGATTGAAGAAGCTCCATGAGGCGCTGGAAGGCAGCGGCTACCGGCCTCCGTTTGCGGGCAGTAAGAACCTGCGCGACACCGAGAACGGCGTTCGGATTGAGTTTTTAGTCGCCGGTGAGTTTCCCGGCGACGGCAAGCCGAAACCCGTGGCATTCCCTGAGCCGGGCAATACCGTTGCGGAACTGGACGGAATACAACTGCTTAATCTGGAAGCCCTGATTGAGCTGAAGCTGGCGTCCGGCATGACGGGGGGGATTGAACGCTCCAAAGACATCACGGATGTGGTGGAAGTCGTCAGAATGCTCCGGCTGCCGGAAGAAATGTCGGATCAGCTTAATCCGTTTGTTCGTGAGCGTTACCGGGAAATCTGGCTGGGATTGGACGCGGCGCGAAAGCAGCGCAAGGCAGACGGCTTGTTAGAGCCGCAAGGATAAACACGATGGCACAAAGCGCGGTGGATACGGAGCTGGAAACGCTGATACGGGCGCGGTATCCCATTATTTATGTCGTCTCGTGGGAAGAAAAGCGGGTCGAAGATGCCCTGCGGGCGATCACAAAGGCACGCGGCAAGAAGATGTACCAGTGGACCGTGACGCAGGGCATGGTGCTGAACCCGATGAACCGGGACGAAGTGACCCGTGACCCATTAGCCGCTTTAGACTTTGTGCTGGAATCACGTGACCAAGCCGTCTTTCTTTTGAAGGACTTCCACCCGTTCCTCAACGACACGGCACTGGTAAGACGCCTGCGGGACTTGACCTACGCCCTTAAGACGTCGTACAAAACGCTTGTTCTGCTGTCGCCGGTGCTGAAGCTGCCGCCGGAGCTGGAAAAAGAAATCACGGTGGTAGACTACGAGCTGCCGTCGCTGGAAGATTTAGGGAGATTACTGGACTCAATTATCGAGTCGGTCCGGGCGAACCCGCAGGTGCAGACGACGCTTACGAAAGAAGAGCGGGAACAGGTGTTAAGCGCGGCGCAGGGGCTGACCGCGATGGAAGCGGAGAATGTCTTTGCCAAATCGCTTGTTGAGCGGCGCAAGTTTGACGTAGACGTAGTGCTGTCTGAGAAAGAGCAGATTATCCGCAAGTCGGCGATTTTAGAGTATTACCGGGCATCCGAAGCCTTCGCGGATGTCGGCGGCCTGGATTTACTCAAAGACTGGATGGACAAGCGCACCGTCGCGTTCACCGAAAAAGCTCGCGATTACGGCCTGCCTGCCCCCAAAGGCATCCTCATTTTAGGTGTACAAGGGTGCGGAAAAAGTCTGGCGAGTAAATCCATTGCATCGCTTTGGAACTTGCCGCTGCTGCGGATGGATGTCGGGAAGATTTTCGGCGGCATTGTTGGGCAAAGTGAAGAAAACATTCGCAAAGCTATCCGGGTGGCCGAAAGCACCGCGCCGAACATTGTCTGGATTGACGAGCTGGAAAAAGGCTTTTCGGGAACGCAGTCGTCGGGCATCAGCGACGGCGGCACGACGGCCCGCGTCTTTGGGACGTTTCTGGCCTGGCTTCAGGACAAGACCGCGCCCTGTTTTGTGGTGGCAACGGCAAATGACGTGTCCGCCCTGCCGCCGGAGCTGCTGCGGAAAGGCCGCTTTGACGAAATCTTCTTTGTAGACCTGCCCGGCGAACCGGAGCGTGCCGAGATTTTCACTATTCATCTCAAGAAACGCAAGCGTGACCCGGCGCAGTTCGACTTAAACGCACTGGCTGAGGCGACTGAAGGCCACTCTGGCGCGGAAATCGAGCAGGCGGTCATTTCGGCCATGTACGATGCGTTCAACTTGGACCGGGACATCACAACCGACGATATTCTGAAAGTCGCCAAGCAGTCCATCCCGCTGTCCATGACCATGAAAGAGAAGATTGACATGCTGCGCTACTGGGCCGGAACCCGCGCCCGCCCTGCTTCGTCCGCCACACCGCCGGAGACGGGCGAGGAAGGCTGGCAGGAGGACGAAACCGAGTATGTGGAGGATTTAACGCAGGAAGGCGCGGAGCCGCGCGAGTTCACGCAGAAAGACTTGACGGAAGCGGCGTAGCCAAATCGGACCGGCGTTGTTTGGACGGGCGAACACAAGGTTCGCGCCCTACATCCCGTCTTGATTGCCGAGCGTGGCCCCGTAGGGGCGAACCTTGTGTTCGCCTTCTTTACTTTTCGGCCTTCTTTGCTTTTCGGCCTCCTGTTCCCCGGCAAAACACCATGACGCATCACTTAGAAGCCTATCTCGCCAGCCTGTCCGCCGAGCGCGGCGTCTCGGACAATACGCTGACGGCATATCGGTACGACCTGACGCCGTTTTTGGCCTATCTGCGCCGCGAAAACGTCACGCAGGGAGAGGATATTCAGCCGGGCCATGTGTACGGCTTCTTGGCTGGTCTGCGCCGCAGTGGGCTGGCCCCTGCCAGCCTGACGCGCAAGACGATCTCGCTGAAGCTGTGGATGCAGTACCTGTGCCGTGAGGAAGTCATTGACACCGACCCGTCGCTTGCCGTAGACCCGCCCAAGACCGTGGTACGCCTGCCGATCACCCTGTCCCTGCCGGAAATCGAGCGGCTGCTGACTGCCCCACCCACTCATACGCCAGAAGGGCTGCGTGACCGGGCCATGCTGGAAACCATGTACGGCTGCGGCCTGCGCGTCTCGGAGCTGGTTTCGCTCCAATCTACCAGCGTTGACCTGCGGGCTAGGCTGGTGCGCCCCTTCGGCAAAGGCAAGAAAGAGCGCCTCGTTCCGCTCGGCGACGGCGTCTTCGAGACTTTGTCGACTTATTTGAAGTCGGCCCGGCCTGCGTTGCTCGCAAAAAAGCCGCCGACCCCATTTCTGTTTGTCACGAAGCGCGGTGGCCCGATGACCCGGCATCACTTCCTGATGCTGGTCAAGCAGTACGCTCAGCAAGCCGGCATCGCCCGGACGATTTCGCCCCACGCCCTGCGCCACTCATTTGCCACGCACCTGTTGTCAGGAGGAGCCGATTTGCGGGCCATCCAAGAGATGCTCGGCCATGTCAGCGTCCAGACCACCCAAAGATACACCCGCGTTGATGTCGCCCGCCTCCGCGAAGTCTACGACAAAACCCATCCAAGAGCATAAGCACATGACGAATGCGCTTGACTACCTTCAACGGGCAGTGACCGTGCGGATTGACCGGCCTCTCGGCTCATACCACCCTCGGCATGGGTTTATCTATTTACTCAATCATGGTTTTGTCCCAGGGACGCTCTCGCCGGACGGCGCAGAACTGGATGCCTATATTCTGGGCGTCTTTGAGCCGCTGACCGATTTCGCGGGAAAGTGCATCGCGGTCATTCACCGAACAAATGATGAGGACGATAAACTCGTCGTCGCGCCTATAGGCAAGACCTACAGCCATGATCAAATCTGGGCGCTGACGGAGTTTCAGGAGCGTTTTTTTGCGTCTGTCATCGTGCGCTGAGGGTGCGCCTTCAGCGGCCGGCGAGGCCGGTGAGCGAGATGCCTTTGATCAGGTGCTTTTGGAACAGCAGGAACGCGATCAAAACTGGAATGGCCGCAAGCGCCGCCGCCGCCATCAGCGGGCCGTACTCGGTGCTGTAATGGCCCTGGAAGATCATCAGGCCGATGGGCAGGGTCCGCATTTCCTGGCTGCCCGTATAAATCAGCGGGCCTTCAAACGCATTCCAGACGCCCATGAACGTGAAGATGCCAAGCGTCGCCAATGCCGGGCGCGACAGCGGCAGAATGACGTTCCAAAAGACGCCAAGCGGCCCGCAGCCATCGAGACCCGCGGCTTCTTCCAGCTCGTTGGGGATTGTCTGGAAGAACTGGCGCAGCAGGAACACCCCAAACGCATTCGCGCCCGCCGGCACGATCAGCGCCCAGTAGGTATCAAACCAGTGCAGTTCTCGGATGAGCAGGTAGGAAGGAATTAGAAGCACCTGGCCCGGCACGAGCATGGTCGCAATCAGCACCCCAAACATCGTGTCCCGGCCCTTCCAGCGCAGCCGTGAGTAGGCATAAGCGGCCAGGGCATCGACAGTCACGACCAGCGTGGTTGCAGCCAGCGCAATCAAGAGGCTGTTGCCGGTCCAGCGCCACACAGGGAACTCTTCCACGTTCGCCAGAACCTGGCGGAAGTTTGTCAGCGTCGCCGGGTGCGGCCACCAGCGCAGCGCCCCCAGGCCGCTGATAATCTCGCCGGGCGACTTCAGGGACGTCGACAGCATCCAAACGAGAGGCGCAAGGAACAGCGCGGCGGCGACAAGCAGTGCCAGATGCAGCGTAAATTGGCTGCGGCTTAGGAGCTTCATGGTGAGGTTTTCTGTTTGTGGAACAAAGCCCGCAGGCGCAGAAGCCAGCTTTGCCGGTCCTCTTTGTCTGCAAATAGGCCGAACTGAAGGCCCGTGAAAATCAACACGATCGCGAACAGCAGGTACGCAACAGCAGCTCCGTAGCCGATCTCGTACTGGCTGAAGCCCTGCTCGTACATATACAGCACCAGAGTCAAACCCGCTCGGCCCGGCCCCATCCCGCCGCTGAACAGCACATACGACTGCCCGAACACCTGAAATGCGGCAAGGATGGAGAAGACCAGGCAGAACAGGCGGGTCGGACGCAGCAGCGGCCAGGTAATCGCCCAAAACTGCCGCCAGCCGGTTGCACCGTCAAGCGTCGCCGCTTCATAGTAGTCCGGCGGAATGTTGTTGATGCCCGCGAGATACAAAATCATGTTGCCGCCCGCGCCCCACCAGATCGACATGACTGCAATGGAGGGCATCACCCACTTGGGGTCGGACAGCCACGGCAGCGGCTGGAACGGTGCCAGCGGCAGGCCGAGATGCCGCAAACCATTTACGGCTGACTTCAAGTACAGGTTCAGCAGGCCGACTTCCGTGTTGTAAAGCCACTGCCAAAGCACGGCTACCACCGTGATGGAGACAATCACCGGCAGGTAGAAGGCCACTTTGTAGACGACGGCAAACTTCTTGACCTGAGACAGCCCCAGCGCCAGCAACAGAGAAACCAGGTTGCCGAGCGGCACGGCTAAAAGTGCAAAGTACGCTGTGTTCCGCAGCGCCAGCCAAAAAATATCGTCTGCCAGCGCGGCTTTGTAGTTCGCCATGCCGATAAATGGGTGCGTCTTTGCCAGCACATGCCAGTCGTGCATTGAAATCCAGAAGCCCAGCAGGGTCGGGACAAAAAGGAACACCAAAAATAGCAGCAGGTGCGGCAGGGCGAACAGCCAGCCGTACCAGCCGTCATCCCCTGGCTTGACCGCACGAGTTTTCACGACCGCCGGCGCTGCCGTGGCAGGCAAAGATTTATGATAAACAGCCATAGCGTTTCTAACTGAAAGAGTTTAAGATTAGGGCCTCGCCAGCACTTGATTGATGCGCCGGTCAGCATCGCGCATTGCGTCTTCCGGCGTCTGCATCTGAGACAGCGCCGCGTCAATCGCCGGGTCTGCAAACTGATTCAGCGCGTTTGCTTTCGGAACCTGCGGGTCATAGTCAACGTAGCCAATTTCCCGGTCAAACTGCGCCTGCACCGGCTGGTCCTGGAACTGCGGCAAGCGGGCAATGGCCACCCGCGCCGGGATTTGCCCGCCAAGCCCCCAGGTGAGGCTGTGATTAGAAAGAAAGCGCATCAGGCGTCCCGCAGCCCGCGCATGGGCCGGATCAATCCCCGCCGGCTGGCACAGCAGATGCGAGCCGCCCCAAACGCCTTTGTCCGGGCCGAACTGCGGCACCGGTGCTCCGGCGAACTGAAGCCCTGTCGTTTCCTTCAAGGAAGACAGCTGGTAAATACCTTCCATTGCCATCGCAACTTTGCCCTGGCGGAGCGCGAGCCAGGAGTCAATGCCTTCAGGCTTCGGCGCGACTTTGTACTTGTAAATCAAATCACACATTAGGTGCGTTGCCTGCAAAGAGCCTGGCGACGCCATCGCGCCGTGCCTGCCGTCGGGCGTCACAATACCGCCGCCAAATTGATCGGCGAACGTCAGCCAATTGGTATGCTCAAACGTGAACGCAAAGCCCCACTGGGTCGGGCGTCCGCTGCCGTCGGTATCGCGGGTCAGCTTTTTGGCATCGGCCAGAAACTCCGGCAGAGTCGCCGGCGGCTTGGCCCGGCCGTGCGTGTCCACGATGCCCGCATCTTGAAAAAGCTTGGTGTTGTAGTAGAGGCCCATCGGATGCGTGTCGAGCGGCAGAGCGTACTGCGTCCCCTGATAAAAGCTTTCATGCCAGGGAACCGCCGCGAAGTCCTTCTCGGTGAGGGGCGGCTGTGCATCGGCAAGCACGTCGGCGACAGGGTGAAGCGTGTGGAACGATGCAAACTCCGGAAACCGAGCCGCCTGCATAATGAACACGTCCGGCGCTCCGCCGTAGGCCAGCGCCAGCGTCAGCTTGTCGTAGTAGGTGCCCCAGGGGATGATCTGCATTCGCACGTCAATATCCGGGTTTTCCTGCTCAAACTGCTTAATCATCCCCGTCATGGTCTGCCCGTCCGGGCCGCTAAAGCCGTTCCAGTAGTTGACGACAATGCGGCCCGGCCCGGCCTGCGGGTGCGACGGACCACAGCCGCCGGCCAGCATCAGCAAGAAAAGGACCAATACACAGATTTTGATTTGGGGAAAGCGCATCGGTGTCTTGCAAAGAAAGCCCACTAAAAGTGCTAATGAAACTTTTGTTAAACATCGCCGAATGAAATTCCTTCCTGTTTCCGGCTATACTGAGAAACTCTAGGAAAAAGGAACAGCAATGAGGCGTGTGATTGTCATTGTGCTGGACGGCTGCGGGGTGGGGGCGCTGCCGGACGCGGCGGATTACGGGGCGACGGACCCATCAAGCGCGACCCTGCCGCATGTGGCGGCATCCGCCGGCGGCCTGCATCTGCCGACATTGGAACGTCTTGGCCTCGGCAGCATCGCCCCGATACTTGGTGTCGCGCCTAACACAAACGCCGCTGGCGGCTGGGGACGCTTGGCGGAATCGTCCGCAGGTAAGGACAGCGTCACCGGCCATTGGGAGATGATAGGGATTGTAACGCAAACGCCGTTCCCGACCTACCCAGAGGGCTTTCCATCTGAACTCATCGCCGAGTTTGAAGCAAAAATCGGACGCGGCACGCTCGGCAACATCGCAGCATCGGGAACTGCAATCTTGACACAGCTTGGTGCAGAACACATAGCGACGGGAAAGCCGATTGTCTACACGTCGGCGGACAGCGTGTTCCAAATCGCCGCCCACGAAGGCATTGTGCCGCTTACTGAACTCTACACGATCTGCGAAACCGCCCGGACGATGCTGACCGCGCCAAACAATGTTCAGCGTGTCATCGCCCGGCCTTTTGTCGGCACTGCGCCAGACTTCCGCCGCACTGAAAACCGCCGCGACTACCCGCTGCCGCCGCCGGAGCCGAACTTTCTGACCCGCTTCAAAGACGCCGGCAAAACCGCCCACGCCATCGGCGTCGTCGCCGACCTCTTTCCCCGCGCCTATTTCGCCCGCACCGAGCGCACCCAAAGCAACGCCGCCAGCCTTGCCGCCATTTTAGACGCCGTCCAAAACGGCTCCGAAGACTTCGTGTTCGCCAACTGCGAAGACTTCGACATGCTCTACGGCCACCGCAACGACTCCGCCGGCTTCGCCCGCGCCTTAGAAGCCTTCGACGCTGCCCTGTCCGGCATCATAGACGCCCTGCGCCCCGACGACCTGCTCCTCCTCACCGCCGACCACGGCAACGACCCCACCACGCCGTCCACCGACCATTCCCGCGAATACGTCCCGCTTCTCGTCTACGGCGGCGGCATTTACGGCGATTTGGGAACGCGACCCACGTTCGCTGATGTCTCGGCGCTGGCAATGGACCGGCTGGGAATTGCATGGAGATAACCGATGGCCCTGCGCTTCTCGGCTCTTTCTGAGGTTCCTAGCCACGCCAGTATTGCGAGCGGTCTGCCAGCAGGCTTAGGTAAACACAGGCCGGCAGCACTCCCGCCCCGAAGCTATAGGCGAGATACGGGTATTTTCGGCGCACCACCGTGACCAGCGTGCAGGCCGCCAGCAGTGCGGTCATGTCCAACAAGAAAATGCCCAAATCGAAGCGCAGCGGGGCCAAGATGCCTTGCCTGGCACCGGCTGCGTCCAGCGCGGGCTTCAGCCGACTGAGTACCAGAGCACTGACTGTCCATAGCAGGATAAACACCGGTCCGCCGCTGAACCAGCCCGCGACAATGTCCCAACCTGAAAGCCCTGTCAGTGTTTTTGCCTCACGCATAAATTCCCTACTTTTTCTGCCTCTTGTTCCCCGTGTGCCTTTGAGTAAGGCAATGACTTCCGAGTTGTCGCCGGCTGCCACCATCTGTGCATAATGCAATGCCGACCAGCCGTTTTTGTCTTTCGTGCCTGCTTTCGCCCCGGACAACAGCAGAAGCCGGACGCAGAATTAATTTAGTGTTGGGCTGCCGCTGCGGCGTCTGATTTACTAAGAGTCTCGTACCAAATGTCCACGCGCCAGCTTGCCCACCAGGCTGCTGCTCCTGCAAGGGGAAGCGCGATTGCTGAGAACACTCTTAAAGAAGGTAGGCTTCCGCCGGAAATCAAGGCCGCGATCAGCGCCGTCATAAGCAGTGATACGGCTACGCTTCCTGTCTGAGTCACTCGCCGCAATGCGCCGCTTGCAGTATAGGGGAAAAAGAATCGGCAGATGAGGCAGGCCAGCAGCAAGCCGTTCACCAATCCCATCGCTGAACCCAACGCACACCCGTACATCAAGCCAAACAAGACAGCCCAGAACCCGATGGAAAGCATAAAGTAGAAGCTCGCCACAAAGCCCAGCACCGCTCCAATCTGAAGTCCCAGCAGCAGGCTCCGGACGACGATTCTCCAAAAGAGAAACCTCTTGTTCATCACCACTTATTCAACACCTCTGATGACAGGGTCGGCAAGGAGGGCAGGGGCAAGTCCTGCCCCTACGCGGGTTAGTCGGGGGCCATCTGGTCTTCAGTCTCGCTTGCCAATGGCGTGGGGCGGGGAGCTTCGGCCGGCTGCTGGACGGTGCCTTTGCGCTCCAGCTTGCCCCAGCCAACCACCGAGCCGCGCACGGCGAAGACAAGCGATTTGACGATGACGTAGTACATCAATTGGCGGTACACGAAGCGCTGCAAGAGAAGCCAGACTAACAGCTTCTTGTCTTCTTTATCAAGGCGGAATGCGACGTAAGCGCCCAGCACTTCGACAGCGGAGAACAAGGCCCAGTAGCCAATCAGCATGGAGGCGTTCTGGTGGCTGGTGTTCGGCGCGATGAAGTGGCTGTAAATCAGCGACCAGATGATGGTCAGGTCAACTACTGGGGCGATGGCCTGGAAGCCGATCTGGTAAATCCAGAGCGACGGCATAGCGACGGTGCCGAATGTGCCGTAGCGCGGGTTCAGCAGGGCGGCGCGGTGCTTCCACAGGCATTGCAACGTGCCGAAGGCCCAGCGGAAGCGCTGCTTGGCAAGGTCACGCAGAGTATCCGGGGCTTCGGTGTATGCGAGGGCAGTGTTGTCGGTGGAGATGCGATAGCCCAGCTTGCGGATTTTAAACGTCAGGTCGGTGTCTTCGGCCAGCGTTTGCGATGAATACAAGCCGGCCAGAATGACAGCGTCCTTACGCCACGCGCCGACGGCTCCCGGAACGACTGTGATGCAGTTCAAGAGGTCAAACGCCCGGCGGTCAAAGTTCTGGCTCGTGATATACTCGACGGCCTGCCAGATGGTCAGTGGGTTGTTGCGGTTGCCGACTTTGACGTTGCCGGAAACCGCGCCGATGGCTGGGTCGACGAAGTGGCGAACCAGCTTGTTGATAGTATCTCTGGCGAAGACCGTGTCGGCGTCGAGTGCCACAATAATCTCGCCCCGGCACTGCTTGATGCCCAAATTGAGTGCGGATGCTTTGCCGCCGTTGGGCTTTTCAATGACAGTCACACGCGGGTCATTGCCGTAGGCCGCCGAGACAACGCCTGCCGTGCCGTCTTTGGAGCCGTCGTCTACCACTAAAATATCCAAGTTCGGGTAGTCCGAGTCAAGCAGCGTGGCGATGGTCTTGTTGACGACTTTCGCTTCGTTGTAGGCGGCGATAATAACGCTGACCGGCGGCGCATAGGCAGAGTCAAAAACGCGGGCGCGTTCTTGTTTCGCTTGAATCGTCGCCAGCGTCCCCATAAAAATCATGCGGAAAATGCCGAGGCCGATTGCCAGCAGAAACAGCAGCGTGAACACAATGCCGATCCAGTAGCTGAGGTCAAACATAGCGCGGTCTAAATCTACGCCCCACGCGGCGCGTCCGGTCACGGCAGGGAACAGGACGGATTTGGGCTTGCCGACAAGCGCGGATACCGGCACAAATGTGTAGCCGCGTGCTTTGAGGCCCTCAATAATGAGCGGCAGGGCTTTAACGGTTTCCGCCCGCGTGTCGCCGCCGGCATCGTGCAGCAGAACCGCGTTGCCGGTGCCGGCGTTCGCCAGAACATGCGCGACAATCTGGCTGGCTTTGATGCCCGGTTTCCAGTCGGTCGGATCGTTCTGCTCGCCGATAAACAAGTAGCCAAGCTTCTGGCCTTGCAGGACCGGGTCAAAGTCCGCGGGCGTGGACGGCTCCGAGTCGGCGCGGTTGGGCGCACGCCAGAGTGTGGTCATGTGGCCGGTCATGGCCTCAATGACCCGCTGGGTCGCATCCAGCTCAAGCTTAGTACGGAGCGGCGAAATCTGATCCACTTCCGGGTGGGTGAACGAGTGATTGCCGATCTCCATGCCGTCGTTCCACTCGCGGGACAGCAGGCCGGGATGGGCCTCGGCATTCTGGCCGACCACAAAGAACGTCGCCGGGACATGTTCGCGGTGCAGAATGTCTAAAATCTGCGGCGTCCAGCGCGGGTCCGGGCCGTCGTCAAATGTCAGCGCGATCTTCTTGAAAGCAGCGCCGGCGTTCGAGCCGTTGGTTTGGTCTACCAGGCCCGTTCTGCGGATGACCCACTGGGAAGGGTAGGTCTCGAACCGCTCTCCAACAATCTGGTGCGTCCTGGAACTGACTGTAATGGTCCGTGAGCCGTCCGTCGGTGCCTGGACCACGTCCAGAACATCGCCTTGTCCAAGAAACGTCGTGCCGAACTCTTTGCCGTAAGTCAGCGTTGTCAGCCGCTGCGGGTCAAACTGGGCCAGTAACTGCTGCTTGCCGAAGAAGCTCCATAAGCTGGGGTCTTCTTTGCCCAGCTCCCAGATTGCTGCACCAAGCGTGTGATACGGCTGCGCCGCCAGCATCTGGTTGTACGCTGTGGCAGCGTCCTGAAGCCAGATCGTGTGCGAGACTTCTTTGCTGCCCGTACCTGCCGACTCGTCGCTGTACGTGAAGTAAGGGCTGAGGCTTTGCGGATCGGTCCTGATAATGCCGTCCTCGCCGAAGCGGTTTTCCTGGGCAAGCTGGGCGGCCTCCTCAAACGACACATCGCTTGCGTGGGTAGTGCCGTCCTTCCAGTCATAGCCGTAAGCGCCGAGGCCGAGGACAACTTTATTGGCGGGAACCTGCGCCAGCACTGACATCAACTGGCTTTGGAACCACGACTGCCCGGAAATCGGCCCGGCGGGGTTGCCGTCGGAGTTCTGGTCGTAGAGCATCGGGATCACAAAGTCGTTCAGCTTCGCCAGCGCCGGCAGGTTGTACGCCCCGCTGTCGGTCTGAATGTCCTGCGTCACCAGCAAATTGTTTTGATGGAATGCCGCCGCAAGCTGGGTCATAAACGCCGTCAGCCCGGCCCGGTCGGCGTCCTGATCGGTCTCAAAGTCAATGTTGACGCCTTGATAACGGCCTTGAGTCACGTACTCTTCAAGCTGGTTGATAACTGCCGTGCGCTTGATAGGGCTGGACAAGAGCGAGTGCAGCCAGTCGCTGCGGAACTTGCTGGAGTCTGAGTCATAGTTCTGGATCAGCGGCAGGATGGCGACGCCGTGGGCGCGGGCCTGCGTCACGGCAATGTCGTCGTTCGTGTCGGCACGTGTTTCGGCGGATGCCGCCGATTTGTCGGAAAACTGGGCAACACTTTGAATTCCTGCGCCGCCGGGCGTCAGCAAAAGCCACACTGGAAACAAGTGGGTTGTCTGCCCGATATGCGCCGTCAGCGAGTCCACGGCGGCAATGTCGTTGTTCTCAAAGAACGCGGCCCGCACCGTCGCTGTCACATGGCCCGGCGCAATTGCCTCCGCCGGGATGATCTGCGGGCGGGTTTCGTTTTGGATTGTCTCGGACAGTCTGCGCTTGGCCTCCTGCACCGGACGGTTGCGGCTCAGGACATAGCGCAGGCGGGCGTGGGTATGCGGCCCCAGCGCGGCCTTCAGGCGCGGGCTGACAGTCGGGCCAAGTGGACGGGCCTTTTCAGCAAGCAGCGACGGGGCCAGCCCAAGCCGCGACGCCGCCAGCGAAATTGCGGGAAGCTGTGGGCTAAATACAATCTGCACGGCAAATGCAAGGCTTGCGATGACGGCCAGAAGGCCGCCGAAAATAAAAAAGTACGAGACGAAGTTCCAGCGCCGCCGCGATTCGTCAAAAAAGATCGGTCTTTGTCCGGGATCGTTCACTTGAAATGCTCCATCAAACCATCAACTACAGATAAGAGCGCAGAAGCCGCGAAAAAGTTCCACGGGCCTCTCCACTTTAAATTTCTATTTGTGAAAAAGAGTGCAAGCCGCATAAGTTCCCGGTTGACTTGATGAAACGCTTTATGTTATACTCAGTGCTAGAATACTTTGTTAGGTAACTTAAAAGAACAGGACGCCCGCAGTGAAGGGGGTTGTAATGGCTGAGGACGATACGCCGAACCGGGCAAACGAGAACGAAGTCCCACTGGTGATCCCTTCGCGTGACCCGCTCCCCCCGCCGCCCGAAATTGAATTCACACGCCCCTCACTTGATCGCCGCGCTTCTCGCTCGCAGGGAACTGTGTCTCACAGGCCAGCCGATGCCGGCGGCGAAGCATCGTCCGGCCACGGCGCAGGTCTGGCGGCAGGGTTCACGTTTGTGGCGAGTGTTCTGGCAGGGGTAATTGCCGGTTCCTGGATTGATGCCCATTACAATCACAGCAGCACACCCTGGGGAACAATTGTAATGACGCTTGCCGGATTGGGAGTCGGTTTCACTAATCTGTTCACGCTTTTGTCTCGCGGCAAGCGGCGCAAGCCGTAACGGCGAGTGTTCTCCGCGAGATATTTTCGCGCAAAATCAGTTTCATGCCTACCACTTTTTCATCGAAATCTGTTTCCGCGCAAGCTGATATGCAGAAGCCTCAGACGCAGCCATCCGGCAGGCCGGCGGCGGCGCTGCCGAGCTTCCGCATATTGACGGCGTCCGCTTGCACCGTAGGCGCTGTGCCGATTGCTGTGCTGCTTCTTCTGGGGCGGGCTTGGCCCGCGTTCAGCGTTGCGCTGGGCGTTGGGATGAGCCTCGGCGTCTGCGGGCTGCTGTTTTTGTTTGTCGAGCGCATCATGCCGGCCGTGTTTGGATCCGCGCGGGGCGGCGTGGGGGCGGCAGGATCACAGCTTCAGTTTTTGCTTTTGCTGGGCGCAAAGCTTGTTTTTATCGCTCTCGTCGGTGCGGCCTTTTTGACCCTGCACTCCATTAATCCGATTGGGGTCATTGCCGGCTTCGTGCTGGGGCAGGGAGCAATTGTCGTCTCTGCAATACGTTTTCGGAAATAACTCTTCAATCAACTCATTATGGAACTTTTACCCTGGCCTGTCTATGCGTTTTATGTTGTCCTGACTTCCGTGCTGCTTCTGGCGTTCGGCGCGTTCGCTGTTTCAAAACGTGCTTCCATCCCTGGCAGAACTCAGGGAGCCGTAGAAATAGTCATGGAATTCCTGCGGGATACGTTCCTCAGCGCACTGGGGCCAAACGGCGAGCGCCATTTGCCTCTGGTGTTTGCCCTGTTCTGGTATATCTTGTTCTGCGACATGATTGAGCTGGTTCCGTTTTTTCGGGCGGCGACCGCTAACCCAAGCACCACCATCGGCCTGGGGATTATTGTCTTTTTCTACACGCAGTATGTCGGCATCAAGTCCAAAGGCTTGAAAGAATACTTGAAGCACTTTGTCGGGCCGCTGCTAGTTCTTGCACCGCTGTTTATTGTAATTGAGATTCTCGGCGAGTTCATCAAGCCGTTCTCGTTGGGGATGCGTCTGTTCGGCAACATTTACGCCGAGGACATTATGAACGACCTCGCGGCGAAGGCAATTCATTTAGGACCGATTTACTTTCCCTTGCAGCTTTTGGTTTACCCGCTGCAAATCTTTACCGGCGTCATTCAGGCGTTCATTTTTGCGATGCTCACCTGTGCTTACATCGGCATCATGTCGGAAACCCATCACAATGAAGATGGCGATTTCGATGTGCCGGATGGCTCGGATCACACTGTCAGAGACACGATAACAGAAAACACTCGCGCCCGCGTGGCGCACTAAGGAGAGAAAAATGGCTGGAACGTATTTTGGTTTACTTGCACTGGGCGTTGCTTTGATGCTGCCGCTGGCGGCGGTGGGCGTTGGCATCGGTGAGGGCATGGTCTTTGCCGCCGCGATTCAAGGCGTCGCACGTCAGCCCGAAGCGGAAAGCCGCATTCGGAACCTGATGTTTGTGACGTTTGCTCTTGTCGAGACGCTGTTTATTTTTACTTTGGTTTTCTTCTTCGGCCTCAAAGCCCTGCTGCCGTCGGCAGATCAAATTACAGCGATGCTTGGCGCTCATTGACCCAAACTTAGGAAAGACCGAGGAATAACTCACCCATGAGTTTTTTAGACCAGCTCGGCGTGACACCGGCCCTGCTGCTGACACAAATTGTTGGGTTCATCATCCTGATGCTTCTCCTGAACCGCTTTGCGTTCAAGCCGCTTTTCGGGATTTTGGACCAGCGCCAGGCCGACATCAAGGCGACCTACGATCAGCTCGATGATGACCGGCGACGCATGGAGCAGACGCGGCGCGACTATGAGCTGCGGCTGCAAGGCATTGAAGAAGAAGCCCGCGAAAAGATTCAGGCGGCTGTCAAAGACGGCCAAGCTCTGCGGGACAGCCTTGTTGCCGATGCCCAGCTCCAGGCGGCGACAATTATCGAGCAGGGGCGCAACGAAAGCGAGCGGGATCGGCAAAAGGCATTTTTAGAGATGCGGACGCAGATTGTGACGCTGGCAGTGGCGGCGGCGGGCAAGGTCATTGACGAAAACTTGACCGATGCCCGGCAAACAAAACTGGTAGACGACTTCATCGGCAGCCTCGGCACAAGCCCCGTGGCGTCTACGCGGCCCGGCGTGGCGGCGTACTCTGCAAGCAATGGGCAGGGAGCGGCATGAAAGACATTCGGGTTGCAAGCCGGTATGCCGGGGCGCTGTTTGCGGTTGCCGACCGCAATGACATCTTGGATGCCGTTGCCAAAGATTTGGTGCTGATGCACCGGTTCCTCAGCGAAGTGCCGCGCCTGCGGGCTGTTGTCATGGAGCCTTTGGTTTCGGACTCGCGCAAGTTCGCGGTCGCCGACGAAGCCTTCGGCGACCGGGTTACGGCGGCGTCCCTGAACTTTCTGAAGCTGCTCATTCGCAAGCACCGCGAAGACCTGCTGGAAGAATGCGCCCGCGAGTTCTATGCTTTGCTCGCGGAACGCAACAACACGGCGGACGCAGAAGTGACCACGGCGGTTCCGCTTTCCTCCGCGCAGGCGGCGCAGCTTATTAAAAGCCTGCAAGCGATGACCGGCAAGACCATCCGGCTGCTCCCGGAAGTGGACCCGGCGCTTGTCGGCGGCGTCACCGTCCGCATGGGCGATACCATCATCGACGGCAGCGTGCGTGGACGGCTGGCGCGTCTGGAGCGGCAACTACTAGGAGACAATACAAGTGGCAATTAAGCCGGAAGAAATCACCTCCATTCTCGAACGCGAGCTGGAGTCGTACAAGACCGATGCCGAGGAAGTCGGCGTTGGAACAATTTTGCAGGTCGGCGACGGCATCGCCCGCATTTACGGCCTGAAGGAGTGCATGGTCGGCGAGCTTTTAGAGTTCCCCGGCGGCATCCAGGGCATGGCGCTCAACTTAGAAGAAGATAACGTCGGTGCGGTGCTGCTCGGCTCTGAAACCGGCATCCGCGAAGGCGATACGGTCAAGCGCACCGGCAAGATCATCCAAATCCCCGTCGGCGAAGCGCTGGTGGGCCGGGTTGTGAACGCCCTGGGTCAGCCGATTGACGACAAAGGGCCGATTGCGGCCACTGAGTTCCGTTTGCTGGAAACCCGCGCTCCCGGCGTGGTCGAGCGCCAGCCGGTCAAAGAGCCGCTGCAAACCGGCATCAAAGCGGTTGATTCGATGATCCCCATTGGACGCGGCCAGCGTGAGCTGATTATCGGCGACCGTGGCACCGGCAAAACTGCCGTCGCTTTGGACACGATCATTAACCAGAAGAACACCGATGTCTTCTGCATCTATGTTGCCATCGGCCAGAAGTCCAGCACCGTCGCTAACATCATTCGTGCTTTAGAACTCAATGGCGCAATGGAATACACCTGCGTCGTCGCCGCAACCGCCGACGATCCCGCGTCCCAGCAGTACATCTCGCCCTATGCCGGTGCGTGTATCGGCGAGTGGTTCCGGGACAACGGCAAGCACGCTTTGATTGTCTACGATGACCTGTCTAAGCAGGCCGTCGCTTACCGTCAGGTTTCTCTGCTGCTGCGCCGCCCGCCGGGCCGCGAAGCCTACCCCGGCGACGTTTTCTATCTGCACTCTCGTTTGCTGGAACGATCTGCCAAGCTGTCCAAAGAACTCGGCGGCGGCTCATTGACCGCTCTTCCGATTATTGAGACCCAGGCCGGCGACATCTCAGCGTACATCCCGACCAATGTCATTTCCATCACCGACGGCCAGATATTTTTAGAGACCGACCTGTTCAACTCCGGTGTCCGCCCGGCCATCAACGTCGGCAACTCGGTGTCCCGCGTCGGCGGCAGCGCCCAGACCAAAGCCATGAAGGACAAAAACGTCGGCGGCCAGCTCAAGCTGCAATTGGCCCAGTTCCGCGAAGTCCAGGCGTTCAGCCAGTTCGCCTCCGATCTCGATAAAAGCACCCAGGCCCAGCTTGCCCGCGGCCTGCGTTTAGTGGAAATCCTAAAGCAGCCCCAGTACAAGCCGCTGCCGCTAGAGCAGGAAGTCCCGATTATTTACGCCGCCAACACCGGCGCGTTGGACGACATTCCCGTCGAGTCCGTCCGCCGCTTCGAGTCCGAGTTCCAGACCTTTTTGGCTGACAAGTACCCGGAAGTCCCCGAAACCATCGCCCGCGACAAGACGCTCTCCGAAACGACAGTAGATGCTCTGAAAAGCGCCATCGCCGCCTTCAAGGCCCAGTTCAAGTCGTAACCAAAGTCAGCAACCAAATCAAGCAAAGCCCTAGCCAGGAATGGTCGGGGCTTTTTTGCTTTTCGGTAGTGAATGCGGTTATAATAAATCGGCAGTCGTCATTGCGTTCTTTGCTTGTCCCAGGCAAAATAATGTGTATCGATGTTCTGGCTGATGTAGGGCGAAGCCATCAATTATTGTTGAGTTCTTCATACTGCAAAAGGTGTAGTCACAAACTGTGCTTGATTTACTAAAAAAATTGTTCAAGCCCGAAAAAGTAAGCTCTGCCAATAATGCCAATGTTCTTGTGTTTGCTGAACTGTGTATCAACCCGAACTCTATAATGGACCCAAGAAATTAGACAGTGAAATGGTCTAAAATAAGGTGTGCCGA
>CAXTER010000092.1:0-19343 GCA_964243345.1 uncultured Armatimonadales bacterium
TTACCTTCCCCTTTGGGGAGGGTCGGTGAGGAACGAACCGGGGTGGGTTCTTTTCTGGGAACTCTTTATATAAATCCTGCGTTTATAATGACATACAGCGTTTATTCCTGCGGAGACTGGTCCACGGAATAGACGCTTCTTTTGCTGTGTGATGCAGAAAGTCCTTGACAATGCATAGCAAAGTATGTTACACTGTGCGTTCGTGTGTTTCCCCCGGAGGTTAAAATTTGAAAGAAATTCAGCATACTGCAAAGCAGACCGCGCATGTGGTAGACGTCCCCAACCTCGTCGAACTCCAACTGGATTCCTACCGCTGGTTCTTACAGGAAGGCCTGAATGAACTGTTCGACAGCTTTTCTCCCATTACCGATTTTACCGGCAATCATTCTATTTCGCTGGTAGACTTCACGCTTGGCGAGCCGAAATACGACATCAACGAGTGCCGCGCCCGCGATGTAACTTTAGAGTCGCCGATCAAGGCCAAAGTGCGGCTGCAATCCGGCGCGAATGAAGTCATTGAAAGCGAAGTGTACCTTGGCGACCTGCCGCTGATGACAGACAAAGGCACGTTTGTTATCAACGGTGCGGAGCGCGTTGTTGTCTCTCAGCTTGCCCGCTCTCCGGGTGTCTACTTCAAAGACACGCTTGACTTTTCCGGGCGTCAGCTTTATTATGCCACGATCATTCCCAGCGAAGGTGCTTGGGTGGACGTGGAAACCGATGCCACCGATGCCGTCACGGTTCGCATCGGGCAGACGCGCAAGTTCCCGATCACGACCCTGCTGCGGGCGCTAAACCTGTTCCCGGTCGCCTCCCCGAGCGGAGTCCAGTCGGTTTCCTGGGGCGAGCTGGCCGGCAAGCTGCTGGCTGCGCCTGTTGTTGACAAAAGCACGGGCGAAGTGCTGACCGAAGCCGGCACGGTCATGGACACGACTCAGCTTCGGCGCATCGAAAAAAGCGTGGATCAGGAGAACGACACGTTTGAGGTCGAGCTGCCGTCGACGCCCTGCAACACGACATCAGAGATCATCCAATTGTTTGCCGAGCCTGAAACCATTGCGTCTCCAAGCCGCGCTACGCTGTTTGATCCAACCCGTGTGGAAGTGGAAGTGCTGGACTTCAACGACGACGGTACCCCCGCGCTGGATGCCGAAGGCGGCTACCGCAAGTCCAACCCGCGCAAGCGCGTCCCCTATGCGACTGCCGACATGAAAGACGCCGCTGGCAAGATTATTGTCAAGGCGTATGACAAAATCGACCGGGAAACCGCCCGCAAGATTGAAGCGCTGGCGTTAGACACGCTGGACGTGATATATCTTAACAATTACATTGTGGCAACGCTGGACCAGGAAGGGTCCGCGGTCTACAACAAAGAAACAGCGCTGCTGGACATCTACCGCAAGATTCGGCCCGGTGACCCGGCGACCCCGGAGTCGGCGCGTTCTCTCTTGAATTCGATCTTCTTTGACACCCGCCGCTACGACTTGGCGAAAGTCGGGCGTCACAAAATGAACAAGAAGCTGGGTTTGTCCCTGCCGCTGTCCTACCGCACGATCACCAAAGAAGACGTAATCGCGATTGCACGCTACGTTGTCAAGCTGGCTGCTGGCGCAGGCAGCGTCGACGACATTGACCACTTGGAAAATAAGCGTGTCCGGTCGGTCGGCGAGCTTCTCTATTCGCAGCTTCGCCTCGGCTTCCTGCGAATGGAAAAAGTCGCCAAAGAGCGCATGACATCTTTGGACACTGAGAACATTCTGCCGCAGGTGATTTTGAGCGTTAAGCCGATCTCGGCGTCTATTAAATCCTTCTTTGGCTCGTCGCAGCTCTCGCAGTTCATGGACCAGACGAATCCGCTGGCCGAGCTGACCCACAAGCGGCGTCTGTCCGCGCTGGGACCGGGCGGCTTGTCCCGGCAGTCGGCGAAGCTGGAAGTGCGGGACGTTCACCACTCGCATTACGGGCGCATCTGCCCGATTGAAACGCCGGAAGGCCCGAACATCGGCCTGATTGGCTCGCTGGCCGTTCATGCCCGTGTGGATCAGTTCGGCTTTATCGAGACGCCGTACCGGCGCGTCATCAGCGGCAAAGTCACGACCGATTTGGACTGGCTGCCCGCCGACGGCGAGCATCACTACTATATCGCGCCGGCAAACACGCTGCTAAAAGAAGACAATACGTTTGTGGACCGGCAGGTACAGGTTCGCAACAACAACCAGTACCCGGTCATCAACGCCGACAAGGTGGAGTACATGGACGTGTCTCCGCAGCAGATCGTTTCTGTGGCGACTGCCATGATCCCGTTCCTGGAAAACGACGACGCGAACCGGGCTTTGATGGGCGCAAACATGCAGCGTCAGGCCGTCCCGACCCTGCGCCCGGATGCGCCTTTGTGCAAGACCGGCATGGAAAAGCGGGCGGCAATTGACTCCGGCGCAGTGATTATCGCGCTTCGGGCCGGTACGGTTAAGCGAGTTACGGCGGAAGAGATTGTCGTAATCGCTGATGAAGACGGCGGCGAAGATACGTACCGTTTGCTGAACATGCTGCGCTCCAACCAGGCAACGTGCGTCACGCAGCGGCCTGTCGTCAACAACGGGCAGCGCGTCCGGGAGCATCAGCTTCTCGCGGACGGTCCCTGCACCGACGGCGGCGAGCTGGCGTTGGGCCAGAACGTGCTGGTCGCGTTCACGCCGTGGAACGGCTACAACTTCGAGGACGCCATTCTGCTGTCGCAGCGCCTAGTCCGGGACGACGTGTTTACGTCGGTCCATATTGAAAAGTATGAAGTCGAAGCCCGCGACACGAAGCTGGGGCCGGAAGAGATTACGCGCGACATCCCAAATGTCGGCGAAGATGCGCTGAAAGATTTGGACGACCGAGGCATCATTCGCATTGGGGCGGAAGTCCGGCCTGATGACATTCTAGTAGGCCGGGTCGCACCGAAGGGCCAGGGCGAGCTGACCGCCGAAGAGCGCCTGATTATCGCCATCTTCGGCAAGAAAGCCGAAGAAACCCGTGACGTGTCTTTGCGCGTCCCGCATGGCGAAAAGGGCAAAATTGTTGACGTCAAAGTCTTCTCTCGGTTCAAGTACAAAGAGAAGGACCATGACGGCGTCAAGGGCCGCGTCTTTGACTTCTCGAAGCGGCCCGACTCGCTCTTCTCTGATGAGTGGGAAGGGGAGCTTGATAGGCTGCCGGGCGATGAGCTATCGGCGGGCGTGAATATGCTGGTGCGCGTCTATATTGCCCAGAAGCGTAAAGTCATGGAAGGCGACAAGATGGCGGGACGCCACGGCAACAAGGGTGTCATTTCGCGCATTCTGCCCCAGGAAGATATGCCGTTCCTGCCCGACGGCACGCCTGTGGACATTGTTCTGAACCCGCTGGGCGTTCCGGGCCGTATGAACATCGGCCAGATTTTGGAGACGCATCTGGCGTATGTCGGCAAAGCGCTCGGCTGCTCGTTCGTCAACCCGATCTTTGAGGGTGCGACCGAGGCCGAGATACTCACCGACATCGGCAAGTTCGCCGAGTTCACGCGCTATGATGCGCTCCGAACGTATGTTGAGAAAGAGCTGAAAATTGACCTCGAAGCGGGCAAGAAGGACGGCGTTGACGCCTTGCTTGCCAAGCTTGAAGTCAAGCTCGGCGAACTGTCCCCAGCGCGTTTGGAGCAAGTCGCAGCGACAGTCGGCGCACCGCCGGCGGTTGACCTGCCGGAAGACTATGCCGGCGCACCGATGGACGAAGACGCCGACCTGAAAACAGTAGACGGCTACGATATTCACGCGATTGTCGAGCGGGTCCAGCAAAGCGTCTGGCGGCGCAGCGGCATTGACGAGAAATCGGCCAAGTCCTGGATTCGCGATGGCCTGTCGGGCGACTGGTTCACGCAGCCCGTCACCATCGGCACGATCTACATGCTGAAACTGGCCCACCTGGTAGACGACAAGATTCACGCCCGGTCTACCGGCCCGTACTCGCTGGTGACGCAGCAGCCTTTGGGCGGCAAAGCGCAGTTCGGCGGCCAGCGCTTCGGCGAAATGGAAGTCTGGGCATTGGAAGCCTACGGTGCGGCGTACACGCTTCAGGAGATTCTGACAATCAAGTCGGATGACGTTCTGGGCCGTGTCAAGACTTACGAGTCCATTGTCAAGGGTGACGCGATGCTGGAGCCTGGCGTTCCTGAGTCGTTCAAGATCCTGGTCAATGAGCTTCAGTCGCTGGGCCTGAAAGTGGCAGTGGAAGACGAAGACGAGAAAGAGATCGATCTGAAGGACAAAGAAGAAGACTACGGCGACAGCGAGGGCAGGGGACGCGGTTTGCGTCCGCGCCTGCCCCGCGCTGAATCCGAAGCCGAGGCTTTGTTCGGGGTGTAATACCACAATTAACGAAACATGGTGGGAAGGGTAAATGCCCGGAAGAAGGGTGAACACAAGGTTCACCCCTACACCCGCCGGACCTACCCTGTGGGGGCGAACCTTGTGTTCGCCCTCCTGGAATGGTCTGCCCATTCCGGGTTTTCCTGCTGACCGCGTTCACTGACCGTGTTTAGGGAGCATAGCAACTAATATGACAGATGCAAGCGCATTCGATAAAATCCGTATTGGGATCGCCTCGCCGGGCGAAGTCCGCAACTGGTCCTACGGCGAAGTCAAGAAGCCGGAAACCATCAACTACCGGACATTCAAGCCGGAGCGGGATGGCCTGTTCTGCGAGCGCATTTTCGGCCCGGTCAAGGACTGGGAATGCCACTGCGGACGCTACAAGAAAGTCAAGTTTAAGGGCATTATCTGCGACCGCTGCGGCGTCGAAGTGACCCGCTCTAAAGTCCGGCGCGAGCGCATGGGCCATATTGAGCTGGCCGCGCCCGTATGCCACATTTGGTATCTTAAGGGCGTTCCCTCGCCGCTGTCTTTGCTGCTGGACATTTCGCCTCGGCCTCTTGAAAAAGTGCTTTACTTCGCATCGTACATCGTGACGTATGTGGACCGGGGCCGCATCAACAACGAGATGGAGTCCTTCAAGATCGCGCTGGAGCAGCGCGTTCAGGAGCTGGAAGACCAGCGCGACGAAGACATTGAGCAGGCACGGGTAGATGCCGGTGCGGAGATTAAAGCCCGTCAGACCCCGCCGGAGCCTTCCGATGAGCCGGAAGAAGAACTGATCGAAGGCATGGAGCCGGAAGTCTGGCAGCCCTGGGACGAAGCGCGGATTGTAGACCGCAATCGTCACATGGAAGAAGAAATTAAAGACATTGAGAAAGACTCGCTGGAGCAAATCCAGTCCATGCGCGATGCTTTGACGCTGCTCGACGAAAAAGTCGAAAAGCGGATGCTTCTGATTGAAGACGAGTACCGCAAGCTTGAGTCGCTGATGGATATGCTTTCGGACAAGCTTGACCGTAATCTGCGGCTGAACGACCCTGCCGGCGAAATTGTCCGGGCGGGTCTCGGTGGCGCGGCGGTTAAAGAGCTGCTGGAAGAAATTGACCTGGAGAAGCTGGCCGGCGAGCTGCGCCATGAAATCTCGCTGACGCAGGGGCCGCGCCGGGCGCGAGCCATCAAGCGGCTGGAAGTCGCCGAAGCGTTTATCTCGTCCAAGTCCCGCCCGGAATGGATGATTTTGGACGCCGTGCCGGTGATTTCGCCGGAGTTGCGCCCGATGGTCCAGCTTGACGGCGGACGCTTCGCAACGTCCGACCTCAACGACCTTTATCGCCGGATTATTAACCGCAACAACCGGCTGAAGAAGATCACGGAAATCCGCGCCCCGGAGTCCATCGTCAACCACGAAAAGCGGCTGCTTCAGGAAGCCGTCGACGCGCTGATTGACAACGGACGCCGCACCCGGCCTGTAGTCGGCTCGAACAACCGGCCTTTGAAGTCGCTGTCGGACATGCTCAAAGGCAAGGAAGGCCGCTTCCGCAAGAACCTTCTCGGCAAGCGCGTCGACTACTCAGGCCGCTCGGTTATTGTTGTCGGTCCGCGCCTGCTGCTGCACCAGTGCGGTTTGCCCAAAGAAATGGCGATTGAGCTGTTCAAGCCGTTTGTGATGAAGGCGCTGGTGGAGCGCGGCTACACGACCAACATCAAGACTGCCAAGCGCATGATTGATAAGCTGAAGCCGGAAGTGTGGGACGCGCTGGAAGAAGTGATCCGGGAGCATCCTGTGCTGCTGAACCGTGCGCCGACCCTGCACCGTTTGGGCATTCAGGCATTCGAGCCGGTGCTGGTGGAAGGCAAGGCGATCCAGGTGCATCCGCTCGTGTGTACGGCGTTCAACGCCGACTTTGACGGCGACCAGATGGCGGTCCATGTGCCGCTGTCGGCGTCTGCCCAGGCCGAAGCCCGGATTCTGATGCTGTCCACGCACAACCTGTTCTCACCTGCCGATGGCCGCCCGATTGTGGCCCCGGCGCAGGACATGGTTCTGGGCGCGTACTTCCTGACCGTGATGAAGGAAGGCGAGCCGCAGTATGACACGTTCGGCAGCCGCGCCGACGCCGAGCTTGCTTATGCCACCGCGCAGATTGGCTTGCAGGACGCAATTGACGTTGCCCTGCCGAATGAGCTGCTGCAAAACGGCAAAGGCCAGGGCAAAAGTGTCCAGCGCACGACGGTGGGACGCCTGCTGTTCATGGACATCATGCCGGACAACATGCACCCATTCATCTTCAAGATGCTGGATGACATGTTCGCCAAAAAGCAGTACAAAGGCAATGGTTTCGGCAAAAAGGACCTCGGCGCGATTATCGCTCAGTGTCACCGATTGAACGGCGACACGCGGACAATCCAGCTTTTGGACGAGCTGAAAGCGCTGGGCTTCCAGGAAGCGACAAAAGCCGGCATGACGGTGGCGATTACCGACATGGAAGTGCCGGAAAAGCGCAACCAGATCATTGTCGATGCCGAGAAGAACGTCAGCGCCCTGAACAAGAACTACCAGCGCGGCCTGATTACGGGCGGCGAGCGCAAAGAGCGGGTGCTGGAAGAATGGCAGAAAGCGGCCAAAGATGTCGGCGAAGCCATCTTCGAGACAATCAAGCCGACCAACCCGATCTTTATGTTCACCGACTCCAATGCACGCGGCACACGCGGCCAGATCACGCAGCTTTCGGGAATGCGCGGCGTTATGTCCGACCCGTTCGGCAACATGATTGAAGACCTTCCGGTGAAGTCGAACTTCCACGAGGGCCTCAGCGTTCTGGAATACTTCGTGTCCACGCACGGCGCTCGTAAGGGTCTCGCCGATACGGCCCTGCGTACTGCCGACGCAGGGTATTTGACCCGGCGTTTGGTGGACGTTTCGCAGGAAGTCATCGTTCGCGCTGACGACTGCGGCACGGAGCTTGGCGTCTATCAGGAAGAGATTCGCGATGGCAACGAAGTGGTCGAAAAGCTCTGGGAGCGCATCTATGGCCGCTTCTCGCTGGAAGACATTGCCTACCCGGCGGGTCATGCTCAGGCCGGCGAAGTGATTGTCGCCAAAGGCGACCTGGTGACGCAGGACCTTGCCAAAGTCATTATGGACAGCGGCATCAAGCGCGTCGGCGTCCGCAGCCCGTTCACCTGCGAGCTTCGCATGGGCATCTGCGCCCGGTGTTATGGCCTTGACCTGGCAAATTCCAAGCTGGTCGAGCCGGGGGTCGCCGTCGGCATCATCGCCGCGCAGTCTATCGGCGAGCCGGGAACGCAGCTCACCATGCGTACCTTCCACTCCGGTGGTATCGCGCAGAAGCAGCTCACGGGCGTTGCCAACGTCCGCGCCCGCAAGCAGGAAGCGCTGAAAGAGCTGCACAACGACATCTCGCGCGGCCTCGTTTCGCTGGACTCGCAGGCGGAAGAGCCGACAGCGGCGACAACGACTGCCACCGGCGTTGACCGCGAGCGTGTCCGGGCCGTTCAAGCGGTCCTGAAAGTGCTGGAAGACCAAGTCGGCGGCCTGCTTCGGGTTGTGGAACTCTTCGAAGCGCGGAAGCCGAAGGGCCAGGCGATTGTCACCGAGTTCTCCGGCACAGTGGCCGAAATCGAGCAGAAGGGCCTGCGGCGCGTTATCATTCACACGCCGATTACCATCGACGAAAACACCGGCACCGCCGTTTCCGGCGAAACGCTTGCTGAGGACTTGTACTTAGGGCCGCACGCCGACTCGGAGACGCTTGAAAAAATGACTCCGACCCAGGCTAAACGGGCGACGGAGATTCCGGAAACCCTGACTGCAGGCACGGAGCTGACCGACAAGCACATCAAGAAGATCAAAGATGTGTTCCTGACTGACGGCGTCACCGAAACGCAGATTAAGGTCCGCAAGGCTATTCTTGTGCCGTATCGCGGCCAGCTTCAGGTCAAGCAGGGCGACATCGTGGAAGCGGGCGACCGTCTCACCGAAGGGCCTCTGGACCCGCAGAAGGTGCTGGACTTGCAGGGCATTCGCGGCGTCTCAAACTACGTCGTCCGCGAAATCCAGGCGGTCTACAAGTCGCAGGGCGTGGACATCAACGACAAGCACATTGAAGTCATCGCGCGTCAGATGCTGCGTAAGCGCCGCATCAAGAACGCCGGCGACTCTGACTTCCTGCCGGGCCAGATGGTGGACAAGTTCGAGTTCATTGATGCCAACAAGAAGGTCAACGAGCGCGACGAGCCGGGGACCGAGGCAACTGCCGACTGGCTGCTGCTCGGCATCACCGAGGCGAGTCTTGCCACGGACTCGTTCCTGTCGGCGGCGTCGTTCCAGAAGACGACCCGCGTCCTGACCGAAGCCGCCGTGCGCGGCAAGAAGGACTCGCTGATTGGCCTGAAAGAGAACGTCATTATCGGACGCCTCATTCCTGCCGGAACCGGCCTGCCGCAGTACCGCAACATTGAGCCTCGCTTGGAGGGCCTTGATGACGCCTACCAATATGCGGCAGTCGGCGCAGGCCGCGCCAACGGCAATGGCAACGGGAATGGGACGCACCGTGAATTAGAGGACGACGAAATGGATGTCGTCCGCGAGATGACCGGCACGTCTGGGGCCAATATGTCTCTCTTGGCCGAGCAGGAAAGCCTCGGCGAAGTCAGCGAGCCGTCCGTCAGCACCGAAACCGACTAGTTAGATTATGGCACAAAGGCCAAGAGCGCGAGGGGTTAATCCCTTCGCGCTCTTTTTTTGCCGTGAACCTTTCGCGCACTTCCACCGCCTTTACTTGTGGAGGATTACGGAGATGGACTCAGAAGAAGGTCAAGCCTCTTGGAGCAGCATTCAGGATGACGCGGAAGCGTTCCGCCAAATCGTTCGCTGTCACGGGCCGATGCTTGCTCGCCTCGTGCGCTATCGTGTTGCCAATACCAGCGATGCCGAAGATGTGCTTCAAGAAACCCTTGTCGCCGCTTGGCTTGGCTTCCGGCGTGTGATGAACCCGGACCGGATGCAGGCTTGGCTGATGCACGTCGCGCAGAACCGCTGCCGCGACTACTTTCGTGCCCAGGATCGCCGAGAGCTTCCTTTGGAAGAAGAAGCCCTTCAAACCCATGCCACGCGGTTTGGCTTGCATCAGCATCGCCAGCGAAACCTGTTCGATGACGCCGTAAACGCTCTGGAAGCGGCTCCGCCTGCCGCGGTTGAAACGGCCCGGCGATTTTACTTGGAAGGATTAACAATCGCCGAAATCGCCGCTCTCTCGCAGTCTCCGACCGGAACCGTCAAGCGCCGCTTGTTCCAAGCCCGCCGCGCCGCCCAGACCTTTTTGGGCGTTTCCAGCCCAGCCTCCCAAGCACACAAGGAGAAACCAATGACAGTTCAGACGACATCTCAACCCGCCGCAAGCCCCGCCGCCGAACGCCTGCCGGCCTTTCCTTTGATCCGTCCCCAAATCAAGATCACGGAGCTAAACGAGCCGCCCTTTGCCGTGGACTGCCAAGAGCTTCGCGCTTGGCCCATTATCCCCCGTATTGGCGAACAAGGCGCTTCCGCGGATTATATGCTGACTAAGGCCGATTTAATGCAGTTCAAACTTGACGAAGTCACAACTTTGCAAGCGCTCCGTACCGCAAATATCCACGGTGTCGGCGGTGTAGAAATCGAGGTGCATTCCTGGAAGCCGGACGCCGGCTGGCAGCGCCCTGGAACCATTCACGGCCGCTTGACTGACGAAAACGCGGAGTTTCTCGCCGTGCATCTGCCAGAGTTTCCTGACAACATCGCCACTCAGGTCGAGACATTTTTGGACAGCACGTTTATTTGGAACTGGGGCAATGTGAAGCGTAAAATTGCCGACCTGAGATTATTGCACCGCGCTTCCGACGGGTCGGTGCTGGTGTCCGAAACGCTTCTGCCTCAGCCGGGCGCGGAAAGCGATCCTGAGCTGGGCGCGGGCGTCGGGTTCGGCGTGGTACGCTTAGAGATCGGCGGCAAAGCCTTTACCTGCCTGCGCGTGTTTGATCTTCCTCTCGGAGAATTGGCGGCAACGGACGACTACCTGACGGAAAGCTACCTGACGCAGGAAGGGCGCACGGTTCTAGTCCGCCGCTTCTGCCGCCCTGACTTTGCGGAAAAATCGCAGTTTGCCGCCGTGCTGGATAAGGCCGAGCAGATGACGCTGAACGGCACGGCTTTTGTCCATTGGTACGACACGCTGACAGAGCTGACGCTGTAAACTTCCAGCCGGAACCAGGCCATGAGTAGCCGGGTTCTATTCTGTCCCGTACAGCCGATCCCCAAAATCTCCAAGCCCCGGCAGGATGTATTTCCGGGCATCCAATTCTCTATCCAGGCCCGCCGTGAAGATGGCAACGTCCGGGTGGTCGGTGTTCAGCAGCAGAACGCCTTCGGGGGCGGCGACGAGGCAGAGCATCAGCACCCGGCCTGCGCCGGCAGCTTTAGCCGTGGCAATCGCCTGGGACGCCGAGCCGCCGGTGGCGAGCATTGGGTCTAAAATCAGCGTCGTGCGCCCGTTCATGTCCGGCGGCAGCTTGGCGTAGTAGGCGGACGCGACGGCGGTTTGGTGGTCGCGCTCTAATCCAATGTAGCCGACGGAAACATCGGGGAAGAACTCGACAATCGGGTCCAGCATTCCAAGTCCCGCCCGCAGGATCGGAACGGCGACTAATGGATCATCTAAGACCGGGCTGTCCAGCGGTTCCAGCGGCGTTTCGATGGCGCGGGGACGCAGGGCGAGATGCTGGGTCGCTTCAATGGCGAGCATGACGGTGAGCCGCTTGGTCAGCAGCCGGAAGTTGGCTGGCTTAGTCGTTTGGTCCCGCAGGTGCGTCAGAAAGTGCGCGGCCAACGGGTGCTGTAATGTGGTGATGTTCATAAAGACCGAATGTAGGGGCAGGGCTTGCCCCTGCCTTTTAAGCCGCAGAGAAAGAGGGTAGGGGCAAGCCCTACGCCCTACAGTCTATATTCTATACATAGTTCCCATCGACGTAGCTGCGCGTTTCCACCCTCTTAGTGGTATCATCTTCCTACCAATGAACCTGCTCAATCCTCTTAATTTTTTATGGGCCATTCCGCTGCTCGGCGGCATTGTCGCGCTGTGGATGCTGCGGCTGAAGCGGCAGGATGTGACCGTATCGTCGCTGTATCTGTGGAACACGCTTTTGCAGGAAACGCAGGCCAACGCGCCGTTTCAGAAGCTGCGGCGCAATCTGCTCCTGTTTCTGCAACTGCTGGCCGCTTTCCTGCTTGTCTTTGCGCTGGCCCGGCCTTTTGTCTACGGGTCTGGGCTGACCGGGCATACGGTTGTGATTGTCTTGGACACGTCGGCGTCCATGAACGCGACCGACGTTAGCCCGACCCGGCTGGCGGCGGCAAAGGCCGCCGCCGATGATTTTGTAGATCGGCAGATGCGTGGGGGCGATGTGGCGACCGTGCTGTCGGCGTCCGCCAAGCCGCAGTCGCTTGTGTCCGGGTTCACTGGCGACCACGGGCGTCTCCATGCCGCGATTGACGACGCGCAAGGGACGGACGAAGTGGCCGACATGCCCGCCGCGCTGACGCTGGCGCAGTCGCTGGCCGGGACACGCCCCGGAGCCGAAATCAAAGTCTTCTCCGACGGCGCGTACTCTCAAGACGACCTGCGAAAACTCGCCGCCATCCCCTACGGCGGTACGGATGTCGCGCTGACATCGGTGGGAACAGCCGCGCCGGACAATGTTGCCATCACGCGCCTCGATGGGCGGCGCAACCCGCAGACGGGCCTGAATGAAGTCTTTGCGGAAGTGCAGGATTTAGGCGGCAAGCCCCATTCCGGCGGAACGCTGTCTCTTCTGAAGGACGGACGATTAATTGATGCCCGCGCTCTGAACTTCACGAACAACACGCAGGTTGAGACCTTTGACAGCCCCCTTTTAAAAGACGGCGGCATTGTCACAGCGCGGCTAGATGACGTGAAAGACGATCTCTCTTCTGACAACCAAGCGTCGCTCGTGCTGGCCCCGCCGCGCCCCCGCCGCGTTCTTCTTGTCACCGACGGCAATGTATTCTTAGAGAACGGCCTCAATTTAGACCCCGATGTGGTGCTGGAAGAGTGCGCCCCGGATGAGTTCGCCACTGTCGGCAAAAGCGGCGTGGGCTACGGCATGGTGGTCTTTGACGGCGCACTGCCGGCGACGCCCCTGCCGCCGGGCAATTATTTGGTGTTCGGCGCAGACAGCGCCCAGTTGCCCGTCACATCCAGCGGCAGTTCGGACAACCCAACCTACATTGATGAAAACCGGACGCATCCGGTCATGCGCTTTGTGGATTTAGACGGGCTGCACCTCAGAACAGCTCTGCATACGCAGACTCAAGCCTGGGGCCAATCGCTGGCGGAAGCCGACTCCGGGCCGCTGATTGCCGCCGGAGAGCATGACGGCCTGCGAGTTGTCTCGGTCTCATTCAATTTAAGCGATTCAGACTGGCCTCTGCGCGTCTCGTTCCCGATCTTTTTGACAAACGCCGTGCGCTGGCTGACGGCGTCCGGCGGCCTCGGCGCAAATGCGCCGGAAACACCCACCGGCGGGATTGCGTCGGTGACTGTCCCGCCGGGGTTGTCCAGCGTCTCCATCACCCGGCCCGACGGCAGCAAAACGGCGGTCAATGCCCCGGACACCGGCGGCGTGGTTCTGATTGACGACACGCGGCAGGCGGGCATCTACCATGCCCATGCCGGCAGCGCCGACTATCCCTTCGCCGTCAATTTAGACAGCGCCGACGAAAGCCGGCTGGCCGTGCAAAAGCCGCTCCAACTCACGCACCCCGGCACGCCGCAGATCGCTGCTATCCATCTGCCGCTGTCCCGCCGGGCCAAAGACGACCTTTGGCCGACCCTTGCCGCCGCCGCCCTGCTGCTGCTGCTCGTGGAATGGTTTGTCTTCCACAAGCGTATCTAAAAGAAGCTCAACAAATCAAGACAGGGAACGGAAGAACAGGGGCACGGTGTTCTTATACTGACTATGAATAACCAGCAATATACTGAAGAAGAGCTTCAAAGCCGCCTGCTGTCAGGCCGCACCGCCGATGGCAGCAGCGGGCGCACCGACACGCCACCACCGACCATAGACCCGGCACAAACTAATGTGCCGTTCTCGCCTTACTACGCCGCGCCGCCCGCCGCGCCGGAATATGCCTTTGCGGGGCCGCCGTCGCTGCTGCAGCGCTGGAAGGCCAAAGGCGGCGTTCTCGGCGGCATCGCGTCGTTTCTGCTGCTGATCGCGAAGGTCGCCGCACCTGTCTTGACCCTGCTCGCCAAGTTCAAGTTCCTGTTGATCGGCGCAAAGCTGCTGCTTGGCGGCGGCTCCATGCTGCTTTCGATGTGGGTCTGGGGCTTGATTTACGGCTGGAAGTTCGGCGTCGGCATTGTCCTGATGATCTTCATCCACGAATGCGGCCATGCCTTTGCGGCAAAACGGCGCGGCATTCCGACGGGAATTATGGTCTTCGTCCCGCTGATGGGCGCGTTTGTGACGACGGGCCGCTACGGCAAAAGCATTGTGGAAGATGCGTTTATCGGCATCATGGGACCGGTGTTCGGCACAGCTGCCGGACTGGGCTGCCTCGTGCTGTACGCTGTGACGCCCGGCCATTCTCCGTTCTGGCTGGCGCTGGCGCAGGTCAACTTCTTTATGAACCTGTTCAACCTCGCGCCGACCCCGCCGCTTGACGGCGGCTGGATTACGCCGCTGTTTTCGCCAAAGCTCTTGGCGGTCGGCGCGGTCCTGCTGCTGTTTTTAGTCCGCTACAACCCGCTGATACTCCTGCTGGCGGTGATGAGCCTGCCGCGCATCATTTCCGGCTGGAAAGCAAAGCCGGAAGACAGCCCCTACTACCAAGCCACTGCCGCAGACCGCTGGAAGTTCGGCGCAGCCTATCTGGGCCTCGCGGCGTTCTTGGCCGTGCTGGGCTACACTGTTCACTCGTACCTGAGCACTATCCCGCACCCGGTCATGTAAGCCAAAAAAGCCACGGAGTAAATTCCGTGGCTTTTGCTCTGTGGTTCTATTCGCGTTCCAGCAGGTCCAGCCGGTAGGTCTCTTCGCGATGGCCGCTTAAATGTTTTAGCCCTGCCGTCGCCAAAAACGCTTCGTGGACTTCGTCGCCGGTCAAAGGATAATCATGCACCGGCGGCGTCCAGTGAACCAGCATGAGCTGGCCCCCCCGCGCGAGATGCGTCAGAATAGCCGCCTGCGCCTTTTGAAAATCATCCGGCGACCAGTAGTAGCCGACTTCAGAGACCAAGATTAAATCAAATTGGCTGTCGGGAAACTGATCCGGCACCTGCATCTGCGCGATCTGAACTTGCGTCATCTCCCGGCAGCGCTCCTTCGCCCGGCCCAGAGGCGCTTCTGAGCCGTCTACCGCCAGCAGATGCCCGCAGCGCGGGGCAAGCATCGCGGTCAAGACCCCCAAAGAGCAGCCAATCTCGAACACGTTCTCGTAATGACTGCGCGGCAGCGAACGCAGTGTGTCGGCGTATTTTTCCAGCTCGTAGGGCTTTGTCTCGAACCCCCACGGATCGGCATTGGCTGCATAGACATCGTCAAAATAGTCCGGGGTCAGCGTGTTCGGCTGGGCGACATTTACCATAGTCTTCTTTCTACCATGCCAGTACCTCCAAATAAACTTCCCAGGGACGCGCAAAATGCGCCAGCACTTCCGGCGACAGCCAGAACCCATGCGGGTCGTCATCAATGAGATGCGTTACCTGTGACCTATGCGCGGCGATAGCACTCTGCTTGACTTCGGCGGCTTCCTGCATGTCCAGCCGGAACGCCCGCGCCTCGTGAGGCTGGGGAACATCTTCCGGCGCGGCCCGCTCCCAGGCCCAAACCGGGTATTCCAGCAGGCGCGGCATATCGGCAAGCATGCCGAACGCCGCCTGCATGATCTGGCTGACGGCCCGGTGGTCAGGGTGAGGGTCACGCCGCCAGGGCAGCAGAATTGTCTGCGGCTTGTCGTCTGCCAAATAGGCGCAGCATTGTGCGGCGGCTTCAGCAAAGCCGGGAGCATCAATCGAGGGAACCGAGCCGTCCGGCAGGCGCAGGAACGCTGCCGTGTCCGCTTCCGCACCAAGCATGGTCAATGCTTCCCGTGCTTCCGCCTCGCGCAGATCGCGTAGTTTTACCGGCGGATACTTCTGCGAGCTGGGGTGCGAAAGCGTGCCGTCGGAAACAAACAGGACGCTCACCGGCAGGCCAAAGCGCCGCAGCAGGGCAATCGCCCCGCCGCAGCCTAGCGTCTCGTCATCTGGATGCGGGGCGACCACAAGCGTCTTGCCCCAAGAGCATACCGTTTCCGGGGGCAGCAGCGGCATTGCGTCGGCATTGCCGAGAAAACTGTCAGCGGTGCCAGAGGGCATGAGAAGAATCCTGGCTCTCTAGAACATAGTGTCCTGCATCAACAAGCGCGGCGTCCGAACCGGGCTGGCGCAGGTACAGCGTCAAATCCCGATGAATGCGCTCAAAGGGATTAGGACGCAGCAGGCCGCGAGCGCCGACGCACCGTTCGGACAAGCGCAGTATGTCTAAACAAATGTTTTCAATCACAGCACGGGCCATGTGCGCGTACTGGACCACAGTGTCGGCATCGGCTTCCGGGTTATCCGCGATTTCCCCTGCGCCGCGCAGCCACAGGTCGCCGGTCTCAATCAGCGAGGCCATCTTGCCGACGCGCTCCCGCTGGAACGGGTCGCCGGTTCGGTCCTGATCGCGCAGAAACTCGCGCGTGTAATCCAGAACAGCCGCCGCGCCGCCCATTTGAACCGCCATGAAGCGAATGCCGCCGCCGCCGAACGCCGGCTGCTTGTAGTAATCACCAGGCTGACCCAGCAAATCTTCCGGGCTGACTTCAAGCCCTGTAAAGTCCATGTGAACACTGGCCGTCGCCCGCATTCCTAACGGGTGCCAGAACGACGAATCGGAAACGGCAGTTTGGATACGCTCGGTCGGCACAATCACCATCTGCCAGCCGCTGCCGTCCTCCATCGCGCCCGTGATCAGCGGCCGTGCGACATGCTCTGCGCCCGACGCAAATGTCTTCGCGCCCTGAAGCTCAAACCGACCATTCGGCAGGGCATGAATGTGGACGCCGTCTTCCGCCTGCGTGTTCCAAACGCTGAATTGCCGGCCTGCGTGAACGTCCGCCGCCCATGAAGCCTGCTGCTTTTCAGCGCCGAACGCCTGAAGCAGCAAAAGCGCATTAACATGGCCTTCGAATAACCGTCCCACAGCTAAATTGCCGCGTCCGATATGGCGCAGCAGGGTCAGCAGGGCCGGTGTCGTGCCGGGCAGGACGCCAATGCCGACGCCGCCCAGCTCCGGGCGAAGGGGCGCTGCCAGCAGCCCAGCCTCATGCAGCCAGCGGAATTCTTCTTCAGGGAATGCGCCGTCGCGATCAATCGCCGCCGCGTGGTCCGCGCACCGGTCCGCCACATGCGCGGCGCAGGCCAGCGTTTCGGTGATTGCTTGGGAGTAACACTTGTCAGTCATAACAGTTCTTGCCGCGCAAGTTTTACCCCAGCAGACGGCACTGCTAAACTCGCAGGCGGCTTTCTCTTTTACCGGCAGAGAGCGCAGCCCTGTTTAAGTGTGGCGCTGTTTATTTCAGGAGCAGGATAACAAAGAGCAGGGGCCGGCACTTTAAGTGTCGGCCCCTGCAAGCGTCATTGCACCTCAGTTGTGGGCAGTGCAGGTGTAGTAGTTGGCGTCAACGTAATCTGACGCCGTGACAATCGGCTCTCCGGTCAGCGTTACTGCTGTTAGTCCAAGCCGGGACAGCGTAATCTGCGGTGTTCCCGGTACAAACGGCAGGCGCAGGTGCGAGACGCCGGCGGGAACAAGAAGCTGAGTTTCAGTCGTTCCGCCGACTGTCAGGGTGATGGTGCCGGGCAGTGCCAGGTAGCAGTCCACGAAAATCTCGTCGGGAATGGCGCTTGTTCCGGCGCTTTCACCGCTTGCGGTATCTGCCTGTACAATCGGTCCTAGCGGGTCATTGCCCGGCACAAGCGCGGCGGGCTGGGTGCGGTAGTAGGCTACCAGCGTATCGTTTGTCAGAAGTGGCTGCTGGCCTGTTTTGTACCACTGAATGTAGTAGGACAGCGCGGCTTGCAGGCCGAGCTTGGACTTGTAATAACCCGGCACGGACGAATGAAATAGGTACGGCCAGGGGCCGGTCGGGCCGAGATTGGCGTTGGTGACGTTGCTGGCTTCATCCAGATCATTCCAGGTGCAGATTTCAACCCAGCGCGGTTTTTGCACATTGATAATGCTTTGCCAGTACGCCGCCAGTGCCTCGCCGCCGTAGTATTCCTCGTAAAAGCGGTTCTCGCCGTCAGTAGCCGCGCTGTGGGCTGCGCCCCAATACTGGGGCATGACCGGGGCCATCCAGGTGAGGCCCGCCGCTTCCACGGCGGCGGCCTTAGTTTCGTCGCCGGGAATGCCGCTTCCTGGCCCTAGCGGCGTTGCACCGTCCGCGTACTGCCATGCGCCGTCAGCAAGGCCGACCAGAAGGCTGCTGGCCCACGCTGCGTCATTTGCCTGTGTGTCGCTCACATAGGTACCGGAGGCATCCGTTGTCAGGAAGCCGGGGACGAAATATGGATTAATCCCTTCGGTCCGCAGCGTCGCCAGCGCCTGTCCAAAGACGTTCTCCACGGTTGCGAACCCGCCGCCTTCTCCGGCATAGGTGGAAAGGAACGGCCTGTTCAGATACTGGTAATACGCCGGATCGTTTGCATACTGGGCCGTGACCGAAGCAATCAGCGACGGCGTCTCAGGGAACGTCGCGCAGTCAAACGTCAAAAACAAATTAAAGGGCGCATCTGGGTGCTGGGCATTATATTGATCTGCTGCCGCAAAGATATTCGCGAGGGACTCTTGGTACGGAGGTGTATTTGCGCCATAGTCCAAAGAAAACCCATCAATTCCGATGCTTGCCGCTTCGGTAATGTCCTGGACATAACCGGAAACACTGCCGACGCCGCCGGCAGGGATTGTTCCATAGTCATAGCACGACATCTGAAAGTGTGCGAAAACTTTACTGCCGGTCGTATTGGCATAAGACGGGCTGGAAAGAGGCTGGCTGGGGATCGGAAGGGTTCGGGCTAGGGTTTGGGCTGCGGCAGGAAGAGCCGCCGCGGCTGACACAAAGAACGCCAAGCAAGCGGCGTATGATAAGAAACGCCGCCACGATGAAAGCATCGGGCGGGCAGAGAGAAGCGGCTGGGTCATGTCAAAAACCTTTCAGCGTACAAAAGATTTTGCAGGCAGCGCTTCAAGAGGCACTGTTACAAGGGCACTGTTACAGGCACGGATATACCCATAATCGCGCCGGGGAAACAGTGCTTTTACGAACAAGAATCCAAAAAATTGTAAGCTGGCCCGCACAAAATCAAAGGCCGCCTCTCTCATGCCGACGGCCCTTCTCTCAAAAGTCTCATCCCAGACTCCCGAAAGAAGGGCCGTTTTCAGCCTGCGAACTGAGAGGTGCTTACTGAACTGAAGTGGTTGCAATGGCGGTCCATCCGCCGTAAGGGCCGAAGCTGAACTGGCTAAAGACGCCATTGGCGTTGTTCAGGCTCCATAAAGAGAGTGTGCCGTTCGTATTGTCCCAAAGCAGCCGTGTCTGGCCGTCGGCGCCGTCGGCTGACCCCATCGCCGTCCATCCCGGATAGGCTCCGTAGGTGTTCTGGGTGAACGTCCCAGAAGCTGCGTTGTAGTTCCACAAAGAGGCTTGGCCGTTTGTATTGTCCCACAGCAGGTGAGTCGTGTTGTCCGTGCCGACACTCAGGGCCTTCGCTGTCCAGTTGGGATAAGGTCCAAAGGAGAACTGGGTGAAGGTGCCTGACGCGCTGCTGAGGCTCCAAATAGAGGCCGTGC
>CAXTER010000093.1:0-18945 GCA_964243345.1 uncultured Armatimonadales bacterium
GCAACGGCAATGACCGCCGCTCCGGCATTTGCCGCTAACCGTGTCAGCAGTGCGCCCAAAAATCCGATGCCGACAATCGCCACGGTCTGTCCGGGCTTGACTTCGCTGCGGGCAAAGATGTTGACGGCGCAGCCGAGCGGCTCACCAGGCAGCGGCATGTTTCGGAGCGCATCCGGCAGTTTCACGACCGCGCTTTGGTCCGCGACATCATACTCGGCGTAGGCATGGCCGGACAGCATGGCGACGCGGTCTCCAGCCTGAAAATTAGAGACGCCTGTGCCGACCTGCTCGATCCTGCCCCACCCTTCATGGCCTAAAGCGCCGGGTTCCATCGGGTAGGTAAACCATTCCCGGCCTTCCCAGGGCGGCAAGTTGGACGCGCAGACGCCGCAGCCTTCGAGGCGTACCAAAACTTCCGTAGTCTTCGGCTCTGGGCGTGGAACTGACTCGATTCGCATCTCGCCGGGGGCAGTCAAGACGGCAGCCTGCATATTCATGAAACCAGCGCCTCCTGCCGGCGGTCTGACGCAACTGAAGCAGAGCGTGTTTCCCGCAGCCAGCCGGCCAGCTGGTCGATGCCAGCCGCCACATCCGTTTTTGCCTTCCAGCCGGTCATGCTCTCAAACTTGCGCGTGTCGGACACATAGTACCGCTGGTCGCCGGGCCGCCAGTCCTCAAAACGCACGTCAGGCATATTGCCGTGACTGCGTTCAATCAGCGCCAGCAGGTTTAGCAGGCTGATGGTATTGCCCGCGCCGCCGCCGATGTTGAACGCCTGGCCTGACAGCCGCTCCATGTTGTCCTGGGCCAAAACAAAAGCGTTGACTAAGTCCTCAGCAAAAAGAATGTCGCGCACCTGCATCCCATCGCCGTAAAGCGTGATCGGGCGGCCTTCCAATGCCCGAATAAGAAAGTGCGCGACCCAGCCCTGGTCTTCCGTGCCGAACTGATGCGGGCCGTAAATGCAGCTCATCCGAAAGACAGCCGCCGGGATATTGTAAGTGCGGGCGTAGTCTAAGACATACTGATCCGCCGCGCCTTTAGAGCAGCCGTAGGGGCTGTGGAAGTCTAACGCGCGGCTCTCGCTGATGCCCTGCGTTCGGATCGTTCGATCTTCCGGCTCGTAGCGGCGATTTTGCACCTGAAGCATAATATCCGGCAGGCCGCCGTAAACTTTGTTGGTGCTGGTGAACACAAGTGCAGGCGGTACGGCGCACCGGCGGATGCCTTCCAGCAGGTTCAGCGTTCCGCGAGCGTTGATCTCGAAATCGCCGAGTGGGTCGGTAAGGCTGGTTGTCACTGCCACTTGCGCGGCCAAATGAAAGACTTGTGTGACGCCGCGCAGCGACCGGTGCAAATGGTCAGCGTCGCGAATATCCGCTTCTTCGATTTCCACTAGGCTGCCGTGCGTCTCTGCAAGCCACTTTGCGTTCTGTTCTACACCCGCACGAGAAAAATTGTCGTAGACGCGCACGGGGGTCCCTGCGGACAAGTAGCGATGCGCCAAGTTCGTGCCGACAAATCCCGCGCCGCCAGTGATTAAGACAAGGTTTTCGCGAAAAGTCATACGGTCAGCCCTCGCTGGGCAAGCTCCGAGCTGGCTTCGGCAACGCGGTCATGGGCGACCTGCCCTTCCAGCCACACAGCAATCTCGCGCAGGCCCTCTTCCAGCGACACTTGCGGCACGTAGCCTAAGACCTCCCGCGCCAGCGAGATGTCCGCGAAGCAGTGCCGGATGTCCCCGGCCCGGTACTTGCCGGTGATCTCCGGCGCGATGTCTTCGCGGCCCAAAGTTCGGGCCATCCGCGCCGCGATCTCCTGCACGGTATACGCCTGCCCGCTGCCGACATTGAAGACGCGGCCTGCGGCATCCGGCGTTTCCAGCGCCAGACGGCACGCCTGAGCCACATCCTGAACACTGACGAAATCGCGCTGCTGCCGGCCATCTTCAAATATTAAGGGCGGACGCCCATTTAAGTAACGCGACGCGAAGATCGCCAAGACACCCGTGTAGGGATTGGAAAGCGCCTGACAAGTGCCAAACACGTTGAAGAAGCGCAGCGCAACAGTAGGAATGTGATATGCCCGTCCAATCATCAGGCACAGGCGCTCCTGGTCGTACTTGGACAGCGCATAAACCGAGGACAGCGACGGCGTCTTGGTTTCCGGCGTCGGCATGGGTTTCAGTGCTTCGCCCGTTTCGCCTCTCAGCTCCCAATCGCCTGCCTGCAGCCGTGATAGTGGCCGCTCCTGCCCCGGCACCTGCGCCCCGTCTGCGGCTTCATACAAACCCTCACCGTAGATACTCATGCTGGACGCAACCACTAGCCGCTCCACGGGCTTTTCAATCAAGGCTTCCAGCAAGGTCGCCGTACCGAGATTGTTGACATCGGTATAGCGCCGGATTTCGTACATGCTTTGACCGACCCCGACTGTCGCCGCGAGATGGTACACAGCGTCCACGCCCCTCAAAGCTTTTTGGACGGCGTCGGGGTCGCGCACATCGCCGACTATCAACTCAACATCATCGGGAAGATAAGCGGGCCGCTTCTGCTCGCTGCCATGCACTTGCGGCGACAAATTATCCAGCGCTCGGACTGCGTAGCCGCGGCCCAGCAGTTCTGCTGCAAGGTGGGAGCCAATAAATCCGGCACCGCCGGTGATTAAAACGTGCTTGCTCATAGGCCGCTCTTTCGTGGAAGGGAGAATGTTGAGCATCTTCTACCCATCTCGGCCTTCGTTTCAACCTTGCCGGCGTTTTCTTGCCGGATTTTTTCCTATTCGTCAAATCCAGGCAAAGCAGCGCTGTACGGGAGCGGCTGCTCGGCGGCGGCGTAGCTTTCCGCCGTGTCCCGGCCCTCATCGCTTTGGAACACGAGCAGGTAGTAGGACGCAGAATACTCGCGGACACCCCGGCTTTGCGTGTCCAGCTCATCAAACGGGGACTGCTCTAAATCGCTGCTCTCAGACAGCGAGCGCCGCCAAGTATCAGGCGTCAGCGAGAACAGCACCCAGCCTTGCCCCGAATGCGCGTCTAAGACGCCCTGCATTCCCTCATAGTCCGTGACCACTGTTTTGTACCGGCGCATCGGCATCCTCCTGTCTCCCGCCGGCCATCCTCAAGCCGGCGTTTATCAATCCGTCATTGTACCCCGGACAAGCAGGCGCTGACAAGCCAGAGCAGGAAGTTTGGCCGTGGGTATGAAACCCACGGCTACCGGCTGTCGCCGATGCCGGGCTTCCAATGCACTTGGCTCAGCCGCACGGAAAGCGGCTTGCCATAATTTGAGCTGTCCCAAAGAAGCGTTTGGATGCGGTCTGGCGCTGTCAGCCGGAACCGATCCGTCATTGTGGAGAAGTAAGCATCGTCAAGGCTGTGGATTTTGCCGTCGCGTCTGCTCCAAACAAAAGTCCAGTGGTGCCAGGCGGAATGGCCCCCAGAGCTGAAAGTTGCAAAGACAAAGAATTGGGAATTGGGCGTCCAGGCGGCGTGTTCAACGATTTGCCCGTGATTGCCGTCAGAGACAAAGCTGCGGCGGGTACGCAGTCTACGGCGCTGATAAATGCTTACAGTTCCCTCGCCGTAACCGGCGGGCACATGATCCAAACCGTCTACGTCACTGCTGCTTTTCGGGTCACTGCCGCTTTGGTCCAGCTTGACTTCCCCAGCGTCGGAAGTCGCTAGAGCCGTCACGGAAGCCGTGCAGGAACCATCAGGGGAGCGGTACAAGCGCGTGTGTGCCTGTGCAGAAGCGCAGAGCAAGAGGCAGGCAAGAAGCAAAGCGCGAGAAATAGAGCCTCCAAAAGTCATAAACTAACGCGGCAGCAGCACAAGCGCGTCGGGGACAGTCATGCCTGTCTCACGCGGAGACTGCGCCACGCCATTAAGCACATAAGTCATCTGAGTAGACGCACCGCCGTCGAGGCACATGGCGGCTTCGGCACGGGAATGGTCGCAGCGTGGAAAGTAGCGGGCGATGAACGCGGCAAGCTCGGCGAAGTCCGCGCCGGAAGCGATGCCGATAATTAAGTGGCGAGGGTGTTCGGCGGGGCCATCGTAGGCAACAAAGGTACGCGGTTCCGGGCCGGGGCTGACCAGGCGTTCTTGATACTGGGTGACGACAATTTTGCTTTGGGAGATTAATGTCGGGCCGCAGCCGACGGCGTCGGTGACAGGCCACACGGCGGCCTGGTGGCCCATCGGACCCGTGTAAGCTGTGGCGGTCTGGGAGTTGTGCGGGTCAGTCGCGGCCCAAACAATGCTCGGAGCGCCGTCCGGCAGGAGGCCAAAGGCGCTGCGGACATACCGGCCTTTGCGAATGGTCGGGCTGCCGGAGCCGATCAGCGGCGGGGCGGCATGGCGGACGCGGCCTCTTTGGACCAGCAGGCCAACAAATTCTTTGCGGCCTATACTGTCTTCCAACCCAAAGTAGCCGCCGTTGACGGCCATCAGGCCGTGCGTCCGTGTCAGCCATTCGTGCGGCGTGAATGCCTGCCCAACAACGTGACCATTTGACAGCGTGATGCCGCGCGTTTGGATTGACAGGCGGCAGGGGGAGCGCGAGAGGTCAACGTCCACTAAATCAACGCCGGCCCCGGCGCGAGTTGGAATGGCCCGGTGGACGACGCCGGGGGCAAGCGTGTCAGCACGCGGAGAAGCCGCTTGAGCAGCGCCGCTCGGTGCAGACACAGGCCGGGGCGCACAGCCGGAGAGGAGGGCGAGACAGGAGGCGGCAAGAACAAACCTCACCCGAAAACAAGTTTTCACCCTCTTCTTGCTTAAGGAGAGGGTCGGAACGCAGTTCCGGGGTGAGGTATTCTTCATTAGCAGTGCCAGTCTACGTTTGAGACTTCGCGGGCGTACTTGATGATGAACTGCTTGCGCGGCTCGACTTTGTCGCTCATCAAGATGGAAAACATCTCGGCGGCGGCATTTGCGTCTTCGAGCGTGACACGGGCGAGGCTGCGCGACTCAATGTTCAGCGTGGTCTCAAACAGCTCCTGGGCGTTCATCTCGCCCAGACCCTTAAAACGTCCAACTTGAACATCTTTGCGCTTCAGTTCTTTGACCATGCGGTCCCGCTCTTCTTCCGAACGGGCGTAGAGGCGCGTGTCTTTACCGGACTTGATGGAATACAGCGGCGGCTGGGCGATATAGACATGGCCTTGCTCAATCAAGGGCTGCATGTAGCTGAAAAAGAACGTCAGCAGCAGAGTTCGGATGTGGTCGCCGTCCACGTCCGCATCGGTCATAATAATAATGCGGTCATAGCGCAGCTTGGACATGTCAAACTTCGACGACGACTCCCCCTCATCGTCGCCGTCGCTGTCTACTTTGATGCCAATACCGAGCGCTGTAATGAGTGAACGCACTTCATTGTTTTCCAGTGTCTTGTCCAGCGCGGCTTTAGACGTGTTGATAATCTTGCCGCGCAGAGGCAGAATGGCTTGGTAGCGCCGGTCCCGGCCCTGTTTTGCCGATCCTCCGGCTGAGTCGCCTTCAACTAAAAACAGCTCACATTTTTTCGGGTCGCGCTCAGTGCAGTCAGCCAGCTTGCCGGGCAGGTTGGAGTTCTCCAAGCTGCTCTGGCGCTTGATCAAGTCAGCCGCTTTGCGGGCGGCGTCCCTAGCACGCTGGGCGGTGAGCGCCTTGTCAATGATCTTTTTACCGACTGCCGGGTTTTCTTCTAAAAACTGAGTCAAGCCCTCGCCCATGATGGAGTTGACAATACCTTCGACTTCGGAGTTGCCGAGCTTGGCTTTGGTCTGGCCCTCAAACTGCGGTTTGAACAGACGCACCGAGATCACTGCCGTCAGACCTTCGCGAACATCGTCGCCGCTCAGATTCGTATCTTTTTCCTTCAGTGTGCCAGACTTGCGTGCGTACTGGTTGATCACGCGGGTCAGTGCCGTGCGGAAGCCGGACAGGTGCGTTCCACCTTCTTTGGTGTGGACATTGTTGGCGAACGACAGCACGGTTTCAGAGTACGACTTGTTGTACTGAAGCGCGATTTCGACCTGAACATCGTCCCGCTTCTTCAAGAAGTAAATAGTCGGGCCGAACTCGTTCTTGGTGTCGTTCTTGTTTTCGTTGAGATGATCCACTAATTCGGCGATGCCGCGCTCATAGTGATAGGTCACCGGCTCCGCGCCGGTGAGATTGTCGTGAAAGTGGATTGTCACTTCCCGGTTCAGGTAGCAGGTGTTGCGAATGCGCGACTCAAAAATTTCCGGCTTGTAGGAATAGTCACCGAAGATTTCAGTATCGGCCAGCCAGGTGATTGTCGTCCCGTGGCTGTCGGACGGACCCATTTCTTTAAGGCCCTTCGGCTTAGGGACACCCTGAACGCAGCGCAGCTTGAACTTCTTGCCGCGCTGCTCGACCACGGCTTCGCACCACGCCGACAGGAAGTTGACACAGGACAAGCCGACGCCGTGGAGGCCACCGGAAACTTTGTAGCCGCCGCCGCCGAACTTGCCGCCGGCGTTCAGCTTGGTCATTGCCAGCTCGACGCCCGACAGGCCGGTCTGCTTGTTGGTGTCCGCCGGAATGCCGCGCCCGTTGTCGCGCACGGTGACCGTCTTATCCGGATTCAGCGTCACCCAAATCTCAGTGGCATGGCCCGCCAGCACTTCGTCAATGGAGTTGTCTACGACCTCAAACAAAAGGTGATGCAGGCCGTTCGGGCCGGTGTCGCCAATGTACATGGCGGGCCGGGTGCGGACATGCTCGACACCTTCCAGCAGGCGGATCGTGTCGGCGGTGTATTCTTCGCTGACATGACCCATTGCCGTGGCGTCCTGCTCGCTGACATCCACTTGCTCGCCGTCTCTCAGCAGCGCTTCCACCACCTGCCGGCCGGTCGTATCCAGCAGGGCCATGTCTTCCGCTTGGCCGTTTGTCCCCAGCCCATCGAGCGGGATCGGCTCGGCGCGTTCGGTCTCCCGGTCCAGCAGCGTGTTCAATTTTGCTTTCGCCAATTCGTTTCTCCTACACCAAATCGCTTCTCAGTATTTGTTCCGCGTTGTCAGCTATTTGCTGAAAATCCGTGTTAATTATACCCGATTCGGGCGGGCAAAGTCAAGCCGGAGTGCGCCCAAGTGTAGCACACGCCCCGCATGGGAACAACAAAACCATGATCTCACCGAACAACCTCGCAAACTTCCTAGACCAGTATCTTGAAACCGCCCGATACCCCGACGAAGCGCCTTTGGTACACCATCAATTTTCACGTTCTGTCCAAAGATTGGGACTGGCACTGGAAGCCTGGCCGGGCATCGGAGACTGGGCAAGAGCGGAAAAGCTGGACGCCGTGTTCCTGCACCGGGCCTTTAAGCTGGGGCCGGATGCGCTGCCACAGGAAATCGGCGTCTTAGCCTCGCATCTTCCGTTTGAGGAGAAGCTAGGGCTGGGCTGCAACCAGCGTTTAGCGACAGCGCTGGGCATGACGCATTTAGAAACTTTAGGCTACCGCAGAGGCAGGCCGCTGGGGATGCTGGGCCGTGTGCCGGTGCAGACGGTGAGTGCGTTTTACCAGTCGGTCAAGGAGACGTTTGGCGGACGGGATGAAGCGCGGACCTGCGAACGCAACGAAGTAACAAAGGTGGCCGTGGTCGGGGCGATGACCGCAGAGCTGATGCACGAAGCGTCGCAGCGGGGCGCAGAGGTGTACATCACGGGACAGATGCGAAAGCCGGCCAAAGAAGCCATTTTAGACACCGGCCTCGGCATCGTCATTGTCGGCCATCAGCGCTCCGAGCAGTGGGCGCTCAGCGCGTTTGCAAACATTCTGCGCGAGCGGTTCTGCGGCCTGAAAGTGGTTTTGGCAAAAGAGCCGGTAGTGCAGCCGCCGCCGAAGCTGCCGCGTGCAGAGTAAAGAGACCTCACCCGGAACAAGTTCCCACCCTCTCCTTATTAAGGAGAGGGATGCTGCTTGCCCTCCAGTTAGCCAGTGCTACGGCGGAGTGAGGTCTTCTTGGAGTGAGGTTTCCTACAAAACTTCTGCCGGGTACGAAAACACCAAACCATTTGGCTGGGTAATCTGCACAGAAATTGCCGTTCCCGGCGCAAAATACTCTTTGCGAACGTAGCCAAGCGCAATGGCCTGGCCCCCGCGTGACGGCGACGCGGCGGCGCTGGTGACGGCTCCAATCTCGCGGCCCGGCTCCGGGCCATCTTCCGGCACATGGAGCGTCGCGCCGATTGGGGGAACGGGCGCATCTTCGGCCAGCAAAATCTGCCGCAAGGCTTTGTTGGTGTGGCCTCGCGCCTGCAAACGGGCAACAATCTCCTGCCCGACATAGCAGCCTTTGGTATAAGAAACCGCGTCGGCCATCTCGGCTTCGGGGAGCAAAATGGACGGCGAAAGCTCGGCTCCCCACTTTGGGATGCCCGCGTCAACCCGCAGCTCTTCGGCTTCCTCGGCACTTAAAATGGCTGCGCCAGAGTGAAGCAGAACATTCCAAGCAGAGTCTTTCTCTGCAACCGGCACCCAAAAATCAATTCCAGGTACAATCGGAAGAGAGGGAGAAGAAGCCCAAAATTTGAGGACCGGCATCTCTGCTGATGCATCCACGCCGAACAGCACGGAAATAACCGCGTAGCTGTTCGATACGTCGGCAATCTGCACGTCTTCCATGATCAGAAACTTGTTCAGTGTTGCAGACAGCACCTCAAGGCAGGCGGGATCAGTTTCGACAACCAGCATATCGGGGCGGGCGTGGATATGCATGTCAGCAAGAATGTGGCCGGTGGTGTCTAAAAGACAGGCGTGCCGCGTGCTGCCTGCGGCTAGTCCTACAACGTCGTTCGAGACCATGCCTTGCAGAAACGAGGCGCGGTCTGCGCCGGTCAGTTCCAAAATACCGCGCGGCGAACGATCATAGATTGAAGTTTGCTGCATCAAAGAAGCCATGTAGGAATTATAACCAGCTTAGGAAATCGGGCGACCGGCGCGGCGGTCAATGCTGTCCAGCACCGTGATCTTAACGGCGGCGGCAGCGGCGGCGAGCAAAGCGCCAAGCAGAAACCCGGACTTAGAAACGGGCGGCAGCGAAACGGACAACGGCATTGAGGTAAGCGGCATTGACTTTGTACCTTTCTTCACAATCTCCATACGCATATTGTGGCATTTTTCACAAACTTTGTCAACGCAAAACAACCAGGCTTTTTTCACCAGTCATTCTGGGTAGAACTTACTCATGCCTACGATGACAAAACACGCCGCCCAGCCCGTAAGTTCCCCAGCCTCCAGCACTGCCAGTCCCGAAGTTCAGGCCGAAGTCAAAGCTGCCGGTCTTCGGCACGTCACTGACCGGCAGCCCGGCATCCGGCGCGAGCCGGACGGCGACAAGGCTTTTCGCTACTTCCAGCCGAATGGAGAAGAAGTCACTGACGAGAAAACGCTTTCGCGCATCAAGTCGCTTGCCATTCCGCCTGCCTATGCCGATGTCTGGATTTGCCCGTCCGAAAGCGGCTACTTACAGGCCACCGGCCACGATGCCAAAGGCCGCAAGCAGTACCGCTATCATCCGCACTGGCGCGAAAGCCGGGACGAAACCAAGTACGAACACATGATGGATTTCGGTGAGGCGCTGCCCGGCATTCGGGAGCGCGTAGACGCCGATTTGCGCCGGCAGGGAATGCCCCGCGAGAAAATACTTGCCACGATCGTGCGTCTGCTGGAAACAACTTTGATTCGCATTGGCAATGAGCAGTACGCCAAAGAAAACCAGCACTATGGCCTGACGACGCTGCAAACCGAGCATGTCGAAGTTTCCGGCGCGACGCTGCATTTCCACTTTGTCGGCAAAAGTGGCAAAGAGCATACAATTGATCTCAAAGACAAAAAGCTGGCGTCCATTGTGGCGAAACTGCACCATTTGCCGGGCCAGGAGGTCTTTCAATACGCAGGCGAAGACGGCACCCTGCACTCTATCGACTCTGCCGACGTGAACGCTTATCTGCACGAAATCGCCGGCTCGGAGTTCACCGCCAAAGACTTCCGCACCTGGGCCGGCACCGTGCTGGCATCTCTCGCCTTACAAGAGTTCGAAGCCTTCGGCAGCGCAACGCAGGCTAAAAGAAACGTCACCGCCGCCATTAAAGCCGTCTCCCAGCGCCTCGGTAACACCCCCGCTGTCTGCCGCAAAGCCTACATCCATCCTGCCGTCTTTGAGACGTATTTAGACGGCACGATGCTGGAATCGTTGCGCCAGGAAACCGAGCAGGAGCTTGCCGACTCCCTGCACTCCCTGAAGCCCGAAGAAGCCGCCGTCATGGCCCTCCTTGCGCGGCGACTGGCGGCGGAAGCCAAGAAGTAGGGACAGGCACCCGTGCCTGCCCTTAATTCTTCGGATACGGCACGATAGGAAACTCATACTCCCGCTTTAGCTCCTCAACCAATCCTTCCGCCGCTGCCTTCGTCCCAGTACTGCTCAGTATAATACTTCTGGAGAGTGCGCTTGGCTTCTCCATTACCAACTGGACACTATTTTGCGGGCTGACACAGATCCCCTTTATGCCGCTGAAGGTGCCGAACCTCGTCACCGGCTTCCAGGGAAACCCGACCGTCTGTTCAAAAGTACGCTGGTTCCCATCTAAGCGAATATCATTGGGACCAGAGAGGTACAAAAAGAGCACGGGCAAGCTTAATGCGACAACACTCATAACGTAAGCCGGCGGAGGGTTTCTGGCTTCCAGCGCAATCATGAGAGTGTTAAAGAAAAGCAGGATGCCGAACCCCATAGCCGCGAGTATTGCACGCCGCAGAGGCAGAGGCTTACGAAACAGCATCATGCTTCCCTCTTTTCGTACTAGGTAGCTTCCTTGCGCTTTCGCCTGCTGCGGGATTGCGTAAATCATCATGCAAACGCCGTAAAGCATAAGGACAATATGGGCTACGAAGGCACCGTTGAAATGATGGGCATGCTGTTCCATCGGTAAGACTCCTAAAGCTAAGTTTTAGTCGCTTCTACCCGGACACAAAAGCAGATAAACGTGCAGTCAAGCAGCTTGACATCCCCACCTGACTTGGGCTAAAGTAGACGTATGGAACTGACACCAAGCCAAGCCGAAACAGTCACGCTGGATGTGATTGAAAAGTACCAGAAGTTTGTGAACCCCACCCAAGTTGCCCTGCTGAAAGTCGGCGGCTTTGACCATATTGAAGCGTCCGCCGAGGGCGTGACACTGACCGATCTCGACGGCAATTCCTACATTGACTGCCTCGGCGGCTACGGTGTTTTCTCCGTCGGCCACCGGCACCCCAAAGTCGTGCAGGCGGTTAAAGACCAGCTTGACCGTATCCCGATGGCGTCCAAGACGTTTCTGAACAAGCCGCTGGCGGATCTGTCCGCGAAGCTGGCCGAGATCACGCCAGGCGATCTGCGCTACTCGTTTATTTCTAACTCTGGGGCCGAAGCCGCCGAAGCTGCTTTGAAGATTGCCCGCATGGCGTCCGGCAAAACTGATTTCGTCTCTACGCACGGCGCGTACCACGGCAAGACAATGGGAGCGCTGTCGGTGACGGGCCGCGAAGTCTACCGCAAACCGTTTGAGCCGATGCTGCCGGGAGGCAGCTTCGCGCCGTTCGACGACGCCGACGCCATTGAAGCGCTCATCACGGACAAAACCGCCGCCGTCATTCTGGAACCCGTTCAAGGCGAAGGTGGAATACAGGTGCCGTCGGATGACTACTTTCCGCGCGTCCGCGAAATCTGCGACAGACACGGCGTTCTCTTGATTATCGACGAAGTGCAGACCGGCCTCGGTCGCACCGGCAAGATGTTCGCGATTAATCATTGGAACGTCAAGCCGGACATCTTGATCCTCGCTAAAGCATTGGGCGGCGGCATCATGCCCATCGGCGCGACCGTCGCCACGGAAGCGATTTGGGGCAAAGTCTTCCGCGAAAACCCGTTCATTCACACCACGACATTCGGCGGCGGCGAGATGGCCTGCGCCGCTGCACTCGCCGCGCTGGAAGTGACTTGGGAAGAGAGCCTGCCCGCAAAGGCCGCTGAGAACGGCGCGTACTTCCTGCACGGCCTCAAGGCCATTGCCGCCGACCATCCCAAGATACTTAAAGAAGCGCGGGGCTTAGGGCTGATGCTGGGCGTCGAGTTCACCGACAGCGACATCGGCAAGCTCGTCATCGGCACAATGGTCCACCGGGGCGTCATTGCCGCCTACACGCTGAACAACCCCAAAGTCATCCGCTTCGAGCCGCCCCTCATCATCACCCGTACCGAGATAGACACCGTGCTGGGCGTCTTCGCCGCCGGGGTCCAGGACGCAATAGACCTGCTGGGGGACTTGATCTAAAAGCTGGTTACTAGATGAATATCGATATGTTCCAGTTTATTGCCGATTGCAACTCGGAAGCTGCCAAGTCCCTGCTTGAGCGCGGGGCAGATGCTGAGGCTGTGGACAGTAAGGGCTAGTCGGCGCTAAGGCGAACAGCGCTTACGGATGTCGCTCAGTCGCGGCAGTGTTGCTTGCCCGCGGCGCATCGGTCGAATTTGGCGGCAAACCAACCGTACCTCCCCTCATTGTCGCCGCCGCAAACAATCTGAGATTGTCAAGCTGCTTCTTGCTCACAGCGCACAGGTTGCCTCCTGCTGCGATCAGGTTGCCTCCTGCTGCGATCAGGCTGGTTTGAGGAGCAGATGCGGATAAACGCGGTTATCGAGGGCAGACTGCGCTTTTTTGCTGGAATCCGGATGTCGTTCGCCTACCGCCCGAACGTGGGGCCGATGTGAATACCAAAGATGATGACGGCTACACAGCGTTAGCATCAGCACTTAGCCCCCGGCACCGGAAACGAGTTTACTGCATCATTCTTACTGCATCATTGAGGGCACGATCCCATAAACGAATTTGTAGCGCCCCTCTGCTGTACGCTCTACAAGACCGAACCACCCGCGATCATCCCACGGCGTATTGGACATTCCCTCTTCGGATGTCGTCTGGTGGACTGTGCGATAGTATTCGCGCACGGCCTCGGTGTTACGCTCTTCCTGCCTTTCCTTCCGCCCGACACCATACTCGCCGTAGTTGACCGGTATCCCCAGTTTCTTGGCGTGTGCGGCAACGGCTAAAATAGGCCCGCGAATCTCCTCTACAGAGGGGCGCTTGTCCAGGGTTCCAGTCTCACCACAGAAAGCCCAGGGGTCGTATGTGTGAACAGAGGCCATTAGGTAAGGATCTTTGCCGCCACCGGGTAAATCCGCCGAAGTGGGGTAAACCTGAGCCAGCATGGACTGATTTCCCTGACCATTCGGCTCAACAACGACGACCCGTGTTGCGTTGGCACCACCTGTGCTGCGGATGGCGCGATAACCGATGAGGTTGACCTCACCAGTCCTTGCCAGAGCAATAGGATCGGACGGTTTCACCTTTCCTCCCCACGAACCCATTGCCCCTTCAGGCTCATTGAGAACCTCAAAGATGAGATGAGGCGAACGATTCTTGAATGTTTCAGCAATTCCCGTCCATAGGCGCGAGAAGCGGTCTTTGTACGCTGATGACCCGTCATAATTGTTCTTGAGCCATGTTTCATGATGCGTATTGATCATAACGACCATACCTTTTCCCAGGCAGTAATCCACCACGGCTTCGAGCTGCGTTAGCCGGGGATGGTTTTTCTTGATCTGCCCCGAGGGGTCTGCCAGAGTGTCGCCATTGAATCCCTCCATCCACGTCACCGGGATCCGGATATGCTTGATTCCCGCGGACCGGTACAAATCAATAATGGGTTTAATTTGCTCAAATGTTGTTGGATTCTGTGCAACGTCAAAGGTATCCCCCAGGTTAAATCCGGTCGCCATTTCCTGGTTAATCTCGACTGCTGTTGGAGGTCTGACTTCAGGAGCGGCTGCGGCTCCGCCTAGAGTACTCAAGAGGGAGAGTACAAGTATCCCCAGAACCAGAATTGAGGTTTTTAGATTCATCCACATTTTTTCACGCCTTGCCTTTCACGCTCTCAGTTTTGCGTTCTCGCTTTTTGCTTATCGGTACTGGAATCAACAGGCAGCCTTTGTGGTCCAACGCAAAGTGTCGCGCGGATAACGGCCTAAACTGACCGACCTACGATCAAATGGTGCTCATGTTCGGTAATGTCAGCCTTAGTTTATTAACCCGCTTCCCTGCCCTAACTTATGGGACTATCATACCTTTCGACGGCTGGGATTATTATACACTCACTTACTTGCCTGTGTCCTCTGTATCGGCTATAATTGAGGTATGAGAAGTCTTCACCTTGCTTTGCTGACTTTCGCGCTGCTGTGTGGTGCGCTGACACCAACTCTTGCCAAGTCCCCTGCCCCACCTCCTAAGCCTGAGCTGAGGGCGTTTTGGGTGGATGGGTTTAACGACGGATTTAAGACGCCGGGGCAGTGTGATCTGCTGCTTTACAGATTAAGAGCGATGCACGCGAACGCAGTATTCGTGCAGATGCGGAAGCGGGCGGATGCGTATTATCAGTCGCATTACGAGCAGTGGGCATCGGATGACCCGCAGCAGTTTGACGCGCTGGCGTATTTGTGCGCTCATGCCCACGCGCCGGGCAAGCCCCGCATACAAGTCAATGCCTGGATCAATGCCTGCGCGGTCGGCGGGAACGCAACGGCGGGGCCGCTGACGAAGCTGCACCCGGAGTGGCTGTCATTGTCCGACACAGGCGCGGACTTTGACGGCGAGGCGACGAAAATTGACCCCGGCAACCCGCTGGCTGCCGATTGGACGTTCCGGGTGTATATGGACGTGGTGCGGCATTACGATGTGGACGGCATCCACTTAGACTTCATTCGTTATGGCGGAGAGGGGAAGAATGCCGGGCATTGGGGCTACAACGCCGTTTCGGTAGCCCGGTACAACGCCCGCTATGGGACAGCCGGGCAGCCGACATGGAACGATCCGCGCTGGCAGGCGTGGCGGCGAGAGCAGGTGACGGATTTGGTGCGCCGGGTGTATGTGTCGGCGACGGGATTGAAGCCGCACTTAATTGTGAGTGCCGCGACAATCTGCTGGGGGGATGCGCCAAAAAGCGACTTAGCGTATGAAACCAAGAGCGCGTCATACACGGAAGTCTTTGCGCCGTTCCGGGACTGGATGCGCGAAGGGATTTTGGACCTGAACTGCCCGATGGCGTATTTCGGCCTGCAAAAGTCGGCGGCGCGGTGGGACGGCTGGAACACGTTCGCCAAAGATCGCACTTTCGGGCGGCAGGTCGCAATGGGCGTGGGCGGGTATCTGAACCCCGTGCCGGAAACACTGACCGCAATTAAAGACAGCCGCAGGCCGACGGCGAAAGGCCATATCGCATCGGGTTCCGTCGTCTACTGCTACGACACATCCGTGGGGCTTAACGGTCACGAGGTTGAAGGCAGCACGGCCCTGTTTGCGGCCCTGCCGAAAGTTTGGACGCGCACGGTTCCAGTTCCGGCAATGCCCTGGAAGACGCGCCCGACAACGGGTGCGCTGATGGGAACGCTGCTGACAGGAGAAAACTTAACTCCAATGGACGGCGCAGCCGTGACGCTCTCACGCGGCGCACATGTGGTGCGAACGACTGTCGCGGATGGGAACGGCTGCTTTGAGTTTGCTTCTTTGCCGCCCGGCAGCTATCAAGTTTCTCTGCCGAATGTGCCGGCTGCCGACATCACGGTTCAGGTCGGGCAAGTGACGCGCTGGACGCCGGACTTGAACGATGCCAGCCTTCATTCGGTAATCGGCCTGAGCGATCAGCCGGAAGGCAAGAAGATTGTTATGGAGGAAGTTGTGGTATCCAGCGGCTCAGACCGGCTCGGCGACCACTTCTTCGCCGCGGATGCTCTGGGCCAGCAGCCGATTGAAGTGGATGCACCGGGCCTCATCCCGCCAGCCATTCAGGGGGATAAAGTAGCGATTTCAGGAACGCTGCGGCACACGCCCGGCGGCGTAGTAATAGATGCCAGCGCCGTGCGCTTAGTAGGAATGGAATAAGAACTTTACCCGGAAACAACCTACCCTCGGGACGCGGGGTGAGGTCTCTAACGCAGGGCAAGGTCTACTGCACAGTTTGCGCGTTTCGGCGACGCGCCCGCAGCGTGAGGCCGGCCCTCGTGCCTAACACGCAGAAGGCAGCCCAGAAGGCGACTAGCAGCGCCTGAATGACAATGAGCGAAAGCGGCGCAGTAATCGCCACCTGCTGACCGCCTTGCTGGACATTCATCGTGTTTTGCTCAATGATGCCGCCGATCCACAGAAATGCCAGGCTCACCAGAGGAACGCCGATCCCCAGGCCAAGCCCCGCCAGCAGGACGCGGCGGCGGGACGCATAGCTTGGCGCAAGCCAGCCAACAGCAAGGCCGCCGCAGAGCAGCGAGAACGCAGACCCCGGCACATCTTCATTGGAAATATCTTGGTACCACTGCTGATACAACTGGCTGAGCGGCAGCGTAGCGCTGGGATTATAATGCACCAGCGTGTAAAACTCGCGCACCGCCGAGCGGGGTTCCAGAAACTGGATCGCCACAATGAAAATGGCGACAGCCAATGTTGTCGCTAGCCCCCAAACGACCGCGACTCCCAGCGGCTGTTCCCGCCTCTTCGCCTTGCCCCGTATTCGCGCTGTGCTGAGTGTTCGTGCCATGTCTCCATTATAACCTAAGCCCTGCGCGGCGTCAAGCAAGGCACCTACCGAGTCAAGCAAGACGCTAACCCGGCATGGTATAATAGGGCCATGCCACGAGATATTCCCATCGGCAACGGTAACTTGCTGCTGACCTTTGATTCCCGCTACACGCTGCGTGATGTTTATTATCCCTTTGTCGGTCAGGCCAACCACACGCGCGGGCAAGCCTGCCGGTTTGGGGTGTGGGTGGACGGCCAGATGTCCTGGATTTCGGAGCCGTCGTGGCAGAAAACCCTGCGCTACGAGAGCGAAACGCTGGTCACGGAAGTGACTGCCGTTCACTGGGGCCTCGGCCTCCGATTGGTTTGCCGGGACTGCGTCGACTTTGACCGGGATTTGTATGTCCGAAAAGTGGAAGTCGAGAACCTTTTGCCGATGACCCGCGATCTGCGCTTGTTCTGGCACCACGACTTCAACTTGAACGAGTCATCCGAAGGCAACACGGCTTATTATGCGCCCAATCTCCAGGCTATGATCCACTACAAAGGCAAGACGTGGATGCTGGCGAGTGTTTGCGTGGAAAGCGGCGACCAAAAGGATTTTGGCGTCCACCATTACGCCATCGGCGTTTCCCATGCCCACGGCGCGGAAGGCACCTGGCGCGACGCCGAAGACGGCGTTCTCGGCATGAACACGGTCGCACAGGGAGCCGTAGACAGCACCATTGCCGCCCATGTGACGCTTGACCGGACAGCGACCGTCTATTACTGGCTGGCGGCGGGCGAAGATTACGCCGCCGTGAAGCTGATCCACAATTTAGTGAAGCAGCGCGGCGCGGAGTTCTTCCAGCACCGGGCGCGGATTTACTGGAGCCGCTGGGTCAACAAAGACGACATCCCCTACGGCGACCTGCCGGACCCACTGGTGACTCTTTACAAGCAGTCGCTTCTGATTCTACGCACACAGATAGACAACCGGGGCGCAATTATCGCCGCGAACGACAGCGATTATTTGACGTTCAACAACGACACTTATTCCTATATGTGGCCGCGTGACGGGGCTTTAGTTGCCTACGCTTTGGATTTGGCCGGTCAGCCGGAAGTAGCCCGCAACTTTTACTTGTTCTGCAAAGACGTTCTGCTGCCCGAAGGCTACCTGCTGCACAAATACAACCCGGACCGCTCGCTGGGGTCATCGTGGCATCCGTGGGCGGACGGCGAAGGGCATTCGCAGCTTCCTATTCAGGAGGATGAAACGTCGCTGGTGATCTGGGCCTTGTGGGAGCATTATGCCCGCTACAAAGATGTCGAGTTCATTCGCGGCCTCTATGCGCCTCTTATTCGCCGGGCCGGCGAGTTTATGACCCAGTACCGTGAGCCGCACACGGGCCTGCCGGGCGCGTCCTACGATTTGTGGGAAGAGCGCCACGGCATTCATACGTTCACCGTCGCCGCCGTTTGGGCCGGCCTGAACGCCGCCGCCTTGTTTGCCGAAACCTTCGGCGACGAAGAACACGCGATTGCCTTTCGCACGGCTCAGGAAGAAATTAAAGCCGCCGCTTTAGAGCATTTGTGGAGCGACGAGCATCACCGCTTTGTCCGCCGCCTGACGATAGACCGCGAAACCGGTGCTATTGAAGCCGACCTCAACATTGATGCCAGCCTGTACGGCGTCTTTCAATTTGGAATGCTGCCGCCCGACCATCCCAAAGTCGTAGCGACAATGGAGCAGATTGAAGAGCGGCTGTGGTGCAAGACCGACATCGGCGGCGTCGCCCGCTACGAGAACGACTACTACCACCAAATCAGCCAGGACATCGGCGCGGTTCCCGGCAACCCGTGGATCATCTGCACCCTTTGGCTTGCCGAATGGTACATCGCCAAAGCCAAGACGCTGCCCGACTTAACCAAAGCCTTAGACATTTTGGAATGGGTCCGCAAGCACACCTTAGAGTCGGGCGTTTTGGCCGAGCAAATCCACCCCTACAACGGTGACCCTATCTCCGTCTCGCCCCTGACCTGGTCCCACGCCACTGTTGTCATGACCGTCCGCGAGTATTTGGCAAAGCTCGACATCCTCTGCGAAGCCGAGTCCAAAAACGCCCTTCTCACCGGCGGCATGGACTTGTACGAATTGGCGGACTGAGTGTAAACGCAAAAATTGGAGCAAATAATGGTTCCTAACGGCTGGTTTCTTGGACTTGAGGTTGCCTGTGCCGTCAGCATAGTTTCCGCCGTCATTCAGCGGGTTTGGCCCGCCCCCGACCCCAATACCAAGCGCCTCGCCTATTTGGAGCGCCGGGTTAATGAATTGTCATAGCAGCTCGGCA
>CAXTER010000094.1:0-8004 GCA_964243345.1 uncultured Armatimonadales bacterium
CTGCCCTTCAGGCCGTGACCCCGTCTTCTTCCGCGTCTGCAATCAATTCGCTGTTTTATGTGCCGCTCACCAGCACCGGCGGCGCGAACCCGCAGACTTCTTCGATCTCGGTCATCAGCGTTCCCGGCGCAAACCCTGCGAATGCTTCCGTTCTCGGCAGCGTCTACGAAGGCCAGCCGGGCGGCATTGACGACCGCAACCTAGTCGGCGAGACTCACCCGTCTGCAACGGCCATTGTTCGAAGCGGCGTACAGGAAGTGGAGTATGTCACCAAGTCCAACTCCGACGCGCTCGGCATGATTCTCGTTGCCAACAACCGCAAGCTGGCCGATTTCAACTTGTCGCCCCTTAGCATCAACCCAGCGACGACGAACAATCACCTTGTCCACGGCTCCTACCCGAATGCCCTGGCGGTCTCGCCCGACAACACGCGGCTCTATGTCGCCGAAGCGGGCCTTGATTCTGTGGCCGTGCTGGACGTTTCCACGCCCACCGCGCCGAAGCTGCTGGGCCGCATCCCGACAGGCTGGTATCCCAGCGCCCTCTCAATCAGTGCGGACGGCCAAACGCTTTACATCGTCAACGATAAAGGCGTCGCCGAAGATTTCAACCCTAAAACGGATTTCGTCGGCAATCCAAGCGCCAGCGGAATTGAATCGTTCTCGAACTCGAATTCCATCTTCGGCACCCTGCAAAAAGTGAGCCTGGCGAGCTTCCCGCTGGACAACGCCACAGCGCTGGCGAACGACTACGCCGTGCAGAACCCGGCCAGCCTAGACACAAGCATCGTTCCAATTGGCGGCGGGGCTTCCGGCAAGATCAAGCACGTCATCTTTATCCTGCACGAGAACAAGACATTTGACTCCATGCTCGGCAACCAGCCGCACTTCGGCGCGTTTGCAAACCAGGACTACAACCTCGCTTCCGGCGCGACAAGCCTGGATCAAGAATATGCCGTGACCGGCTACACCGGCTTTACGTCCATCGCCCTGAACACGCAGGCGCTGGCCGATACGTTCGCCACCGGCGTCAACTACTACTCGGATGCCGAGGAAAGTGACGGCGGCCATCAGTTCTCGGCGTCCGGCACCGCGTCGGACTTCACCGAAAAAACGCTGCTGGTCAAGGGCGGGCGCGGCCTGCTGTCCAACAAGAACATGGAGCCGGAAGATTACCCGGAAGGCGGCTACATCTTCAATAACGCCGCCCGCAACGGTATCTCGTTCAAGGACTACGGGGCTTTAATCCGCGTCACCGGAACTGACAACGGCTACGCAAACCCTGCCATCACGATTGACCCGACTTCGGGCAATGCCGGTGTGCCTCTTGCCCCTGAAAGCAGCCCGGTCCTGAACGGCATGAACACGGTCGGCCAGCAGAACCCGCCGAACGGCACTGCCACCATGGCTAACTCGCCTGCGGCGACTCCGGCGGCCACGAACCAGCCGACGGAAGTTGCCAACAGCGATGTCACTTCGGCGACTCAAGGCTTGGGCCAGTCGTATTTCCTGAAGAACCCGATCCTTGCCATTCTCGGCGAGAACAACTCGAACGGGGAGCCGCATCTGGACAAGAACTATCCGGGTTACAACTTCGGCATCTCCGACCAGCGCCGGGCTTTAGAGTTCAATAAGGACTTTGACCGGATGCTGGCAAATGGAACCCTGCCGACGTACATTTACCTGTACCAGCCGAATGACCACTCCGGCAACCCGGCGGCGACAACCAATATCAGCATTACCGGCGGCAGCCCTTCCGGCGCGGAGCTGATCGCCGACGGCGACACGGCGCTTGGCATGGTGGTCAAGCACATCATGCAAAGCAGCATCTACTATAACCCCGCCGACGGCACCGGCTCGGCGATCTTCTTCACTTATGACGATGCCCAGTCGGGCCGCGACCACTTGGACCCGCACCGGACACCGATGATTGTCATCAGCCCCTACGCGAAGCCCGGCTTCCTGGGGACGCGCCATTATTCCACGGCATCCATCGTCAAGACCGAAGAGCTGCTGATGGGGATGCCGCCGAACAACTACGGCGACCTGCTGGCAACCGACCTGCGCGATATGTTCCAGTCCACCTACAACGGCATTCATTTGAGTAATGATGGGCTGACCCTGCTGGGGCCAAACCAGACTTCTCTTGCCAAGCTGCACGCGAAAAGCAGCTATGTCGCCACCCTGCCGGGCCGCAAGGTCTGGAAGCTGTCCCGAACGCTGGATTCGTCCTCGCCCGATCAAGATTCCTACCGCCTGAGCATGGTGACCCTGCTGTCCATGCAGGCCGACACGCTCTATCATCAGGCCGCCAAGAAGCACACTCTGCAAACGGCGGCATACAAGTCTGAGCAGGCGCGTGTTTACCAGGCTGCTGTGAAAGTCGTCAACGGCCCCAAAGTCGGCGGCGGCGACAGCGACGACTAGTTCCGCTCTGCTTTGACCGCTTCCCTTCGGCCCCGGCTTGCAAAAGCCGGGGCTTTTTTCTGCCGCATTGCACAGAAATCTCTTAATCATCTCTTAATTTTGGCTTAACGCTTTTTTAACACCACTCCTGTATAATAGATTAGCTTCCGTGTGATGTTTACAGAAAATCAAGGAGACGCTTTTGTGAAGACTGCGACGCGCTTTTTTTGTCCCCACGCTTTAATCGGCTTTGCCGCTGCCGCCGCGCTGTCAGTCTCGGCGGCGATGGCACAAAATGTGAACCCGCTGGTGACCGGAAAAAGCATTACACTGCCGCCGCTTGGTGCAACTGCCGCCGTCGGCAGTCTGCCGATGAACATGATTCTCACCCCGGACGGCAAATATGCCATTTCCAGCGACATGGGCTTTCATCAGCTTTTGTCTGTGCTGAACACCAGCACCGGACAAGTTGTTTCCTCGCTGGAATTCGGCAGCCCGTCCGCGAGAGTCAACCCCGGCCTTTATTTCGGCCTTGCCGCAAAATCTAATGCCGACGGCTCATATACGCTGTTCGCGTCTCAAGGCAACAACCACACGATCGGCGTTTTGCGGGTCAGCGCCGCCGGGCAGATCATGCCAACCGGCACAATCCCAATGCAGCCTGCCGATTTCCCAGCAGGTGTCGCTTTGGACAGCCGAGGCTATCTTTATGTCGCCGTCAACCAAGCGTATACCGGCGGCTTCACCGATGCGTCCACTCCCGGCAGCCTGGTTGTTTACAATACGGCAGCCCCCGGCGTCGTTTCCGCAGCCCTGCCGACTGCCAAATACACAGCCCCGACAGCCGCTGCGACTGAGATGGCCCGGTATCTCTTCGGCACCCCGCCCAGCGCGGCAAACCCGGCGGGATCGACCCCAAACTACCCGTATGCAGTCGCGGCTCTCTCTGGCGGCGGCAAAGTGTATGTCACTTCCCAGCGCGATGATGCCGTGTTTGTGTTCAACACGTCCAACCCGGCTTCCCCAGCGCTGACCACGATCATCACCAGCGGCGCATTGTCGCCGACGCAAGCTCATCCGGTCTCGCTGCTGCTGAATAGCGCCCAGACTAAGCTGTTTATCGCCTATGCCGGCGGCGACAGCGTGGTCTCCGTCAATACAAGCAGCGACACAATCACCAGCCAGTTTTCACTGCGGCCTCCCGGCGCGGCAACTTTGCCTGGGGTTACTCCCACCGGGCTGGGTCTCAGCCAGAATGAAACTCGCCTGTATGTCTCGCTTGGCGATATGAACGCCGTCGCCGTCGTCGACATGGCTGCGAACAACTTAATCGGCTATATTCCTGCCGGCTGGTATCCAAGCGCCGTGATTGCGTCTCCCATTAAGCCGGTTCTGCTGGTTGCGAACGCCAAAGGCACCAGCACGCGCAACCCAAACCCGGCGTTTGTTTACTCGCAGGGCAACAAAGACCCGAACTACGGCCTGTACCTGACCGTCGGCAACGTGGAAACAATCCGCATTCCCGGTGTCAGCCAGCTTTCTACCGACACGCAGATGACGCTGGCGAACAACCGGATTACGCTGACAACGGCGACGCCGGCAAACCCGCTGTCTTCAATCAACCTTTCGGCGGGCAAGATCAAGCATATCATCTACATTGTGAAAGAAAACCGCACGTTTGATCAGGTTCTAGGCGACATCGCAAGCGCAGGCGGCAAGGCAGTCAACGGCGACGCGGCGCTGACCATCTTCGGCGCAAACGTCACGCCGAACCAGCACGCGCTGGCGACGCGCTTTGTCATGCTGGACAACTTCTTTGACTGCGGCGAAGCGTCCGGCGACGGCTGGCCCTGGTCTACGCAGGGACAGGCCAATGAAGCCGTCATCAAAAACCTGCCCTACAATTACAGCGGCCGGGGCCGGAACTACGACTTTGAGGGCAGCAACAACAACTACCCGACCGGCGGCTTCCCCGCTGCCGATCCTTACGGTAAACCCCTGGTCGGCAAAGACTCGCCCTACTACGGCAAAGCGGCCCCGGCCATCGCCGATGTCTCGGAAGCGCCCGGCGGCCACCTCTGGGACGATGCCAAAAACGCCGGCCTCAGCTACCGGAACTACGGATTCTTTACGTCATTCGGCGTCGGGGAAGCCACCGATTATCTGCTGCCGTTCAACCTGCCTGGCAGTGCCGGCCTTCAGCCGGTCGGGATCATTCCAACGACTGTCAGCGGCGCTGCGGCAGACCTCAGCAAAGCCGGCATCAGCGACTTTGACATGCGCGGCTTTGACCAGAACTTTGCCGACAGCGAAGCCGGCTACTACTACGCCTACGGCACGTTCCCAGCTATCCCCGCCGGGGCGGCCTCTTACCCGGTCCAGACCAATCTGTCTTCGCCGGCTCTGTTCAAGATCCCGACGTTTGGGCATTACAACTCGCCCAGCCGCGTTTCCGAGTTCAAGCGTGAGCTTGCGGAGATGCTGAAGGCGGACCCGTCCGGCGGCGCGGTGCCGAACCTGATCCTGCTGAAATACAGCAACGACCACACGCAGGGATACAGCACCAGCAAGACCAACCCCAAAATCCACTCGCCGCGCTCCGGGGTGGCCGATAACGATTATGCCGTCGGACAGACTGTGGACATTATCAGCCACAGTCCGATTTGGAACAGCGCGGCGATCTTCGTCATTGAAGACGATGCCCAGGACGGCCCGGATCATGTGGACAGTCACCGCTCAACATGCTTTGTCATCAGCCCGTACATTAAAGCAAGCTCGGTGGACCACACGTTCTACAACACAGACAGCGTTCTTAAAACAATGGAGCTGCTGCTGAACATTCCGCCGATGAGCCAGTACGATGCTGTCGCCAATCCCATCCTGGACTTCGACACCGTCCCCAGCAATGCCGGCACCTACTCGGCCGTTCTGCCGCCCCAATCGCTTATTCAGGAGCTGAACCCGTCCATGATGCTGCTGAGGCCCGGCACACCGCCGTACCACATGGCGAAGCTGTCCAACAGCATGGACTTCGTCCATCCAGACAGCGCTCCTTCTGATGTCCTCAACCAGATTATCTGGGAAAGCATCAAGGGCGTTCACTCCAAAATGCCCGCGCCCCGCCACAATGCTGCGATTGATGCCCGGCTGCATCTTGCTGAACCAGGCACTCAGGGTGCTGCGGCTGACGCAGACAACTAGATGCAAAGGACTAGTGCCAGCAGCATCTTTACCTGAAAGAACAGCGGCAGCGAGCAGCGCGTCCCGCTTGACATAAGACAGCCCCGGCTCCAAGCAGTGGAACCGGCACTTCCAGTGCCGGTTCACTCTCGCTGATTCCTGCGCTAAAGAAGGAAACCCGCCTGCACATGGCGAAACAGGTCCCAACGCTTTATCCAAAACCCGAAAGACGTAAATTTTGCTGACAAGAAAACTCTGTGCAAAGCTGCCGAAGATCATTGCCCTTGCTGCTCTGCCGTTACTTGCCGCGTCCGGCTGCGGCCCGAAAAGTGCGCCTGCGGATGCGCCGCAGGCACCGGGAAGTGCGGCCTCCTCGGCAGGCGCTGATCCTTCCGCCAATTCACTTGTCCCGATGACTACGACAATTAATGGAAAAACGGTTCAGCTCAAGTTCATGCCGGGCGGCCTGAAATACTATGACATGGTCGTCGGCACGGGACCTAGCCCAAAAGCCGGGCAGACAGCCTCCATGCGCTATACGGGAACTCTGCTGGACGGGACTAAGTTCGACTCGTCGTATGACCGGGGCCAAGCGCCGTTTGACTTCCCCCTCGGCGCAGGCCAGGTCATTAAGGGCTGGGACGAAGGCGTGGCGACCATGAAAGTCGGCGGCAAGCGCCGCCTGGTCATCCCCAGCACTCTGGCATACGGCGCGAACCCCCCGACGCCTGCAATCCCGCCCAATGCGACTTTAGTATTCGACGTGGAGCTGGTCGGAGTCAAATAAAACGCCCCAGTTCCAATCAATGGAACTGGGGCGTTTTCGTTTGTCTTGTCTGTATGGCACGGGTTTTTACGGATAAGTAAAGCTGGGGGTGGCGCAGATGTTGGGCTGAAGCTTGGGCGAAGTCTGCGAGGTCATGGAAGTCACGGAGGGCGGGTTTGGACCAAGATAAGGATTGTTGTAAATCAGCTCGCACCCGGTCAGGTCTTTGCTGCTTTCAATCGTCGCCATGTTATAAGACTTTGCATGGCCGTCGAAAAAAGCGCAGGTGACACGCCCGTTGTGGCGGTTGGCCGTCTTGAACATCCGCGTCGGGTCGGTCGCATCCGGCGTCATGTCGCCGTTGAACGGCTCAATCCAGCTATCGGTCACGCAGCTAGAGCCGGCAGGGGAGCAGGTGTAATCGGTTCCCCATTTTTCAGTGATGACCATGGTTTCCACGGGGTCTTGGATCTGGTTAAGTGCCAGACTTTCCGCCGACGCGCAGGCGATATACGAGCGCGGCATCGGGTTCCCATTCAGGTCTACATTCGTATTGGTCACCGGTCCGCCAATTGGGTTTGTGACGTTACCGTCACTGGGGCAGACAAAGACGTTGTCGCTTTTGATGTACGGCAGGAGCTGATTCCACCAAGTATTGGACGTCGCAATTGTCGGGATTTTGCCGGAGCGGGAGTTTGCCCAGTTGGCCCGGAAGAACATTTTTTCGTCGTAGTCTTGTGTATACTGGGTGATCGCCAAACCAATCTGCTTCATGTTGGACAAGCAGACCGTGGCGCGGGCATTTTCCCGAACACGCTGAAACACGGGAAATAGAATGGCGGCGAGAATCGCGATAATGGCGATGACAACGAGCAGTTCAATGAGCGTAAAGCCTCGGCGTTTCATGGGCAATCTCCTTTAGGCGTCCTTTGCGTATGGCAGGCAGTGGTGACTAAGAGGCATACTGTACCCGGCCAATGTAAAGAGAACATTAAGAAACTGCCGAACTGGTATACTAGCGGCATGGATTCTCATGCTGCGTATGATGTTATTGTTGTCGGCGGCGGGCTGCTGGGAGCGGGAATTGCGCGGGACGCCGCCCAGCGCGGGCTGTCGGTCGCGCTGTTTGAGGCCGCAGACTACGGCGCGGGCGCGGAGGCATCAGGCAGCCGCCTGGCGCTGGGCGGTCTCAGCGCCCTCGGAACGCTGGACTTTACCCAGGTGCGCGACGACATCCGGGAGCGGGAAATCCTGCTGCAAACCGCGCCGCATTTGGTTCATCCTCAGACATGTCTTATCCCCTTTTACAGCAGCAGCCTGCTGGCGCAGACTCGCCTGCGGGCGGGTCTGGCACTGTCCGACGCGCTTGGGTTTGACTTAAACTCTTTGGACCATCCGCTGCGGGTCCATCAGCTTCTTTCGGCCCGTGCGTCCCAAAAGCGTGCGCCGTACCTGCACCCTGACGGGCTGCTGGGGGCTGCGCTGGTCTGGGAAGCGGCCATTCCGCAGGTGGAGCGGCTAGCGCGGGAGTTGGCGTTTGACGCCCGCCGGCATGGAGCGTCTCTGTTTCCGCATACGCAGGTGGAAGAGTTATATCGGGCATCGTCACAGGTGGGCCGCGAACGGGTAGGGGGCGTCTGCTGGAAAAACACG
>CAXTER010000094.1:8014-18889 GCA_964243345.1 uncultured Armatimonadales bacterium
GAGACTGGCCGCACTCATTCCGCTCTGGTCATTCTCGCCGCCGGCGGCGGACAGACCGCGCTGTCACGGGAAGTGTTAGGAGAAGCATCAGGTGCGGGGCTGCTGGTCAAGACAATTTCCATAGTCGGACCGGTCCAGCCTGGCCTCATGGACGTGCTGGCGCTCCCGCAGGAGCCGCCCGCGCCGCTTCTCCTGGCGGTCCCGCAGGCAAGCGCCTGCTGGGCCGGCAGTTCGACGGTGCCTCTCAGCGGCGACGCCCGGTATGCCACGGGCGCAGAAACAGACGCGCTGGTCCAGGCTCTCCAGACGGCCCTGCCCGGCCTTGACTTCGCGGAAGTCAGCCGCGCCCAAGCGGCTGTTCATCCGCCGGCCGCCGCCGGCGAGGAAGTGCGCGACCCGGCGGCGGGCGGGCGCTGCGACGGCTTGCTTTTGGTTTCCGGCGGGAGCGCAACGCGGTTCCGGCGCATCGCCGAAGACGCGGTGGACGCCGCCTGCCGCAAGCTGGGCCGGGCGCTGTCCTTGCCGCCCTGCCGCACCGCTTCCACGCTGCTGCCGACTTCTGCGCCCTCTTCAGGCGACATCTTCCAACTGGTAGACCATGCCGCCGCCGAGGAAAGCTGCCTGACCCTGCGTGATTTTCTGGAGCGCCGCGCCCCGCTGGACTGGACAGACGCCGAGCGCCAGGCCAAAGCGCCGGACGCTCTTGCGGCTCTCGCTAGCCGGCTTGGATGGGACGCGGAACGCCGGCAAGCGGAAGAGAAAGCCTGGAAGGCGGAGATTGCACTCGGCCAAGCCTTCCGGGTGCTGTAAAACTGGTGATGAGCCAGAAGTTTTTGGGGGCGGCTGAAGCCGCGGCAACAAGTTCTCAAAGTCCACCTTCGTGGACCCGGACTAAATCTTAATTCCTGTTCTTAACCTGCGAAGGCAGGTTTTGTGTTTTTGTTGCCGCGGCTTCAGCCGCCCCCAAAAACCTTCTTGCGTACAGCCGCTAAATCTCGCCGGGCCGCACTTCGCCGTTTTCGCGCCCGTCGGCCCGAAGGCGCAGGCTGCCCAGCCAAATCTGCGCGACCGCCGCCGGCTTGCGGCAGGGTGTCAGCACCGTCACCGTCCGGCGCGAGAAGTCAATCCGGTCAATGCGGCCAATTCCCAGTAGTGTGCCGCTCCCGGAGACCAAGCCGACCAAAAGGCCGGCGAACTTCTGCGCCGCTGTGACTAAAACCGTGCGGATGCCGAAATAGCTTTCAATTGCCGCCAGGCCGGAGGTGTCCCAGCGCTCACCGTTGACAATCACCGACAACGCGCTGCCGGAGCGCTCGGCATGAAGCGCAGGACGTCCCAGAGACTGGCTTAAGAATTGCAGCAAGTGATGCGGCAGCGGTTCGCCTGTGCCGAGCGCCGTTCCCAGCAGCGTGATTTGGTCCAGCGGGAACGTCAGCGGCTCCGACCCGTCCAGCGCCGCCAAAAAACGCGCCGTGCGCCGGGTCGCCCGCGCCGCCGCGGACTTGCGCTGAACCGCGCCGCTGACCGGAATGCGCCAAACTTCCGGCGCATCCATTCCCGCGTAGGGTGCCAGCAGCGGATCAATCTCACCGCCGCGAGTCAGCGCCACCACCACCTGCGGCAAAAGCAGCTCACCCAGACGCCGCTTCATCTGCCGGGCCGCGCTGCCTTCCACGAACCCATCGGTATCCACCAGCACGAAGTCCGGCTTCTTCTTCTTTGCAATCCGCGCCATTTGAACCGCACCGACGCATATGTCTAGGCCATGCCGCGCCGGGGAAATCGCGCCGACAAAATACGCCGCCGCCACGGGCAGGTCGCGCAGGGACCGAAACGGCGTGCCGGGCAGCGCCAGTGCCATGCCGATCGTTCCCGGCGGCCCGATCTCGCTTTGGCCGAGGTCGCAGTCCACCACGGCAGCAGTTCTGCCTGCCTCAGTCAGCGCCAGCGCCGCATCCCGAACCCAAATGGATTTGCCGCTGTCGGTCGCTCCCAGCACAAGGACCGTCGCCCCGCGCGGCAGAGCCAGCAGAGACGGCAAAATGTCCGGTCCTTGCGGCTCCGGGTACTTGATTTCGGCCATAAGCAATTTTGACGTGAGTTTAGGGGAGTTTTCTTCCGATAAAAGGAACAAGAACACCCTAAAGACGTGTCAAATCCGTGGAAATTGAGTACACTAAAGCCGCGAATGGCAACGAAGCCGCGCGTTCAATTCTTAGGTTCCGATGTTTCACGACGAGGAGGTCGCATGAAACCCTTAGTATTTACCCCGCCTGCTCAGGCGGAAGCACTTTATGACGCCCAGGACGAAGGGCGCGATGATCTGTGCCTGCCCGATCTGTGCCGGGCCGACCGAACCGTTTTCCTGCCCTGGCGCGGCGACGAAAGCGCGGATGACTTGTCCCGCGAGCTTTCTCAGACGCCCGTGTCTGCACCAAACGCCCAGCTTTGGCCCAGCTCGGCAAACAGCTCGCGGTGAAAATCCTGCGACACATTCCACAACCGCCCGTACCACTGCTCCATTTCCGCGTAGCTTCCGGCATCCGAGAAAGCGACGTTCAGCTCGGTCGGATGCGCGTCCCCACCCAGCGTGAGGTTGCTTGATCCCACAACCGCCACACCGGGCGCGGCGGGATGGTTCGCCGGGTACCCAATCAGCGCGACTTTGGCGTGCAGCCGGCCCTCCGTGTAGAGCCGCACTTTGAGGCTGCCCCGCGCGACGCACTCCGCCAAACACAGCAGCAGCGCCTGCATTTCCGGTGTCCGGTCCAGCCCTGCCAGCGTCTGACGCAGGTTCAGCGCCGTTTCCGCCGTGGCCTGGTCATGCAGGTCCCGCAGCGTCGCCGCAACATCTTCCTGCGGGCGCACCTGATCTTCTCCGCCGCGCTGGCGCAGCGCCGCTTCTTCGCGTACCTGCTCCTGCGTCAGCCGGTTCACGACATTGCCGATCAGAATCTCCAAACAAGTCAGCCGCCCAATCTGCGCCCGCAGCGGAACCAGGCCATCCAGGAACAGGTAGCCGACCGCAAGCTGTGCGCTGTCTGCGCCGTCGTCAAGATAATCCCGCACGCGCAGGGCCAGCCGCCGCTCCTGATTGTCAATAATTTCAGTCACACCTAAAAATCCCAGTCACACCGGCCCCAGTATACCAAACACGCAAAAAGATTGCAAGAAAATAAGACTGCAGGAAAAAAGCATCTCTACCAGGCGAACTCCTGTTAAATATGGTCTGTAATGTGGTATAACGAAGAGGTTTTTGTCGAAGTCACACAGTAGTTTTCAAGGAGATCACTATGAACATTGAAGCAGAGATGCTTGCCCCCGGCACCGAACAGGCCGCGACCCCGTCCGCCGACTTTATCAACGCGATTTCGCGGTTTCTGGACACCAATCCAGATGACCTTTTAGTTGAGCTTGGCTACTATTCCAGCGACGAGAACTCCGAAGGCAGCCCCGAATAGCGCCCTGAACAGTAATTTTTAAGCCCCTGTATCCCAATGGGATGCGGGGGCTTTTTCCTGACAGACTTTTACTATGTCCGAACGCATCACGGTCCAGGAAGCTGCTCTGGACGAGAAGCCGATCCTGCACCAGCTTTTAGAGTTGTACGAGTATGATTTCAGCGAGTCTGAAGGCACGGATATTGGGCCGCATGGGTTTTTCGGCTACAAATATCTGGATCACTACTGGACTGATCCTGACCGTCACCCCTATTTGCTTCGCGTGGACAACCACCTTGCAGGTTTTGTTCTGGTCAATCGGCACGGCGTCAGCGGTGAAGATCGCTGGTCCATCGCCGAATTCTTTGTGCTGCGTAAGTACCGCAGGCTAGGCATCGGCGCTTTCGCGGCTGCCTCTGTCTTTAACCTCTGGCCCGGCAAATGGGAAGTGAGTCAAAGCGCCGCACACCCCGCTTCAACCGTCTTCTGGCGCAAAGTAATTGGCCGCTACACGAACGGGCAGTACGAAGAACATCCCGGCGAGGCCGAGCTTAGCAGAGGCCCGTGTCAGTTCTTCGAATCGGTGCAGGTGAACATGAGTTAGCCGCACCACTGCGCCCATGTCCCCATGCCGGCTGCCAAAGCATACATTGTCGCCAGCGTTTGCTGCGTTTCCCGCACACCAAGCATGATCTCTTCGGCGGCTGCCGTGCTGCTTAAAGAGCGCTGCATGTTCGCTCCGAGCCAGTCCGCCCAGCCCGCGAGGCGGCTCTGCATCAGCGGCAGGGCCAGCGCCGCCGGAAAGTCCGCTTCCTGACGGTAGCCTGCAATCACAGCTGCGAACGCCTCCCGCTGAGGCGGCCCGGCGCTTTGGCCGCTCCAATCCAATGCCGCGCCGATAACCTCCGCCGCAGGCCGGGTCGGACCCGCTGACTCCCAATCAATTACAACCGGCGTGCCAGGCCCCGGCCACAGCACGTTTTTCTGGTCCAAATCACAATGGCTGATGACCTGCGCCGACGGCAGCTTTTCTTCCGCGTCCCGCCCGGCCTTGTCCCAGCGCAGAAGGTCAGGCAGGGCGGCTGCTAAAGCTCCGCCCATGCGCTGTTTTGCTGCCGTCCCCGGCCAATTAGCGCGGTCCATTCCTGCTCCGGCAGCGGCTTTCGGCGCGTCGCGGGACCGGGCGGCGGCTCCCCCGGTAAGCGCAGACTAAGCGTGTGGATACGGCCCAAGATCGCGCCGATTTGACGGGCTTGCGGCGGCGCGGCGGCGGACTTCGGAAGCGTTTCTCCCTCGCACCAGGGATACACAATTACTGCCAAGTCTTCAATGTCCTGAACCGTGCCGCCGGGCGCGTCAAGGGCAAAAACCGCCGGAACGCCCGCGCCCGCAAACAGCGCGGCAATTTGTTCAGAGCGGCGGAACTCTTCGCGGATGTCAGGCTGGGTCATAATCTGCGGGTCAAGCACCTTAATCGCGAAGGTGCCTTCCGTCGCCAAAAGGCGGTACATTCGGTGGATTAGTCCGCCTGCAACCGGCTGCGGTGCGGCCTGCGGCGTGCCGAGGCCATAGCGCCGGCATAAAAGAGCAGCGATGTCTTGCCCAAAAGGGCGTTGTTCTTTCATTGGGTAAACTCTCTTAAAGTCAAGGAGGCTTTCTATGCGTGTTCTTGCTGTCGGCGGCTCCGGGTATCTCGGCACATTGGTTCTGCCGTTTCTAGCCTCTCACCACACCCTGCGTGTGTTTGACCTGCGCCCGCCCGCCGATCCTTCAATAGAATATGTTCAGGGCAGTGTCAGTGACCCCGCTGCTCTGGTGCAGGCTGTCGCCGGCATGGATGCCGTGCTGTATATGGCAATGGGCAGCCATGTTCGCCTCAACGGTGATGACTGGGGCCGCGCCGAGTCGCACGCCGACGCTTTTGATGTGAGCGTCAAGGGTGTTTATTTGGCGTTGTACGCCGCGCATCAAGCGGGCATTGCCCACGCAGTCTACACCAGCAGCCTGTCGGTCTATCACCAAAACGGTATGGGCCGTTATTTGAGTGATGAAGACCTGCCGCCGGATGCGAGTCATATTTACGGCTTTACCAAGCGTCTGGGCGAAGAGGTCTGCCAAAATGCGTGCCGCGCGTGGGGCATGAGCGTCAATGCTCTGCGTCTGTACCTACCGGTGCCGGAAGAGAAGTGGCGGGCGGAAGCCGCCAAAGGCAAGCCGTTCCCGTGGACAACGGCGGAAGACACGGCCCGCGCCCTGGAAGCGGCGCTTGAGTGCCGCGCCGGTTTTCAGGCGTTCTCCATCAGCGGCGACTACAGCGAGGCGCAGATGAGCCTGGCAAAAGCCAAGCGCCTGCTGGGCTGGGAGCCGCTGGCAAGACTAGAAAATAGTGAACAAAATGCCTCAAAATCTAGCCTTAGTATTTGATAAAGTCGCAGACTTGTACGATGCCGCCCGGCCTCTTTATCCCAATGAACTCATAGAAGCGGTCCTGTTCGTTCTTCAAGGGACGCCAATGCGAGTTCTGGAGATCGGCTGCGGAACAGGGCAGGCAACCCTGCCGGTTGCCCATGCTGGCTGCCGTGTGACGGCGCTTGAGCCGGGGCGAAACCTCGCGGCGATTGCCGCCAGGAACCTTGCTGCGTTTCCGCAAGTGAACATTCAGACAATGACGTTTGAGGAGTGGCCCATCGCCGAAGGCCAATACGATTTAGTGCTGTCTGCGACCGCTTTCCACTGGGTCTCGCCGGAGGTCCGCTATGCCAAGTCTGCTGAGGCGCTTGCTGAAAATGGCTGGCTGGCGTTACTCTGGAATATCGAAGCTGGCGACGACAGCCCAGTGGCACAGCAGATACAAACGGTCTACGACACGCACATGCCGCAGGGGTCGGCACATCCGTATGCCACCCACCACCCGTCGGGGCATCACCAGAATCAGAGCGCAAAGGCTTCAAGGTGGCAGGAAGAAATCGACCAATCGCATCTTTTTGGACCAGTCAGCGTCCAGCAGTTCCCGTGGACGCAGTGGTACACGACACAGCAGTATTTACAGCTTTTGGAGACTTATTCCGACCATCATGTGCTGCCGTCAGAAAACAAACGCGCACTTTTTGACGGAATTGCAGAAACCCTCACGCGGCATGGCGGCGGGCGCAACAAGCCCTACCTTGCAGTTTTGTATTTGGCACAAGTGCAAAAGACCTGTGAAACATTTAGCCGGGGTGCGTGACTAGCTTGTCGGAAACAGTTTTGCGGGACTTGATGCGCCAGCCCTGCGAGGTTTGGACCCACAGGTCATGCACCAAAAGATCGTCGGTGTACGTGCCTTTGAACTTCATAAACAGCACGCGCTTCTCGCCGATGCCCTGCGTGTGCAGCGTCATCTCTACTTCCACTCCTCCTGGAGCCGCCGCGAAGTTCTGCACGGTGAACCTGCTTTGCATCGTCTTGACCTGCTTGAGCTGGTCTGCATACTGCTTGCGGGTCTGCTCTTTGGTGTAGGTCGCTCCCTTTTCATCCACTACCTTGTAGTCGGGGGTAAAGAACGTCATAAAATGGTCAATGTCGTGCTGGGTGAATGCTGCGTTGATTTGGCCGTAAGCCGACTGGATTGCTTGCTGATCGGCAGGCGGTACGGCGGCGGCCAGGGCCGGGGCACCGGCCAGCAAGGACAAAATCGCGGCAGCGCAAAAGCGCCGGGCAGCAGTGTTGACATTCGCCGTGTTGACATTCATGGGCGTTCTCCTGAAAACGGGACGACAGCGTGCAGGCAAATGTTTCCCCAAAATTGTTTCTCCAAAACTGCCGCCTGTGATTATGGCTTAACGGCCAGGGTATTCGCGCAGAAGCTGGGCGGCCTCCAACGCCTCGGCGGCATCACCTAAACGGAGCGCCAAGCGCCACTGCTGCCTGGCTTCGGTTTGGTCCCCGGCCAGATACAGCGTCGTGCCGAGGCTGACATGGGCGGCGGCATAACCCGGTCTCAGCGCGATGGCGGTCCGGTACTGATGAACCGCCTCAGCATGGCGTCCCGAATCGTCCAATGCACCAGCGAAATAAAAATGCGCTTCCGGGCTGGCAGGATCGGCGGCAACGGCCTTTTTGAGTTCCCCCACGGCGGCGGCGACTTTGCCTTGATTGTAAAGCGCCCGGCCTTGCTGCAAGGCGGACGGCTGAGGAAGCGCGGCTTGGCTGGGATCGGTTTGATTTGGTGTGGCTTGATTTGGTGCGGCTTGACGCTGCTCGGCGACTGCTTTGGCGAGGTAGATGTGAGCCAGGGACAAGGCCGGGTCAAGTTTCAGCGCGGCTTGGAACTGGGCAATGGCTTCAGTGCGGCGTCCCAGCGCATTTAGGGCGAGGCCGTAGTTGTAATGGGCCAGCGCAAAGCTCGGCTTCAGACTGAGCGCTTTTTGGTAGTTTGAGAGCGCTTCCTCGTGGCTCCCCTGCACGTCCAAAACATTGCCGAGCGCGTTGTAAGCGTCGGCATTGGACGGGTCAAGCGCGATTGCCTGCTTGTACTCGGCTGCGGCTTCGTCGTGGTCGCCGGAGTCGTCAAGCGCATTTGCGAGCGCATAATGAGCGCGGCTGTCGGCTGGGGTAAGCTGAACGACCTGCCGAAACTCGGCGGCGGCTTCGGCGTGACGTCCCAATTTTTGCAGCAGGCTGCCCCGCATGAAGTGGGCCGGCAGGAAATCCGGGCGCAGAGAAATGGCTGCTTGAAGCTGCTGCACGGCTTCCTCGGTGTGGCCCTGCCGGTTCAGCGCCATCCCCAAATTGTAGCGGGCATCGGGACTGCCCGGACGCAGGCGCACCGACTCGCGAAACTCCGCCAAAGACTGCGCCCCCTGCCCGCGCCTCTCTAGAACAATTCCCAGCGCATTGTGAGCGTCTGGGAACGCCGGGGCAAGGCGAATAGCCTGGCGCAGATCGGCTTCCGCCGCGCCCCATTGGCCGCTCCGATACGCAGTAATCCCCGCTTGAAACTGCTTAGACGCAGCGGCATTCGGAGCAGGGATAGGTATCTGCGCCGCCGCAGGCAAAGCAAGCAAGAGGGCAAAAAGAATGGCCGAGGGGTGCGGGCTATGAAGCATACGAAAACCTTTCGCAGAAAGCAGTCCCCGTAATTTTACCGTACTTTTTCATGTTTTGCCATACGGCAGGGCGTTCAGTTGGAAGCGCGGCGGCTTGCATATTCGCGGGCAAACTCTGTATAATAAAAGGCAAATGACAGAACAGGACAAATGGCGGGCGGAAGGACAGCGCGTGCTTTGGGAAGCCGCGCGGGCGCTGGACCGGCTGGCGGAAACCCTGAATGGCCCAGCCTGGGCGCAGGCTGTCCGCCTGGTGCTGCAAACCAAAGGGCGCGTCGTTGTCACCGGCATGGGCAAAAGCGGCACAGTCGGCGTCAAGCTGGCGGCGACGCTGTCGTCCACAGGAACCCCGGCCCAGTTTCTGCACCCGGCGGAAGGCGTCCACGGCGATCTGGGGATGCTGCAAGCAGGCGATTTAGTGGTTGCGCTTTCCTACAGCGGCGAAACAGACGAAGTGCTGGCGATTTTGCCGGCATTGGGCCAGCTTGGCCTGCCGCTGATTGCCGTCACGGGCAATCCTCAGTCAACGCTTGGCCGCGCCGCCGTGGTTGCGTTAGATGTCCGGGTTGAGCGCGAAGCCTGCTCTATCGGCCTTGCCCCGACCACCAGCACAACCGCCATGATTACGCTCGGCGATGCGCTGGCGGTTTCCGTGATGGCTGCCCGCGACTTCACGCCGGAGCAGTATTCACGCCTGCATCCGGCGGGAACGCTGGGCCGTCGCCTGACCCTGCGGGTTGCCGACGTAATGCGGACCGGCGATGCTGTCGCCGTCGTGCCGGAAGACTGCACCGTGCTGGACGCGATGTTTGCGATCACAAAAGCAAATGCCGGCGCAGCGATCATTGTCAACGGAGCAGGAAGAGTCGCCGGCCTCTTGACCGACGGAGACATTCGCCGTCACCAACTGGACAACCCTCATCTTTTGTCCCGCCCGGCGTCTGAGGCCATGACTATTAATCCTGGCGTCGTCACTCCTGATTTGCTGGCAACCGAGGGCCTGCATCGTTTAGACGATTTCCACCCGCTGCCCGGCCAGAAAGCCGGCGACGCCCCCGTCGTAGACCCCGAAGGCTGTCCAATCGGAATGCTTACACTGAAAGATTTAGTGAAAGCAGGAATTACCTAGCCATGAGCGATGTCTGGCCCCCGCCGCCCAAAAACCAGCCTGCGCCAGAGCCTCCGCCTGAAGAAACAAGCAGCGGCATCAGCGCGGTTATCTGCGTCAGCGGGGGGGCATTGCTGCTGGCTTTAGCAGCATTCGCCTTTATGAACAAGCCGCTCTTCGAGTTAGGTTACAGCTACACTGCTCTTGCCATTGTTGGCGGAGCGATGCTTTGTGGTATCGCACTTGTCGATTTGGGCGGCTGGTTAGGAAACCGCATGAAAGGTACGAAGAACGGACGCACTGCATCCGCTCTTTGCGTTATTGTCAACACTGTGTTTGTGCTGTTCAACTTTCTGTATGGACAATAACTTCAGCTTATGACTAGTGCCTTGACATCTTTTCGGCAGGCCGTGAAGACGCTGCTGCCGCGCCCGCTGCTGCAAAAGGCCCGTGCGGGCGTTTGGCGTCTGGGCGACCTGCGCCACGGCCTGCGGACCGGCGAGTGGGGCCTGCCGCCGGCTTATCTGCGGGTCAAAGTCGGCGGGACGATCTCTCCCATCGGCTATCTCCGTGACAGCAAAGGGACAGCCCAGGATTTGATCGAAATGCTGCGCTGCATTGGCGTGGAACCGAAAGAACTCCTTTCCGTTCTGGATTTCGGCTGCGGCTGTGGCCGGATCGTGTCAGCGCTTCAAACAATGCTGCCGTCCGCAAAGTTCTATGGAACTGACGCTGAAGCCGATTTAATTGCCTGGTCGCGCTCGCATCTCTTATTTGCAGACTTCCAGGTGAATGCTCCAGAGCCGCCGCTGCCCTATGCCGACGGCCAGTTTGATTTTATTTATGCGATTTCTGTGTTCACGCACTTGGATGAGCGCCTCCAGCTCTTGTGGCTGGAAGAGCTGAAGCGCATTGCCCGGCCAGGCGCGGTCTTGATTTTGACGGTGCTGGGTTCTGATGACCCAAGCGCATTTCAGTTTGTTAAGAACAATGCTTGGTCGGACTTCTTCCCGGACTATTACCACACGACCTTCCACGGGCGCTCTTATGTCGCCGAGCAGTGGGGCCGCTTCTTCACGATTTTGGAATACAAGCCTCACGCGATCGGGCAGCAGGACGCCGTCATCCTGCGTAAAGAATAAATGCACGCGATTAAAATAGTTCTTTTAGATGTGGACGGGACTCTGACCGACGGCACTTTGGCCTACAGCGAAAGCGGCGTTCAAACCAAAGCCTTCCA
>CAXTER010000095.1:0-10832 GCA_964243345.1 uncultured Armatimonadales bacterium
TCAGAAAACAGCAACTTTTAACAAGAAAGCATGAAAGCTTTGAGGAGGTCTCTATGACAGCACCGCAGCAATGCCGGCAGCAACGCTTACAGGAGCACGCAGCAGGGAGCCATAAGCTCGTTTGCAGCCTGGCGGCTGGCTGGACATCATTGCGGGTTCAGGGGCTTGAGTACGACGACAACCCGGAACCCTTCGAGTCTCCGATCTGTCCTGACCAGTTCGTGGCCGTCGTGACCAAAGGGCGGGGATATATGGAAGGTTTTTCCGACGGCTTCTGGAGAAGGACGAATTATGAGCCCGGCTCTGTGGGAATGATTTCGAGCGGCCATACCAAGCGGCTGCGCTGGCGACCTCTGGGACCGGTCGCGCTGGAAGCCCTGCACCTGTGCGTCCCGCCCCATTTTTTTGCCGGCGCGGAAGACGAGTACCGCCGTGCGGGATCGTCTTTTCGGGAACAGCCGCTTAACTCTCTTTACTTCTGTGATCCGGTCGTTTCGCGGATCGCGTTGTCGCTCGCGGATGCGGTGAGCACAGGAGCACCGGACCTATACGCGCAATCGGCCGGCCAGTTTCTGGCAACGCATCTACTTTCGATGCAGAGCGGGTGGCCGGACCCCTCTCAGGACAAAAGGCGTCCCGGAACTCTGGGAAAGCACTGTCTTGCACACATCCTTGACTATATGAAGGCCCACTATGCGGAGTCTCTCTCCCTGGACCAGCTCGCCGCCGAAGTGGGTGTGAGCCGCTTCCATTTCGTGCGCCTCTTCAAAGAAGGCTTTGGCATTGCCCCGCACCACTGCCTGATTAGGATCAGGATGGACGTCGCCGCTTCTTTTCTAAGCGACACAAGTCTGAGCGTGATGGATATTGCCCTTGCGTGTGGGTATCAGAGCGCTGCTCATTTCACCTCAGCGTTTCAGAAGCACTTTGCCCAGGCACCGAGCTTGTACCGTCAGAATATCCAGAGCAGCGTGAATGGCATAATCAACGCAAAACATGCGAAGATGCACAACATCGACTGACTCATCTTCACGCTGCCTTGGCCTCACAACTAACAATTTGCAGCGTTATTACTATTTGAGTGCAGAAAATGATCCATCCTCAATTCGACTGTCTTCGTTGCTTTTGTTGCAAAAGGTAGCCGTAAAGCGCATTATCAGCACCGGATTGACGATATTCGTATAGACCCTGTTTGGCTTCCAACAATGGAAGCCAAAAGAGACATAGCCGAAAGTAGAGATTTTCAGTATCAGGAAGTTTCGGTATCAGGAATTGAGTGGATCCGTGCGAAAATCGTTGTCCGCTTTGCTGCGCCAGACATCCTGAACTTTTTTGTACTTGACATGACCATCCGAATAGAGTGCATTGAAACCTTGACGATGCCGAGGCGACACTGCGGCTTGATTAGCCTTAGCCGCAAACGTCGTGCCGGTGGTCGTGTCATAGGAAGTCGCCGTCCCAGTCAGTGGGTCCAAGTATTGGGGCGTTAACGAGCCCCGCCCAAGCGCACCGTCCTGCCGAGCGGCATCCGTGGCAAGCAGGAACGAAGACGGAGCGTGAACACTGGCTAGTACAACACTATCGTTGAAGCCGAACGTCGGGTTTGCTACAAAATAGGCGGCGGTCGAAACGCCTGGCCCCGTCGCCGCTCCCCGGTTCTCATTTACATTCATGCCGTAGTCGTTCGCCCAGTAGATAACCACCGGAGCGCTAGAACTGGGAATACCCGCTGCGCCCGTATTGACTCCGGCCCATGGGGAGCCGTCCGGGTCCTTCCAGACACTTCCGTCGGTGGCGGACCCCTTCGGGACGTAGCCAGCAAGTCGGCCACGTATGCTGTAGGGGAGCGCTGTCACATCGGAGTTTTCCGTCGCATTTAGCGGTCCTTCACGCTCGGTGACTGTGGGCGGAAAGGTTTCGTCGCTGTCCTGTAGATACTGGATCACGCCGAGGCCGATCTGTTTGAGATTGGAGGCGCAGGTAGTACGGCGTGCGTTTTCCCGGACCTGCTGGAAAACAGGGAAGAGTATGGCGGCGAGAATGGCGATGATAGCGATGACGACGAGCAGTTCGATCAGCGTAAAGCCGCCGTAGCGGCCCGGTGGGTGAGAAGTCCGGGCTGGTTGATTGGTCATGGGTAGCCTCCTCTGCATGTTTGCATCCTTAGGATTATAATCGTCATTTGCTAGTTTGTCAATAGTAATAGTATCTTAATACATAAAGATCATGCTCATTCGCTTCAAGCGTCGGATCATTCCCTCTTAGGGATGTTTGAACCAGAGCACACAGTATTGCTTTCAGATGCGCGAAGTCAATGCGCTGAACTTGTCCTGGCGATTACTGTTAGCAGAAGGCCTCTTGACAAAAACAGCAAATTATTGGTATTTTGCTAGTCAATCTATAGTGAAAGTAACATTACTGAAAGCGAGACGAAATCTGTATGGCTCTAGAACATGACGCCCTCGCCGGGCTGATCGTCGGTATTTTGATCGGCCTGACCGGCGTCGGGGGCGGCTCCCTCATGGCACCGATCCTGATCTATCTCTTCCACTTCAAGGCCAAAGTCGCCGTCGGCTCGGACCTGACCTACGCCGCCATCGCCAAGGTCTTCGGCTCCTGGCAGCACTATCAGCATGGCTCCGTCAACGTCCGCCTTGCTCTGCAGATGGCGATCGGCAGCGTTCCTTCCTCTCTGCTGGGCATTTGGCTGCTGCACAAAGTCGACCAGCGCAGCAGCGCAGCGGCTGAGTCACTCATCACGCACCTGCTCGGGTTCGTCTTGATCCTCGTGGCGCTGACACTCATCGTGCGTTCCGTCCCGGCGATCAGTAAGCGTCTCACCCTAAAGGCCGCCGAGCCACACGCCCCGCGCAGCATTGGCTGGGCCATCGGGATCGGGGCCGTGTTCGGCTTTATGGTGGGCATTACCTCTGTAGGCGGCGGGGCGTTGTTTGGGGTGGCGCTGATCCTAGTCTTTGGCCTAGGGATGAAAGAGGTCGTCGGTACGGACATCTTCCACGCGGTAATCCTCTCGGGGGCTGCAGCGCTGGGCCACATCGCCATTGGGGACGTCAATTGGAACTTAGTCGGCGGGCTGCTGCTAGGGGCCATTCCGGGCATCCTGATCGGCAGCCGCCTAGCGACCCGGACGCCGGAATTCGTGCTGCGGCCGACACTTGCGACGGTGCTGCTGGCGTCCGGGCTAAGGACGTTCTTCTCACACTGAGGCCATTGCAGCGCCCCGGTCAAGCTGACTGGGGTGCTGTCATATTCAGACCTTCAGTGTCGAAATTACGGCGTCTTCACAGCAGCCTTCTTCACAGCAGCCTTCTTCACAGCAGCCTTCTTCACAGCAGCCTTCTTCACGGCGGCTTTTTTGGTGACTGTCTTGTGAGCGGCATTGGGAGCGGTATTAGCCTTGGGCCTAGCAGGGGCCTGGGCGAATACAGCGGGCACGACGAGGGCAACGGTGACCGCGCTGAGCGCGGCGATCTTGGTCAAGAGTGTCATAGGAAAACCTCCGATGTGATTGATAAACAGAAGAGCGACGAGAGGGGCTTGTAAGTTCCATAATTCACTACTTTCTTTATAGTATTTGTAGTATTTATTTTTTGGAAGCCGTATTTGGGTTGAACTAGCGGCGCTGAGGATGTATAATCGAATCAATTCCTAGTGAATTACTAGGAATTGATGACTAGCTCGAAACTAAGACTTGAGGAGGCACGTTATGACACATCGATTTCGCGGCACCGCCGCCGTCACGCTGGCACTGCTGGGGACCGCCATGATGATGTCGATGTGTCTTTCGTGTGAGGCACGGCCCGTCGGGCACACCGGCGATGCGAACGGAGTCCGTGCCCTGCTCCGGGCCGCGCGGAGCGCAAACAGTTCAAGATGCCGGGACATTCTGGCTGCGGACGGAAAAGACCGTGACAGTCCACGCAGACGGCACGACGCGCGAGGACTACCACAACACCGGACGCATCCTCAGCGACCAGGGACTGAGCGATGGCTACGTGAGCATTTCCTATGACTCTGCCTCACAGACGGTCACCGCCATCCAGGCCCGCACGATCCGGCCCGACGGCTCGGTGCTGCCGATCCGGCCCGAAGATGTCCACCAGACCAGGCCGGCAAGCGACGATACGGTCTACGACAGCACCAAAGCTGCCAGTTTCTCGCTGCCGGGCGTGGAACCTCGCGACCTGGTCGATTATCGTTACACCGTCCTGACCCGCACACCGCTGTATCGGGGCCGCTTTTCGCAGGGTTAGTGGCTCGGCAATTCCGACCCCTGCCGCCTGAACCGGTTTACGCTGATGCTCCCTGCCAAGATGACGCTGCAGAGCCGAGTCCACAATGGGCCACGAGTGCGCTTCACGCAGCAGCTGTCGAACGACGGTCGTACACGGACGCTATGCTGGGAGAACCGGGACGCCCCAGGCATCATATCGGAGCCGCTGATGCCGTCCGAGGAAACATACCTGCCCTGGGTGGAGGTCTCGACCTGGCCGGATTGGCAGGCAGTCGCACGCTGGTATCCGGGCCTCGCATGACTGTCACCCCAGCGCTGGCTTCGCTTGCCCGCCGGCTCACTGCCGGAAAAACAACCGAGCGCGACCGGGCGCAGGCGCTCTTCTACTGGGTGGAACAGCGGACACGTTATGTTGCAGTCGAGACGGGCCTGTCTGCCTACCAGCCCCACGCTGCCGATGCCGTTTACCGCAGCCGCTACGGCGACTGCAAGGACATGGCGACACTGCTGATCACCCTGCTGCACGCGGCAGGGATCCGCACTGCCTGGCCCGCACTGCTGGACACGGACCTGAAAGGACCGCTTCATATCCACCTGGCCGTGCCAGACACGTTCGACCATGTGATCGTCCGAGCCGACCTGGATGGGCAGCCCTACTGGTTCGACGCCACGGCAGAGCTCAGTTCGTTCGGCGATATTCCCGGCAGCGACCGAGGTGTGGAGGCGTTGATCGTCCGAGACGGGCGCGGCACCTTTGAGACAATCCCCACTGGGAGCCCGGAGGCCGACCGGACCATCTGCCGCAAGACCGTCACGCTGCACGCCGATGGCAGCGCCGAGTGCCAGACGTCGGTCCAGAGTACAGGGGATGCCGCGCTGGAAACGTGCGAACAATTCCACACCCTTCCGGCAGACCAGTGGGCAAGTCAAATTCAGACGATGCTCCGCGACCAGCCCAGTGCCCGCCTGGAGAAGTTCTCGCTCAGTGCCTGCAGCGACCATGGGAAGCCGCTGACCTACGGCGCAGACTACCGCTCCCCCACCTGGGCGATCCGCACGGGTAATTTGCTGCTCGTCTTCGACATCCTGACTTACACGCCGCCGACCGACACCCCGACGCGCCGCCACCCACTCTGCGTGGACGGTGCCAAGCAAACTGACTACACGGCGACAATCACTCTGCCCACGGGCTACTCCGTCGAAGCACGCCCCGACGACCTAGACGAGCGCCTGCCCATCGGCGAAGTCCGCGTCACCTACAGAGTGTCACCGGGCCTCGTGGTCATCCATAAGGTTTTCACGAAAACACCTGGTGTGGTCGCCTCGGCGGACTACCCGCGCCTGGTGGCAGCGTTCGACCGGATCGCCGCCGCCCTCCGGCAGCCCGTAGTGCTGCGCTGTACAGGCGTCCAGACGGTAGGAAACGGCCTGTAAGGAAATAGGCCCTGTTCGATTGCCGGGTCTTAGGCAGCGAAACCCACTTTATGGATTTAGGACTTACGCAGCTGACTTGGGCTGATTGGGCGAGCAGAGAATGGGTACAGGCAAGTAGCCCGCAGAAGTCGAACGGCTTGGGCAGATAATCGTCCGCACCCGTTTCCAGCCCGCGCACCCGGTCCCCGATTAAATCGCGGGTGGTCAGCAGTTGAATGGGCGTCGGGCTGCCCACATCGCGCAGACAGCCAATCTGTCCATTTTGGACAGCATAGCATCCCGCCAAATTAGCCCGTAACGGCCCTCGCGCCTGGGCCAACCCGTCCAGCCCGTCACTGGCGACATCCGTGTACCCAGCCTGCCGCAACCCCAGACTGACTGCGCCGGCAATCGGTACCTCATCTTCCACCATAACTATTCACACCGTGGCCTGCTGTACCCACCCCTTGTGTTCGCCTTGTGTGTTAAAACTTCGCCTCGCGCCTTGGCAGGGGGTCCACGGTCCAAGCCATCCGATCCGTGAGACGAAGTAGAAGCTCTGTTTTCAGCGTTTGATGCTCGGCGCTCCGCCACAAATTGTGTGTCTCGGCGGGGTCTGCTTCCAGATCGTAAAGTTCTCCCGTGCCGCCGTGCATGACAACGAGTTTAGCCCGGTCTGTCCGCAGCATGGTCGCATAAGCACTGCCACGCCCTGGCTCCGGGTAAGTCGTCCCGTAATGTTCGCAGTAGATGTCGTCGCGTCCTTGTGAGGGCGGCACCGCGCCGGTCAGCAGCGGCCACAAAGAATGGCCCTGCATCCCAGCATAAGAAGGCAGATTCGCACTCTCCAGCAGGGTGGGTGCAAGGTCCACGAATTCGACCAGTGCCGTGCTCCGCACACCGGGCTGGATCACGCCGGGCCAGGAAAAAATCAGCGGCAGACGCACCGCCGGTTCATAGAAGAAAGGACCTTTCAAATAAATCCCGTGGTCGCCCAGCATCTCGCCGTGGTCGCTCATAAAGATGACCAGCGTGTTTTCGCGCTGGCCCGTCCGCTCCAACGACTCCAGCAGACGGCCTACCTGTGCGTCGATTAGATCGCACATGGCCCAATACGCGGCGCGGATCAGCCGATGGTCGCGTGGCTCCATCTGGTCAAAGGGGTACAGGCCCGTCTGCCCGCCATAAGCGCCGGTGTGGTCAATCCGCTGAAACACCGGCTTGTCTTCCAACTCCCCTGGCACATAATTCGGCAGCGGGATTTCGTCGAGGCGGTCCAGGTAAGGCTGCAAAAACTCTTCGGGCGGATCAAAGGGGTGGTGCGGGTCGTAAATGTTGACGGAGAACAGCCAGGGCTGGGCCGACTGAGCGCGGGCCTCGATAAAGTCGATGGCCTTTTGGGCGCACCAGGTTGTTTGATGATACCGGGCCGACATACTCGTTTCCACAAAGCGAGACCTCCGAAACGGCCTGCGCTCATAGTCCAAGCCCTGTTCCGCCAGCCAAATGTTGTAGTCTCCCGTCGCCCAATCCCGGTCTGGGTGGTGCGACCAGTGAAACGTGGTGTAGCCGTCAGCAATACGCCGCTCCGCCACTGCCGCCACTGTCGGATGGACCGCAGACAGATGAAGTTTGCCAGCCAGTCCGCACTCATAGCCTGCGTCGGCCAGCAGCTTAGTGACCAGCACTTCATCAGCGGGAAGGCTTTGCCCGTTCTGCCGGTTTCGTGTGGTGCGCGGGTAGCGGCCCGTCAGAAAACTGGATCGCGAGGGCGTACAAAGCGGATTTTGGCAGAATACTCGCTCGAACAGAGTGCCGCTCTCGGCCAGGCGGTCGATGTGAGGTGTTCGCACCCAGGGGTTGCCATAGCACCCCAGTGTATCAAAACGCTGTTGATCGGTGCAGACCCACAGGATATTTGGAAGGTTCTTCAAGTCAATTCTCAAACAGTGCTTTCAATTCTCAAATGCCGCTTCCGAATTCTTCTGTCTCTTGAGCAGCCCCGGCATCTTGGAACCAGTGCGAAAGGTCCCGGCCAATCAGGTCTTGGAGGCGAAGCGCATCTTCGCGGAAATAAGAGCGTAGCTCTGTCCGGACTTCAGGCGGAAGCAAGGGACGGCGTTCCGCAGGCAGATCGCTGGTGACATTGTGCCGCTGCGACATGTCGGGGACAAACGCCGGATCAACTTCCAGAAACCGAAAAAGCTCCTGCATCGTGCCGGCAGGGTTGGTACGCAGGTCTTTACACAGGAAAACCTTGATTTGCGCCTGGGGGAAAAGGGCGTAATAACGCTGAAGCTGGGCATGGTACAACCCCATGTGTTTATAGTGCCAGATATGCTCCCACCCTGCCGCGATACGCTCTTCTTCGGCTTGTAGGCCCTGGCGGAACTCAGTGAACGGCTCCCGTTTGTCCCGCACCAAATGCAGAAAGGCCGAAAAGGCGCGATCAACAGGGTTGCGGACAAACGCAATCAGCTTCGACTCAGGGACATGATGGCGAATTCGCTCGGGCGCACGCGGATGGTACAGATACAGCGGCGACGCTTCCCCGATCGCGCTCTTGCCCTGGGCGTACCGATATTGTTCCTGATAAGCGTCGAGCGTGGTAATAGAGAGGCGATTGACATATTCCTCATCTCCCGGTCCGCAAAAGCGGAGCGGCTGTCCTTCTAGAGCAAAGAAGTTTGTTTCTTTGAGCGGGGTGACATGGATTTGAGGATGCTGCATTAAGTAATAGTATACCGCTGTCGTACCCGCTTTGGCAGCGCCTAAAATGATAAAATTGGGGAGTGTCATGGGTCCTGCCGCCTATCTTGCTGTTGTATTACTACTTTTGCTACTGCTTTAGTCGTAAATGTACCCAAGATATCGCACGGTGTCAACACAAGCAAAGATCGGGAGTGATTATTAGATTATTGGTCTTGAATATGGGTTGTAACTGTCGTACCTACTCCGCCTACATGTCCTAGCTGCGGAGAAACCACCTGACAACATCAAGCCGGAACTAACCTCGAAAGCGCCGCAAGACGCGAGTGCCAGCACTGCGGGCGTACCTACAAATCCGCTCCCAACACGCAGTTAGGAGCGGATTGGGTAAGCAAGAGGGTTGATGCCCAGAGGACTGGATATGCGACCTTCCCGCTCTGGTTTAAGCCTCGGTTTGGGTTGTTGTCGCATACTTGGTTTGCCGCATTCCAGGCGATCGCAGAAGCTGGCTATCGAAGGCGATGCCGCTATCATTGTCAGCACCACACGAGTTCGCCGCTCTTTTCACTCATGGGTTTCGCCCTCTGCACACTCAGAAGCCTGATCCAGCTCGGGTATGTCTTCATAGTTCCACCCGTCCTGAAATGCTGGGTCTGTCTTGCCAGGCCATCTGTCACCGCAAATCTTTACAAAACTTTAACAGCAGAAGCTGCTCCCTTTACACCTTCTTTATAAGCAATCAGCTATGCTCCACCTATGAGTATCCCAAACTTAATGCAGTACGGCGCGTTTGTGATTGTGATCGTTCTGCTGGTCAAGCCGCTCGGCAGCTATATGGCCCGCGTTTTCGACGGCGGCAAAACGCTTCTTGATCCGATGCTTGACCCCATTGAGCGCCTGGTCTATAAACTAGGCGGTGTCGAGGCCAAAGAAGAGATGAACTGGAAACGCTACTGCCTTAGCTTCACCGGGTTCTCGCTGGCCGGGACAGTCGTTCTCTATTTTCTCCTGCGGCTGCAAGCATTTCTGCCCTGGTACGACAAAACCGTTCTCACTACCCCGATGACGCCCGACCTTGCCATGAACACGGCGATTAGCTTTGTGACAACATCCACATGGCAGGCGTACAGCGGCGAGAACACGATGAGTTCGTTCACGCAGATCGTGGGGCTGGCCGGGCAGAACTTCCTGGCGGGAGCGGCGGGCCTTGCGGTCGGTATCGCGTTTATTCGGGGACTGGCCCGCCAGCGCACGGGCAGCTTGGGGAACTTTTGGGTGGATGTCACCCGCGCGACGCTGTGGGTGCTTCTGCCGTTCTCACTTCTCGGAAGCCTCATTCTCGTGTGGCAGGGCGTTCCGATGAACTTCCTCGCGGATACGCACGCTGCTGGCCTGGAAGGCGGAGCGCAAACAATCGCGCAGGGGCCGGTGGCAGCATTAGAGCTGATCAAAAATCTGGGGACAAACGGCGGTGGCTTCTTCGGTGTCAACGGAGCGCATCCCTTTGAGAACCCGACTCCGCTCACCAATTTCATCGAAATGCTGGCAATCGCCGCGCTGCCTGCCGGACTAACCCATACGTTTGGACAGATGGTTGGCAAGCCGCGTCAGGGCTGGACATTATTCTGGGTCATGGTCGTACTGTTCACGGCGGGTCTCGGCTTCTGCGGGCAGTTCGAGCAGTCCCAGAACCCGCAGGTCGCCGCGCTTGGAGTTCAGCCGGGCGGCAACATGGAAGGCAAAGAAACGCGCTTTGGGATCGGGGCATCTGTCTTGACCACAATCACGACCTCAAACGGGGCGACCGGCTCGACCAATTCAATGCTGGATTCGTATACACCGCTCGGAGGGATGATCCCGCTGGTGAACATGCTGCTGGGCGAGATCGTCTTCGGCGGCCTCGGCACCGGCATTTACAGCATTATTCTAGTGGCGCTGGTGGGACTGTTCATCGCCGGGCTGATGGTCGGGCGCACTCCTGAATACTTAGGAAAGCAGCTTGGGCCGCCAGAGCTAAAACTGATTATGCTCTACACGCTGGCATCCCCTGTCGCCGTTTTGCTGCCTGCTTCGTTGGCACTGATGACACACGCCGGACTAGCGGGCCTGACAACCAACACAGGGCCGCATGGGCTGACGGAGATTTTTTATACATACACAAGCTGCTTCGCAAACAACGGTCAGAGCTTTGGGGGACTGAGCGCTAACAGCCCGTTCTATAACATCACCACAGCCCTTGCCATGATGCTGGGCCGCTTTGGTCTCGCGATCCCGGCGCTTGCGCTGGCAGGCCGGTTCGCGAGACAAGGCCGCCGCCCGATGACGATCGCCACACTGCCAACCGACACGTTCCAGTTCGCCGGGCTGGTACTGGGGGCCGCAGTAATCGTCGTCGGCCTCGGCTTCTTCCCCGCGCTGGCATTGGGGCCATTGGTAGAGCAGCTTATGGCTCACT
>CAXTER010000095.1:10932-18342 GCA_964243345.1 uncultured Armatimonadales bacterium
GGCTTCTTCCCCGCGCTGGCATTGGGGCCATTGGTAGAGCAGCTTATGGCTCACTAATTATGGCTCACTAATTATGGCTCACTGATTATGGCTCACTGATTATGGCTCACTGATTGATTTGCGACTGAATGTTTCGACCTGCGTGTTTTTGCTTTCCATGAATTACAGCGAACAATACTAACAAGAGATTTTTCAGGAGACTTGTAACGACATGTGTTTGATCGAAGTAGTGAAAGGTTTGATCGAAAGACTGGAGATCAGGATGGAAGCCGGCGACCAATTTCTGTGGTTGCCGGCTTTTATGATAGCAGCTATGAGAAAGCGGCAGCGATCTCATGGCAAAGCATCAGCGGCTTTTTAGTGGTATAGGTCAAGTAATTCCCCCCTACCCCCCCTGTTCACAAAAACGAGTCCCGCTCTCTGCACACCGCCCACTCCGTTGCATCCGTTGAAAACAGGCTGCTGTGATCTTTGCAGATTGGGATGGAACAATGACACATCTACGACCACAGCAGCCATTATTTCGATGGTTGAGAGTTCCGAAAAGACTCGAACGCCGCACCTGCTTGAATAAGCAGTGCGACGTTTTTGGTCGGCATAGAATTGGCTATGCGCGGATTGGACAAGTAAGCAAAGGCGTTGACGCCCGAAGGACTGGGTAGACAATAAACGGTTCAGGCTGCGCGACTTTCCCGCTCCCAAATGGGGTGCATAACCCGAACCGCTCAGAGTAAACTTGAGTGGAAGAAGCAAGAGAGTATGGCTGAGGAAGCAATTCCAGCGTGATGCTCTCTTTTTCTGTCACTTCCACTGACTGCACGACTGTTGCCAGCAGATCACTCCGTTCTTCGTCATTCAGCACCTTCCATACTTTCCCAATCTTTCCCCAGACTTCCTGTACCAATGCGGCTGATGGTCGCTGCACGGTGGCATCTCCAATGCTTTTGTTTACGTTCTCTATCTGCCGACAGACGGCTTCCTTCTCCGCTTCGGTCTTGTCCAGTGCTGACAGCAGCGCATCGCTCACACGACCGTCGCCGATGGCCTTGACGTAGTTTGCGATCCGCATCTCTATCGCCTGCTTCTGCTTGCCAAGCTGACCGCGCAGGGCCTTCTGCGCGTCGTCTGCTGTTCCCCACCCGCCCGACTGAGCAATCAGCTTGTGCATGACCGTTCGGTGACTGGCTACGTGTTCCATGAAGTGCAGCACGGTCGCATGAACCCGGCCCGCGTTGACGCGCCCCACCGGGCAAAGATGACCCACGGCGCTGCCCTTGCTGGCTGTCCGGTTCGTGGTCTGACAGATATAGTAGTGAGCGCGGCTGCTACTACAACGCGGCCAGCGGCGATTATTCGGCGATCAGCGGCGGGCGCGGTCTCAGTGACACCGGCAAGTTCGGCTGGCAGGCCGGCAACGTGAACGGCCCCGGCTACATTTTGCAAGACACTCACAGCACCTTTGGCTCTGACAAGGGGTAAGCGACAGCCTGGACATACCCGAAGCGTGTCCAGGCTTCTTCCTTTTTACTGTTTAATGGAAAATTCCCATGTCCAAATATCTATCCAACCTCAAGCCTTTCTTTGTCTTCATAGACTCAAGAAACTGGCGCAAGTGTGCAGGGAGTTTATTTCCTAAAAGAACACATACGCTTTGGGGCGATCATAGGACAACCAGCAGAGGATTGACGCAGTACAACACACGTTCAAGGTGTTGCAACAGAATTTGCCGAAATGGTGCAGTATGCTGACAAATAGGCTTTTAAAGTGCTGGGATCCGGAGGCATTTTTCTGGGATCTGCAACAAAACTTCTCAGAAATGTGGCGCGACTGAAAAGCGCTTCTGCTTAATTTCCCCCTGCCTCAAAAACGAACCTCTCTAAGACAAACATAGGAGCCGCCCCCGCCGGGCGGCTCTTTGTCCTAAAAGGTCGCCTATATTCTGGCTTCAACACGAACTGGCTTGGGGCAGACAAACATCGACATGAGCAAGATCGCCGTGCCGGGTCATCGTCTCGAACTCGAATAGGGTCACACTGACATCAATCCTATTGAGCGTCTTCCTGATTCATTGTCTGCCTTCACTGGCAGGCTGCGGATGTACAGCGAGTTCCTCGAAATACGCTCGCAGCGTCCGTGGCTCGCGGCCCAAGATCGCCCGCAGCACCAGTGCATTACCGCCGGGAAAGCCGTGCTTGTCGTAGTCGGCGTCCATAATTTTGAGGCCGTCCCGCACCGGCCCCGCCAGCAGGTGCGCCGCATCCGCCCAGTCGCCGAACGGTACGGCGACGGCTTGAATCGCGCATCCGAGCGCCTCACTGATCAGCGCGGCGATTTCGGTCCGGTTGACCATGCCGGGGGCGCACAGCTCGAACGTCCCGAAAGCCAGCTTGTCTCCGGTGAACGCCAGCGCGGCGACTTCGGCCACATCCCGGTAGTCCACAAAGCAGACCTTTGCCCACATCGAGTACGGCAACGCGAACTGCCCGGTCTTTCGCACAGTTTCCCAACTGCCGCCAAGAGTCTGCATGAACATCGCCGGCTGCAAAACGGTGAAGTCCATCCCGGACTCGTACAGCGCTTCCTCGACGGGCCGCTTGCCGGCATGGTTCACCATCTTGGAAATGGACGGATGAATCACACCGGAGAAGACGAACTTTTTGACCCCGGCCTCCTTCGCGGCCTCGACCATCGCCACGCCCAAATCGGCTTCCTGGGGCGCGAACGCCGGGTTGATGTGAAACACGCCGTCCATGCCCTGTGCCGCAGAACGCAGGCTTTGCGGGTCGGTCAAATTTCCAACCGCTGTCTCGTCCGCGCCCCTTTGTCGCGCCTCAGCGGCTTTGGCATCGTCCCGTACCAGCGCCCGCACGAACACGCCGCGCTGTTTCAGATCCGGCAGGATTAACCTGGCATAAGCGCCAGTCGCTCCAACCATCAAAACTTTCATGGTATCCTCTTTCTCATCTTGGCTAAAGCCTTCCCCCATCAACCTTTAGCGTGCTGCCGGTGATGTAGGAAGCATCCTCGGAAACAAGAAAGGCAACCGCAGAGGCGATTTCCTCCGGCTGGGCCATGCGCTGCAACGCCGTCTTGCTCTTAATCACTTTGAGCAAGGTTTCCGGGGAAGGTCCTGCAGGGCCGGAGGCGTATATTGTTTCCCGTTTTCCGTTGCCATGTTCGTCTGTGTGCCGCCCGGCGCGATTGCGTTGATAGTAATCCCACGCTCCCCCAGTTCAGGTGCGAGGTTCAGCACCATCGCCGAGACGGCGGCCTTGCTTGCGGCATAAAGTGTGTGGTAGAAGATTGACGACGTAGCACTGACCGACGAGGTCAGCACGATTCGCCCGCCAGACGACATCAGCGGCGAAGCGGCTTGAGTCACAAAAAGCTGACCGCCGACATTGACCGAGAACACGCGCTCGTACTCCTGCTCGGTGATCTCTTCCAGCTTCCCGAAGGACTCAACCCCGGCGTTGCTGACCAAAATGTCCACGCGCCCGAAGGCTGCGCCGACGGCCTCCATAAGAATCCGGCACTCCACCGGCTTGCTGACATCGGCACGGAGCGCCTGCGCTTTCAGGCCCCGGCCGTTTAGTTCTGCGACCAGCGCGTCCGCCGGTGCAGCCTCCTCCCGGTAGTTGATGCCGACAGTCGCGCCGTCTTCGGCCAGCCGGGTGGCGATGGCCTTCCCGATGCCTTGGCTCGCTCCTGTGACGACCGCAATTTTTCCACTTAGTTTTTCTTCCTGCTTCATTTTCTTCCTGCTTCTTCCTGCTTCGTGGTTGTTCTTCTTCGTGGTCGCTCTGATCCTGCACCTAATGATGAGCGGGTTCCCCGGCGGGTGGTAGCAATTCGGTTCGGTATTTCGGGGCGAGTGCTTTGGCCTTTTCCAGAAATGCCGCTTGGGCAGCCGCATCTGCCTTGGGCGGGGCTGTTGTCCTTGTAGCAACAGGGACACCGATTTCCCGGAAGAACTCTTCCTGCCCTGAAGGCGTGCAGATGCACAGCAGCCGAACCGGCTGGTCTGAGACGTTATGGAACTGATGCGGCGCATTGGCCGGGATGTTAATGGTCTCGCCGGCACGGACGACCGACTTCATGCCACGAAACGTGGCTTCCACCTCACCTTTCAGAAGGGTGAATGACTCTTCAAAATCGTGGCGGTGCAGGCCGGGGCCGCCGCCGGGCGGGATGTGCATGTCAATGAGGCAGTAGCGACCGTCGGTGTCGTCACCCGACAGCAGGATCGTGTAGGTATCCCCGACAATCCCGATGTGGGGCAGCGTTTGATCGTCGTTGGGCTGGGCCATCACAAGGCTCCGCTGAAGATCGTCGGCGGGAATTGGCCCGGTGGGCTGGGAAATAATCGAGTGAGTATTCATCCTGTTTCTCCTTTTTATCGTGTTTCACTTTTTTATGATTGCCGGGACGATCGGAACGTTTGTCCTACGTGTCTGGCAGCGATATGACGACTTTGCTTGCGGACACACCTTTGCGTTGACGATCGAGGCCGGCTTGTACGCACTCGAGACTGGTTCCGATGACGGCGGGATCAGGGGCGGCGAGGTAGCGCCCTTCAGCGAGTGCAACAGGGAGAAAATCCGCGTAAATCAATTCGCTGACTTCGTTACTGATGAGTGAGCTGCCGAAGATGAACTTCGTGCGAATACCTCTCGTGCGGCACTTCAGCCAATTGCTCACATTGAATGATAAAAATGAACGTGCGATCATAAGTCGCTGTAACAAAGTGATCGGGCGATCCTGAACGCTCTCGAACGAGATCGGATACGTCGCCATCGCGACGAACTTGTTGCCTTTGCAGGCACGGACAGCGTCGACACACGCCACTGCCGAGCCGACACCAATCGCGATCGCACCAGCAAGCGTTTTGCTCGCGAGCGCTTCTGACAACTTCCGAACGACATTCTCGTCGTTATAGTCAAAGGCGTGAGTCGCACCGAGTTTTTTCACATACTCGAAATTTCGCGGTGAGGCGATGGTAAACACTTCGTAGCCAGCGGCGACCGCGAGTTGAATTGCGTTGCTGCCGACGCTCGTCGAGCCTCCCCATACGAGCAGCGTCCTACCGTTCGGTCGTGGCGACGCGCTGGGGTAGTCGAGCGCCAGAAAATCTTTCTGGAAAAGACCGCACGCCGCAGTCGATAAGCCGAGCGGAAGAACCGATGCGCGTTCGTATGACAAATCGCTCGGAATGGGCGATGCCATATTTTCGAGCGCAACCGTATAGGTTTGAAAGGAGCCTTCGGCCGCGCTGTTGCGCTTAGCGTCTGTCCCGACGGCGTGCGCGATAACGCGATCATCGACTTTAAAGCGTGTGACGGCTGCTCCGACCTCGACAATGTCGCCTGCGAGATCGGAACCGAGGATGAACGGGAATCGAATCCACGGGAAGGCCATGTTCCCGGCGATCTGTATGACCCAATCGATCGGATTGATCGCCACCGCCCGATTTTTCACGACGATCTCATAATCACGCGGATGCGTATAGGGCGCAGCCGACACTTGCAGCTTCGCTTGCGTGCCGGGGAGCCACGCGGCAGTGTTTGTGGGCTGTTGAATTTCCATAAGCAAGTTCCCTAGAACCGTTGTTCTAATGAGGTATCCTAGTGTTTTAATAAGGTATCCTAGGTTATCAAAGAGAGCTTCTTCCCTTCGTCGGCTGACCCTGAGCGGAGTTAGACAGCTCAGTCCACTGCTCCCAAAGCGCTATTCGCGCCTGATAGGCATCACGCACACGAGGCAAACCTGTGCTGCCAACAAAGAAGCGCAGCGGCGGATCTTCGGCGTCTATCACCGCGAGGACGGCGTCCGGCGTAGCCCGTGGGTCGCCCTGGTCCATGGCAGAGATGTATGGGATCATCTGCTGACGGAGCATTGCATAAGGTTCAAGACCGGGGGCAACCTTCACTGAGGCAGCGCTGCCGAACTCGGTGGCATAGGCCCCAGGCTCGAGAATCGTCACCTTGATGCCGAATGGCTTGACTTCTTGTGCTAGGGCTTCGTGGAGCGACTCAAAGGCCCACTTAGAGGCGCTGTAGAGCCCGAGGAGAGGGGTTCCCAGCAAGCCAAGAACGCTGGAAACGCCCACGATGTGGCCGCTGCGCTGTTCACGTAGAATGGGAAGCACGGCTTGTATTACGCGCAGTGTCCCGAGGAAATTGGCGTCAAAGAGGGCACATACGTCATCCTCGCCGACCTCCTCGACGGTACCGACCAGAGAGTAGCCGGCGTTATTGAGCACGATGTCGAGGCGACCGAAGTGGCTGTGTGCGGCGGCAATGGCCTTCTTGATCTGCTCCGGCTGGGTGACATCAAGTGCGAGCGGGAGGACGCGATCGCCAAAACGCTCGCTCAGTTCCGCCACATCGGCGAGCTTGCGGGAAGTAGCGACGACGAAGTCGCCGCGCTCAAGGGCGGCTTCTGCCCAGAGGCGGCCGAAACCACGCGAAGCTCCGGTGATGAACCAAACTTTATTCGGCATGAAAATTCCCCTTAAAAGATTATCTGTCGGCTGATACAGATAAGTTGTGTATAAACAGCGTCAAGATTTCGGCAGTTACGCCGGTTGGCTCGCGCAAAACCAGTTGCAGTAATGATACCTGTCTAATATTAACACTGTCAAGATAGATGTGCATTTATGAGACGATCCAGTTATCACCACGGCGATTTGCGTACGGCGTTGATCAATGCCGCTGATGCAATCATCACTGAGAGCGGCATTGAGGGCTTCAGCCTACGAGCAGCGGCGCAACGGGCGGGGGTGTCTCCGGCGGCCCCGGCGCACCATTTCGGCAGCGTCAAGGGCCTGCTCACGGAAGTGGCGTTGCTGGCGTTCGAGCGGGCGGGGCGATATCTCGACGCGGTGGAGAACACAGAGAACGCGACGCGGAATGTGCGGGCTTTGTGTTTAGCCTATGTGCGGTTCGCGGTCGAAAATCCTGGGCACTTCAGGCTGATGTTTCGCGGTGATCTGGTGAACCGTGATGACCCACGCTACTCGGAGGTCAGTCACCGACCAGGAATGCGGCTGGGGGGGGCCGTGGCTGCGTATCGCGGTCGCAGCCAGCCGGACATAAGCCAATTCGAGGACGCGGCGGCAATCCTTGGCGGACTGGCAACATTACACGGACTCGCCCATCTAGTGCTGGAGCAAAAGGCGCTGCGGTTCTTTAAGGGATCAACGACGGAAGGGTTTTTGGAGAACGAATTGCCTCGACTGATTGAGCAAATGTACCCGGAAGTCTAGGTGCCGACAGGGACTTTGAGTTACTGAAGCAAAAACCGAATGGCTGGCACCAACGAGGCTTCCGGCAGTGCCTCAATCGTCAGACCCACCGAGTTTCCTTCTCGCCGAGTTTCCTTCTCGCCGAGTTTCCTTCTCGCCGAGTT
>CAXTER010000096.1:0-18091 GCA_964243345.1 uncultured Armatimonadales bacterium
TACCCTCTCCTTACCAAGGAGAGGGTCGGCGCTTGCGACGGGGTGAGGTCGACTGCGACGGGGTGAGGTCGACTGAGACGGGGTGAGGTCGACTGAGACGGGGTGAGGTCTCCTACTCCACACGGAGCGTGATAATCTCAAAGGGCGTCACGGAGAACGAGACGGCAAGGTCGGTGACTTCCAGCGGCTGCGGGTTTTCTTCCATAAGGTCAACGCGAGACACGGCGCGGGGCGTGAAGCCGAAGGCAATGGACACGGACGCGGCGGCTCCATGCGCTTCGTAGAGGCGCACGATGAGTGCGTCCCCGTCTTCGGCCTTTTTGACGGCTTCCACAATGACGTTCTCGGCGTCTACGGACAAAAGCGAAGGCAGCGGGGATGCGCCGGTCGTGACGCGCAGGGGGACATTCAGCGCGTAAGCCTCACGAACTACGCCGCCTGCCGCGCTGCCGCCGGCGTGCGGCAGCAGGGCATAGGTGAACTCGTGGTGCGCCCGGTCCGCGACGGGGTCAGGACCAGACGGCGAGCGCAGAAGCGTCAGCGCAATGCCGCCGTCCTGAACGCTGTGGCCGTACTTGCAGTCGTTGAGGAGCGCGACGCCGTACCCCGTTTCGGACAGGTCAACCCATTTGTGGGCGCAGACTTCGCGCTTGGCGTCTTCCCAGGTCGTGTTGCGGGTCACAGGCCGGGCGATGGAGCCGAACTGGATTTCGCACCGGGCAGCCTCGGCATTGACGGCGAGAGGGAACAGCGTGCGGAGCATCCGGTTGTCTTCCTGCCAGTCGGCATGGGTGTGGAACTCCAAGCGCCGCGAACCAGCCATGAGGCTGATTTCCTGCGTCAGCGTGGATGCGCCGAACGTGCGCGTCTGGCGCAAAACCGCCTTCGGACCGTCCACGAAGGCTTCGGCATTTGTCAGCGTGAAGTGAGCGGGCGGCGCGGCAGCGTAATCTGAAGCGAAGTCCCAGGCATCGCCGAGGTCTTCGTAGACCGCCAGCGCGTTGCCGATTTCGCCCGGCGTCAGCGCCTCACGCCCGGCAGTTTTGTCATAGACAGAAACAAGGTCGCCGTTTTCGCTGAACGTGACGCGCAGCAGTTCGTTTTCCAGCCCTGTCGCCGATGCCGACACGGCGGGGAAGGTGTCCGCAGGCGCAGGAACAGCCGCCGAGCCGAGGGCGGGAACGCTGACAAGTCGCCAGGCATCGCCGGCTTTCAGCCATTCAGCACGGTCCCACGACAGCGAGTTCAGCGCCAGGAGCGTGCCGCCCGCGCCCAGCATCGCCGCGTCCGCCGCCGCCGTAAGGTCTACAACTTCGGCCAGGAGCGCGGCGTAGCGCGGCAGCGACTCATCATAAACGCGGGTGATGGACGAGCCGGGCAGGATGTCGTGGAACTGCAAAAGCAGCATTTCTTTCCAAATCCGGTCTAGTGCATCGGCTGGATAAGACGTTCCTAAAACAAGTCGGGCGCGAGACGCCGACAGCTCCAGCTCCCGCAGCGCAAACTCCAATTTTCGGTTGAAGCGCTTGTTGCGCCCCTGCGTTGTCAGCGTTCCCTGGTGCTTTTCTAAGTAAAGCTCGCCGCGCCAGAGGGGATATTTATCGGCGTTGATTTCCAGGCGATCAAAAAAGACCTGGGACGGCTCCTGCACCACAGGCGCCAACCCCTGCAAGTCGCGCTCCCGCGCCAGGCGCTCCAAATGCTCCTCGCCCGGCCCGCCGCCGCCGTCGCCGATGCCGAATAGAACCAAAACGCGGTCGGAAACGGCCTTGTCCAAAAAGTTTTCTTCAGCGCGGGCAATCGCACGGGGCGCGGCGGACGAATTGTAAGTGCCTTCCGGCGGCATGTGGACTAACACGCGGCTGCCGTCAATGCCTTCCCAGCGGAATGTGTGGTGCGGGAACGTGTTGACTTCGCTCCACGAGAGCTTCTGGGTCATAAACGTCGTCAGCCCGGCGGCGCGGAGTATCCCCGGCAGGCTGCCGGAGTAGCCGAAAACATCCGGCATCCACAGATTGGTGACATCGACCCCGAACTCGTCTCGGAAGAAGCGCTTGCCGTACAAAATCTGCCGCACCAAAGACTCACCCGACGGGACATTGGCGTCGGGTTCCACCCACATTGCGCCCTGCACCTCCCAGCGTCCTTCGGCTACCCGCGCTTTCACCTGGGCGTAAATGTTCGGGTAGAAGTCTTTCATCCATTGATAGAGCTGCGGCTGGCTGGCCCCGAACACATAGTCCGGGTAGCGCTCCATCATCCGCAAGGCCGTCGAAAATGTCCGCGCTCCTTTGCGGATTGTTTCCCGGATGGGCCAAAGCCAGGCCAAATCAATATGGGCGTGGCCCAGGGCGCTGACAGTCAGCGCCGGGTCGCCGCCACGCCGGGCCAGCTCCGGGGCCAAAAGGGCGCGGGCCGCCGCGGCTTCTTCGGGCGTTGGCGTGCCGCGCTGAGGCAGAGTTAATGCCGCGTCGTACAGCGCCTGCAAAACACGAGCGGCACGCGCTTTTGTGCGCGGCAGATATTCCAAAAGCTCGCGCAGGACCTCGAAGTCGAAGCACAAGGCTTGCAGGTCATCGCGGCGCACGGCCACCGACGCTTCCGCCAGTGCGCCGCCGTCGGGCAGCCCGCCGAACAGGTCATTGTTGCCGGCATCTACCCAGACGTCTACCGTTTCGCTGCCGGTGGCCGGATTTGCGAACGGCAGGACACGCTTGCCGGGCCGGCCTAGCGAGTAATCAAACCCCGACTTAATCGGCGTCAATCCCTGCACCGGATTACCCTCGGCGTTCACCACTAAGCCTTCGCCGTTGAAGTCCAGCAGCAGCACGACGTTTTCTCCGGCGGCCTCAGCGGGGACACTGCCCGTGAAGTGCAGCCAGGCACAGTCCCAGAGCTTGCCCCATTTGTCCCCCACTTTCAGCGCTTGGTGCGTCCCGCTTTCTCGCTCGGTAAACGGTGTCGGCTCCGGCGTCGTCCAAGCGTCTACGACGAGATCGGCGATGGGACGATATACAAGCTTGGGCAGGCGGGAAATGGTGCGGTCAATCCGCGAGATTTGCGGTCCCTGCGTGACTTCAGGGCTGATTGGGATTGGCATGAATGAAAATTCTTTCTGGCATTCTGCAATGAAACGACGAGTGCAATGTACCGGCCCTTAGCCAAATTGTCAAGCAGAGAAGGCTTTTTTTATGTTGGGGACTGTGTTGACAAGAAGCGAACTTGTTGGTAAAGTGTGGTGGCATCTAATCGTTTAGACAAAACAACTATGAACTTTACATTGATTCCTCTGCCTCAGCAAATCACTATCACCGGTGGCCTGTTCTCACTGAGCGTCGCCACGCAGATTGTTTCAGATGAAGCCGGCCTGCCGGAAGCATTCGTTCTTTCGGATAGCCTACATTTAGCCACTGGCTCGGCGCTGACAGTTTGCACCGCAAGTCAAGACAAAGCGCCGGTCATTCGGCTGCGGCTTGATCCTGAACTGGCGGCGCTTGGCGAGGAAGGCTACCGCCTTTCGGTCACGCGCGAAGGTGTCACGCTTTCCGCCGCTGGGCGGGCCGGCTTGTTTTATGGCGTTCAAACGCTGGCCCAGCTTGCCGGCGGCAGCAAAGAGGGTGTGCCGTGCGCTGAGATTGAAGATTATCCCCGGTTCGCCTGGCGCGGAGCGATGCTCGACACGGTGCGGCATTTTTTGCCCAAAGCGTTTGTCTTGAAGTTCATTGATCTGCTGGCGCGGCACAAGATGAACGTCCTGCAGCTTCACTTAACCGACGATCAGGGCTGGCGCTTGGAAATCAAAAAGTATCCCAAGCTGACGGAAATCGGCGCGTGGCGTAAAGAAAGTTTGGCGGGCCGCGCCTTGATGAACCCGTCCGATGCCGGGTTCGACCCCAGTTCCCAGCGCTTTGACGGTGTCCCGCACGGCGGCTTTTATACGCAGGACGACGCGCGGGAGATAGTCGCTTACGCTGCGGCGCGTCACGTAGTCGTAGTTCCCGAAATCGAGATGCCGGGCCATGCTCAGGCCGCGATTGCCGCCTACCCGTTCCTCGGCTGCACCGAGACGCCGCAGGAAGTCAGCCCGACATGGGGCATCCACGAGCAGCTTTACATACCGACTGAGGAAACGCTTACGTTCCTGCGCGATGTTCTCACGGAAGTCATGGACGTTTTTCCGTCGCCCTACGTTCATATCGGCGGCGATGAAGCGGTCAAAACACTTTGGCGCGGGAGCCTGGAATGCCAGGCCATTCGACGCGGGCTGGGTCTGCGGGATGAAGACGCCTTACAGGCGTATTTTGTCAGCCGCATGGACGAGTTCCTCACGCAGTCAGGCCGAACTTTGGTCGGCTGGGACGAAATTTTAGAAGGCGGCCTCTTGGAGCGCGGCGTGTTAGAACGCGGCCTGTCGCCGGAGGCTGTCGTTATGTCCTGGCGCGGCGAGGCGGGCGGCATTGAGGCGGCGGCGCTTCAGCACCCGGTCATTATGGCACCGGCGCAGTTCACTTACTTTAACTTTTACCAGTCCGACGCCCGGCAGCAGGAGCCGCTGGCATTTCACGCGCTTTTGACGCTGCCGACGGTTTACGGCTACGACCCTGTTCCCGCTGCGCTGCCGCCCGCGCAGCAGCATTTTGTTTTAGGAACCCAATGCCAGCTTTGGACCGAGTACATGCCGGACGCGCGACAAGTGGAGTATCAGGCGTTCCCGCGCTTGTGCGCCTTTGCCGAGGTAGCTTGGACGGAGAAAAAGAACAAAGATTTTGATGATTTTAAGAAGCGCCTGCCGGAGCATTTAGCGCGGCTGGATGCTTTGGACGTGAATTATCGTCCGCTTTGAGGGATTGCCCATGACCTCCAACATCACCATTGCGCCAGACTATGACCACCTCTGCGAAAGTGTCGCAGACCGGGTTTCCCAACTTGTCCAGGCCAAGCCGAATGCCGTGCTGGGCCTTGCGACGGGGGCGACGCCGCTAGGAGTCTACGCCCGACTGGTGCAGCGATTCCAGGACGGCGCGATTGACTTCTCAAACGTCACTTGCTTTAATTTAGACGAGTATTATCCCATGCTCCCTGAGTCCCCGCATTCCTACCATACGTTTATGCAGACGCATCTGTTTCAGCAGATCAACTGCCGCTGCTGGTTTGTGCCGGACGGACGGGAAGGCACCGACTCGCGGATTACTCAGAGATGCCGGGATTATGAGGCGCGAATGAGTGATGCCGGCGGGGTTGATTGGCAGCTTCTTGGGGTCGGGCGCACCGGGCATATCGGCTTCAATGAACCGGGCAGCCCGCCGGACTCGCGTACACGGCTGGTTTCGCTTGCTTTGCAGACGCGCCGGGATGCCGCCGAGTCGTTTGGCGGCATAGACGCTGTCCCCTTTCAAGCCGTGTCGCTCGGCATCGGCACGATTTTAGAAGCGCGGGAAATCGCGCTGATGGCAAGCGGTTCTGCAAAAGCGGAGATCGTGCGGGAGGCTTGGAGCGGAGAAGTGACGGATCGCCTGCCGGCGTCCCTGGTGCGAACCCATTCCAACGCGCATTTGTATTTGGACAAAAGCGCGGCGTTTCTTCTCCCTAAATAATTTCTTGTATTTCCAATTGCCGCTTGACATTCCCCAAATCGTGCGTTATAATACTATCTAACCGATTAGATAAACCAGTTTGACAGCAATGGCAACAAAACCGGCAACAATTAAAGACGTAGCCCAGGCCAGCGGCGTTTCCACCGCAACGGTCAGCTATGTCCTGAACAACGGCCCGCGCCGGGTCGTCCCGGCGACCCGCGCCCGCGTCGAAGCTGCTATTGAAAAGCTTCAGTATTACCCCAGCACGGTAGCACGCGGCCTGGGCCAAAAGCGGCTGGATTGTATCGGGGTCGTGTTCCCCCAGCCCAATCCAGGGCTTGTCGCGGACTCGTACTTCAGCGCGGTCTTAGACGGCATCATTCAAGTTGCTACCGACCGACGCCAGAACGTCACGCTGTATACCGGCCTGGAATGGGTCGGAAGCGCCAGCCTGCCCGCCTTTCGGGACCGGCGCGTGGACGGCCTGCTTTTGGTCGCAACATTGACCGACAGCGGTATCGTGCCGGCTCTGACCGAAGCCGGTCTGCCCTTTGTTTTGATCAACGGCACTTCGCCCGATGTCCGCGTTTCGCAGGTGGACGTGGATAACGCCGATGCCGCGCGTCACGTCGTCACGCATCTTGCCGCCCTCGGCCACCGGCGGATCGCCCTGCTCGGCGGCCAGTCCAACTCGCCCAGCACGGGGCCGCGCCGAGACGGGTTTCTCAAAGCAATGAAGAGTGCAGGCCTGCCCGTCGACGCCGCGCTTGTTTTGGAAGGGGAATATACCCGCGAGTGGGGCCGCGCCGGCATGGCCCGGCTTCTGCGGCTGGACCAGCCGCCGACAGCAGTGTTTGCCGGCGGCGACGGGATTGCGGCGGGCGCGTATCGCGCCTGCGCCGATGCAGGCATTTCCGTTCCCAATCAAATGAGCATTGTCGGGTTTGACGATGCGGCCTATGCACGGGAGTTGACACCGCCGCTGACGACGGTGCGCCACCCGCTGACCCAGATCGGCGCGACGGCAACGACGGTGCTGCTGGACCGGCTGGACGCGCCGGTCAAAGATGCCGAGGCGGAAGTCCTCGGCGTCCAGCTCGCCCTGCGCGGAGAGCTGATTGTTCGCGGGTCCACGGCGGCCCCGCTGTCTTAGTCTGCTTGATTTCTTTTCCTCACGCTTCCTCTTTTCACATTCAACGCTGAATGTCTTCACGCACCGCTGCGCGACTCTTGGCAGTTCCCAAAACTGCATTCTCGGCACGAGGCTTGTTCCATGCGTCTATTCTTTCTGCTCTTATCAATTGAGTTCGGCCCGCAAGCCACGGCTTCTGTGCGGAAGCGTCAGGAGGTGACTGCCCACACTTGACATTCCTTTCACGCTGTAGATTTTTTCACGCCATAGAAAGGCTGAACTCCATGCAACCCAACACGCCCCGCAAACAGGGCTTCACTTTGATCGAACTGCTCGTCGTCATCGCCATTATCGCGATTCTCGCCGCGATACTTTTTCCCGTCTTTCAGAGCGTCCGCGAGAACGCCCGCCAAACTCAGTGCATTTCCAACATCAAGCAGCTCGGTCTCGGCGTCCTGCAATACAATCAGGACTACGATGAGAAGTACCCGCTCATGCAGTACTATGACGAGATCGGCCAGCCGGTGGATTGGGAAACGGAAATCCTTCCCTATATCAAGAACGGCACGTCTACAACTTACATGGGCCACACCTATGCTTACGGCCTCGACGGCATTTGGAGCTGCCCGGACTTCCCCAGCGAGCAGCCGGCCCAATACGGCATGAACTTGGAGCTGGCCCAGGAAGGTTACGGCACTTACTCCTACACCTATGTCACCAAAGGGGTTGTCACGACGGTCGGCTTGTCACAGGTTCCTACCCCCGCCGACACGCTGATGATCGCAGAAAAAGGGCAGGCGGCGAATGTTGCTGGGCAGGCATATTCTTATGCGTCGCCTTACTTTGATCCCGCCGAATACAACTGGACCGATGCCATTGGTCCGATTGTCAACAACACACCGACCAAAGCAAGCGACCATCTGGAGCTGAAGTATGACGTGGACTCGGCGCTGAACGATCCGATGTGGCAGAGCTACGGCACGACGCCCGGCGACATGCCGCGTTATCGCCATCACATGAGCACCGATGCCCTGTTCGCCGACGGCCATGTCAAGGCAATTCATCGCGGCCAGATGGACTGGTACAAGAACGTCTACATCCCCGGCGTGTACGAGGCTCTGGACGGCGCGGTCAACTAGGAGGATTAGAATGATTGTTCGGAACGCCCCGCCCGTGATGCTCGCCGCCTTGTGCCTCACACTGGCGGCTGCCGGCTGCGGGCAGAAAGACAGCGCCGCGCCGACGCCATCGGCCGCACCGGCTCCGCTGCCCCCGCAGCAGCAGCAGGCTCAGGACGCACGAGCCGCCGGAGCGGCGGCGGACGCGCAAAAAAGCGCGGCAGCGCGGCAGGCGGCAGGTCAGGCTGCGGGTCATTGACCTGCGCCGCTCAATTCAGCCCGCCGGGAGTTTCCGGCGGGCTATTTCTTCTCACATGCTCTTCTATGAAACCCTTAATCTTTTTGCTTTCCGGCTTCTGCCTGTTTGTGCTGGCTGCTTCAGCTCAGGCCAAATCTGCCCACGCGGAAAAGAACGCGCATCCGCTCTGGGTGACGGCATATTATGCGGTCTGGGTGCAGCAGGCGGGAACGCTGACGCCGCAGGAAATTGACTACTCGGCGCTGTCGCATCTCATCCATTTTGCCGTCGTGCCGGCGGCGGACGGCTCGATTGACGCGGTCCACGGCATTACGCCTGCCGAGTCGCAGGCGGTGCTTATCCCGGCGCACAAGGCAGGCAAGAAAGTGCTGCTGTCGGTCGGCGGCTGGCTGACCTCGGAAGCGTTCCGGGCGGCGTACAGCGACGCCCACCGGGCGGCATTCATCCAAAACTTAGTTCAGATGGTCACATCGCGCGGCTACGACGGCCTGGACATTGATATGGAGCCGCTGCTGCCTGCCGATGCACCGGGCTACGAGACATTTATCCGGCAGCTTCGCGCCGCAATGACGGCGGCAAGGCCCAAACTGCTGCTGACAGCGGCCACTGCCGCCCAGCCGGAGATGTTTGCGCGTCTTGCCGCGCAGTTTGACCAGATCAATTTGATGACTTATGATCTGTCGGGACCCTGGCAGGGCTTTAAAACCTGGCACAACTCGGCGCTCTACGGCAGCGGCGCGGCGCTGATGGACCCAAGCCGGCCCTACCCGTCGGCGTCGGAAATGGTTCAGCGCTTTATCATGGCGGGCGTCCCGCGCCCGAAGCTCGGCATCGGGGCCGCGTTCTACGGCGATGTTTGGACAGGAGCCGACGGTCCCGGCCAGCCGATTGCCGGCGTCACCATGGCTACCGTTCCTTACGCGACCATCATGGACACGCTGTACCAGCCGGGCCGCGTCCGCTGGGACGCCGCCGCGCAGGCTCCGTATCTCAGCATTGAGACGCCGCAGAAGCAGTTCGTGTCGTATGACAACGAGGCGCTCTGCACGGAAAAAGTAAACTACGCACGGGCGCAGGACCTCGGTGGCGTGATGATTTGGGAGCTGGGCAGCGGCTACCTGCCGGCCCGACCCGCAGGTCAGCGAGACCCACTCTTGCAGGCCGTCAAGAAGGCGTGGCTGTCGGCGAAGGCCCCCTAGCCCCCAATAATGGGGGGACCGGAGTAAGAACAAGCCCAGCCTGCTTCCTGTCCCAAATCATGTTCCCCCATTATTGGGGGCTAGGGGGCGTCTTCTAAGAAAGCATTCTTCCTCTATGATCGCCCCGCAAGCACAAAAAGAAGCCGCCGTTCCCGCCGGGCTGCCTCCACGCACAGGCGATGCCGTCACCCCACGGGCCGTCGGTTTCGGCTTGTTTTGTGCGCTGCTCATCTGCGGCGTCACACCCTACAACGATTACCTCGTCGCGGCAACGTATTTGTCCGGCAACTTCTTTCCCATCGGCGCACTTGCGGCCATACTCATCTTGACGCTGCTGGTCAACCCGCTGCTTATTGCGCTGGGGCGGCGGCACAAGATGTTCCGGCCCGGCGAGATCATCACCGTTTGGGCAATGGTAATCGCCGCCGCCGGCATTCCGTCGAGCGGCCTGATGCGCTACCTGCTGCCGCACATTGTCGCGCCGCATTACTACGCGATGGCGCAGAACCACTGGGACGGCCTGTTTCTGGCCCATCTGCCTTCCTATTTATTTGTTTCCGAACCCTTCGCCGTTCACACGTTCTTTGATGGGCTGCACCGGGGCGAGGCAATCCCGTGGGCGGCTTGGGCCGTGCCGCTTTCGTGCTGGGCGCTGTTTATCGGCTGCCTCTTTTTGACGTTCTTCTGCTTGTCGGGCCTCCTGCGAAAGCCCTGGGTAGAGAACGAGCGGCTGGCGTTCCCATTGGTCAAGCTGCCGACATTGCTTGCGGAAAGCCCGGAGCCGGGGCAGCGCTTTAATGCTTTGCTGCGCTCGCCCCTGCTGTGGGTTTCGTTCGGCCTAACAACAATTCTCCACACCGTGAAGGGCGTGCATCAGCTTTATCCGACTGTCCCCGACATTCCGCTCGTATGGCATTCCGCCGACAATTTGAGCGGGCGGCCCTGGGTCGGCATGGGGGGTATTGCCCTTTATACCTACCCGCTCGTGATCGGCTTTTCCTACCTGATGTCGAGCGAAGTCTGCCTGTCACTGTGGCTGTTTTACCTGCTGTTCAAGGCCCAAATGCTGGCGGGCGTCCTGTACGACTGGAACATGAGCGGCACAGGTGTCGGCTTCAGCATGGGACCGGCCTACACGGTCTACCCGGAAGCCGGCGGAGCGCTGGCGCTGGCGGCGTGGACTCTGTGGACCATGCGAAGCCATTTGTCGGAAGTCTGGCGCAAAGCGGTCCATAACGCACCCGATGTGGACGACTCGCGGGAGCCTCTGTCGTACCGGTTCGCGCTCTTTGGGTTAATGGGCGGCGTCGGCGGCATGTTCGCGTGGCTGACGGGGCTTGCCAAGATGCAGCCGGTCATGGCTGCGGGCATTCTCGCCGGAAGCCTGGTGGTCTTTTTGATGCTGGCCTGGCTGGTCGCGCAGGCAGGGCTTTTGTTCGTGACCCAGACGTTTGCGACTTCGCAGGTGCTGACCGTGCTTGGCGGCTCGACGCCCTTTGATGCCCGGTCTCTGGTGATGGCGTCGCTGACCGAGCATGTCGGCTGGCAGGATTCACGCGAGTTCATGCTGCCGCCCCTCTTAAACTCGCTGAAAGGCGCATCTGAGACCGGCCTCAGCGCCCGGTCCCTCAGCCGCGCATTGGCGCTGTGCGTCGCCTGCGCTGTGCCGCTGTCCGGGGCGGTCTCCCTGTGGCTGCCCTACACCCACGGCGGCGCGTCGGCCCTCAACAACCCGTGGATGTACAGCGGCGCCCCGCAGATCTCGTTCCGATGGGCGGCGGCGCAGGCTGCCGCGCCCCACCCGCCGGACACAAGTGCGGCGCTCCAAATAGCCGCAGGCGCGGCGTTCGTGCTGGTCTTGTTTTTGTGCCGCGCCTACCTGCCCGCGTTCGGCCTGCACCCGGCGGGCTTTCTCGTGGCGGCGTCCTACGCCATGTCCTGTCTGTGGTTCTCGCTGCTGCTGGGCTGGGCCGCCAAGTCTTTGATCGTCCGCTATGGCGGGATGCGCGGCTACCGCTTGGCCCTGCCGTTCTTTTTAGGCTTCGTGCTGGGCGACTGCGTCAACGCCCTGGCCTGGGTTGTCGTTGGTTTGGTCACCGGCAAAGGCTACCAGCTCATGCCGGGGTAGAGCAAGATAGGGGTATAATGCTCCTATGGCTGAACCGGGCAACACGCTGGAACACATCTCCATTCACGGCTACCGCCGCTTGCTGTCCCTTGACCTAGAAATGCGCCCGCTGGCTGTAATGATCGGAGCGAACAGCGTCGGTAAAACGTCGCTGCTGGAAGTATTTTCTCTGCTGGCGGCTTCGGCAAAAGGGCAGTTGGCGTCTAAAATTTCCGAGTACGGTGGCCTCAGCGAAATCCTTACCCGCGACAAGGCGCAAAAGCTAGAGATCAAACTGCGGATGAGTGTGCCGCGACATGAAGCCTTGAAGTACGACTTACAGATTGGTTCCAGAGGCCAGCTCTATGAAATTGGCTTGGAGACGCTGACACAAGGCGACAAGAAGAAGGGTAGAGATTATCAGTTCAAACATATTGACTCTCAAGGAGCAAACATCACATACTTCGAACTGGAAAGTGGTAGACTCGTGCGGCCAAATTGGGAACACAACCGTCAAGAGACTTCGTTGTCGCAGGTCCCCAAAATGTTCGCAGAGCCGGAAAGCCTGCGTCAAAAGCTGGCGTCCTGCACTTTCTATGGTGCATTAAGCGTCCTGCCCAACAGCCCCGTTCGTCTGCCTCAGCCGATGCGTCCGGTTTCTTTGCCGGGAGCAAATGGAGGAGACCTCGTTTCCTGCCTCTACTACCTCCGCGAGACGGACCCAGACCGGTTTGAAGTCGTTGAAGATACGCTCAAAACGGCGTTTCCCGATTTTGAGAAGTTGAGTTTTCCGCCGGTTGCGGCAGGAACACTCGCAATGACTTGGAAGGACCGCAATTTCTCCCAGCCGTTCTACATGAACCAGCTTTCCGAAGGAACCCTGCGCTTCCTTTGGCTGACCACCCTTTTATTAAGCAAAGACCTGACGGCAATCACCCTGATTGACGAGCCGGAAGTTAGCCTGCATCCTCAACTGCTGAGTCTTCTTGCCGATTTGATGCGCGAAGCCTCGCAGCGAACCCAGCTTATCGTGGCGACCCATGCCGACAGGCTGGTTCGCGCTCTCAAGCCAAGCGAAATTCTCGTCGCCGACCAGGAAGATGGCGTGACGACGATGACGTGGGGCGATACGCTGGATTTAGAGCGATGGCTGGCGGATTATACACTCGACGAGTTGTGGAGCATGAACATTTTGGGTGGACGCACATGAAAATTGCGCTCATTGTGGAAGGAAAAACTGAGGCAGCCTTTTTGCCGGCGCTGCGAAAATACTTGGAGGTTTTTTTGGCAGGCAATATGCCTGCAATTAGAGCAGTACCACAAGATGGCAGAATTCCTAAAGAGCAAAGCCTAAAGCGTCTGGTTGAGAACTTGCTTTCGGGAGCAGACCCGTATGACGCTGTGATTGCTCTGACTGATGTTTACACGAGCAAAGACCCGGCTACACGCGATTTCACTGATGCAGCGGACGCCAAACGAAAGATGCGGAAGTGGGTTGGGGATAACCCAAAGTTCTTCCCTCATGCCGCGCAACACGACTTTGAGGCATGGCTTTTGCCCTATTGGGTTACCATTCAAGAAATGGCTGGACACAACAAAACCGCGCCGAGCGGAAAACCGGAAACTGTCAACCATGACAAATCCCCCGCATATCACATCGCTGAGATTTTTAGTCAGGGCAAAAAGCGAGACTATTACAACAAACCACGCGACGCGAAAATAATTCTTGAAAAGAACGATTTAGGCGGTGCCGTTAGCCAATGTCCAGAGCTAAAATCGTTTATCAACACAGTTTTGACGCTCTGCGAACACTCGCCTCTCCCGTAAGGAACTTTGTCATGCCTTTGTTGAACTCTCCAAAACAACTCTTTGCTCCTATCCTCACCAATGACGATTTGATCCCCGGCCACAAAATTTTAGTTTGCGAGGCTCCCGCCATCGCCGCGCAGGCGCAGCCCGGCCACTTTGTCAATGTGCTGACTGCCGAGCGCACCGACCCGCTGCTCCGCAAGCCGTTTAGCGTCTACACCGTTGACCGGGAGTTGGGACAAATCAGCCTGCTGTATTCCGTCGGCGGCGCGACAACCTCCGGCATGGCCCGCAAGCGGCCTGGTGACACGCTGGATTTAGTCGGCCCACTCGGCGGCCATGTTTTCCAGCCCGACACGCGCTCCAACGCGGCCCATCTTTTAGTCGGCGGCGGCTATGGTGTCCCTCCTCTTGTCTTTTTGTCCCGTGAGCTTCAAAGCACTGATACAGACCTAGACATGGTGTTTGTGATTGGTGCACGCCGGAAAGACCTGCTGCTGTGCGAGATGGAGCTGAAAGCGTCGGGCGTGGATGCGCGGACAGCGACGGAAGACGGCTCGCATGGAACGCATGGGAAGGTGACGGACGCGCTGGCTCCCCTGCTGGCGGAGCGCGAGGGCAAGCCGGTCACGGTTTACTGCTGCGGTCCAACCCCCATGATGCGGGCGGTCGGCGATTTGTGCCAATCCGTCGGCGTTCCCTGCCAATTGTCCGTGGAAGTCTCCATGCCCTGCGGCATCGGCGTCTGCATGGGCTGTGTTTTAGATTTAGCCGATGGCAGGCGAGTCCGCTGCTGCGTCGACGGCCCGGTCTTTGAAGCGTCGGAGGTGGCATGGTAAATACGTCTGTCAAAATCGGCGCACTGACGCTGCGAAACCCCGTGATGACCGGCTCCGGGACGTTCGGCTTTGGCCCGGAGATGGCGGGCATTGTGGATTTGAATGACCTCGGCGCGGTTGTCGTCAAAAGCACGTCTTTGGAAGCGCGTCTCGGCAACGCCACGCCGCGCATCGTCGAGACTGCGTCCGGGCTATTAAATGCTATCGGCCTGCAAAACAGCGGCGTGGACAATTTTATTGCTGAAAAGCTGCCGTTTCTGCGTCAGTACGATGTTCCCATTGTCGTCAACCTGGTCGGCTACGAGGTCGGCGACTACGTTCTGCTGGCCGAAAAGCTGACGGCTGCTGGGGGCGTCCACGCACTTGAAATCAACATTTCCTGCCCCAATGTCAAGCACGGCTGCGATTTCGCTGTCAACCCCGAATTGACCGCCGAGCTGATAAGCGCCGTCCGCAAAGTGACCAATTTAACGCTAATCACTAAGCTGTCCCCGAACGTCACCGATTTAGTTCCCATCGCCCGCGCCGCCGTAGACGCCGGCTCGGATGCTTTATCGCTCATCAACACCCTGCTCGGCACGGCCATTGACATCAAAAAGCGCAAGTTCAAGTTGGCAAACATCACCGGCGGCCTGAGCGGCCCCGCCGTCAAGCCCGTCGCCCTGCGCTGCGTTTGGCAGGTCCACCGCGCCCTGCCCGATGTCCCCTTGATCGGCATGGGCGGCATTGTCAATGCCACTGATGCCATCGAGTTCCTGCTTGCCGGAGCCACCGCCGTCGCCGTCGGCACGGCGACATTCGTTAATCCGACAGCGTCCACCGACATCGTTTCGGGCATAGAGCATTATTTAGAAGAAAACAGTATCAGCGACATAAACGAGTTAATAGGAGCCGTGAATGCGCCATGATTGCCTTTGAGTTTGCCCCCGCCAAAATGCGACAGAAACTAGCTATCTATAGATTGATACTCTGCGGGAGTATAGCGCTCATGTTGCTTCTTTTCGACGGGTCGCTTTACTACTTGGACGAGGAAAGTTGGGTGCATTATGTTGTTATTGTACTCGTGCTTGTCATGGGGGTAGAGACTTCCATCTACGCACAGCGGTTAGGCGTTCTCTGGCGTAGTTTCAAGCGGCGCAGGAATGCCCTTGTTGTCAACCACTCCGGCATTGTAGACAACGCATCCGACTACGCTTTGGGACAGATTGAGTGGGCAGAGATTGAGACTATTTATCCGTGGGATCGGACACTTCAATGGTTTAGGGGGCATTGGAAGAACTTCCCAATTGTCGACAGGCAGCGCGGCATTGTAGTATGGCTGAAAGAAGGCGTTGATTTACAAACCCGCCTGCAAGACAAGCCGTGGCTTGTTAGGAACTCTTTCAAGGAACAGTTCAAAAAAAGGAATAAGGTGTGGCTGTTTATCCCGGAGACGCTGCTGGACACGCCTGCCGATGAAGTTATGGAGCGGCTGAACGAGTTTTATGTGGCGCAGGTGAGAAGCAGCTAGGCACGGGAAGTAGGCACCGGCACTGGAAGTGCCGGTCTACTGGGGTGTGAAAGTCCCCACGGGACTAAAGACTAAGATACGGCTGCGGGACTATGGAGTCTTCAGTCGCAGAGCGACTTTCATTCACCAGTGGACCGGCACTTCCAGTGCCGGTACCATTGCTGTGAGGGAGAAACGCATCACATGAAGGCTTTTTCTTTTCTTGTCGCGGCAGCCTTTCTCGTTCTTGCAATGGTCGGCATGGCAGCGGCTCAGGACCGGGTTTCTGTTACTGCTCCCGCATACTGCGCGGATGTTCATGGGAACACGACGCTTCAAGTTCATGCGCCGGGGTTCCCAAGCGTGACGGTGAAAAGCTGGAAGACGGGGCCTGGCTCCGGCTCGGATTCGGTTGTCGGTGTCGCCTCTTTGAACGCGCAGGGCGACGGCGCGGTTGTCTTTCCCGCCGGCAAGTATCCGCATGGCCCTATCCTTGTCACTCTGACCGGCGCGAACAGCGCGGGGACCGACCATTGCTACCTTCAGCTTTACAACACCGGCGGCATCCGCTGGAACGAGGGAATGCCGAAAGCGCCGCCTGCCGCTAAAGGCATGGCGCTGGTCTTTGCCGATGACTTTACCGGACCGCTTTCGATTTCCAGCACAGACCCCAACGCCGTCTATTACGACCACAAGCCGCCGAACGGCAGCCAGGATTTCAGCACGCTGCCGTTTACGGGGCATGACTCGCCGGGCAATCCGTTCACTCAGCGCGACGGTTATCTGCGGATACGCGCCAGTGAGAAGTCGCACAGCGCCGGCCTCCTTTGCTCCATTAAGAATAACGGCAGCGGCATTAAAGCGGCCTTGCCCTGCTACTTTGAATGCCGGTTTCTCGGCCCGAACGTCATCGGCACCTGGCCCGCGTTCTGGCTGATGACGGATTACCTCACGGATTACAAAACGCTCGGCGACAAAACGCCGGTGGACGAGCTGGACATTATTGAAGCTTATGGCGGGGAAGGCCCGCACGAGCCTAACTCCGGCGACAAGTACCAGATTACCCCGCACGCCTGGAACCAGGGCGACGCAGGAAGCAAGCTTGCGGACGCGGCTTATGCGGCGATGCACAACCCGGCCAGTCTGCATCAGCACGGCATTCCCTCCACCTGGTATGAAGCGTTCCACACTTACGGCTGCAAGATCACTGCGACCGACACGATTTATTACTGCGACAACATTGAAATGGGACGCCATCCGACACTGCCTGTCAGCAGAAAGTATCCGTTCTTTTTTATGGTCAACCTCGCAACCGGCGGCGGCTGGCCTGTTGATTTATCCCGCACCAGCGGTCTGGCGGATATGTATGTTGACTACGTCCGCGTCTATCAGCAGAAGCAACAAAAGAAGCCGTGAAAATCGTGTGAACATTTTTGCAAGTCGCGTCGTCTGGATAAATGCCGCTGATACAGCGGCAGGAAAGATGAGCAAATACCAATGACAATTAACAGCATTAAATACGTTGCGGCGGCAGCCGCGCTGGCAGCGGCCCTTGTACCAATGGCGGCCCAGGCCCAGGGCATCAACCAGCGTTTGAACGACCAGCATCAGCGCATTCGGCAGGGCGTCCTCAGCGGACAGGTGACGCGCGGCGAGCAGTACCGGCTGAACCGCCGTGATGCCCGCATTCATGCCCAGGAGCATCTGGACCGCCGCTTTGACAACGGCCACTTGACCGGCGGCGAGCGCCGGAACCTCAACCGCGAGCTGAACAACAGCAGCGGCCATATCTACCAGGACAAGCACAATGCGGCTGTGCGCTAACCGGCAAAGCACGAGAAAGGAGCAACGCTGATGAAACTTCTAAAACTTGCTTCGGTGCTGGCAGTCGCCGGAGCGCTGGCGATGCCGCTGGCGGCACACGCCGGACAGCTTGTTTGGAGCGGCAATGTGGATGACCGGGCGACGGTCACGCTGCACGGGCGCGACGTGCAGACCAACGCGGTCAGCGGCAAATCCGTGAACGATGTTAACTCGCAGATTTTCGGGCGGCTGCCGACTGATCACCCGGTCTTTGTCAGCTTGGACAAGCGTGGGCGCGGCATGGTGCGGATCGTGCAGCAGCCGCGTCCGTTTAACAACTTTACGGCTGTCGTGCGTATTCACGACCCGCAGCCCGGTGCGGGCCATTACCGCCTTGCGCTGAACTGGTAACAGGCTGACAGCAATGCTGCCGCCGCTTCCCTTGAAATGAAGCGGCGGCTTTTTTTGTCTGCGCTGGAATCTCAAAATAAATAATTTGCAAATCACTGTTTATTTGCAAACGCGGGTATAATACACACGCACCGGGTTTCCCCCGGCAACTTTCCTGTTTTGCATCGGTTTGATTCTTCCCCTGCGATTTCCCCGGCTCCTTCGGCTCTCCGACGTGTCTTCGAATTCAGTGAAGCCTCACTCCTTGCGAATTAGGGCTTTTTCGCTGAAAGGAGCCATACTTTAATGGCAACTAAACTCTATGTCGGCAATCTGAGCTATCAGACCACCGATCAGCAGCTCCATGAGC
>CAXTER010000097.1:0-17870 GCA_964243345.1 uncultured Armatimonadales bacterium
CCAGGGTATCTAATCCTGTTTGCTCCCCACGCTTTCGCGCCTCAGCGTCAGTTATAGGCCAGCGAGCTGCCTTCGCCATGGGTGTTCCGATCGATATCTACGCATTTCACCGCTACACCGACCATTCCACTCGCCTCTCCCACACTCAAGGTCCCCAGTATGAAAGGCAGTTCCGAGGTTGAGCCTCGGACTTTCACCCCTCACTTAAAGACCCGCCTACGCGCTCTTTACGCCCAGTAACTTCGGACAACGCTCGCCCCCTACGTATTACCGCGGCTGCTGGCACGTAGTTAGCCGGGGCTTATTCACCAGGTACCGTCATTTATTTCTTCCCTGGTAAAAGAAGTTTACATCCCGAAAGATTTCATCCTTCACGCGACGTCGCTGCATCAGGCTTTCGCCCATTGTGCAAGATTCCTAATTGCTGCCCCCCGTAGGAGTCTGGGCCGTATCTCAGTCCCAATCCGGCTGATCGTCCTCTCAGACCAGCTACCCGTCGAAGCCTTGGTGAGCCGTTACCTCACCAACTAGCTGATAGGCCGCGGGCCCATCCTGAAGTGCCTTGCGGCTTTGTATCCTCTGTGATGCCACAGCGATACACATGCGGTATTAGCAACTCTTTCGAGTTGTTGTCCCCCGCTTCAGGGCAGGTTGCCCACGTGTTACGCGACCGTTCGCCACTAGGTATTGCTACCCCGTTCGACTTGCATTTCTTAGGCACGTCGCAAGCGTTCGTCCTGAGCCAGGATCAAACTCTCCATAAGTATATTGTTAAACCTCGAAGGGTAAAGCAAACTTGTTGAATTGTCTGAGATACTATGTCCGGCTAGGTACATAGTTCCAGTTTTTGCGTCTCTCGTTTCCGAGATCCGCGATTAAAACTTCCTTGGCTTCTTTGTTACTTTATATTGTTTTGCAGAGTAAACTGCAAGATATATATGCTCAAAGGTTTGTTTCACGATTCCACTATTTAGTTTTCAATGTGCATCGCCGGCTTGACCGAAGCTGCATTTGCGCTTCGGAAGCAAGCAATAAAAAACCACGCTACCCTTCGGATAACCGTCTGGTCAGGTGAAGAAAACTGTCGGCGCGAACGCTTTTCAGCTTGTCGTCACCTCCACTCGGTTGCCCTTGCAGCGCGGAGGTCATTGCTCTTCGGCTCAGTGACGAAGGATAGTATACATCAGCCTCGCGGCTTTTGTCAACCCTTTCGTCAAAAGTTTTTCAATTCTTTTTCGCGACTGCTTTTCAGCAGTGCGTCGTCGCTGGCTCTTTGGCCCGGCGACAAAAGTTAGTATATCAGAAAGTTTTGTTCTTTGTCAAGGCTTTTAGAAAATCTTTTCGGAAAGTTTTTCATCGGCCTCTACGCTGCTGGCTCTTTGGCCCGGCAACGAAGAATAGTATGACATCGCGTTTCCGCTTTGTCAACCCCTTTGCAAAAACTTTTTTACTTGTCTTTGCTTGAGGTTGTCGCCGTCAGGCTTTGCTGCCGGCAACGAGGGATAGTATGGCACGGGCCGCACGCAGAGTCAAGTGGTATAAAAATCTTTTTGCGATTATTTTTGAGTGACCTATTTGTGAGCTGCCGATATGCCCGTATTTCGCTTGCAGTCGGCGCTAGCCGTGTGAGTTACTCCGTCAATTTCTACCCTTGATGACCGGCAAACAGATCAACCACGCTTTGAGGTGCGTTGTCGTTGAAGAACAGCTTGAGGTTCCGGCCAGCCTCCGCAGCGGCGGACGCGCTCCGGGGGAAAAGCTCCTTCTCATACGCGGCAAGCGCGGCTTCAACGTCACTAGGGTGGGCGATGATAGCCTCCGCGAGTTCAGCGCCGTCGTACAGTGCGAGGTTTGCCCCTTCGCCGGCGAACGGCGACATCAGGTGCGCCGCATCGCCGAGCAGTGTCACCCCAGGAATGCGATCCCATTTGTGTTCGACCGGGAGCGCATAGATGGGCCAGCGCACAGGGTCAGTTTCGCTGCCTGTGATGAGCGCCGTCAGCTTCGGAGTCCAGCCGTCGAACTCCTCGGCGACGCAGGCTAACGCCGCTGCCCGGTTGGAAAAGTCAATGCCGTCAATCCAGTCCTTTGGCTTGTTTAGTGCCACATAAGCGCGAAGCGCACCATTGGCCTCGCGGTGCCCGATGATGCCTTGCCCCGGCGCAATCGCAATCAGCGTGATGCCGCCGACCGCTTCCGCGCTCGCCTTGTAACGGCCTTCGCCGTCAAACTGGTACGTCTCGATGAATGATGTGCCGGCGTAAGCCGGTTTTGCCTCGGAAACAAGGGGACGAACTCTCGACCAAGCGCCGTCGGCCCCCACGAGGAGGTCGGTCGTCACTGTCGCGCCGTCGTCAAAGGTCAACAGGTGCCGTCCGCCGCCGAGCGCAGACACCGCTCTGAGCTTGTGCCCCCAGTGGATTGTTTCGGCAGGAAGTGAGTCAAGCAGAATCCGCCGCAGATCTCCTCGGTGTACCTCCGGTCGCCCGCCGCCACCCTTGTCAGGCTGATCAAGCAGGACGTTTCCGTCCTTGCCGAGTATCTGCTGCGCCTCAGCGCCGGGGTGGATAATCTCGCGGAACTCCTCGAAAAGCCCCGCAGCTTTGAGTGCGAGCTGCCCGTTGTAATCGTGAATATCGAGCAAGCCGCCTTGCGCTCGTGCATTCGCCGAGGCTTCCGCTTCGTAGATCGTCGCTGCGATACCGTGAACATGGAGGACACGCGCAAGTGTCAGGCCACCGAGTCCGGCACCGATAATCGTCACTGAAATGTTCATCCTGCCTCCTTTGCGGCATGAGGAGAGGTTTCCTTCACGGGTTCCAGCAGCACCACCGGACCCGTCATCAGATCGGCGATCGCCCGCATCGTCGCTTCACTAATAATGGTCAGCGCATCTTTTGACGGGTCCGGGTAGGCCGCAAGCATTTCGGACGCCGTCATCGGCTTTCCGACTGTCGCCGTGACATGCGCCCGGTGCAGCCCGCCGTGCTTTGGCAGCACTTTGTCCGTCCCTTCTAACGCAATCGGCACAATGGGGATACCCGTCTGCTTTGCAATCAGGGCAAAGCCTTTTTCCGCCGGCAGCAGCGTTCCCGGATCGGCCCGCGTCCCCTCCGGGAAAATGCCCATAACGCGCCCGGCCTTCAGCTCGGCAATCGCCTGCCGGATTGCTCCCCGGTCGGCGACTCCGCGCTTCACCGGGAACGCCCCCATTGCCTTGATGTACGGCCCGAACACCGGAATACGGAAAAGCTGGTCTTTTGCCATCAAATGAAGCTGCCGCTTCGTGACCATTGACAAGTAGGGCGGGTCCATGTACGCCCGGTGATTTGGGGCCAGGATAATCGGCCCTGTTTCCGGGATGTTCTCCCCACCGATTACGGTGATGCCGCCCAGTACCCGAACCATCACACGCACAAAGACGCGCGTGATCGCATACGCCCGCGTGTAGCGCTCCGGCGGGTACGATGCATTCTGTATTTCGTCGCTTGCGGCTTTACTCATGCTTCGCCTCCGCCTTACGGCCTTCTTCGGCTTCCCGGCAAAGCTGTAAAATGCGGGAGACGACTTCGCCGACACTCAGGCCGTCGCTGACAATCTGCACGGCGTCCGAGGCCGCAATCATCGGGGCGGTATCGCGCGACGCATCCCGCGCATCCCGCTCGGCAATGTCTTTTTCAAGCTGCTCCAAAGACAAGGCAATCCCCGCCTCCCCCAGCTCTTCTCGGCGGCGGCGCACCCGCTCCGGCAGCGACGCCGTCAAAAACACTTTCACTTCGGCCTGGGGCAGCACCACCGTTCCAATGTCCCGGCCTTCCATGACCACGCCGCCGCGACGTCCCATTTCCCGCTGCAAAGCCGCCAGCCGCGCCCGGACGCACGGCAGCGCCGAGATTGGCGATGTTAAATTGCTGATTTCCGGCGTCCGTACTTGATCCGTGATGTCCTGCCCGTCCGCAAACACCTGGTCTTGCTCCAGTCTGATCGCAAGCTGCGCCGCCAGTTTGCAGACCGCTTCGGCATCGTCCGGCGCAATCTTTTGGTTGACCACCGCCCACGCCACCGCCCGGTACATCGCCCCCGTATCTATGTAGGTGCAGCCCAGCGCCGACGCCACCTGCCGTGCCACCGTACTTTTCCCCGCTCCCGCCGGCCCATCAATCGCCACGCTTATTGTCCTATTGGTCATATTGTTGTCCTATTGGTCATAGCGGCATTGTAACCCGGCACGGCGCACAATGTCAACGCAGAGGTATAATAGCGCCAAAGGAGACTGACTATGTCCTATATCACTATTGAAGACGCCGACAGCCAGCTCGCCCATCTTGTCGACCAAGTTACTAAAGGCGAAGAAGTAATTTAGGAGTTGTGCAGTTGGAGAGTAGATCGGCGCGAGCAAGACATGGAAACTACCCTCAATTTTGCTTCAACTGCGTAACTCCCAATGTAGTCAAGAGACTGGTGTTGGGGCGGAAACAACTCAAGACGGCGGCAGTTGTACTGGAGTTTGTCCTGTCACTTACAATCTGTTGCAAAAGTCGGAGAGCCTCCCCCTAGTCCTCAATAATGGGGGAACCAGACTAGAAAACGGCTCTGGCTCCCCCATTATTGGGGGCGGGAGGATTTCTTCAGACTTTTGCAATAGATTGTAAGTTTTCATCCTGAGCTTCATGGGCAGTTAAGACGTAACCATCGGGATCTTGGAATGTGAAGAAAATTCCGAATGGTCCAGGCAGGATTTCAGCCAGTATCTTTACATCTTCCGACACCAGGCGGTCATGTAGTTCCTGGACGCTTTTCACGCTGAACCAAGGCGCGACGCCCCAGCCTAACTTTGTGCTCGCCGTCAAATCCAGAATGGGTTTACGGATTGCAAATGCAATTGGCTCCGTTTTGAAAACATACGCATGCGGAGGTCCCTTCGGGTCTATCTCAAGTCCTAATATCTCAGTATAGAATGCCTTGCTTCGCTCCATATCGGTCACCTGTAGCGCAAGGAAACTTGGCCCGATAATTTTGAATGGCATAGTTATCCCTCCTTTAATCATCTAATATTATCAGTATACTGATAATTCATTTTTAAGTCAACATGAAGTTTCAAGATACAGGATATGCGATAAAAAAAACGCAGCATATTATTCACACTGCGATGGATAAGAAGCTGCGTACCATTTTCATGACCCTTCCGCAATACTCCTTGTTAAAGGTTCTCGAAAATCGAGGACCTATGACGGGTGCAAAATTAGCGAAGGACTCATTTGTGACACCGCAGACCATGCATACACTGCTAATTAGCATGGAAAAACGTAACCTGATAAGCCGTACCCCAGAAACTGGCAACAACAAATCACTGAACATATCGATAACGAACAGCGGCCTGAGTCTGCTCGTAGACGCAGAAAATGCTTTGAGCAGCGTAATTGGAAAAGGTAATCAAATACTAAAAACTGACGAACACGCCCAGTTGATGCATCTGCTTGAAAGACTTTGTGAGGGCTTAACCGACTGAGGAGACACTCCTGAGTATCCACGCTAAGCAACCCGGGATTTCTTTGAGCCGCTTCGATGCGCAGTAATGCCGTCTTCGGCATACTTTCATTCCACAGTAGACCGGCCTTTCAAGGCCGGGTCAAAATACTGAATTACATATGCACGATTACTTACAATCTATTGCAAAAGTCGGCGGGCATCCCTTAACCCCCAATAATGGGGGGATCGGACGAAGAAAACTCTTTCCTGCTCCCCCATTATTGGGGCCGGGGGGGGCATCTTTCAAACTTTTGCGATAGATTGTAAGCGAGATTCTCAAACTTTGTCTAATACTGCCAAACCTGGAATATATCCGAATCAAGAACGCAGCAATCTATGAGTACCTATCCCGACACAACCACCAAAGTAACGCTTGCTTCGCTTGCCCGCAAGAAGCGCCTCGGCGAAAAGATTTCCATGCTGACTGCCTACGACTATCCGCTGGCCCTTTTAGTGGACGGCTCCGGCGTAGATTTAACGCTTGTCGGCGACTCGCTCGGCATGGAAGAGCTGGGCTTTGAGACCACGCTGCCCGTGACAATGGAGATCATGCTTCATCATACCAAAGCCGTGCGGCGCGGAACCAAACGAGCGCTGCTGGTCGCCGACCTGCCGTTTTTGTCTTACCAAGTCAGCCCAGATGAGGCTGTGCGGAACGCCGGGCGGCTGCTTCAGGAAGGCGAAGCTGAGGCTGTTAAGCTCGAAGGCGGCATCGCCATCGCCCCGGCAATCCGGCGCATAGTGGACGCCGGCATTCCGGTCATGGGCCATATCGGCTTCACGCCCCAGAGCGTCCACCTGCTCGGAGTCCGCAAGCAGGGCAAGGGTGATGCCGGAGCCGCGCAGGTCATGGCCGACGCTCGCGCCGTGCAGAACGCCGGTGCATTTGCCGTTGTGCTGGAGCTTGTGCCAGACGCTTTGGCCGCTGAGGTCTCCGCCGCGCTGTCCATTCCCACCATCGGCATTGGGGCAGGGCCAAAGTGCGACGGCCAGGTGCTGGTCACGTCCGATCTGCTCGGCCTGCGCCCGGAGCGTGCGGCCTTCCGCCATGTCCGCCAGTACGCCCAAATTGGCGAGACAATTAAACAGGCATTAGCCTCTTACCGGGAAGAAGTCGAGACACTGCAGTTCCCGCAATAGTCTATTTTATGCTTTTCTGTAATTTTGCAGGCGTGAAAAGATAGGCTATATCTGGTCGCTGGGACGAACTAAAAGCTCACTGACACTCACATACGGCGGCTGAGTGACGGCGTAGACTACGGCGGCTGCGATGTCGGACGCATCCAGCGTCCGCAAAGAAGCAAGCCGCGCCGCGATTGCATCCCGCGACGGCTCATGCGTGATGCCATCGGTAAAATCCGTTGCCACCATGCCCGGCTCAATGACTGTGACCCGCACTTTGTAGGAGGCTGCTTCCTGACGCAGCGACTCGGAAAACGCATTGACCGCCCACTTGGTCGCGGCGTAAACTCCCATTCCTGCCGGAGCAACGCGGCTTGCCGTGGACGAGATGTTGACGATATGCCCGCCGTTCTGCTCTTTCATCAAGGGCAGGGCAGCATGAGCAGCATACATCAAACCCAGCACGTTGACGTCAAACGCCCGCCGCCACTCGCTCGTATCTGCGCCTAAAATTGGGCCAAGCACCGCAATGCCGGCGTTGTTGACCAGTATATCCAGCCGTCCCCACGTCTCGTAAACGGCCTGCACCGCCCGGCTGACCTGCGCCTCATCGGCCACATCACACGCCAGCGCCAGTGCTTCCCCGCCGCTGTCTTTGATGCGCTTTGTGAGCGTTTCCAGCCGCTCCACCCGCCGGGCGGCGACAGCAACTTTTGCGCCTTCTGCCGCCAGTGCCAGCGCAGTCGCCTCTCCAATACCCGAAGATGCGCCCGTTACAAGAGCCGTCTTTCCCTGCAATGCACCCATGTTCATATTCGTCTCCTTCTATTTCTCAGTCAGCGCAAACAGGGTACACCATAGACCATACTCGCATGTCAAGTGGGAAGCGAAACAAAAGGGACAAGAAAATGCTGATTGGCGAACTGGCACGGGAAACGGGGCTGACACTGCACACAATTCGCTTTTACGAAAAGCGTGGCCTTCTCGCCGCCGGGCAAACCCAGCGGCGGGAAAACAACTACAAAGAATACGGTCCGGCGGCACTGGAGCGGCTGCACTTCATCACGCGGGCCAAATCTGTGGGCTTCACTCTGCGCGAGACTTCGGAACTGCTGCTCGGCTGGCACACGCTCGATGCCCCGGCACGCCGAAAAGTCATCCAAGACAAAATCGCGCAAATCGCGCAGCGCCGGGCCGAGCTGGAACAAATGCAGGCACATTTGTCCAAGAAACTTGCCGGCCTGCCGCCGGAAGAAGACGACTGCGGCACGACGCTGTGACAGCAGAGACCTGCTTCTTTGAGGCTGAACTTTACGGGTATACTCACACTCTAACACTGTTTTGAGGAGAACACGCAAATGCCGAAACTGATTTTAGTGCGACACGGCGAGTCGCAATGGAACCTGGAAAACCGCTTTACCGGCTGGGTTGATGTCGAGCTGACCCCGCGCGGCGAGGGAGAGGCCCGCATTGCTGGGGAGCATCTGCGCGACTTGCCCGTAGACAAAGTTTACACCAGCGTCCTAAAACGCGCCATTAACACGTCCAAGATCGCGCTGGAAGCCGCCGGCAAAAGCGCCGACCTGCCCACCGAGCGCGATCAGGCACTCAATGAGCGCCATTACGGCGACCTTCAAGGCTTAAACAAAGCCGAGACCGCAGAGCAGTACGGCGATGCCCAGGTCAAAATCTGGCGGCGTTCCTACGATGTCCCCCCGCCCGGCGAAAAAGGCGAGTCGCTCAAAGACACCGCCGCCCGGACACTGCCCTACTTCCAGGCCCATATCCTGCCCGACATCAAAGCCGGCCTGAATGTCCTTGTCGTCGCCCACGGCAATTCCCTCCGCTCCATTGTCATGGACCTGGATCAGTTGTCCCGTGAGCAGGTCCTAGAGCTGAACATTCCTACCGGCGTCCCTCTCGTCTACGACTTGGATGACGACGGCAAAGTTCTGGACAAGCACTACTTGTTCACCCGCGAGGACGAAGTCAAAGCGTAAATAAGCCACAGGCATGGAGGCCGTTGATGATTACTGAGAGCGATCTGCATAAGACGGCCCGCGAGTATCTGCGGGCCGCGAAGCTTCTTCGCACCCGCCGGAGCTATGACTCTGAGAGTTATCTCTGCGGTTACGCCGTAGAAATTGCTTTGAAGGCTCGCATCTGTCGAACCCTTAACTGGACAACAGGATTTCCCGAAACAAAGGCTGACTCGCCTATCACGGTTCGCCTTACGATCCATGACCTAGAAACACTACTGAATTACACTGGCTTACAGGATCGGGTACGCTCAGTCACGGGCTTCCTCGGGGATTGGTCTATGGTAAACAAGTGGTACCCAGAGCAAAGGTATCAACCACGAGGAACAAAGACACTGGCAGATGCCAACAGTATGAAGGTGCTACTATGATTATGAACGACGCCTTGCTGGTGGCACAAAAATTTCGTGCGGCGGAGCAGAAGGTTTCCGAAGGACGGGGAGGCTTTTGCCTCTTCGGGCTTTTCGAGAGACAGAAGACCCCTGGGAGATGGGACCTTGTTGCGGCTGCTCCCTGGCTTAAGACTGACTGTGACGGAACACTGGAACTCATAGTCTTACTGCGGGACAAGATGGAAACAGAAGATTGGGATATGATTGCCAGCGTTTATCCCATTGAGCCATCGGCTGAGTATGTCAACGTAATCACCAGCCTTTACAGCCTAATCACGGACTGGAAGAAGTATCTGATCCAGGCTTCAGGGGCGCATACAATGTGTATGTTGGGCACGCCTTCCTGATCACGTCCATTGCCAGCCCCGCGCCTGCTCCAGCAGCGAAGGAACTCGCAGCCGCTTAGAAACTTAGACCTAGTATGCAGACAATCACCGAAATTGCAGACCTTCGCGCAGCACTCAGCCAAGCCAGGCGAGACGGCAGAACCATCGGCCTTGTGCCGACAATGGGCGCGTTCCATGAAGGCCACTTGACACTGATGCGCCAGGCGAAGTCCGAGAACGATGTAGTTGTCGTAACGCTGTTCGTCAACCCGACCCAGTTTAACGACCTAGATGATTTTGACCGCTATCCGCGCGACCCGGAGCGCGACACGCAGATGGCCCAGGCCGAAGGCGTAGACTTTCTGTTTACGCCGACGCCCGAAGAAGTCTATCCAAAAGGCTTTGACACAGTTGTCGTTGTCCGGGCTTTGTCCGAACGTCTGGAAGGCGCATCCCGGCCCGGCCATTATGCAGGCGTCGCCACTGTCGTCACCAAGCTTCTCAACATGGCCGGCGCAGACCGCGCTTACTTCGGCGAAAAAGATTGGCAGCAGCTTCAGATCATCAAGACACTGACACAAGACCTGGACATTCCGACTGAAATCGTCTCAGTCCCCACCGTGCGCGAGCCGGACGGCCTCGCGCTGTCGTCGCGCAACGTGCGCCTCACCCCAGAGCAGCGGCAGGCGGCGCGGGTCATTCCGGCGGCCCTCGACAATGCCCAATCCATTGCCGACACCGGCGTTTTAGACTCCTACCAGCTTGCCGCCTGGATGCGCCAGACCATTGAAGTCCAGCCGCTCGCCAAAGTCGACTACGCCGTCGTTGTTTCCCCGGACACGCTGCAAGAAGTCGGCACGATCGAAGAAGGCGCAGTCGCTCTTATTGCCGCCACCTTCGGCAAAGTCCGCCTCATTGACGCCCGCCTCCTGCGCCCCGCCTCCGGTCCGGGAATGCGGCGGTAACAAAAAACCACACAAGCAAGATTAGGAGGTAGGGGCAGGATTAGGAGGTAGGGGCAAGCCCTACCCCTACGCGAAATGTAGGGGCGGGGCTTGCCCCCGCCCTTCTTGCCCCACTTTTGTAATCTACATCGAGCTACTTCGCCGCGCCCATCGCATACACCAATGTCGCGTCGGCGGTAATTGTAATCTGCTGGTCATTGATCGGCGTTTCCGGCGCGTCGGCGGCCTTCATGGCCCGCATTGCAAACACGGGGCGCACCACAGAATCCGGCGCTCCTTCGGTCATGGTCAGCAGCCGCCCCAAGCCGACCCCGGCGGCGTTTGCCATCACACCGGCTTTTGTTTTAGCCGATGCTACCGCCAGTGACAATGCCTGCGCCTGCGGCTGCGTCCGGTCAGACAAGTCAAACGAAATGCCGCCGATCTCCGATGCGCCTCCTGCGGTTGCTTTGTCAATCACCAAGCCTACTTTGGTCAGGTCCCGGACAGTCGCCTGCACGCTGTTCTGCACTTGATAACCTGTCAGCAGCGGCGGGCTGGGCTTGTAATCATACTGCGGCTGCACCGTGTACGATTGGGTTTGAATGTCTTTATCAGCAATTTTCACCCCCCGCAGCGCGGCTAAGACTGCTGTGGTTCGGAGGGCGTTCTGGCGCACCGCTTCCGCCTGATCCTGTGACTGCGTCGTTACTGTCAGCGTAATCAGCGCGATGTCCGGCTGCACTTTTACTTCTCCATGCCCCTGAACCGTGATTCCTTGTGATACTTGAGTCAGCACCACCTGCTGTCCGTCCTGGCTCCATGCCGGCCCGATCCCGCTGAAGGCAAGCACAGCCAGCAGGCTTCCTGCCGCGATTCCCCTGCCGATCGTTCCCTTGCCTATCATTCTTGTGTTCATTTCGCGTTTCCTTTTCTTTGGCAGATGTCCTACCAATACTGCCATTGCGCCGTGTGCAGCACATACACGCCGAGCAGCAGGTTTGTCACTCCATGCGCCAGAATACAGGTCCAAAAGTTCTTTGTCCAGCGCAGCAGGCCGCACAGCGCCAGCGCAAAGACCGCCGCCGCCAGCCATTCCGGGTGCGACAATGCGAACACCCCGACATTTACCAGAAGCGCCAGCGCGGAAAATGTTCCCGTCGGCACACGCTTGAAGTCGTCCATATCGGTGACGAACCGCAGCAAAAAGCCTCGATAAAATAATTCTTCGACAAACGGCGCGACGACGACCAGCCCCAGAAACCGCACGGCGAGAAACAAAACGACGGCCCCGGAACTCGAAAGCTCCCGCGCCGGGTCATACGCCGTGCGCGTCCCCAAAAACGCAAAATGCGGCGTATGCTTGTCTATAAAAATCCAAGCGAAGAACAGCGCCACACCCAGCGCCGTTGCCGCAGCCCAACCGCTGCCACCAGGCCGCGCTTCCGGGAACGCGCCGCGCAGGGCAATCAAGACGCCCCCGACCAGGGCAATCTTGACGGCATAGAACATAGGGTACGCCGTCAGCGGCAAATGGCTTTCGATTGTGGTCAGCAGCAGGAACAGTCCAAACGGCAGCACATACGGCAGCCAAGCAGGCAATTTCGTTGTCATGCTTCTAGTATAAGGGAGAAAGGGGAGAGGCGTCAAGGGGACGCACGAGGAACCCCTCCCGCTCGTGTCCTCGCTCCCTCCCCTGTTAGGGAAGGGCTAGAATTCCAGAACGACGGCAAGAGCGTTCCTGTTCTTAGTTCTGATCTTTTCTTGGTTCTGCTCTGTATTGCCCTTCCCTAACAGGGGAGGGAGCGAGGACACGAGCGGGAGGGGTTCCGGCTTCTGCCTGGCAGCGGCGCATCGGGTACAATGAAGCCATGTCCAGCGTCCTCATGCCAAGCGCCATCGGCTGCTACGTCCACATTCCATTCTGCGTTCGCAAGTGCGCCTACTGCGACTTCAATTCCTACTCCGGCTACACCGACGCCCACATCGCCCGCTATGTTCAGGCGCTTGACTGCGAAATTCGTCGTACCCCCCCAGAATTGGGGGCGGGGGGGCCTCCTGTGGACGCCGTCTTTTTCGGCGGCGGCACGCCGACGGCTATCCCTGCCGCCGACGAGGCCGCGCTGCTTGGGGCCGTTTTAGAAACCCTGCCCGTGACTCCTGATGCCGAAATCACCACCGAAGCCAACCCCGGCACGATGGATGTCCGGCACTTATCCGTCCTGCGCGACGCCGGCTTCAACCGCATTTCGTTCGGCGTCCAAAGTTTTGACCCCGGCCTGCTAAAAACGCTGGACCGCATTCACTCCGCCGACGAAGCCCGCGCCGCCGTGAAAGCCGCCCGCGCCGCCGGCTTTGAGAACGTCTCGCTTGATCTGATGTTCGCCCTGCCACGCCAAACGCTCAAACAATGGCAGGACACGCTTGCCCAAGCCCTGGAGCTTGAAACCGACCATCTTTCCCTCTACTCGCTCATTGTCGAGGAAGGCACCGGCTTTTACACACTTCAGCAAAAAGGCCGCCTGCCCCTGCCGAGTGACGACCTCGCCGCCGACATGTACGAGATGGCCGTCGAAACCGCCCAGACCGCAGGCTATGCCCAGTACGAAATCGCAAACTTCGCTCGGACGGGCCGCGAAAGCCGCCAAAACCTGCACTACTGGCGCAACGATCCCTACTACGGCTTCGGCTGCGGAGCAGTCGCGTACCTCAGCGGCGCACGCCGCATGAACCTCAAATCCCCCGCCCAATATGCCGACGCCGTCGAAAACAACGCTGATTTGACGCTGTCCACCGAGACCCTCACCGAAGCCGAGACAATGGCCGAAACAATCATGCTCGGCCTGCGCCTCACCCGCGAAGGCATCTCCTACGCCCGCTTCCACTCCCGCTTCGGCGTAGACCCTCGCGAAAAGTTCGCCGCTGAAATCGAGACATTCACAAAACGCGGCCTTCTGGAAGCCACTGATACCTGCCTGCGCCTCACTCCACAAGGCGTCTTCTTAGCCAGCGAAGTCATGGTCGCGTTTGTCTGACGTACTTAGTTGCTTGGAGACTAGGAGAGGAGCAAATGATGCAAGCTAGAAAGAGGGTGCTGACTTCCATCGGTTTTTGTGGCGTGTTTTTCGGGCTTTCGGGATACGGCGGCTACTATTGGCGGCAAAGCCGTCTCAATAATCAACTGCTGACGGCAATTCAATCTCGCCAGGGAGATCATACGGTTCAAGACCTTATCTGGAAAGGGGCAAATCCAACCGCTGTCGGCGGGAATGAGTATGATACTGCCTTATTAAGCGCGATACAAATGGGTCAGGTTTCTACCGCCCAAGTGCTGCTTGCAAATGGAGCATCAGTGCGTCCGGTTGGTAATGCGCTGGTAAGTCCCGCTATCGCGCTGGCTTGCTACCGATCTATGAACGCTCCAAATGATCCCATCTTGAGCGTTGCGGATTATCTTGCCTTGTTCAAAGACCTTCAGCATCACGGCGAAAGTATTGAAGAGCGAGACGTGCTAGGCTACACCCCGCTGATGCGAGCTGTTTGGTCTGGAAATGCAGAAGCAACTGAAGCCCTGCTAAAACTTGGCGCTAATAGCCATGTCGTGAACAGCTACCATCAAACGGTATGGGATTGGACTGAACAATATCCTGATAAAAAGGACGAATTACGAAATCTGCTTTCTCGTTATGCAGCGCAGTCAGAAAGAACCACGCCATGAATGGCACGGCCAAGGTTTTAGTGCGTAATCAGCGCAGGCACTGAGAAGTACCGCCTCGTGGCACTCGGAACGGATCGGCAAAATGGGTTTTCTGTAGGGCGTAGGGCTTGCCCCTACCCTCCCAATCTGTTCCCAATTTTGTTCCCGAAGAGGGCAATGAAGGATAGGACAGGAGGGTAGGGGCAAGCCCTACGCCCTACGGGAAGAAGTTCGGTAACCCCGCGAAGCGGTGTTTCGTGGCGTCCGCGCCGTGTAGCCGTGTGTTTTAACGCATGGTTCCTATTCCCTTCCTCTTCCACGCACTCCCTCACTCTTCCTGCTGCCTTCGGGTACAATAACGAAAAGATATGAACCTGTATCCGATTGGCGTCAATTTACAAGGCCGCGTTTGTATGGTTGTGGGCGGCGGCAAAGTGGCGGAGCGCAAGATTAAGTCGCTGCTGGCGCATGGGGCACTGGTACGCCTTGTGTCGCCGGATGTAACCGAAGCGCTGCAAGCGCTGGCGGCGGACGGCACAATTGAGTGGAAGCGCGAGAAGTACACGGTGGGCGGAACCTCAGCGCTTGCCGGGGTGTTTTTAGTGATGGCCTGCACAGACAATCGCATGGTCAACGCAGAAGTGACCCGCAACGCAGAGGCGCAAAGTTTGCTCGTGCTGTGCGCGGATGACCCGGACGCCGGAAACTTTGTGTCCCCAGCCCAAGTTACGCGCGGCGATTTGGTGCTGACTGTTTCTACAAGCGGCGGCAGCCCGACACTTTCGGCAGTCCTGCGGGAACGGCTGGAAGAAGAGTTCGGGCCGGAGTGGGGCGAGTTAGTCGCACTCATTGGCCGACGGCGCGAGGCGATCAAGGCCATTCGGGACGAAGCGGGGCGAAAAGCGGCGGTGCGGCGGGTTTTAGACGACGCAGAAGTCCATGCCCTGCTGCTCGGCGGCAAAAGTTTAGAAGCGGAAGCGCGAATTCAGACATGTCTCTTTTTGTCCTCGGAATAAACCATACGAGTGCGCCCATTGAAGTGCGCGAAAAGCTGGCGTTCCTGGAGCGCGATCTGCCGCAGGCGCTGACGGCGCTGTCCGCTCTGCCCAACATCCGCGAAGGAGCTTTGCTGTCCACATGCAACCGGACCGAAGCGTATGCTGTCGCCGCGCCGGAAGCGGGGCCGCTTGAAAACGCGCTGGCGGAGTTTTTGGCTGGCTGGCACGGGCTATCCCGGTATGAGTTCGACGGCCATTTGTACTGCTACCGGGCCGGAGCCGCCGCAAACCACCTTTTTTCAGTGTCTTCGGGCTTGGACTCGATGATACTAGGTGAGCCGGACATTCAGCGTCAGGTCAAAACAGCGCTGGAAGCGGCGCAGTCGGCAAATAGCCTGGGAGCGCGGCTGAACCGATTGTTCCAGGACGCGCTTGTGACCGGCAAGCGTACCCGCACCGAGACAGGCATTGCGCGGGGGACGTTCTCAGTCGGCGCGGCGGCAGTGGAACTGGCGACGCAGATTTTCGGCGAATCGCTGGCAGGCCATACGGTTCTCGTGCTGGGCGCAGGCAAAATGAGCGAAGTAACTGCTCGGCACTTGCTGGCACGAGGCGCACCGGCGGTGCTGGTTGCCAATCGCACCTACGAAAAAGCCGTCGCTTTAGCCGCGCAGTTCGGCGGCACGGCCCGGCGTTTTGACGACCTGCCAATGCTGCTGGCGACTGCCGACATTGTGGTCTGCTCTACCGCCGCACCCCACCCAATTGTCACCCGTGACTTAGTGCAGTCTGCCATGCGTGTTCGGCGTGGACGCCCGCTCTACCTCATTGACATTGCCGTGCCGCGCGATGTGGAAGCGTCGGTAGATACGCTGGAAAACGTGTATCTCTACAACATAGACCATTTGCAGGAACTGGTCGCTGGAGCGAGGCACAGCCGGGCTGGGGAAGTCACCCGCGCCCGCGAGATTGTAGACGCTTCCACCGCCGAGTACCTGCGCTGGGAGCGGTCGCTGGAAGTCGCGCCTTTAGTCGTCGCTGTCCGGCAAAAGCTTGACACGGCAAAATCGGCGGAACTCGAAAAGCTGCGCTCCCGTCTGCCGGATCTGCCGGAAAAAGACTGGCGGGCGATTGAAGCGGCGTTTGCGTCGCTGACCAACAAGATTGCCCACCCGGCCAGCGTCGCGATCAAAGCCGCGCCCGAAACGGAAGACGGCGCGGCGACTTTAGACACAATCCGCCGAGTGTTTGGGGTGGAAGACAGCCCCCCCGCCCCCAATAATGGGGGAGCCGGAAAAGAGAGGCGTTCTGATCTTACTCCCCCATTATTGGGGGTGGAGGCGGATCAATGACTGAAGACTTTTTCCTTGTCGCTGCCGCCGTCGGCTATCTGTTCGGGTCTGTCTCTTACGGCGCGTTTCTCATGCTGCGCCAGCCTCTGCTTGCCCTGACGGGCCGCGCCGCGACTGTTCTTGCCGTTGTCCTGCACACGCTCGCCATCGGCATTCACTGCGCCCGCGTCCATCAAACGCCGTTCACGACGCCTGCCGAGACGCTTTCAGCGTCCGCCTGGGCCATCGCCCTAGCGTACCTTGCTTTAGAGGTGCTGCTGAAGCCGAAGCCGACCGCGCTGGGGGCTGTTGCCTTGCCGGCATCGTTCCTGTGCCTCTTTGCCGGGGCGTTTTTGCGCCCGCTGCATCCTGCCGCGCTGGACACGGCTGCCCTGCCGCTGCTGAACTCGCGCCTGGTTAGTCTGCACATTCTGGCGATTCTGTTCGCGTTCGGCCTTTTGGTTCTGGCCTTCGGCTGCGCGGCTTTGTATCTGACCCAATATAGATTACTCAAGCGCAAGCGCCTTTCCGGCGGCTTGTTCGGCAAGCTGCCGCCGCTGGCAAGTCTAGACCATCTGGCGTTCGCGCTGGTGACATTCGCCTTTCCATTATTGACCATTGGCCTCGCCGCCGGCTTTGTCGAAGCCCTCACTGGAGGCCTGCCCGGCGTCTGGGGCGCAGACCCAATGGTGCTGACTTCGGTGGTGACATGGCTGGTCTACGGCGCGTATCTGACGCTTCACGCCGTCGCTCAGTGGCGCGGACCACGGGCCAATTACCTATTGCTCGGCGGCCTGCTGGCTGCCATTGTGACGTATTTTATTCCGACCACCACGCACCGGTTCGGGTAGCCGTCAAAGGAACCTCACCCGGCTCGCTTAGGCTCTCCACCCTCTCCTTTCGGAAGGAGAGGGTCGCCGAGGAACGAGGCGGGGTGAGGTTCCTCGGTATTTTCTAGGATTATTTTATGCTGAAACGCGGATTATTTAAGAGCATCTTCCAAAAAGTCGATCAAATGATCACCGGGCGGGGGAAAATTGACGAGGCGCTGTTTGAAGAGCTGGAAGAATCGCTCATCGGCGCAGACCTCAACATCCACACCACGATGCGGGCGATGGGCGAGCTGCGGGCGATGGTCGCCGACAAGCGCCTCAATGATGCCCAGGATGTGACTGATTACCTGAAGCGTTTTTTGTGGGACACGCTCACGGACGACAAGCACGACCTGCCGGAGCTTGCCGTTTCCGAGACCAAGCCAACGGTTTACTTAGTTGTCGGCGTCAACGGTGTCGGCAAGACTACTTCCATCGGCAAGCTGGCTTATATTCTGAAAAAGCAGAACAAGCGCGTTGTCCTTGCCGCCGGTGACACGTTCCGCGCCGCCGCGACCGAGCAGCTTGCGCTCTGGGGCGAGCGCGTCGGCGTCGAAGTCATCACCGGCAAGAACAATGCCGACCCTGCCGCCGTCGTGTTTGATGCCGTTGGGGCCGCC
>CAXTER010000098.1:0-4785 GCA_964243345.1 uncultured Armatimonadales bacterium
CCGTTGTGAACGCCAAATCCAAGTTCATTCAGATCGCCGAAGCGCCCGGCGCGATCGGTAATCCCAATGACAACGTCATCGGCCTCAAACCGCTGGCGGCGCTTCAAGCAGGTGGCAAAGCGTTCCAGCCGGTCGCAAACGGCTACCCGGCTTCCAAAGCATTGACTTTGCTGGCGATCCCGCTCCTGGCGGCGGGCTTTTGGCGCATCCTGCTCGGCGTCCTGTCGGACCGCTTCGGCTCCAAGCGCGTCGGCGTCGCGTCTATGGCCTTGACTCTGCTGCCGCTGGCAGTCGGTTGGCAGTTCGCGAACACCTACAATTCACTGCTTTTTGTGGCCTTCTTTTTAGGGCTGGCCGGCGCGTCGTTCGCCGTCGCCCTGCCGCTGGCATCCCGCTGGTATCCCCCTCACTTGCAGGGGCTGGCAATGGGCATTGCCGGTGCAGGGAACTCCGGCACGGTGCTGGCGACAATCTTTGCCCCAATGCTGGCGAAAGCCTACGGCTGGCACGCAGTTTTAGGTCTGCTGATGATCCCGGTCGCCATTGTCTTTGTCATCTTCACCGTCTTGGCAAAAGACCCGCCGGCAAAGGCCAAACCGGCTACTCTCGGCGACTTCGGGCGGGTACTGGCTCAGGCGGACGCTTGGCGCTTCTGCCTGCTGTATTTCGTGACCTTCGGCGGCTTTGTCGGCCTGTCCTACTTTATGAACAAGTTCTTTGTAGACCAGTATGACTTCCCGAAAGCGACTGTCGGCCTGGCAACAGCCCTGTTCATCGTCGCCGGCTCCTTGCTGCGGCCCGTCGGCGGCGCACTCGCCGACAGACTCGGCGGCATTCGGATGCTGACTGTCATGTACGCCACGGCCTGCCTGATGGCGCTTGGCATCGGCTTCCTGATCACCAACATGTGGGTGACGTTTGTCATGCTGTTCATCCTCATGGGCTGCCTCGGCATGGGCAATGGCTCGGTGTTCCAGATGATCCCGCAGCGCTTCCGCACGGAAATCGGCGTGATGACAGGGCTTGTCGGCGCGGCGGGCGGCGTCGGCGGCTACTACCTCAACAAGAACATGGGAGATCTGCATGACAAGTTCGGCACTTACGGCGCAGGCTTCTTCGCCTTTTCCGCGATTGCCGCTGTCGGTTTAATTGTTCTGCGCCAGGCCGCGCCCGGCTGGCAGCAGTCCTGGCTCGGCGAAGGCGGCGTGGCGAAAGACCACGAGCCATCCCGCGAGCGCATCCTCGTCGGTCCGGACGGCGCGGATTTAGAGCTGGCATAAAGCCCCCCCAGCCCCCAATAATGGGGGAGCCAGATTAGGATGGCTTTGTATTCTTATCATGCTCCCCCATTATTGGGGGCTGGGGGGACGTTTTTCTGAAGACCTTATCTTTTTGGAGACCTTAAATCTATGTATTCAAAACCACAATTATTGCAGGGCGTTCTCGCGTTTGAAGGACACGGTCTCACAAACCCGCATCCGCTGGCCGGCGGGCTGACTTACACCGTTCCGGTCGGCAAGCGGACACAGTTTGTTTATTTTCGGGCCGGAAACTCGTCGGCGGAAATGATTTATGTCGTGCTGATGCGCGATGGTTCCCCGATGCGCTATTTCCCCATTGCTGCACGCGGCGATGTCCATGTCGCGCTGGCAGTCGTCGAAGACATGATGTCGGGAACCAAGTTGGAAGCGTATCTGGCCGCCCCGGAAGGCGTCTCCGGTACGGTCGTTTTAGACATTGGCTTAGTGGAAGTCTGAAAGTAAGTGGAGGTCTGACGTGAGCGATAAGCAAAAATTGGTCGTCATCGGCAACGGCATGGCCGGGGCGCGGACCGTCGAAGAGATACTGGCGCGAGGCGGCGGCGAGCAGTTTGACATCACCATGTTCGGCGACGAACCGTATGGCAACTACAACCGCATTCTCTTGTCCAATGTTCTGAACGGGACCCAAGATGCCGCCGACATCTTTTTGAACCCCTTAGATTGGTACACGGAGAACGATGTCAAGTTGCACGCTCCGGCGAAAGTCCAGCACATTGACCGCGCCCGCAAACAAATCCACAGCGACGACGGCCAAATCACGGACTACGATAAGCTCTTAATCGCCACGGGTTCGCGCCCGTTCGTGCCGCCGATGGAGGGGTTAGAGACGCTGGATGGCGACACAAAGCACGGCGTCTTCGTGTTCCGCACGCTGGACGACTGCCACAAGATCGCAGGCTACGCGACCAAGTGCCGCAAAGCCGCCGTTATCGGCGGCGGGCTTCTCGGTTTAGAAGCGGCGCGAGGACTGATCAACTACGGCGTTGAAGTTCACGTCATTCATATTTCCGGCCACTTAATGAACCAGCAGCTTGATCCGGCGGCCGGCGGCATCTTGAAGGGCATCATGGAAAAGATGGGCATCCATGTCCATACTATGAAGGCGACAACGCGCGTCTTGGGCGAAGACAGCGTCACGGGATTAGAATTTAAAGATGGCACGACGCTGGACTGCGACATGGTGGTCATCTCGACGGGCATCAAGCCGAACGCTGAAATCGGCGCGGCCTGTGGGCTGACCGTCGAGCGGGCGATTGTCACCGACAACCAGATGCGCTCTGTGGATGACCCCGATGTGTACGTTGTCGGCGAATGCGCCCAGCATCGGGGCCGCGTCTACGGCTTGGTCGCCCCGCTGTGGGAAATGGGAACCGTGCTGGCCGACCATATCACCGGGCGCAACTTGGACGCCGCCTATCACGGCTCCAAAATCGCCACAAAGCTCAAAGTCATGGGCGTCGAGCTTGCATCGATGGGCGTCACCGAGCCGCAGGATGACCGCGACGAAGTCGTGACGTTCGCCGAGCCAAAGCGCGGCACGTACAAAAAGCTTATCATTCGGGACGGCATGTTGGTTGGCGCGATGATGCTGGGCGACTTAAACAAAGTCGCCTATCTCATGCAGGCGTTTGACCGGGGAACGCCCCTGCCCGAAGAGCGGCTTTCTCTCTTGTTTGACATCGGCGCACCGTCTACGCAGGCGACCATGCTGGAAATGCCTGACAGCGCTCAGATTTGCAACTGCAACGGCGTCTCCAAAGGTCAGATTCGCAAATGCGTCGAAGGCGGCAAGCGCTCGCTGAAGATGGTCATGGAAGCCACCCGCGCCGGGGCCGGCTGCGGCTCCTGCAAAAAGCTGGTGGAAGAAGTGGTCGAATGGGCCGCCGAAGGTCAGGTGGAAGAAGACCCCAGCATCCACTACTACGTTCCCGGTGTCCCCTACTCCAAGAATGATCTGGTCGAGCAGATTATGGCCGGGAACTTACGCTCCGTGTCCTCAGTGTTTGATGCGCTGGCGGGGGGCGTTGAAGACGTTTCTTCCAAGATGGGCCTGGCGTCGCTTCTAAAATCCCTTTGGGGGTCTGAGTACGAGGATGAGCGCGACGCCCGGTTTATCAATGACCGGGTCCACGCAAACATTCAGAAAGATAAGACGTTCTCCGTCGTCCCGCGCATCTACGGCGGCGTCACGACTGCCGATGACTTGATTCGTATCGGCGAAGTCGCCAAAAAGTACGACGTCCCGATGGTCAAGTTCACCGGCGGCCAGCGCATTGACCTGCTGGGCATCACCAAAGAGAACCTGCCTTTGGTCTGGAAAGATTTGGGAATGCCATCCGGCCACGCTTACGGCAAATCGTTCCGCACCTGCAAAACGTGTGTCGGCACCGACTTCTGCCGCTACGGGGTCGGCGACAGCACGGGGCTTGGCATCAAGATCGAAAAGCGCTTCCAGGGCATTGAAAGCCCCGGCAAGATGAAGCTTGCGACCGCAGGCTGTCCGCGCAACTGCTCGGAAGCGATGGTCAAAGACCTCGGCGCAGTCGCTGTTGAAGGCGGTAAGTGGGAGATTTATGTCGGCGGCGCGGCGGGCGCACATATCCGCAAGGGCGACATCTTATGCGTTGTTGATTCGCATGAGGAAGTCATTCAGATCATGGGCCGCTTCATGCAGTATTACATTGAAAACGCCAAGTATTTGGAGCGCACTTATAGCTTTGTTCCGCGCGTCGGCCTGGACAAAATCCGGCAGGTCGTCGTGGAAGACAGCGAAGGCATCGCGGCTCGTCTGGACGCCGCCATGCAGGCCACAGTAGAAGCGTATGTGGACCCGTGGCTGGAAGCGGAGCAGCCGGCGACTCAAAACCAGTTCGTGTCCACGCTGCCGGTGCTGGCTTAAAGTGCCGGGGGTGTAGAACCCCCCGGCAAAGAAGCGTCCTTCGGACGAAGATTGTGGCCTTCACTTTTCCATGTCCGAAGGACATAATCTTGCCGGGGGTTTCTACACCCCCGGCGCACTCAAGGCAACCCATTTATGTTAAGCATGATACTTGAAAAAACAATTGAGACAATCACACCGGGTGAGACAATGACAGCAGGAGCAGGCATTTCGCTTGGCCCCGTAGACCAAATCCCTGTCGGCGAAGGCCGGGTCTTTCCGGTGAACGGCATTGACGTTGCCGTCTTTCACACGCGCGGCGGGCAGGTTTACGCCGTGCAGGCGGAATGCCCGCACCGGCAGGGTCCGCTTGCCGATGGCCTCGTCGGCGGCACGATTGTGATGTGTCCGTTCCATGCCCGCAAGTTTGACTTGACCAGTGGAATTGGCCTTCAGGGCGACTGCAATCTGCAAACCTACCCGGTCTGCTTGGACCCGGACGGCGGCATGTGGCTGACGGTGTAGAGCCAGGGAACAGGCCGTCAGAAGGCCGTGGGTTTCATACCCACGGCCTTCTGACGGCCT
>CAXTER010000098.1:4885-17356 GCA_964243345.1 uncultured Armatimonadales bacterium
GTTCCCCACGGCTTTCTGACGGCCTGTTCCCCACGGCTTTCTGACGGCCTGTTCCCCACGGCTTTCTGACGGCCTGTTCCTCACGGCTTTCTGACGGCCTGTTCCTCACGGCTTTCTGACGGCCTGTTCCTCACGGCCTTTTGTCTGCTCCACCCTTGACTCCTTCCCCCGCTTCATGCCATACTTTGCTATCCCCCAATGATGTGGACTGACACGGCTTTTCCGCAGTGACGCGGCCTTTTCTAAGCGTCCTGCTTCCCTGAACCCGTGTCGCCATGCTCACTGTCCTTCTTCTCGCTCCGAATGAGAACCATCACCCTTTGACGGCGCTGACTTCCGCGCTCCGGCAGGCCGGCTATGCCACAGGCCACACCGCCCTCGGCAGCCGGACCGACGCGCAGGAGAGTTTGTACGCCGCGTTTGAAGGGCGTCCGCCGGATGTTCTGCTGGCGGATTTGTCGGCGGCGGCGGACTGCCTGCCGCTGCGCCATGCCGCACGTCTGCTGCAAGCCACCTGGGGCGAGGACGTGCCGCTGCCGGTGCGTTTGGCCCTCCTCACTCCACGCCACCTATCCCAGCCGGACTGGCCGGCTTATTTGGACGACTTTCTGCTGCCCCCCTATGCGCCGTCCGAAATGCTGGCCCGCCTGTCCCTGCTGTCGTTCCGCAAGCGCCAGGTGCAGACGGGAGACCGCCTTCTGGTGGAGGACTTGGTTTTGGAACTCGGTTCCGGCTGCGCCCGTGACCAAAACGGTCAGCTGCCGCTGACCCCGCGCGAGTACGAGCTGCTGCGGTTTTTGGCCCTGCACCGGGGCAAGTTCTTCGCCCGCGACCGTTTGCTCGACCTTGTCTGGGGCGTTGAATTTGAAGGCGGCGAGCGCACCGTAGACATTCATGTTCTTCGGCTCCGGGCCAAGATGCCCCCGCTTGCCGCCGGCCTTCTGGAAACCCGGCGCGGCATCGGCTACGGCCTGCGTTCCTGAATGTTTCCAGATTGTCTTTTGCGGCAATACTGCGCTCATGGAACATTCAATCTCCTTAGACCCGGCGGGGCGTGTGGGACACGCGGAAGACGACGGCACGGTAGAAATCCTGCCGGACCTGGCCTATAAGCGCCTGGCAATTGTCAACGTCGTCTTTTTTGGGCTGGCTGGTGCCGGCGACCGGGGATGGACCCTGATTGATGCCGGCATCCCCGGCGCGGCAGGGGCTATCAAGAAAGCGGCGGCAAAACGGTTCGGCGAAAACGCGCGTCCGGCGGCGATTATCCAGACCCACGGTCATTTTGACCATGTCGGCGCGTTGGAGACGCTGGCGGCGGAATGGGATGCGCCGGTTTACGCGCATCCGCTGGAAATGCCATATCTCAGCGGGCAGGCGGCGTACCCGCCGCCGGACCCCACAGTCGGGGGCGGGCTGATGGCGGCAATCTCCGGGCTGTATCCACGCGGCCCGGTGGATGTCGGCGCACGGCTGAAGCCCCTGCCGGAAGACGGCAGCGTTCCCTCCTTGCCCGACTGGGTCTGGCAGCACGTTCCCGGCCACACGCCCGGCCAGATCGCGCTGTGGCGCGAGGAGGGTCGGACTCTGATTGCCGCCGATGCGTTCATTACTACGGCGCAGGAATCGGCTTACGCAGTTGCGATCCAAGCCCCGGCACTGCACGGCCCGCCGATGTACTTCACGCCGGACTGGGCGTCGGCCTGTACTTCTGTCGAAATGCTGGCGGCGCTTGAGCCGGAGATTGTCGTCACCGGGCATGGCCCGGCCATGCAGGGGCCGCAGATGCGCTCCGCCCTGCACACACTGGCCGAGGACTTCAATAGTATTGCCGTGCCGGCACACGGCAAATATGTCATGCCCTAAACATAATGTTTCCGCCTCTTTTTGCCGAAATATCAACAAAGCGTGCCTCAAAGGCAGCGGCAAAAAGGAGCGGGAACTGGCGATGAAATCAATACGGGCAATTGCTGTGATGGCGTTCTTCGCGCTGGCGCTGTTTGGCGGCGGCGCATTTCTGCACGGAACAAAAACGGTTCCCGCACAAAAAAAAGAGCCGCACAAAGCCGCCCTTGCCGCCCATCATGGAAAAGGGAAAGCGGTGCTTCCCGCCGAAGCACCTAGCGCGGGCCAGGAAAACACTTTAGCCTTCCCGCTCATGCTGGCGGGCGGCGCGGGACTGCTGGCGTCGGCACTGGCCGCCCTCAGCCTCAGCCGCTCCCTCGCCGCAGCCTCTGCCGCCCCTTCGCCTGCTTCCGCGCTGCCCCAAGCGTCTTCGCAGCAGCCGCCCGCCCGGTTTGCCGGGCGAATGCGGGAAGCGGAGCGCCTGGCCCGCGCCAAGCAGAAAGAAGAGCTGGAAGCCCAGCAGGCCGCCCTGCAAGCCGAAAAAGCGGAAGCTGAACGGCGTCAGGCGGAAGCCGAGACGCTGCGCGAGCAGGTTTCCCGGCAGTTCCAAGAGTTCTTCCGCACCCTGCCTGTGCCGTGTTTCTGCTTTGCCGCTTCCGGCAAAATCATCCGGTGGAACGCCGCCTGCGAGGTGCTGTACGGCATTCCCGCCGCAGAAGCGCTGGACAGCACGCTTTGGGAAACTATCGTGCCGGACTCGGAGCGCGAAGAAGCGGAAGCCGGCGTCAGCCGCGTTCTGGCAGGCCAGTCGCTGCTGGGCATGGAGCGCTGGGACCGGCTGGCCGGCGGCGTTCTCACTCGGCTCCGGTGCAGCATGGTCCCGCTGCATGATACGGAAGGCCAGATTATCGGCGGCCTGAGCGCGGGCGTCGACATCACGGAATTTGCCCGGCAGGAAGAGCAGATCGCCGCGCTGGACGAGCAAATCGCCGTGCTGGCCGCAGCGCTGGAAGCCGCGCAGGCCGAATCTGCCCCTGCCCCGGCCTATGCCCCGGAAACCCAGCCGGAAATTGCCGGACATCCGGCGTTCCGCGCCCGGCTGGCGGAAGAAGTGGAGCGTGCTGCCCGGTACAACGCGCCGCTGTCGCTGGTTTTATTGGATTTGGACGGCTTCACGGCGCGGAACCGAACGCTTGGTTTCGAGGCTGGTGATTTGGCGCTTCAATCCGCCGTCGCCGTCATTAAGTCCAAGATGCGGACTGTGGATGTGATCGCGCATCTAGGCGCGGACGAGTACGCTATTATTCTGCCGGAAACTGGGGAAGCCGGAGCGCGGATTGCCACGGAGCGGCTGCGGGCCGGTCTGACCGATGCCGGCGGCCCGGTGCCGCAAACCGCCTGTTTCGGTGCGGTGCAGCTTGCGCCGACAACTTCCGGCGCGGATGAGCTGGTCTGCCAGGCACTCACGGCGCTCACCGCCGCCCGTTCCTGCGGCGCGAACACCGCTGTCCATTTCCAGGACCTGCCTCAGAAAACTAGCAAGAAACGCGGCAGTAATTAATGCTTTTCGCGGCTTCTCTTTTGCAGGCGGCGAACGCGCAGAAGCTCGCGGCAGTGCCTTACAGCAGCGCCGGCGTCTTGAAGCGCCGCCGCCGGACGCCGCGCCAGACAGTGCGCTTTTGCCGAATGCAGGCGGTGGGCAGCGGCGCAGCGATGCCGGTAGGCAAGGCCCAGATAAGCCATCGCGAGATGCTGCGGATCATCCTGGACGACTTCCAGCAGCCGGCGGCGCACCCGCCATTCGCCCGTTTCCAGCAAGTCGCGCTGACCCGAAACATTGGCGTCATGGCGGCGATATCCCAAAATCAGCGTGTCGTTGAAAACGAGGCCGCCCAGCCGCGTCAGCCGCAGCCAGAAGTCCCAGTCTTCCCACATCCGCAGGTCCGGGTCAAACTGCCCGGCGTTTGAAAATGCTTCCCGGCGCATCAAGACTGTGCCGCAGGTCATCACACGCTCCATGACCGCTTCCACGGCAAATGTCGTCGGACGCTCCGGCGGCCAAACAATGACACGGCCATTTTCCAGCCCTAAGCGAAACTGCTGATGGCCCTCGCAGATGCCCGGCTCAATCGGCTCGCCGTTTTTGCCGATATACCGGGCCAGCCCATAAGCCGCTGGCGCTTCCGGGTGTGCACTCAGGGTTTGACAAAGCAAAGCAAGCGCATGAGGCTCCCAGACATCGTCGGCGTCTAAAAAGATCAGAAACTCGGCGGCGGGGGACGAAAGCGAGAAGCCAAAGTTGCGGGCGGCGGAAACGCCTTGATTGGCCTGCGAGACTAAGCGGATACGCGGGTCCCGCGCCGCATAATGTGCGGCAATCTGCGCCGTTCTGTCAGAAGAGCCGTCATCCACAATGGTCAACTCCCACGCAGTGACGGTCTGGGCTAAAACACTGTCCAGCGCCGGGACAAAATAGGCTTCGGCGTTAAACGCCGGGACAACAATGCTGATTTTGGGCTGGCTCATTGGGGGCTGGCTCATTGGGATAAGACTGGGTGAGGGCGGCATGACCGTCAAAGAAGCGGACACGGGCCAGCGTGCCTTCCAGCGCCACGGCGGCGGCGTAGTCCGGCCCGGCATCGATTTGGCGGACTGAAATCGGGGCAAGAGAAACCATCTGGAACGCCTCAAACTGGGTTGTCCCCGCCACCGGCAGAAGTGTCAGCTTGGGCAGCGGAAACGACAATCCCTGCCCGGTCGCTTTCACGTACGCTTCTTTGGCGGTCCAAAGCGTCAAGAATGCCCGGCGGCGCTGCTCCGGCGCGTGTTCCCGCAGCCAGGCGCGTTCCCGAATGGAAAGCACCTGGGGCGCAAGATCCTCCACCGAAAGGTTGCGGTCCACAGCTTCCAGGTCCACGCCGACTTCGTGCTGCCAGGCCACGGCCAGCCGCGCCGCGCCGCCGGAATGGGTCAGATTGAACCGCAGCGGGCATTCCCGCAGGCCGGGCTTGCCCCACGGCCCAATCTCAAACTGCAGGGCTTCCGGGGCGGACGCCAAGTACCGGCCTAAAATGACGCGCAGCCAGGCGCGGCCTGCGGCCCATCGCCGTTTGTCCTGCTCCGAGTGGAAGCGCTCGGCCCGCCGCTGCTCGTCTTCCGACAGCACCTCAAACTTTGCTCCTGCTTGATCCAATTCCAAGCGCCAAAGATGGACTTCCCCGTGCTGAGGCGGCGTGATCATCAATCCAGAACCCATCAATCCAGAATCCATCAATGCAAAGCCTCGCTTGGATAGAATTGGGCGGCTTCATCCAGGCAAAGCTGTAAGGCCACCGCCAGCGCCTCCACCTGCGGCTCATTCATAATAGACAGATGAACGCCGGGGACATCGTATATCTCTAAGCCGCCGGCAAACTGCTCGCCCCACCAGAGAGCTGGATCGCGCTCCTCAAAAACGCTGACTTCCGCCGCCCGGAACAGCGTCGCCCGCACCGGATAGGACGGCGTCTCGTAGCGAAAGAATGCTGATTCGTTGGCAAGGATCACTTCGCGCAGGGCGTCCAGACGATCCGGGGCAAGCGCTCCGGCCAGCTCATCAGCGGCTTTCTGCCAGTCCGTCTTCTTGCCTGCGATCATTTCCCGTGCCTTTTCGCTCATGGACTGCAAAGCCTCTTTGGGAGAACTGGTTTTCCAAAGATGAAGATGGCCGGCCAGGCGCTGCAAGCGCGGCTTGTCAATCAAGTTCTGCTGATAAGCCACGGGAGCATAGGTGTCAAAGAGCGCCAGCAGGCCGACACTCTCGCCGTCCGCGTGAAGCTGCCGGGCCATTTCCGCCGCCAGGACGCCGCCCAGGGAGTAGCCGCCCAAATGGTACGGCCCGTGCGGCTGAAACTGCCGGATGTCCCGCAAGTAACGCGCGGCCATCTCTTCCAGCGAAGACAGCGGCAGGACGTCGCCGTCCAGCCCGACCGACTGCAAGCCGTACACCGGCTGGTCCGGCGGCAGCCGGTTTGCCAGCGCCTGATAAAACAGCACCAGCCCATGATCCGGGTGAATGCAGAACAGCGGCGGCTTCGTGCCGGACACCCGCAGCGGAACCAAAGTGGAAGCCGGCAGGGACGCGCTTTGCGGAACGGCCCGGCTTACCACTTCCGCCAGCGCTTCCAGGGTCGGCGCTTGGAACAGCGTCGGCAGAGGCAGGCGGAGACCGAACTCCTGCTCAATGCGCCCGTAGAGGCGCAGTGCCAGCAGCGAATAGCCGCCTTTCTCGAAGAAGTTGTCGGAAGCCCGGATGTCCGAGACGCCGAGAATTTCGCGCCAGAGCGCGGCCAGCCGCATCTCAGCTCCCGTCAGTACGCCGCGTCCGGCTGCGGGCGCAGCCTCGCGCTTGCCGAGGGCCGGCGGCGCGGCGGACGCGCCGCGCAGGCGAGCCGTCAGCGCCTCGACCCGAACTGCCGGGTCGGCGGTCGCCGCTTTCAGCAGGTCTTCTAAGGCACCCAACCATAACTCTACCGTGGAAGCATGAAACAAGTCAGCGCTGTAATCGGCTTCCAGCTCCAAAGCGTCCCCGCATTCGACGACGTTCAGACCCAACTCAAACTGAAAGAAGCGGCGCGGCGTGTGCGCGATTTGCGCTTCCAAGCCGCTGAAATCCAGCGCCGGGAACTTATCTAAATTGAATGTTGCCGTGATCGGAACCGGACGCACCAGCGCCTGCATCACCCCGCTGAGGCTGTACCGCTGATGGTCCAGGGCATCAAAAAGCGCGGTGCGCGTTGCTTTCAAATAATCGGTAAACGTCAGCGACGGCGGCGCGGGAACGCGCAGCGGCAGCAGGCTGACGCAGTGGCCGACAAGGTCTTGTTCTCCCAGCGCCTGCCCCGCCGCTGGGACCCAAACGAGAGCGTCCTCCTGCCCGCACAGGCCGTGCAGCAGCAGTGTCCAGCCCGCAAGCAAAGCCGCCGTCAGCGTCACGCCTGACTTCGCGCAAAGCTGCTTCAAGGCGCGGGCCAGCGCGGGCGGCACCGGGCGGCTGACGCGAGCGCCCGCGTAAGTTGCCACCGACGGACGCGCCCGGTCCACCGGCAGCCGCAGATGGCTTGGCGGCGGCGAGAGCTTTTGCACCCAGTAATTTGTTTCATCCGGCAGCGCGGACGCCGCGTATTCTCGAAACGAAGCGGCGGAAAGCAGCAGGCAGTCCGGGTAGGAATATGCCGCCGCCAGATCTGACAAGAGAACGCCGAACGACCAGCCATCGCAGACAATGTGATGCGCCGTCAGCACCAGCCGATGCTTGTCCTCGCTGTGCCGGATCAAGCGCACCCGCAGGAGCGGCCCCTGCGTCAGATCAAACGGCGTCTGCGCTTCCGCCGCGAGTATCTCACCTTCGCGGTTATCACGCTCGGCGTCGTCTAACTCAGTAAGATCGTCAAACGCGAGAGGCACGGCAGCAGACGGCGCAATCTGCTGGCCTTCCCCGGTCGACAGAATGGTTATGCGAAGCGCCTCATACCGGTTGACCGTCTGCGTAACGGCCCCCGCCAGGGCGTTTTGGTCCAGCGGCCCGGTCAGCGTCAGCGTGACTGACTCGTTGAACGCGCAGGATGCATCCGCGCCCATCTGCGTCGTCATCCAGACCCCGCGCTGCGCTTCCGTCAGCGGAAAGGTTTGTGGCTCAGACGGGGTTGGCGAGGGCGGCAGGAAGCCGCCGCTCTGCATCTCCGCAATGCTTTCCCGGAACGCTTTTTCAATCTGCTCGATGTCTGTGTCCGTGTGCGCCGTAGACAAAAAGCAGGGCCGGCCTTCCCAAATGTGGACGTTCTTAGAGCGCAGATGGAAGAACAGCAGGGTGGCCCATTTCCAGTCCGGCGCAAACTGGAAATAGAACAGCGAGCCGAAGTGGGTCAAGCAAATCGGCGCACCGGCACGCTCAAAGTGAGCGTTCACCCTGCCGACAAACTGTTCGGTCCGGGCATTAAGCTGCTCCTGTAACTGCGGCCCGGCGGCTTTCAGATGTTCCAGCGTCGCTTTTGCAGCGGCCAAAGCGAGGGGATGACGGACAAACGTCCCCGCAAAGAATGTCACGCCCGCTTCCGGCCAGCTTCCGTCGCCGTACTGCCAGAAGCCGCCGTCGAACGCATCTAAATACTCAGATTTTCCCGCGACAATGCCGATAGGCAGCCCGCCGCCCACAATTTTTCCGTAAGTGGCAATGTCGGCTTCAATGCCGAAATGCGCCTGTGCGCCGCCGGGATGAATGCGAAATCCCGTGATGACTTCGTCAAAGATAAGCGCCGCGCCGTTTTGCGCCGTAATCTGCCGCACTTCGCGCAAAAACTCCGCCGGCTGCAAATCCGGGCGGCGGCTTTGCACCGGCTCGACCAAAACCGCCGCCAGCGACGGGGCAAGCTCGCGCAGCGTGTCCAGGGACTCCGGCGTGCCGTAGTCTAATATGACAATTTCCTCGGTCATGCAGCCGGGAATGCCCGGCGCAATCGGCACGGCACGGCGCGAGTCTCCTGTTCCCTGAGAACGGGCCAGAACTTCATCAAACGTCCCGTGATAATCTCCGGTGAAATAAACAATTTGGGTGCGGCCCGTGACTGTCCGCGCCGCCCGCATCGCCGCCATGACCGCCTCAGACCCTGTATTGCAGAACGTCGCCCGCTCCATGCCGGTCATCTCGCAGACCAGCTTTGCGACTTCCCCGGCAAGTTTTGACTGCGGCCCGATTTCCATTCCCAGCGGCAGTTGCTTTTGGAGCGCATCGGCAATGAACACCGGGGAATGCCCAAATAAGTTGGTGCCGAACCCCATCGTCAAGTCAATATAATTTTGGCCGTCCACATCCCATAAATACGCCCCGGTGGACCGCTCGGCGACAATGGGATAAACCATTTCTTTCCAGTAATTCTTAAAGCCCGCGACGGCGCGGGGATCGGCGAGATAGGAGCGATGGGTCTGGGTGAGGCGCTTGGATCCCGGCGTTTTGTCTGCGTACCGTTTCACGAAATCGTCCAAATAGCGCTGCTGATGTGCTGTCATGTCGCCGCTTGGCTTCAGGTCAATCGGCTTAAACGGCCCAAATGCTGCCGGCGGCACAGGCTTGGGCGCAGGCGCTTCGGCGGTAAGAACAGGCGGCACGATAGGAGCGGCACTTGGGACAGATGTGCCGCCGCGCAGCAGTTCCAATTGTTCGGCCATCAGCTGAAGCTGACGGCTGATGATCTGTTCCAGGCTTCCATCTGGCACAGGCATCAGCGGTGCAGGAGCCGGCGCGGGAGCGGCAGGAACGGCTGCCGGAACCGGCGGCGCGGCTTCGGGCGGCAGGATTTGATCCAGATACGCTGCAAGAGAGGCCGGCGTCGGCGCATCTTCCAGCAGCGCTCGAAACGTCACTTTGACCCCAAACTTGCGGCCAATCGCTGTGCTGGCCTGAGTTAAAAACAGCGAGTCAAAGCCGAGGTCTAAAAACGTCATGTTCGGCGCAATGGACGCAGCAGGAATGCCTGACTGCGCGTGCAGCAGCTCCGTCAGCGTTTGAAGCAGCCGCTCGGCTCGGTTCAAGACAGGTTCGGCAGGAGCAGGCACGAAAGGAAGCGGCATAGTCATGGGTGATGCAGTTTCTAAGGATGCTGTTTCCAGCGGCGCTGTTTCCAGCGGCGCGGGCAGAAGCACAGGCTCGACCCAGTGGCGCGTTCGCTCAAACGGGTAAGCCGGCAGGGACACGCGGCGAAGGTCCTGCCCCGGCGCTGTTTGGTTCCAGTCAACGGGAACGCCGGACAGCCAGAGGCGGCCCGCCGTTTGCAGGCAGGCGGCGTCCGGCGGCAGCTTGGCTTTGCCGGGATCAAGCGCCGCCAGCACTTCGTGGTGTAATCTGTGCGGATGCTGACGCACGAAGGGAGCCAATGTCGTGCCGGGGCCGACTTCCAGCAGCAGACAGTTGGGGTCGGCCAGCAGGGTTCCTATTCCATCGGCAAACTTGACGGCTCCGCGCAGGTGCGCGGCCCAATAGGTAGGGTCAGCGGCTTCGGCATCGGTAATCCATGTCCCTGATACGTTGGACACAAACGGCAGGAGCGGCGCATGGCGCGGCACGCGGCGAACTATTTCGGTGAACTCGTTTAAAATGGGGTCCATCATCGCCGAATGGAACGCATGGGAAGTCGGCAGACGGCGGCAGGCGACGCCATTGTGCGTGAGCTGCGCGTCCAAAGCATCAATTGCCGGAGTCGGGCCGGACACGACGCACAGCGCCGGGCTGTTTTCGGCGGCAACAGAAAGCGAGCCGCCCAAAAGACGCCTGACTTCTGATGCCGGCTGCCGGACTGCCAGCATTGCGCCGGATGGAAGCGACTGCATCAGCTTCGCCCGGCCGGCCAGCACGGTCAGCGCGTCGGGCAGCGTAAAGACGCCCGCGAGGCAGGCCGCGACATACTCCCCAACGCTGTGGCCGAGCATCGCCGACGGCGTCACGCCCCAGGACATCCACAGTTTTGCCAGCGCGTAGCCGAACGAAAACAAGGCCGGCTGGGCCAGCCCGGTCTGGTTCAGCCGCTTCTGCGCCGCGCCTTCGTCCCCATCTTTCGGGTAAAGCGTTTCGCGCAAGTCTAAACCAAGCAGCGGCGTGAGTATTTCGCAGCATTCATCCAAAGCGGCCCGAAACACCGGGTAAGCGTCGTATAGCTCGCGGCCCATGCCGACCTGCTGTGCCCCCTGGCCGGGGAACAAGAATGCTACTGATGGACTCTGTGCCGGAACGGATTGGCTGAAGACAAGCCCGATGCCGCGTGTTTCCAACGCGCGGGCAGCGTCTTCAATGGTGCGGCAGACGGCAATCCGGCGCTGCATGAACGCCTTACGTCCCGTTTGGAGCGTAGACGCGGCATCGGCTAAATTGGTTTCAGGATGCTCTGTCAAATGATGAACTAAATTGTCCGTCGCCGTTTCCAGCGCCGAGAGTGTCCGGGCCGAAAGCGTCAGCACCTGCCACTCGCTGCGCGAGTCCTGCACTTTAGGAGAACTTATGGGCGGCGCTTCTTCCAAGACGATATGGGCATTGGTGCCGCCGACGCCGAACGAGCTGACCCCCGCCCGGCGGGGATGGCCTTCTGCGGCTGTCCACTTCGTCAGCGCCGCGCTGACAATGAAAGGGCTGCTGTCTAAGTTCAGGCGCGGATTTGGAATTCGATAGTGCAGCGTCGGCGGCAGCCGCTTATGCTTCAGCGCCAGTGCCGTCTTTATTAGCCCGGTGACGCCTGACGCTGCCTCTAAATGCCCGACATTCGGCTTGACCGTGCCGAGAATGCAGAAGCCGACCTTGTCTGTCGTTTTACGGAATGCTTTGGTCAGCCCGGCCACTTCAATCGGGTCTCCGAGGGGCGTTGCCGTGCCGTGTGCTTCCACATACGAGATGGTTTCGGCGCTGAATCCCGCCATTGCCTGGGCCAAGAAAATCGCTTCCGCCTGGCCGTCGGCGCTTGGCGCGGTATAGCTGGCCTTCTGTGAGCCGTCATTCGTGAGGCCATAGCCCCGGATGACCGCATAGACTTGGTCGCCATCGGCGACGGCGTCAGCAAGGCGCTTCAGCGCGACAACGCCCACGCCGCCGCCGAACACCGTTCCCTGCGCGGCGTCGTCAAACGCCCGGCACGCGCCATCGGGAGAGACCATACCGCCGGGCTGGTAGTCATAGCCGCGCATCTGCGGGAATGCGACCGACACGCCGCCCGCCAGTGCCATGCTGCATTGCCCGGCCTGCAAGCTTTGGCACGCCTGAGCCACGGCAACCAGCGAGGTTGAGCAGCCGGTCCCCACCGACAGGCTTGGCCCGGTTAAGTTGAGTTTGTACGAAACGCGCGTCGGCAGGAAATCTTTGTCGTTTCCCGCCAAAATCGGATAGTTGCCGACTTGATACGTTTGCACTAACTCTTCAATGCCCGCGCGGGTGCCGCATAAATTGGCAAGCAGATAAGTGTTGAGGCTGCTTCCGGCCCAAACTCCCACTGTTCCGGCGTAGTCCGGATCACAGCCGGCGTCTTCTAAGGCTTCCCATGCACATTCCAAAAAGAGGCGGTGCTGAGGGTCTAAAACGTCGGCTTCTTTGGGCGGAATACCGAAAAACGCAGCGTCAAACTTGTCGGCGTTTTTTAGAACGCCCCGCGCTTTGACGTAGTCCGGGTTTTGCAGCTTTTCGGATGCAATCCCGGCATCAGCGAGTTCAGCATCGGTGAAATGGGTAATTGAGTCGACGCCGTTCGTTAGGTTCTCCCAGAACTCAGTGATATTCGCCGCGCCGGGAAAGCGGCCCGCGAGGCCGACAATGGCAATGCCGTCGGCGCTGTCCCGTTCACGCCTTGCATTCGACTGGGCCTGCTTCAAGTCGCCGTTTATTAAGAATTGGGCCAGCGCACGGATTGTCGGGTATTGGAACAGCGCCGTGATCTCGGCATCGGGCGCAAGAGACTCACGCAGCTTTTGATGCACCTGAACCATTTGTAGAGAACGTCCGCCGAGGTCAAAGAAGCTGTCGCCAACGCCGACGGGTGCAATTCCCAGCACGTCCGACCAGACCTGCGCGATGGCCGCTTCCAGTCCCGGTGACGGCTGCTGGAACGCCGCCGAAAG
>CAXTER010000099.1:0-17001 GCA_964243345.1 uncultured Armatimonadales bacterium
CTGTCGTACTTCAGCAGGTGGGCATTGGTTTTGGCGTCGGTCAAGTCGTTGAGCGCGACAACCTCAATTTCGCCATTGGGATAGCGCTCCTGAATGGCGCGGTAAGTGATGCGCCCGATGCGGCCAAAGCCGTTGATTCCAACTCGCACTGCCATGATAACTGTTTCTCCTTGAGTTTGTTTGACTGAATTGCGTCTTTAAGAGCCGTTTTCAGTATGACACGCGGGGCAGGCACAAGTCAATCCGGGCTGTATTCCATCGCCGACAGCCCCGCCATCACCTGCTGCCAGTCGCTGCTCGGAGGCGGGTTCCGGCGAAGATAGGCCGCCCGCGCTTCGGCACTCAGAGGCATCCAGAACGGCACGAACACGTCCTGTAAGTATGCCTGAAGCGCCGCCTCAGCAATGGAATCGATAGTGCCGGGGAAGCGAACCCAAAGCGGCTCAGGTCCATGCCCCGCTTCTACATTGCGGACCTGCTCCTGCGCTTTTTCAGAGAGAGCGGCCTTCTTTTTGGCACGCACGAACGGTATCCACTGCCACAGAGACTTGAGAGCAGGAAGGGCTGTCCACAGAGACGTGACCAGCATCAGAAACCCAAAGAAGAGCCACGTCGCCACGCAAAACCAGAAGTAGCCTGGTGCAGCAGCCCGGTCGATAGCACCGTGCGAAAATCGGCCGGGATTTTCCACCACCCCACTTTGAACGCCGGTAATTGCAAACCGCAGACTTATGACACCCCACACCGGAGGGAACACTGCCCAGAAGAGTTGTTTCAGCCGCTCTTTCATTCGCGTACCACTCGACTCTGTTGACTAATCCGCTACTTCCAGTGCATCTCGGTATCACCATGCAGCAGGTGAACGGAGTTAAGCTGGCCGTCGTGGTACATCATGTGCAGCGCGGCAAACCCGGCAGCGGCGGCGCGGGTCCACGGACCGAATGGCCCTGAAATGGAATCATCCCAGGTGTCCGGCGAGGCGGCGTCAATCGCGGTGTATAGCTTCTGGGTACCGTCTTCTAGGACGGCAAGCGCTGCCTGCTGAGTTGTAATGCCGGCGTAAAACGCCTCGCGCTCTTCCGGTGTCGGCATGGCCGCCTGACCGGTTGCGATTAAGTTTGCCAGCAGACCGTTGACTGAGCCGCATTCGGCGACTAGCTTGATTGTTGGCCGAAGCGCCTCATGGGGCGTGCCGGCGGCCTGGGTTTCATCCAGTGCCGAGAGGTCATTCACCAGATTGTTGTACGCCGTTTCTGTCGTTGCCCGCAGGTAAGCGTTCATGTTATGCTGTGCCATAGAATTTTCTCCTTAAATGTATCGTTGTCTTCTACCCAATTTCCGAGTGCGCCTTCTCCGTCTCTCGATTCTCGGCGGTCACGGATTTGTCGCCGTCAAGAATCTTTTGGGACTGCTGACTGTCCAGCGGGACGCCCTGCACGGCCAGGAACGGTGCAGGCGTCGGCTGAGTGAGGCGCGGAAACAAGCGGAACAAAATGGCCTGGATGCTGCCGGCAATCGGCACCGACAGCAGCATTCCGGCAATGCCGAACAGCTCGCCGCCGATAACCAGCGCGAATAGGGCCAAAACTGGGTGCAAACCGACCCCGCCGCCGACAACGCGCGGGGTGACGATGTTGTCGAAGACCTGGTTCACGGCAAGTGTCGCCGCCACCGCGATGCCGCCGAATGTCAGCCCGCTTTGATGGTCCCCGGTTGCCGCTGCGAACGCGACAATGAACGTCACCAGAGCCGTCGTAAACGAACCCAAGTACGGTACGGCATATAGGACGCCCGCCGCCGCGCCGACGAGCAGTGCATACTGAGCCAGCGAATGGTGGAAGAAGCTCAGGCCGTACAGCAGGCCAATGGTCGTGACGCCGTACAAAGCGCAGACGATCAAAAGGCCGCGAAGATAGTCCGAAAAAACGCCGCCGACATCGCTGCCGACATGCCCCATCATGCCGCGCCATTTTTCTGGGGCTAAATAAAACAGTCGCGCCCGCAGCCGATCAATATCTACCAAGAAGTAGAATGTGATAATTAGTGTCAGCACAAGCTGCACTACAAAGGTCACGGAGCCGATCAAAAATGTCCCAATGCTGCCGCCTGCCCGCTGCAACAGCCCCGACGCTTGCCCGGAAACCTGAGACGTGAGCTGAGAAAAGTTTCGGGGCATCTTGATCGGCCCGATTTTGTGATGGGCGGCGAGAAAATGGTTGACCGAGTCTTGTAAGCCGGAAATGTAAATTGGCCCGTTCTGCGCCAGCGCCCCCGCTTCCCCGATTAATGCCGGGATCGCCAGCCAGCCGATGCCGAAGACCAGCAAAAGGAAGACACCGAAGACCAGCCCGGAGGCCGCAGTCCGGCTCAGGCCGCGCTTCATCAGCGTGTCGGCCAGAGGATCCAGCAGCAGCGCCAGCACCAGCCCGACGGCAAAGGGGGCAATGACGTTGAGCGTCGCTTCCGCGAAACGCCGGGCAGAGAAAGCCAGCAAAGCCAGCAAAACAACGCCGAGGGCGAAATAAAAGCCGGCCAGAACATACCGGCGCGGCTGAGAGTTTTGGAGATTAGGCATGATGGTAGCATACCTGAGAATCAGCCCGGTTCGCCGGCTTTCTCCGAAGCTGTCAAGTAGTCTTTAAACCGCTCGCGCACAAACTGCGCTTCTTCGGAGACGCTTTGGACCGCCAGCCGCGTTTCGACGACCAGCAGACTGCACCCGGACACCAAGCCAGCGACGCCGATGAACCCGGTCAGCGCTGCCGCATCCAGCGTCACCCGAAAAATAAAATGATGGTCGGAAGATGCTGCCGTTGCGCCCAGCAATGAGGTCAGCGCCGCCGCCGCAAATGATCCCAGCGCAAGATAGAACAAGCGCAGTGCATACAGCAGCAGCAGAGAGCGGCGCTCGGCGCGGTTCAGATGGTGAACCCGCATAATGGTCAGCGGGTCGCCGCTGACCGTTTCTTTCTCTAGAATCGCCGACAGCGCCCGCGCCCGGTCAATCGCCCGCGCAAAGCGGTTGCTCGTGCCGAGCGCCAGCACCGACGACGCATTGGTCAGAACAGCCGGCGCGGCAATCAGCGTCAAACTTGTAAATGGGTTATCAGGCAGCAGAGGCATAGTTTAGGCAGAATCCTGAACAGCGGCCATGATTTCGGCGGCGGAGTCTTCGGCGGCGAAGTCTTCGGCGGCCAAGCTGCGGGCGACGGCCAAAGCTTTCTGATGCGTTTCCCGAACAAGGGCCAGCTCATCCCGGACATTCAGCGCCGCAAGCTGCGTTTCCCGCACCAGCATCGAGCAGCCCCAAACTAGGCCGCCAACCCCGACAATCCCAGTCACAAGCGCAAGTCCAATGACCGCATGGAAAATAATCTGCTGGCTGGAAGAAGTCAGCGCCGCGCCAAGCAGGGAGATGAGGCTTGCGGCGGCAAAAGAGCCAATTGAAAGATAAAACGCGCGAAGGGCGTGGAGAAGCAGCATAATACGCTGCTCCACCCGCTCTGTCTGCCGCAGGTGAAGCGCGGCATGGACGGTGTCTTCGCCGCCTTCTAGAATCTTAACCAGAGAACGTGACCGATCAATCGCCAGCCCAAAGCGGTTGCTCGTGCTGAGTGTCAGCAGGCCTGTTGCGTTGGTCAGCAGCGCAGGACCGGAAATCAAGCTTAAAACCGCAAATGGACTGTCAGACAGCAAAGGCATAGCAATTCACTTTAAGCTGCGAAGCGTCACCAAGTTTAGCGGTTCAACACTTGGCAGCGTGACGATGCCGCGGTGCATGACGGCGGACCCGGCGGGCGCGTCGCCCTGATTCCTGCCGGAGCGGTAGACGGCAAAGCGCAGCAGATTAACACGGGCCAGCTCAGGAACATACACCGTAACGGTGTAAGCTTGGGCATGGCAGCCGCTGTTGTGCAGAGAAAAATTGCCGGGATCGTCGGCATTCTGAAACGCCGGCGCGGTAAAGTTGCTGAGGCCAATCGCCCAGGTACCGTCCGGGTTCCGGGCGGCGGCGGCGTTCAAGTGCGGCTTTTTGCCGTAAGTGTAGGTCATCTCATCGTCGAGGCTGCTGACGCTGTGCCGGAACACCGCGCCGGTATCGAACGCCTGCGAAAGCTGCTTTAAAAAGTAATACTTCTGCAAGATTGTCAAATGGTAGGGCAGATCGTACTTGAGAATGCGCCCGGTGTTGCCTTTAGGGTCTGCCTGCTCGGCACCGATAAAGAACTGCCAGTGCGTGACACCGTGGTTAACATCGTTCAGGAAGCGCGAGGCCGCGCTTGCCGCCTGCAAGCTATCGTCGGCGTCTTCGTCGGCGTCCGTGATGCCGCCGGCTTCCGTAATCCAGTATTCCTTGCCCTTAGCCCGCCCAGCCATGTCCTCCGTCGCCGCGTTGTTGTACGAGTGCGTGGCGACGCCCTGCAAGTCCTTCCAGGCAATTGGGTCCGCATGAATGCTGTCCACGACAGCGTAAGCGTCCGCGCCGCAGTTTGCCGATTCAGGCGCGACAATGCCGACAGATTGCAGGCCGCGAGCGTTAAGCGCCGCGCGAAGCGCTTTAATCAGCACCGGCCACTGCGCGTCCGACGGCTTCACAGGCCGATCGTTCGGCTCATTCAGCACCCCGCAGTAGTTGATCAAAATGCCGGTTTTTGCCTTGAACTGCTGAATAAAATCCGCCAGCAGCGCGGCATATTGCGGAATGGCATCGTCGCGAACAAAGCCGTGGCCGTCGTTCATGGACGGCGGCATGTGATCTGGCGCGAGGATTAGATCCGTCGCGCCGGCGGCAATCGCATCAGGCAGCTTGTGGGTCCCGACATAGCCATCCACATAGAAGTCTATGGATTCTTCGCCGGGGTGTATCGAGAGCCGGACCGAGCGCAAGCGGGCGTCATGCCAGAGCAGCCAAGCCATTTCGCGCGTCTCAGCGGGCGTCACCTGCGCGTTATAGACGGCGGCAGGAGTCCAGGGAAAGATGCTTGCGCCCAGCCCTGCGAATGCCTGCCGTCCGCCCGGCTGCACCGTAATTGTGACGGGCTTGTTCTGGATCGTGACGGGTTTGTTCTGAGCCGCGCTGCCTTTGGCACAGCCCAGGCACAAAGCCGCGCCGAGCAGCAGCAAATTGGCGGGTCTTTTGGACACGGAGTTATCTCTCGCCCAGCGTTTCCCAGACGGCGACTTTGCTTTGAACGCGGTGGACGACGGCATCGGTGAACTCGGAAGTGGTCGAGCCGCCGCCTAAATCCGACGTGCGGATGCCGTCATGGATGGCTTCAAACGCGGCTTCATAGATAGCGCGGGAAGCGCGAATGGCCGCCGGAGTCGGGATATAAGTCAGCAGGGACGCGCCTGCCAAAATCATCGCCAGCGGATTTGCTAAGTTTTTGCCCTGCAAGGACGGCGCGGTGCCGTGCGGCGCTTCCGTCATTACCACTTTCGGCTCAAACTTGTCGTCAAACGAAATCAAAAGCGACTCGGACCCGGCAATGGAACCGTAGAACGCCAGCACCAGGTCACTTAAACAGTCGCCATCGCGGTTCAGTGCGGGAATGACCAGCGGCTCAGATGCCCGCGCCAGCAGCAGGGCGTAGGTCGCATCAATCAATTGCGGCTCATAACGGACATCGGGAAACTTCTTAGCCGCCGCATCCATCTCTTCCTTGAACATGCCTTCGTAAATCGGCGAAACGGTATATTTCGGGCCGCCAAACACTTTTGCACCCATCTTGCGGGCATGGCGGAACGCAAACTCCGCGACCATGCGGCAGACGCCCCGGTCCAGCGTCTCAGTCCGGTACGACTTCTCTGCGTAGCCTTCGCCTTCGCGCCATTCCTTCGCGCCGTAAGCATCGCCCACCGCCATACGAACCACCGACATCGGCGCAGACACGCCGCCGACAGTCAGGACCCCCGGCAGGCGTCGTCCGGTACGGACAATCACTGTGCCGTCAATTTCGGAGCGCAGGATCGCATTCGGCGACCCGACATCACCTTTGATTTCCGGTGTAATTGTCGCAGCTTTCAGGCCTAGCCCGTGCCGCTTCATCGCCTGGGCGGCGTCGTGGACAACTTGATTTTGCGTCGCCCGCCGGTTTTCCAGTGAGAGATCGTAGGTCTCAAACTGAACGTCCACTTTTGTTACTGCGGGGTCAAGCACCCGCAGCGCTTCCGCCAAAAGTTCCTGCCCGGTTTGATCGCCTTCCATTACGACGATGGTACTTTGTGCCATAAGTTTCCTCTGAGTGTAGTGCGGCACAAGCACAGGCCGCAGAAAACCTCACCCGGCCGCTCCGCGTCCACCCTCTCCTTGTCAAGGAGAGGGTCGTAACTTGTTACGGGGTGAGGTTCTTTCAGCTAGTGGTTACTGAAACAAAGCCAGTGACTTGTGCAGTGTTTGTATGATACCCCAAGCCAGCGGCACGCCGACGACCAGCCAGCGAAATACTAGAATTGGCGTTGTGTTTCCCATGTTTCATTTCTCCTAATGGGTTGTCTGCTCTTTAAGCAGGTGGAGCTGGTCTTCCGGGGCATAATGCACCGCGGCAACGGGCTTAATCAGTAGGTTGCAAATAAAGCCGACTACCAAAAAGCCGGCCATGATGTGCAGCGGCAGCGTGTACGACTGGGCTGGGGCGATATGGTGCGCTTCCTGATACTTGCTCAGTGTCGTGAACAAAAGCGGCCCTGCGACGCCTGCCGCCGACCAGGCAGTCAAAAGACGCCCGTGGATAGCCCCAACTTGCAGCGTTCCAAAGAGGTCGCGCAGGTAGGCCGGAACCGCCGCAAAGCCGCCGCCATACATGGAGATAATCAAGACCGCACTGCCAATAAACAGGCCGATGGAGCCGAGGCCGGCAGCAATCGGCACGAGAATGTAAAGCAGGCAGCCCAGAACAAAGTAAATGAAATAGGTTGCCTTGCGCCCAATCGTGTCAGACAGCGACGACCACAAGAAGCGGCCAGCCAAATTAAACAAGCTGAGAAGCCCGACGAAGCCCGCCGCTGCGCTTTTATTGACGTGGGGAAATAAGGCTTGGATCATCGGCGACGCCGAGTATAACAGGCCGATGCCGGCAGTCACGTTGCAGAACAGCACCAGCCAGAGCAGGTAAAACTGCGGGGTCTTAATCGCTTCCGATGCTGTGACACCATGCGTCGTCACTAAGGCATTTTTGCTTTCCGCAGGAACGTAGCCGTCCGGCTTCCAGCCCTCAGCAGGAACACGGATGGTAAAGACGCCGAACAGCATGGCGACAAAATACAGCGCCCCCAGTACCATGAATGTTTGCACAACGCCTGGGTCAGCCCCAGCGCTGAAGTGCTTCATCAGCGTGTCTTCCAGCGGCGCGGCAATGAGAGCGCCGCCGCCAAAGCCCATGATCGCCAGCCCAGTCGCCATGCCGGGCCGGTCCGGGAACCACTTAATCAGCGTCGACACCGGCGAAATATAGCCAATGCCGAGGCCAATGCCGCCCAGCACGCCGTAGCCGAGATAAACCAGCAGCAGAATATGCAGGCCCAGTCCAAGCGCCGCGACAAAGAAGCCGGAGCCGAAGCACAGCGCCGACGCCAGCATCGCTTTGCGCGGCCCTGCCCGCTCCATCCACCGGCCAAAGAGGGCCGCGCTGAGGCCCAAAAAGACAATGGCAATCTCAAAAATGACGCTGACTTGGACGGCGCTCCAGTCCCCGGCAACATGGTTGGTTTTCGTGCTGCCGAGAAGCTGAGTCAGCGGCGTGTTAAAGACGCTGAACGCATACGCCTGACCGACGCACAGGTGAATGGCAAGGGCAGCCGGCGGCACTAGCCAGCGATTAAAGCCGGGCGGCGCGACGGTGCGCTCCCGGTCCAGCCAAGACGGCATAATTCGACTGCTTTCCAAAGTGACAACGACGTTTAAGGGGCTTCACTTACGAGGGTTTGATAAGCGCCTTGTACCCAAAAGAAAAGCAGTTCCTACCACAGCCCAAATCCTGCCACAGCTTTTACCAGTCAAAGTCAAGCGCTTGAAGGAACGCGCGGGCAACAATCATGTGGCCGGTCTGGCTCGGATGCACCCGGTCCTAGGAAAGCGTCGCCGGGTACAAGTGCTGCAAGACTTCATCGAACGCCGCCTGCGTGTCCACCAGCAGCGCCCCATGCTTTGCCGCCAGGTTCTTGACAATGCCGCCGTACTCGTCCATCCGCGCCCGCATGGCGTCGGCCCGGTTCGGCTCCAGATAAAACGGCGTCATCAGCACCATCTGCTTGACAGTCGGCAGTGTCCGAGCCACCAGCTTATCCAGCGTCTCGGCGTACTCGTCCGGCCCAACATGGGTTTCCGTCCGGCCCGGCGAATCAAACTGCCGCCAGACATCGTTTGTCCCAATCATCACCGACACCCAATCGGGCGTGAGGTCCAGCACGTCGGTCTGCCAGCGCTTTTCTAAATCCCGTACCGTGTTGCCGCCGACACCCATATTGACAACGCGCACCCCAAGCTCCGGGTAGACGCTCCCCAGCAGCGCATCTACTTGGGCCACATACCCCCGCCCCAGCGCCTCAAACAGCCCTTCCCCCACCGGCTGCGCCCGCCCGCAATCCGTAATCGAGTCCCCAATCATCACCAGCTTATCATTTTTGTTTAGCTTCATTAGGTGTGTTCTCGAACCTAGCCCTGAAAGGCACGGTCCCAAGTCTTTCGTTGCCTCGCGCACCTGATCATCTAGGGCAGCCACTGAACTAGTAAACGTCAGCTAATACCGATAAACACGTTTCAAGAAAGCGCAGTCAAGCGGATGAATTCGGCGCGGAATGCCATAGGCAATATAGAGAGAGACATCAACTATGCTTACAAAAGGTGAAAGTGCAACAAGCCAAACATATTTCGCGGTCATGGCCGAAATGAGGATCGCAAGAGGCATTAGCACAACAAAAAGGTCCGAGCCAGGCTGATTCCTCACAGGTACATTATCCTTGAAATGGAAGATGCAAGCCTGTAATATGTAGCCACCAAGCCAGATTCAGCCAGGTACTACAACTAGAAAGCTTGCCATAACGCAAAGTTCTTTGGCATGAAGAACAAAAGGCATATTCGCAGGCAAATCCTGCGGCTCTTGATTTTCCATATCTTCTGTGACACGAGTGCAGCTAAACAGTTGCAGCTATTGGATCAAGCCACAGTTGCCAATAAGTTGCGGGTGTAGTCTACGGAGCGGGAGACGGCGGAGAAGGGGTCTTCTTCGCCTTCGTACTCAATGTTCAGCCAGCCGTCGAAGCCGGCTTGACGCAGGGACGAGATGCAGTCGGGCAGATCTACCTCGCCCTCGCCGATGGCGGTTCCGGCGAACTTCAATCCCTCGGTGCCGACATACGCGAAGCCGGTGTAGTTATCGGGAACAAGCTGGAAGTCTTTGAAGTGGACCATTGCGGCGCGAGGGGCAAGCGCGGCGACTTCCAGATGCGAGGGCTGATGCACTAATAGGAAGTTTCCGGTGTCGGGATTGGCTTTCAGCGCGGGGCTGGCGACGGAGTTCAAGATGAGCTGCACCTGCTCACTGCGGCCCGCAAGCCGCCCGTGATTTTCTAAGGCCAGCGTGATACCCTGGTCATAAGCATACGCGGCGGCTTCTTTCAGGCCCGCGATAATCCACAACAGGCACTGCTCGTAAGTATAGCCCTCGGCGATGTCCCCGGCAAAGACGCGCACGACTTTGGCGTCAAACTGCACGGCGTAGTCTACGCCGCTGGTGATTTTCTGGACTTCGGCGGCCCGCGCGGCTTCGCTTTCCTGGACAAAGTTGTTGGCGACGGAATAAACGCCGACAGGGAGGCCGGTGTCTTTTAACGCAGCCCGGACTTCCGGCAGCTCCACGGCAGGGTCGCGCCAAAAGAAGTCCAGAAGCTCGACGCCCTGCACTCCCAGCCGCTTGGCTTCCTGGATAAACCACGGGATGTCAATGCGCCCGCTTTGGTACGCCCGCACATAGCTGTACATGCTCAGTCCAAGTTTCATAGTCTCTACTCTATTCCTTTCAGCACGCGCTCGGCATACAAAAGGCCGCTGATGCTTTTCGCGTCTATAATTTCGCCGGTCTTAATCATATTCAGCGCGTCTGCGAACGGCGTGGGCAGGATTTCCAAGAACTCATCTTCGTCCGTATGGCCCTCGGTGGGCGTCAAATCCAGCGCGAGAAATGTGTGAATGACTTCAGTGGAGTAGCCGGGGGCCATGAACGACTGGAACAAAGGGATCATGCGCCCGGCGGCATAATTGATTTCTTCGGCCAGCTCCCGCCGGGCGCAGGCTTCTACCTCTTCGTTCGAGTCAAGCGTTCCTGCCGGGATTTCCAGCAGACTGCGCTCGGCGGCGCGGCGGTACTGGCGCACGAGGATGACCGTGTCACGGTCTACCATTGGCACCATTGCGACGGCTCCACGATGCTCCACAATCTCGCGCCGGCTGGTGCTGCCGTTCGGCAGCAGAACTGTGTCAAGGCGCAGGTTCAGAATGCGCCCGTCATAGAGGCGCTGGGTGCTGGTTGCGACTTCTTCATTATTGGGCATCTAATTTTTCCTTTATTGCTTAGGACCCCCTCCCGCTCGTCCCTATGCCTTCGGCAATACTTCGTATCTGCTCCCTCCCCTGTTAGGGAAGGGCCAGAGTTCCCGAATGTCGGCGAGAGCGTTCCCGCCTTTGACCTTGCTCTTTATGCCCCTGCTCTTTATCGCCCTTGCCTGACAGGGGAGGGAGCAGATACGAAGTATTGCCGAAGGCATAGGGACGAGCGGGAGGGGGTCCTCCATCTTCGCTTACTCTATCTTCGCTTACTCTATCTTCGCTTACTCTATCTTCGCTTACTCCATCTTCGCCAGGCCGGCGGCGGCGGCGGCGAGAAAAAAGGCCGGGTCTTCGGCGGGTGTCCGGCCCATGCTGGTGACGGCGACGCCGGCCTCGGTCAGCAAGTCTAAAGCCGACTGGGCGTTTGGAACAAATTGGGCTGTGTGGCCGGGCGGCAGGCCGGACGCATCAGTTCCGGCAGGCAGCGGAACTAGGCACCGGCTGTACGCAAGGTCCAAAGTTGTCCGCGTGTGGTGGCTGATGCCCTGATGGCGCTGCCGCTTGTCCGTCGACGACATCCGGGCAATCGCGACAGACTGGCCGCTGAGTGCCCGGACAATATCTAAGTTCTGGGCCTGCTCAATGCCGCTAAAGCCGTATTTCGTGCCGGTTCCCGCGTTGCCCGGCCCCTGGCAGACAATCGCCGCGTCGCAGCCTAAGATGTGCTTTGCCGCCAGCAGGGCCGAATGCAGGGTCACAGTTTCATAGTCCCCGCCGAACGCCTGCCCGCAGGTCAGCGTCGCCTGAAGGAAGCTTGCGGCCTTCAAATCGCGCACCAGATGGCTGAACGCAAGCGGCAGAGCGGCGGCATCGGTCATGATGTAGGCAACTTTGCGGCGGCCTGCGAGAAACAGCCCGGCGGCGGCGGGCGCAATCTGCGAATGCACCTGACCGATTAGGACAGGCAGGCTCTCTAAATCTCGCTCCCAGACCTCGGCATGTTTCTCTTGTTCTTCCAGCGTCAGCACGGCCACTTGGCAGGGCAAGTAGCGGCCTTTGATGATATGGCCCATTTCCAGCGTGTCGGGCTTCGGCAGGGGGCGGGACAAATTGGCTGAGACAAAGTCATACCCGCCGGTACCGAGCTTCAGCACCTGCGCCGTCGTGTTCAGCAGCACGTCATCACCCACTGACGCCGGGCCGGTAAGGGCCGGGTAATTGACGGCCCGGCGGGTTTCCATTTCAATCCGCACGGACAGCTCCTGGGCGTCCCGGTCCCATTCCGTTACCGATTGAACTTTGCCGGCGGCTTGTGTGAGCATGAGAAAGGCTCCCGATGAGATGCGGAAGCGAGGGAGTGAACTCCACTCGCTGAATAACGTCCTTCGGACGGCTTGTAGACATCAGCATTTCTTCTCATCCGAAGGATGCTATTCAGCAAGTGGAGTTTACTCCCTCGCACCTTCTGCGCCCTACTTCGCACCTGCCGCCGTTTCCACAATGGACACGACAAACTGCGTGCTTTTGACCATGTCGGAAATATGGACATACTCATCGTGGCGATGAATGTTGGTCATGCCGCAGCCCAGCACCGTGGTCGGGAAGCCGTTGGCGTTGAAAATGTTTGCGTCCGCGCCGCCGCCGGTGACGCGCAGCAGCGGCTCCAGGCCGATGCGCTCGGCGGCAGCCATGCCGACTGCCAGGACTTCATCGTCCATGCCCAGCTCATAGGCTCCGTAGGCGTGTTCGGTCTTGATCTCCACCGTGATGCCTGCCGCCGCCGCTTCTTCCTCAAAGCAGCCGATCATGTGGGTCATCTGCGCCTCCAACTTGGCATTATTACGGGACCGGGCCTCGCACTTCAGGTAGCACTCGGCGGCGATAATGTTAGTTGCCGTGCCGCCCTGAATGACCCCGACATTGGCCGTTGTTTCGGCGTCAATCCGGCCCAGCTTCATCTTGGCGACGGCACGGGACGCCACTAAAATGGCAGAAACGCCGTCTTCCGGCTGCGCCCCGGCATGGGCGGGTTTGCCGTGAACCCAGACTTCAAAGATGTCTTGGGTTGGGGCGCTGTAAACGAGAGAGCCGACCGGCGGGCCGGCGTCCAAAACATAGCCGAATTTGGCCTTAATCTTGCTGGGGTCCATCATCTTCGCGCCGACAAGGCCAATTTCCTCGCAGATAGTCAAAAGAAGCTGAATGTCGCCGTGCGGGATGCTTTGCTCTTCTAAGATCCGCATGGCCTCTAAAATCGGGGCCATGCCGCTGATGTCGTCCGCGCCCAGCACTGTCTTACCGTCGGTCTTAATCACATCGCCGTCAATAATCGGCTCTAGGCCGGGCGTCGCCTCGACGGTATCAAAATGGGCGGAAAAGAAGATCGGCGGGGCGTCGGCGACGGTGCCTTTCTTGAAAGCAATCAAGTTGCCGACATTGCCGCCGACTTTTTCTCCGGCGTCGTCAAATTCGCACTCCCAGCCCAGTTCTTGCAGGATTTTGTACGCGACTTCGCTGGCCTCTTTTTCGTGTTTTGGGGGCGTGTTGACACGCACCATGTCTAAAAATGTCTGCACCAAACGGTCCTGGTTGACAGATACTGGATTCACGGGTTCGGCCATGCTGTTGCTCCTCGCCAAATTGCTTACGAGGGGAGTTCGCCAGATGCCGCGTGGTTTCCTGCAAGGCCACCGGGTATAATGGCGTAAGACATGTTGGGGCATTTGCAGGAGAGCATTCTATGGGCATTTTGGACGGCAAACAGGGCATCATTTACGGTGTTCGCAACGAGCGATCCCTCGGCTGGGGCTGCGCCCAAAGCCTGGCACGGGAAGGGGCAAGGCTTGCATTCAGCGTGATGACCGAGCGGGAAGAAAAAGACGTGCTGAAGCTGACGGCATCTTTAGGGGAAGGCGGCGCGGCGTTCGTGCAGACCTGCGACTTGACCCAAGACGATGAAATAGACGCCCTGCACGCCCGCCTAAGCGCCGAAATGGGCCGTCTGGACTTTGTGATCCATGCGGCGGCGTTTTCGCCCAAAGACGGCATCAGCGGACGGTTTCTAGATGTTTCCCGCGCCTCGTTCCAGACCGCCGTGGAAGCGTCCGCGTACAGCTTTGTCGCGGCGGCAAAATCCGCCGAGCCGCTGATGCCAAGCGGCGGCAGCCTCGTTACTCTGACCTACTTAGGGGCAGAGCGTGTCATCCCGAATTACAACACGATGGGTGTCGCCAAAGCCGCGTTAGAGTCCGCCGTGCGCTACCTCGCCAGTGACCTCGGCCCGTCCGGCATCCGGGTCAACGCCATCAGCGCCGGGCCGACCATGACCCTTTCGGCACGCGGCATCGCCGGGTTCTCAGACATGCACCGCGAAGCCCGCGACATCGCCCCACTGCGAAAGAACACCACCCCGGACGAAGTCGGCGACACGGCAGCGTTTTTAGTCTCCGACTGGTCACGCGGCATCACCGGCGAAGTCATCTATGTAGACAACGGCCTGCATATTTTAGGATAACGCATGGCCGTTTGCGAGTATTGTCATCACGAAATGCAAACGCATCATTCGTGCTTATGGGAAGCAGTCCGTATCAAGCGGCAGCCCTACCTACGCCTACGTTACGGCGAAGAAACGCGCTACGGCAGCAAGCAGCCCGGCTACTGGCGCGACTACGGCGAAAACTGCCCAGATTGCGCGGTTGTGGTCGGCGGCTTGCATCATGTCGGCTGCGATTGGGAGCAATGCCCGCGCTGTCAGAGCCAATTTATTGTGTGCGACTGCCCGCCCAAGCATTTCACTGCAGAACTCGCCGTTACAGACAAAGTTCAGCATCAATAAACTATGCAGATAGAGTGGGAGTTACGAGAAGAATACACGGAGATTGGCGGGGCAAGCCTGCTGCACGAAGCACTAGATGAGGCGCTGGCAGTGCTGCCGCGTGAGCATCTGCGGCAGCTTGCGGTCGTTCACATCCAAGATGAAGACCCGCGCGGGAAGGCACTGGGCATCTGGCGGCAGGACCACCGGGGCGTCGGTATTGAGCTGTACGCCCGGCCCCATGTCATGCCCCTGCTGGGGCTGCCGGGGGAAGTGCGGCGGTTTGCCCTGCGCCTGCATCTGGCCTACACGCTGTTCCACGAAGTCGGGCATCATGTGACTCGGTTCCTGAACAAGCGTGCCGCCCCGCCCCGAAAAGCGCCGCTGGTGGAGCAGAAGATCGAGCGCTGGGCGGATGAATACGCCGAAAAGCGGCTGGTGAAGCTCACGGAGCGCTGGCAAAGCCCCGGCGGCCTGGCGGAAACGCCGGACACGCAGCTGGCGCTGGAACTCGCGTTGAAAGCCCTGCGGATGGACAGCATCACGGCGCAGAAAACGGCGGGAACAAAGACAAGCGCTGAGGCGTCGTAAGAAATGGGAAGAGCGCAGATGTCAACGGCGACAGAAGAGCGCTCTTCCCCCCCATCCGTGGCCGGCCCGGCCCGTTTCTATAGACCGTCAAAAAGCGGCCCCCATGCAGAGTGCAGGGAGGCCGTTTTTTGATGTCTTACTTTCCGCCCTGGGCAGCGAGGGCGCGGTCAATCCGGCGCAGGTCGCGGCGCAGGTCTGCAAAGTGCGCGAGGGCCGGATCACTATAAATCAAATCCCAGTCTTCCGTATCGTAGCCGGCCAGGTAGTGCGGCAGAAAGCCGGCGGTCTTGGGCGGGATCGGCAGGGCGCGTTCGGGAACGGAAAACGGAACGAAAGCGATCTGCGAGTCATCGTATTCCGACTGAAGGCGCTTGCCGCGCCGGTTGGCATAAGCCGGGTCAATTTTTGAGACGTGGCCCCATTCTTTCATGGCTTCTTCCGGCAGGCTGGCAAAAAAGCAGGCGAGGCCCCGGTTGGAATGGAGCATGACATTACGCGGGTCAAGCAGGAGGGCGCGGTCAAACATGTCAATCGCTTGCTTGTGCCGCTCCAGCGCCTGCTTCCAGCGCGGATCGTTTGTTTTCTTGGACATCTTTGCCGCGTCCTGAAGCACCTTACCGGCCTTCGCATACGCCAGGCCCAAATTCGAAAAATCTTCCATGCGCGTGTCCCGCAGCGTGACCGCGTGGCGGAACTCAACAATGGCTTCGTCCAGTTTTCCCTGCTGGTAGAAAATAATGCCCCGGTTAGAGTAGCAGTCGGCATTGCCCGGCTCATAGCGCACGCACAGGTCCCACTCGCGCATTGCCGCCGCCTGGTTTTTCAGCAGGGCGTGGGCGTAGCCCCACTGGTAATGAACTGCATGAAAATCCGGGCGCAGCTCAAGAGTGCGCGAGAAATTGGGGAACGACAGCTCCGGCTTGCCGATGGCGATATGGCAGACACCGTAATTGTTGTGGACTTCCGGAATATGCGCGTCCAGTTTCAGCGCCACCCCCAGCTCTTCCAGCCCGGCGGTGATGCTTTCCCGGCGCAGATGCAGCCAGCCCATCTGGGCGGGAATTTGAGCGTCCTTTGGATTGAGCTGCCCGGCGGTCTTGAGGTGCAGGGCGGCGTCTGTGAAGTCGCCGGACAGCCCCAGTGCAATCGCGAGGTTCGTGTGCGCCTCCGCCGAGCGCGGCCAAAGCTTAAGTACGGATTGGAAGTAGGCGACTCCCTGCGGGAGCAGACGCTGCTGGGTTTTGATGACGCCGAGCAGGCTCAGCAGTTCCGGCGACACTTTGCTGAACTGCAAGGCGCGGCCTGCATAGCGCTCCGCGCTTTCCAGAGCGCCGGCATCGGCATACGCTTTGCCGAGATTATAGCACGCTTCCCACAAGCGGGAGTTAATGTCAATGGCTTCTTTGAGCGTCAGGATGCCGTCATTGACCGCGCCGAGATGGCACAGGCCGTAGCCGTAGCCCGCCCGTGCGCCCGCGCTTGCCGGGTCAAGATGGGCGGCGCGGGCGAGCTTTTCAATTTCCGCTTTTTCCGCGTCCTGGCTGCCGTTTTTTTGCATTTGGGCCGTCGCCAGATTGACCAGCGCCGGCGCATGATAAGGATCGCTTTGCAGGGCCGCTTCAAACTCGGCGTTCCCGCCGTCGCCGCAGAGGGTCAGCGCCAGGCCGAGGTTGTTGTGGGCATCCGCCAGCGCGGCGCTGTTTCCTCCCAGCGCCAGCGCCTGCCGGAACTGCGGCTCGGCTTCCTCGTAGCGGCGCTCCCGGCACAAAATAAGCGCGAGGCGGCTGTACAGGACCGGGTTCTTCGGCTCAAGCTTCAGCGCCCGCCGAAGCTCGGCAATGGCGGCAAGAGCCGCGTCTGGGTCCGGGTCCGCGCCGCTCTCGACAAACAGGTGGGCCTGGTTTGCGGCGGGCGGCACGGCGCTGATACTGAGCTGTGCGGCGCGGACAAACATTTCTAATGCCTGCGCCTGGGCCCCGCGCCGGGCCAGCGCCGCCCCAACATTGTTGAAAAATTCGGCGTCGCTGCTGCCCATCTGCCGGGCCTGCTGGAA
>CAXTER010000100.1:0-16667 GCA_964243345.1 uncultured Armatimonadales bacterium
TTATTCGGAATATGACGATGCGGACGCAGGACAAGCTGGCGGATGTCAACAGCATCATGGAAGAGACATTGAACGGGATACGCATTATTCAGTCGTTCTCGGCGGAGACGCAGGAAGTGCGCCGCTTTGGCGCGGAAAACCAGGAAGCAAAAAACCGGGCAATGGCGGTCACGCGGCAGGGTGCCAAGATCAAGCCGGCCACAGACCTGCTGGGCGCTGCCGGCATCGCGCTTGCGCTCTGGGTCGCCGGGCATGAAGTCATCACAGGCGCACTCACAATCGGCTTGCTGGGCGCGTTTATTCTGCTCGTCAATCGGATCGCCAACGGCGTCAGTTCGCTTGGCAACGTCAAAATCGTCTGGGAGCAAATCCAAGCCGGGGCCGGGCGTATTTTTGAGCAGGTTCTGAACGTGTCGCCGGAGATTCAGGACGTGCCGGGAGCGACTGTGCTTCACGAGGTAGACGGCACCGTTGAGTTTGAGCATGTCGCGTTTGCCTACAACCCGGAAACGCCGGTGCTGCGGGACATTTCGTTTACAATGCACCCCGGCGAAGTCGTTGCTGTGGTTGGACTGTCCGGTGCGGGCAAGAGTACGCTGGCTGACCTTATTCCGCGCTTTTACGACCCGCAGGCGGGTACAATCCGCGTGGACGGGCATGACATTCGGCAAGTGACTCTCACGTCGCTGCGGCGTCAGATCGGCATTGTTCCGCAGGAGACCGTGCTGTTCGGCGGCACAATTCGGGACAACATCGCTTACGGCAACCCGCTGGCGACTGATACCATGGTTGAAGCGGCGGCCCGCGCGGCAAACGCTCACTCATTCATTTCCGACCCGGCGGTCATGCCGAACGGCTACAACACCCTGGTCGGCGAGCGCGGCAAGCAGTTGTCCGGCGGTCAGCGGCAGCGTGTTTCCATTGCCCGCGCCCTCTTAAAAGATCCGCGCATTTTGATCTTAGACGAGGCGACATCGTCATTGGACGCCGAATCGGAGAAGATCGTTCAGGAAGCCTTAGAAACGCTGATGCGCGGGCGGACCACGCTCGTCATCGCGCACCGGCTGTCTACCATTCAGAACGCGCACAAAATTCTTGTCATGCAGGCGGGCGAGATTGTCGAAAGCGGCACGCACGATGCCCTGATGCGCCTGCCGGACGGTCTGTATCGGCATCTATACGAGCGGTTCCACGAGAAAAAGTATCCGTGGGAGAAGCCGGATGCCGAGGATGAAAATGGAGAGGCGGGTGAGGATCGCCTGGACCCTAGCTTGAAAGCTGCGACTCTTCCGTAGCTTACGTCGTTCTGTTCTGATGCAACGCCATGAAGTACCGCCTTGTTTCATTTCTGGTCTACTGGTTTGTGCGCCTTCTGACGCTGACTGTGCGCCTGCGTGTGGTCGGCGAAGACCGAGTGCGTGCGCTTCAGGAGACCGGTCAGGGTCTGATTCTGGTCACCTGGCACGGGCGGACCATGCTGCCGATCTCGCGGTTTCGCAAGCGCGGCTACTGGGCGATCATTTCCACGTCGCGGGACGGTGAGTATCAGGACCGGATTTTCAAGCGCTTCGGCTGGCAAACCGTGCGTGGGTCAACGTCGGCTCGCGGCGCAGTGCAGGCGGCGCTTGCCGTCACCAAGCACCTCAAAAAGGGTGCGACCCTGGCATTCACTCCCGACGGCCCGCGCGGCCCCAGCCATGTAGTCCAGCCCGGCGCAATCTTTTTGGCCCAAAAAAGCGGCTCGCCGATTGTCCCCGCCGGCATCAGCGCCTACCCCCGCAAGCTGTCCCGCTCCTGGGACGGCTACCTCGTTCCGCGCCCCTTCTCCCGCGCCGTCTGGATTTACGGCGACCCCATCTACATTCCCGCTGACGCCAAAAGCGAAGAAGACCAAAAGCTGTGGGCCGACCGCATCGGCGCAGCTATTGACGCTCTGGAGCGCCAAGCCGAACTGGAAGCCGGCGCGACTGCCGCTGCCCTGTCCCCTCACTTAAAATCCCGCAGTAGCGAAGGAACTAACTCCTCTCGTTGATAATGATTGTTTAGTTAAACTTCAATTATGGACAACTTTGATCGCCTGGCATACTTGGATGAGATTGCCGCGCTGCTGGCCGAAGCAAAAACGAATTTCAGCGGTAAAGCTCCGAACGTCACTGTTTACACCCTCAATGTTTGGACTGACCCGGCAGCTGCGACAAGTGCAGTAAGTTTTGACACAAGGGAAAACTCTGACGCTATGATTGCGTTCCGAGACAGGCAAGTTGAAACCCGGCGTGAGCGCTTGAGAGCATCAGGTACTTTAGAAGGAGCAGACAATTGGCAGGATCAAGATGAACGTATCTGTAACCCCGCAGATTTCGTTTATCCGAACATTGCGGAATTTACGCACAACTCAATATCGCCCGGTTGGGAAGAAGAGTCAGAGGGACAATGCTGGGATGTATTAGAACCAGTTCTGCTGGAAGTTCGCGCAATGGCCCAGCGTGTTTTTTCGGACTTGTCCCTAGACCCAGAAGCGGAACTCTCGGTCAACAGCCGTTTGGACTGGTATGACAATTCTTGTCCCATGTTAGCCGAGTAGAGGAAGAGCCACGGGTTAAAACCCGTGGCTGGAAATTGCCCACCGTCGAAGCGACGTTAAGAAGGCTCGGCAGAATTCCCCGCTCTAATCTTGTGTCGCTTCGACACTGGAAACTTGTCAGCCTCGGAATTTATTCCGTGGCTTCTTTGTTCCGTGGCTTCTTGCGTCATTACGCTGCCTTGACAGAACGGAGTATACGATCAGCAGTCTGCAATCGTACATCTTAGAAACTATCGGTGAGCCAGGGCGGACTGGCCTCAGCGCAGACATCACGCGGGGCGTTTTGGGTGGGCTGGCTTCGCTGTACGATGCCGGGCTGGAAGCGTATCTGCTTGCTGAGCGGGTGGGGCTAAGGCGGCGCGGGCGGCTGCCAATTCCAATTATCAGCATCGGTAATCTCTCTGTCGGCGGGACGGGGAAGACGCCGATGACCCAGTTTTTGTGCCGCCGTTTGGTCAGTCAGGGCAAGCGGGTGGCGGTTCTAAGCCGGGGACATGGTGGACAAAGCCAAAGCGTCCGGCTGGTGTCGGGAACCGAGGGGCGGGTTCTGCTGCCTGCCGAAGACGCCGGGGATGAGCCGGTTCTGCTGGCGCTGACACTGCCCGGTGTGCCGGTGCTGGTCGGCAAAGACCGGCGGCTGTCCGGGCGCGAAGCGCTGCGACAGTTTGACTTGGACGTGCTGGTTTTGGACGACGGCTTTCAATACTGGCAATTGGCGCGGGACTTAGACATCGTCCTGCTGGACGCACGGCGTCCATTTGATAACGGCTTTCCCCTGCCGCGTGGCCTCTTGCGGGAGCCGAAGCGGCATCTAAGCCGGTCCAAATTGGTAGTTGCCACGCGGTCCGCGGTGCTGTCTTCGGCGCAGCGCGGGAAGCTGACGGCGGCAGTGGCCGGCCTTGCGCCGAACGCCCGGCTGTTCTTCGCCGATCATCAGGCGTCTGGGCTGGTCCCTGCTAACGCGCTTTCCCCGCCGCTTCTGCCGCTTTCACACTTGTCGGGAATGCCGGTTGCCGCCGTGTCCGCCATCGCGCAGCCGCAGTCGTTTGTGGACACGCTGACCCGCAGCACGAAGGCAAATATCGTGTACCAAAAAGCTTGGGCAGACCATCATGCCATTCGCCTAGCAGAGGCGGAAGCGGTCGTTCGGGAAGCAGTCAGGGCTGGAGCATCAGCACTGGTGATGACGGAAAAAGACGCGGTCAAGTGGCCGTTCTCAGCAAAGACAGTGCTGCCGCTGTACGCGCTTCGGATTGAAATGGCAGTTGAAGATGAGGCAGGGCTGATGGAAGCTGTGCGGGAAGAAACACGGGGAGGGACACGGGGCTGAACCCCCGTGCTTCAAAAGTGCAAGCTCCCGCCTGCGCGGGCGAAGAGTTCTTTTCGGGGGCCGTTCTTCTGCCCGCGCAGGCGGGGATTTGCTTGTTTGAAGCACGGGGGTTCAGCCCCGTGTTCAGTCAGCTTCCATATACCCCCGGTGGGCGCTGGCGGTGCCAGTCGGTCAATCCTTGATAAGCGATGCCGAGCGACAGCAAAGTTTCTTCGTCGTAGGCCGCGCCGACGAACTGCAAACCGAGCGGCAGGTGGCCGGGGCCGAAGCCCATCGGGACGCACAGCGCGGGCAGGCCGCACAGGTTGCCCATGCCGCCGAGGCCTTTATCGCTGCCGGCAAAGTAGTCGTCCAGACTGTCGGAGAGCGGCAGGGAGACTTGCAGCATTCCCGGCGCGACTAACGCATCGTAGTGGGTCATAAATTCGGCCATTGCCCGCTGGGCGGCGGTGCGGATTCTGAGGCTCCGCAGATAGTCTACGCCGGGAATGACGAGGCCCGCCAGCAGGCCGCCCTGCTGCTCGGCGTCTACCAGTTTTGCCAGGCGCGGCTGGTCTCGAATGACCGTCTCAAAGGCCGCCGCGCCTTCGACGCTGATAATGGTCCCGGCAGCCTCGCTCATTGGAATTTCCGGCAAAGCGGCATCGGTGAGGGTCGCGCCGAGGCCGGTCAAAACGCCCAATGCTCCCTCAAACGCAGTTTCCGTTTCCGGCTGGGCTTTACCGTGCTTGTCCTTGCCGTGGTAGTCGGGCCGGATGACGCCGAGACGCATTCCCTTTATGCTGCGCGGCCTGCTGTGATGGAAATGGCTATGCCCGGATGTTGTCGCGTCCTGTGGGTCTTCGCCGGAGATGGCGTCCAAAATCAGGCCGCAGTCTTCCGCCGAGCGGGCCATCGGGCCGAGCTTGTCCATTGTATAGGACAAAGCCATCGCGCCGTGCCGGCTGACCCGGCCAAAGGTTGGGCGCAGGCCGGACACGCCGCAAAACGACGCCGGACACACAATGCTGCCCCAGGTCTCGGAGCCAATGGCGAAGCCGACTAATCCTGCCGCCGTGGCCGAGCCTGACCCGGAAGACGACCCGCCCGCCCAGTGGTCCGGGTTCCAGGGTGTCCGGCAGGGACCCGTAGACGACGCATTGCCGTAGCGGTAGCCGCCGCCGCCGGCAAGCTCCACCATTGCCAGCTTCCCAAGCAGCACCGCGCCGGCGTCGCGCAGGCGCTCCACGACAAACGCATCATAATCAAAGACTTGGCCTTTGTGCGCCGGGCTGCCCCATTCGGTCGGGTCGTTTGCCGTCGCCAGCAGGTCTTTGACGCCGAACGGGATACCGTGCAGCGGGCCGCGCACTTTGCCGGCGGCCCGCTCTTTGTCGGCCTCCGCTGCCTGCACCAGCGCAAGAGGCCGCGTCACATGGGCGACTGCGCCAAGCCCCGGCCCTAGCCTTTCCAGCCGGTCCAAGTACAGCGTCGTCAGCGCAACCGATGTGGTCTGCTTTTTGTGCAGGGCGTCACTTTGCTCGGCCACTGTGGCGAACACGAGTTCAATATCGCTCATTGGCGGGGGCGGGGCAGCGCTCATTTGACGCGCTCCTTTCGCAACGGCGCAAGAGACGCAAATGCCGGACCGATGTCGTCCGGCAGCGCGTAAGCGCGGGCTTTGGCGAAGCCGCCGGGGTAGTCTTTAAGCTGGGCGGCAACTTCTTTGGTCTGCGTCTCAGACAGCGCGTAGCCGGCGGCAAGCGGCACGGTTTGGGTCAAAAGTGAGCCTTCGGTTGCTGGCTCGGCTGCGGGTGATGTCATAGGAGTTTGGCCTTGTGTTGGGATAGGCGGTGGAACGGCGGGCGCGGGATCAACGACCTGGGCGCGGGCCGGCAGGGCGGCGGCTGTCAGCAGAAGGCCGGCAGTCCCGGCCAAAGCCTGCCGTGCCAGATCGCGGCGCGTCAAGGTGTTCTTAGTCAAGGAAGACTTGGTCATGACCGCTTGTTTCGGCGCGGCGCATCGGATTTCCTGCAAAAGTATCGGCGCAGACACAAAAAAAGCAGACTGTTCAGCCTGCTTTTTTCGATGGGTCGATAAAAATTACTCGCCCTGCGATTTTATTCGCCCTGTAAAACAACATTGGACAAGTCAACGTCCGCTGCTGTGCTGGAGCCGCAAATGGTCTTGTCCGACCAGACACTGCTGCTGTAGATGGTGCTGACGCCGGTGACGGCTTTGCTCATTGCCAGAGTGTTTACCCCGGTGACTGCCTTGCTGCCGTAGACCGTGCTGACTCCGGTAATCGCTTTGCTGCCCCAGACATTCACGCTGCCGATGACGTTTGTGCTGATGGTAATGGTGCCGCTGCCGCTCAGGGTCAGCTGCGGGCTGAGGGCAGACTTTGTCGGCGTGACGGTGGACGCAAGCGCGGCTGGAATATCCAGATAGCCCGCGCCGTAAGTCAGCGGATCAGCATTGCCGCTGGGATCCAGCCATTTGTCGGCGGAAGCCATCAGCCGGGCTTTTACGGTGTCAGGGGTCAGATTGGGACTGGCTTGCAGCAGCAGGGCCGCTGCGCCCGCAACAACCGGCGTTGCCATGGAAGTCCCCGACAAAACAAAGTAATTCCGAGACATGCCGTTCCAATTCGTGCTTGCATACTGAGACATCGGCAGCCCGTCACCGACGCTCGGCCCCCAGTTAAACAAGGTGCATCCGTCGGCCAGTACCGAGATCACTTTATTGCCCGGCGCAACAATGTCAGGCTTCAGAACAAGGTCTAAAGGGCTTGGCCCCCGGCTGGAATATGTGGCAATGCGGTCGTCGGCCCGGATGCCGTCCATTGACTTGGTTGCGCCGACCGTGATGACATACGGGTCGTTTGCCGGCGATTGAATGGAGCCGTAAGCGGTTCCCCAGCCTTCGTTGGGTGCGCCGGATGTGCTGACCGTGCTCTCGCGCCCGTCGTTCCCCGCCGCGCAGACAACCACAATGCCGGCTTTCCAGGCCGCTTCGACGGCCTGGCAGAGCGGGTCGGTCGTGTAGCTTTCGCTGACCGGGTGTCCAAGCGACATATTCACGACCCGGATGTTATAGGCGGCCTTGTTGGCGACAACCCATTGCAGGCCGGCTAGGACGCTGCTGACACTGCCCTGCCCGTTTTGATCCAGCACCCGCGCATTGATGAGGCTCGCCCGCCGGGCGATGCCGTAAAATGTCTGCGTGTACTGCGATCCGGTCGAAGCTGCGCCATCGCCGGCGATAATGCCGGAAACATGGGTGCCGTGGCCGCACTGGTCATTGGGGCTGGAAGTGTTTGCGACGAAGCATTGCTCTGCTCGAACGCGGTTCGAGAGGGTAGCCGGGTCTTGGAGGTCGGCAGAAGTAATGCGAATGCCGCTGTCCAGCACGGCGACGCCGACCCCGGCACCGGTGAGGCCGTACTGCTGGTAGGCATAGCCTGCGCCGCTGGAGCCGACGGTAAAGGCGTCGCATTTTCTAATGGTTCCATCATACGACAGATGCGTGATGAATGGCAGCGCCGCCAGCCTGCTGAGATTGTGCGCGGGCAGGGTGAGCGCGACCGAGTGGATAAAGCCGAGATGCCGGGTGATGTCGGCCCCCAGCCCCGCAAGTTCTTTCTGCTGCGCTTGGGAAAGGCCGCCGTCAATTTTGGCGATCACGGCGCAGTTTCCGTGCGTGGGCTTGGCCGAAAGCATTTGCCCGACTTTCGCATCGGCTTTCGCCGTGTGGACCTGAGCGGCGGCGGCTGCAAGCGGGACCAGGCCGAGCAGCGCTGCCGCTGTGCTGGTGAGGACAACAATTTTTGAATGCTTGCCGTCTGAATGTCCGAGATTTTGTTTCACAAGATACTCCTTCGTAATCGCCGCAGTTCGGCGGCCCGGCGGCCATCTCTCGATTTCGCGAAAAGGAAGGCCCGTAGCTTTGCGTCCCGCGCTTTCGCGTGGTTTGCCTTTGTCGAGTGCAAAGGATTTGTCCGACACTTGATTACTTTGATGGTTTGCCTGACGTTTTGATTATGCCGTTCAGGAGTTTACAGTTCACTGCTAAGAGTGCCGGACTTGATCAAACCGAGTGTCAGACAAAGTTTTTCCTGCAAACTTGGAGGGCGATTGCCGATAATCAAGGGGATATGCTGCCCCTGCTCTCTAAAAACCAATGCTACCTGCTGCTGCGATGGGCCGCTTTGCTGGGCGGAGGGTACGTCTGCGTGTCGGTTCTGACGCGGCATTTTTGGGAAATATCGTGGCCGGAGACCATTCTGTTAAGTGCCGTGATTGTGCTTCTGAACCTGCGGGCGGTGGTCATGCTGCGGGCGGTAGACGGCAAGCCGTCTCTGCACCAAGCGTCTGGGGATGCTCTTATCCTGGTGGCACTGCTGCACGGCGGGCCGGCAACCGTGCTTGCGGTCAGCCTGCTGGCCTCGGCGGTCATGGTGCCGGTTCACTGGCGGATGTACCGGACAAACTTCCTGCCGCCGCTTTCCAATTTCTTTTACCTGCCGTCGCTGTACTGGCTGGGAGGCTGGCTGTACCAGAAGATGGGCGGAATTCCGGTTCTCGCACCGGCGGACTGCGCGACTTTTTTTCTGCATCCCCTGGCAGTTCTGCTGCCAGTCTGCGCCATTCTGCTGATTACAACCGAGCTGATCAACCGGCCTTACACGGCGCTGCTGCTGCATACGCGCAGCGCTGTCCCGCTGCGGCAGACTTTGCTTGACCCGATGTTTTCGTTCTTTGATTATGTGGAAAGTCTGGGCGGTCTGGTCGCGCTGCTGTTCTGGGTGCAGTGGGGCTGGGCGACCGTGCCGCTGACGGCGCTCATTTATGAAGCACTTCTCATGAGCGGCAACAACTACTTCGAAAGGCTGGAGTCGTCGCACCACGCGGAGTCCGATACGCTGACCGGGCTGGCCTCCTGGCGAAAGACTACTCGCTACCTGCACCAGCACATCCAAAAACAGCAGCCGTTCGCCCTGCTGTTTTTGGATGTGGACGGCCTCAAGCGGGTCAATGACCGCTTCGGCCATGCGGCGGGCGACGAGCTGCTGCGCGTCGTCGACGAAGCCTGCCGCCTTCATGCCCGCAAAGGCGACATTGTCGGACGGCGCTCTGGCGATGAGTTCCTGCTGGCGCTGGAAGGTCTGAACCGCCCGCAGGCCGAAGCGGTTTTGGCCCGCTTGCAGCGCGGCATTGAGGCTGAGGTCGCGGTCCACCCGGAGTTCTCTGCCGCCGGCGCCGGGGCCAGCATCGGCTTGGCGCTGTATCCGCAGGACTCCCAGTCCGAGACCGATTTGGTCGAAATCGCCGACCACCAAATGTACCGCAACAAACGCGCCCGCTGTGCCGGGCGCAGTATTGATGCGGAGCCGGATACCCGTCTTCAATCCGCCCGCGTGTAGGGGCAGACCCCCGCGTTTGCCTTCTTCGTTTGCCTTCTTCGTTTGCCTTTCTTCTCCTTCATCTGCAATCCGCCAACAGCGGGTATACTGAACCGTGTATTAACAGGGGGCAGGATGAACTCACTCGACCGCTACAAAACTTTGTGCCTCTATGCGTTCCGGCATGGGGTCAGCCTGCGGGCGCAGACGCCGAACGCACCGCAGAACACCAAAACGCTGTTTGACAGCGCAATGCTGTACCTGGCTGCCATTCAGAGTCAGGACGCGGGTTTTCTGAATGAAATCACTGCCCTGCCGCTGCCGGACGATGTCGCGCTGGCTTTAGGCGGCAAGTTCCCCAATTTTGATGCCAAAGCGTATTTGTCCGAACGCGCGGAAGCCCGGCGTCTGGAAGAAAAGCTCAAAGCCAAAAAGCCGTTCGGCGCGGCCTCCTAACCATTCTATGAAGTAGCGCAGCTCTATGAAAACTCGGCGGCTGGGGAAGACCGGCATGCGCGTCTCGGAGCTTGGCTTCGGCGGCTGGGCCATTGGCGGCAACGGCTTCGGCAATTCCTATGGCGACACCGATGACGCTGTTTCCCGCGCCGCCATTTGGAAAGCGCTGGCGCTGGGCATCACGCTGTTTGACACAGCGGATGTCTACGGCCACGGCCACTCTGAGGCGCTGCTGGGTGAAGTTTTCGCCGAGTGGCCCGGCCCACCCCCTGTTGTCGTGACTAAGGCCGGCATTAACTTTTACCGCCGCGACGAGACGCTGGAACAGGACTGGACACCACTAGCATTAGCCCACGCGGTTCAGCAAAGTTTGATGCGTCTGCGGCGCGAGACTTTAGACGTGTTTCTGCTGATGAACCCGCCCGTTGAAGAACTCGACCGCTGGAAAGTGTGGGACACGCTGGACGCACTCAGGCGCTCCGGCAAGCTGCGCTTTTACGGCGTGTCGGTCGCCGAGCCGGAGGACGGCGTCTGGCTGCTGCAAAACCGTTTGCCGGTGGACGTGCTGGAAGTCGCATACAGCGTCTTTTACCAGGGCGCACAAACCGCGCTGCTGCCGCTGGCCCAAAAGCGCGGTGTCGGTATTTTGGCCCGCGAGCCGCTGGCGAACGGCTTTTTGACGGCCAAACATGGTCCTGATGCTTCTTTTGCCGACGGCGACATTCGGGCCGCACTGCCGCGTGAGTATGTGTCGGCTATGACCGAGACTGCCGGACGCCTGGGTTTTCTATGCCATGCGGGACTGAGAACACCGGCGCAGGCCGCCCTGCGCTTCGTGCTGGATGACCCGTCTGTCGCTTCGGTGGTGGCCGGTGCAAAGACACCGGCGCAGGTGGAAGAAAATGCCGGGGCCGCGTCTGTTTTACCGATTGGTGCCGCAGAACGCGAATGGATTTCAGGTGTGTTTACATAAGGACTGACTCATGCTCAAATTAACCACCGCCGCGCAGATGCGCGAAATGGACCGGCGCACGATTGAAGACTACGGCGTTCCCAGCATTGTGCTGATGGAAAACGCCGCTTTGCGAGTCGTGGAAGTTATTGCCGAGCGCTACGGACCACTCAAAGGCAAGCGCATTGCGGTAGTTTGCGGCAAAGGCAACAACGGCGGCGACGGCCTCGCCATTGCCCGGCATCTTGCGACCCGGTTTGGCGCGTCAATCTCAGTGCATCTGGCGGCTGACCCGGAGGACTATCACGGCGACGCCGCCGTAAACTACGCGCTGACACAAGCGTTTGGGCTGGATATGCGCCTTTTCCCGGATGTCTACCGGGGCGCGGAACTGATTGTAGACGCGCTGCTCGGCACCGGCATCAAGGGCGGCATTGAAGGCGTCCTGGCGGAAACAATCAGCGCGATGAACGATGACGGCTGCCCGATTATCTCCGTGGATGTGCCGTCGGGCCTCAACGCCGATACCGGAGAAGTCGGCGGCGCGTGCGTTAAGGCAGCGCTCACGGTGACGTTCGCGCTGCCGAAAATCGGGCTGATGGTTTATCCCGGCGCAGAATATGTCGGGGAACTGGTAGTCGCCGACATTGGGATGCCGCGCGAGGTCATGGCGGCGGACGATGTCAAAGTATTCGCAACGGAAGCGTCTGACGTGACTCGCTGGCTGCCGGCGCGGGTCAACGGGCGGGACAGCAACAAAGGCAAGTTCGGCCATGTCACGGTCTTCGCCGGGTCCGCAGGCTTCGCCGGAGCGCCGGCTTTAAGCGCCGAAGCAGCGGCGCGAACCGGGGCGGGGCTGGTGACGCTGGCCGTTCCCGCCGGCATACAGAACGCGCTGATGGCGCGGGTCAGCCCGGTCGTGATGACAAAAGGACTGCCGGAAACTTCCGAAGGCACGTTCGGCGTAGACGCGGTAGACGCCGCGCTGAAACTCGCCGCTAAGGGAACATCCGCCGCGCTGGGACCGGGGCTGGGCGGGGCCGAAAACAGCGGCCTGCGGGCATTTGTCCGGGAGTTCATCTCGCGCTGCCCGGTGCCGCTCGTCATTGACGCCGACGCCCTGAACTGCCTGGCGAAAGAACACGGCCACGGCGCATCTTTAGTCAAGTCAAGGCCGGCGGCAACGGTGCTGACCCCGCATCCTGGCGAAATGGGGCGGCTGCTGGGAACCGACACAAAGGCCGTGCAGGCCGACCGCCGCGCGGCGGTGGAGCATGCAGCGCAGAACTATGGCTGCACGGTATTATTAAAAGGTGCACGGACACTAATCGCATCGTCCGATGGGCGTTTAGCTGTCAATACCACAAGCAATCCCGGCATGGCGACGGGCGGGTCCGGGGACGTTTTAACCGGCCACCTGGCCGCGCTGCTCGGCTCTGAAATTGCTCCCTGGGAGGCGGCATCTGCTGGAGCCTACCTGCACGGGCTGGCAGGCGATTTAGCCGCCGCCGCTTTGGGCGGGCCTGCGGGCCTCATCGCCACGGATTTGATTGACCACCTGCCCGCCGCTATTGCCCGCTGCCATGCTGAGGCTTCCTAATCTATGCTGAGGCTTCCTAATTTATGACGAAATTTGCCTTTTGCCTGCTTCTTCTCGTGACTGTGGCTGTCGCTCAGGCGGCTCCTGCGCCGCTTTCCCTGACCTTGCCGAGTGCTGACTCCTACTCGTACTGGGTACAGTCTAAAGATGGCCCGGTAGGGACGATGCCGGTCACGGTCACGCACAAAAAGACGGTGCAGATCGCCGCGCCGGTGACGACCGGGGACAAGCTGTTTGTCATGGACGCGCACACCGGCGAAGTCGCCTCGCATCAAGTGTCTATCGGCCTCAGCGGAGCGCCGCTGCCGATTGCCCTGGCACTGTCCGACTTTCGCCCGGTTTCCGCCCCGGCTCCGGCGGCTGCGTTCGCAGCGCCGCCGAGTGCCGTCAGTCAAGACAGCGAAAAGCCAAACGACAAAGGAAATCTAGTCGGGCAGTTGTTCACCGGCCTGTTCAGCCTGCTGCTGGCAGCCGGGGTCGGCTGGGTCGTGCTGCATTTGTACCGAACACGCGGCGAACCGCTGCGAGTTCTTGCCCGGCGCTTAGGGGTGGAAGTGGCGGACCCGGCGGCGCTTGCCGCCGAAGACGACGCACCGGCGGAGCCGCCGACCTATGCACCGGAAAAGCGTGCACCGGAGCCAATACCCGAAGAGGCAAGCCTGCCGCCCGCGCTGTCCGCCGCCCGGCTGGGACGCGGCCCGGAGCTTGCCCTATCGGATATTCCCGCGCTGCTGGGCTTGCAGGGCCTCGCCGCCGGCAGCACGTTCTCGCTGACCGACGGAGACGTGACAGTCGGGCGGGACGGGGACAACGAAATAGTCCTGGCCGAAAACACCGTCTCTCGCCGCCACGCCCGGCTGCTGCGGGACAGCCAGGGACAATTTACGCTGACAGACTTAGGCAGCGCAAACGGCGTTTATATCAACGGCACGCGCGTTCAGCGTGCTATCCTGAACACTGGCGACGAAATCAAGATCGGCGACAACTACTTCCGCTTTCAAGCGGCAAAGGAGACCTCATGAATTCTAAGATGAACAGTAAACTTTTTTTCGCAGCCGCGCTCGCTCTCAGTACGCCCGCCTTCTCCCAGGCTGTTCCCACCGCGCCGCCGCCCGCCGCGACCCCTGCCGCGCCTGCGGTCACGCTCCGCTACAAGTTCGCCGTCGGGCAAGTGCATTTCTACACATACAAAATGGAAATGAACATGCTGATGGATACCGGGCAGACTGGAGCAGGTGTCCCAATCAGCATGACGACTCAAACGACGATGCGGCAGACGGTAAAGTCTATTCGGCCTTCCGACGGCGCGGCAACAATTACCACTCAAATTCTGTCAGTTCGTTCCCTTCGTAACGGTCAGGAAGTTCCAATGTCGGAAGACCAGCAAGAAAAAGCGAAGCAGTCCTTTACTCAGGTCATGCTGCCGAGCGGCAAAATTTTATCCACAGAGGCCCCGGCTCTCAGCGGTATGGACCTCAGCAAAGGAGCATCGGGCAGCCTCGGCAGCACTGTGGCTTTGCCGCAGGGACCGACTAAAATTGGTGACACTTGGAATACGACCGGCACAATTCCAGGAATGGGAGTTGATCTGGACTCAAAATCAACGCTGGCAAGCCTGGACCAAAAGAACGGCGCGACTGTGGCGAGCATCCAAACCCAGCAAAACGGAACAATTAATAAGCCTGCGGCGGCGGGGCTGCCGATGACAATGCAGGGGCCGGTCACAGGAAACATCTCTCAGGTTTTTGATATGTCTGCCGGCGTCTTGAAAAGCATGACAGGCACATGCAGCGCCGACCTGCTGATGACCGCCGAAAAATCCGCCGACGGAACCGCCCTCCCCGGCGTGCCGTCGGCAATGAAAATGCAGATGCAGATGAAATATACAATGGAGCTTTTGACAGGTCCGCCGGCTGCTCTGCCAGACGGCTCCGCTGTGGCCCCAGCGCAGTAGGATTAAGACCCCCAGCCCCCATTACCGGGGGCTAAGGGGCATCGCTAACCATATCCAGCACACGCTCGGCGACTTCGCGCTTGGTCAGCAAAGACAGAGCGATTTCTTGCCCCTGAGCGCCAAGCAAAGTCACAATGTTTGTGTCGCCGTCAAAGCCAGCGCCTTCCTGCGTCACGTCATTGGCGACAATCCAGTCTAAGTTTTTGGAGACCAACTTGCGCCGAGCGTGGTCTAAAAGATGCTCGGTTTCGGCGGCAAAGCCGACCAGCGTTTGACCAACAGACTTGCGCCGGCCAAGCTCGGCCAAAATGTCGGGGTTCTGAGTGAGCGTCAGAGCTGCCCCGCCATCGTCAGTCTTCTTCAGCTTTTGTGCGGCAACCTCAGCAGGCCGGTAATCGGACACGGCGGCGGCGGCGAATATGTAATCTGCCGCCATCGAGCGCGACAGCACGGCGTCCGCCATTTCCGCCGCCGTTTCGACGCGCACGACTTCCATGCCGCCCGGCGCGGCCAGCGCTGTCGGACCGGACACAAGAGTCACGTCCGCACCGCGCAGGTGGGCGGCCTCCGCCAGCGCGTAGCCCATTTTCCCTGACGAGCGGTTAGACAGGTAGCGCACCGGGTCAACCGGCTCACGGGTCGGCCCTGCCGTTACGAGAACGCGCTTTCCTGCCAGCGACATCTGCCGGCCAAGCATCTCCTGAATGGCGGCAAAGATCGTCGGCACGTCGGCCATGCGTCCGACACCTTCCGTGCGGCAGGCCAAGCGCCCGGTGGTCGGCTCAATAAAGTAGTAGCCGTAGTCGCGCAGCTTGGCTAAGTTGTTCTGCGTCGCCGGGTTGTTCCACATGCCGGTATTCATACCGGGGGCTAAGAGAATAGGGGCCGTGCAGGCAAGCGCCGATGCCGTCAGCATGTCTTCCGCGAGGCCATTAGCGAGGCGGGCGATAACATTCATGGACGCCGGGACAATGGCAAACAAATCGCAGTGCCGGGCCAGCCAGATATGGGCGATCTCGCCGGGAAAAGGCTCTTCGAACAAATCAATCGGGCAGGGATGATGGGTCAGGGCGCGAAAAGTCGCCGGCTGGACAAACCGGGCGGCTCCGGCAGTCAAAATGGGAAAGACTTCAATGCCGCTTTTGACTAACTGGCTCGCCAAATCGGCGGCTTTGTAGGCGGCAATGGATCCGGAAACACCCAGCACCACGCGCTTTGGGGCAAGCTCAGGCATTAATTGCCCCTAAACGGATGCGGCAGTGTTCGGCGCGAAGGATAGCGACAATCGTGTCTACGGCGTCTTCTACGGCGTCATTTGTGACTGCATAATCGTAATGAGGCCGCTGTGCCATTTCCCGGCGTGCGTTCAGCAGTCGCCGGGCGATGTCTTCTTCGTTCTCCGTGGCCCGTCCGCGCAGGCGGCGCTCTAACTCTTCCAGCGAGGGTGGCTGCAAAAAGATCAGCACGGCGTCCGGCACTTTCTGCTTGACAGCTCGTCCGCCCTGCACGTCAATCTTCAGAATGACATCTGTTCCCATCGCCCGCTCATTGGTGACGTAAGTGTGCGGCGTCCCATAGTAGTAGCCGTGAACCTCGGCGTATTCCAGTAAGGCATCCTGAGCCACCAGTTCATTGAACTCAGTTGCGCTCACGAAAATGTAGTCTATGCCGTCTTTTTCACCGGGGCGCGGCGGGCGAGTTGTGGTTGTGACGCATTTCTGCACCGGAGAAGGCAGAGAAGAAAGAGACAGCAGAGCGTCCAAGACCGTATCTTTGCCCACAGCCGACGGGCCGGAAACGACCAGCAGCAGGCCTTTTCCATCGGGTTCCCAGGGCTTTGTTTCAATGCGGCGTTCTTGGGTGGTAATCACGTTGTCATTATAGCACCGGCAGGGAAGGGGTGTCAAATGGAGCCGTGGGTTTCATACCCACGGCTCCCTTCACGCACAAAAAAGCGCGGCGGAGACACTGTCTCCACCGCGCTTTTTTGATGCTATCGCCTCGTGAGCGATAGTAACGACTTAGTAACGGCTGCCGCCGCCGCCGGAGCCGCCGGAGCGGCCACCACCGCCGCCGCCGTAACCACCGCCGCCGCTGCGGCTTCCGCCGCCACCGCCGCCGTAGGAACCGCCGCCGCCGCCGGAGCCGCCACGGCTGCCGCCGCCCCCGCCTTCACGCGGGCGAGACTCGTTGACAACGAGGGCGCGTCCGCCGACATTGCGGCCATTGATAGCGGCGATTGCCTGCTGCGCTTCGTCTTCGGTCGCCATTTCGACAAAGCCGAAGCCGCGTGCCTCGCCGGTATAGCGGTCGGTGACGACCTGTGCGGAAGCGACGTTGCCGGCTTCAGAGAACAGCTCATGGAGCTGCTGATCGGTGGTCTGATAGCTCAGATTGCCGACATAGAGTTT